>JBFXBD010000027.1:0-76967 GCA_050183625.1 Gammaproteobacteria bacterium
CGGGTTGCACGCGCGCGGAGCGATCCTTGCCGTGGCGTCGGATCTGCTCGCGCTGGTGCTGCTCAAGCCCCCGGGGGAGATGGGCGCCGATATCGTCGTCGGCTCGGCGCAGCGCTTCGGCGTGCCGATGGGCTACGGTGGCCCGCACGCGGCCTTCTTCGCCACCCGCGACGAGTTCAAGCGCCAGACGCCGGGCCGGATCATCGGCGTGTCGGTGGATGCGCACGGCCGCCCGGCGCTGCGCCTGGCGCTGCAGACCCGCGAGCAGCACATCCGCCGCGAGAAGGCGACTTCCAACATCTGCACCGCGCAGGTGCTGCTGGCGGTGATCGCGGCGTTCTACGCGGTCTACCACGGCCCGCAAGGGCTGACCCGCATCGCCGCGCGCGTGCACCGCATGGCACGAATCGCTGCCGCCGGCCTGGAGCGGCTCGGCTACGCGCTCGGCTCGCAGGCGTTCTTCGACACCCTGGAAGTGCGCGCGCCGAACATGGCGCGGCGAATCGCCGCCAGGGCACGCGAGTCCGGTATCAACCTGCGCGTGATCGACGCCGATCGGCTCGGGATCTCGCTCGACGAAACCACGGGCCGCGCCGATGTCGAGAAGCTCTGGGCCGTGTTCGCCCCGCGCCCCGGTACGCTGCCGCCGATGGACGAGATCGACGCCGGGGTGGCCGCGTGCATTCCGGCTGGCCTGGTGCGTTCGAGCACCTTCCTCACCCACCCGGTATTTTCCAGTTGCCACTCCGAGACCGCGATGCTGCGCTACCTGCGCCGGCTCGCGGGGCGCGACATCGCCCTGGACAGGGCCATGATTCCGCTCGGCTCGTGCACGATGAAGCTCAACGCGGCCTCCGAGATGCTGCCGCTGACCTGGCGCAACTTCGCCCATCTGCACCCATTCGCGCCGCTGGAGCAGGCGCAGGGCTATCAGCAGTTATTCGCCGACCTGGAATCCATGTTGTGCGCAGTGACCGGATTCGATGCCTTCTCGCTGCAACCGAACGCAGGCTCCCAGGGTGAGTACGCGGGTCTGCTGGTGATCCGTCGCTACCATGCGCAGCGCGGCGAAGCCGGGCGCGACATCTGCCTCATCCCGGCGTCCGCGCACGGGACCAACCCCGCCAGTGCCGCGCTCGCGGGGCTGAAGGTCGTCGTGGTCGCCTGCGACGCACAGGGCAACGTGGACCTGGACGATCTTCAGGCCAAGGCCGCGGCCCACAGGGCGGAACTGGCGGCGATGATGATCACCTATCCTTCCACCCATGGCGTGTTCGAGCCGTCGTTCCGCCGGTTGTGCGAGGTGGTGCACGGCCACGGAGGCCAGGTGTACATGGACGGTGCGAACATGAACGCGCTCGTGGCCATCGCCCGGCCCGGCGACATCGGGCCGGACGTCGCGCACCTGAACCTGCACAAGACTTTCTGCATTCCGCACGGCGGCGGCGGTCCGGGCATGGGGCCCATCGGAGTGCGCGCGCATCTGGCGCCGTTCCTGCCGGATCACCCGGTGGTGGAAGGGGTGAATCCCGCCGCCTCGCCGGCCGGCACGATCGGCGCCATCGCCGCCGCGCCATGGAGTTCGGCGGCGATTCTCACCATTCCCTGGATGTACATGCGCATGGCCGGTGCCGCCGGCCTGCGGCGCGCGACCCAGGTCGCGATCCTGAACGCCAACTACATCGCCCGCCGGCTGGCGCCGCATTTCCCGATCCTGTACTCGGGGGCGCATGGGCTGGTGGCGCACGAGTGCATCATCGATCTGCGCGCCTTCAAGCGCATCGGCATCACGGTCGAGGATGTCGCCAAGCGCCTGGTGGACTTCGGCTTCCATGCGCCGACGATGTCCTTCCCGGTGGCGGACACGCTCATGATCGAACCCACCGAAAGCGAGTCGCGCGAGGAACTGGATCGCTTCTGCGAAGCGATGATCGCCATCCGCGCCGAGATCGCCGCCGTCGAGAGTGGCGCGCTGGCCGCCGCGGACAGCCCGCTGCGGCATGCCCCGCATGTGCACGATCTGCTGCTGCAGGAATGGCAGCGCCCCTATCCTCGGGCGCAGGCGTTCTTCCCGCTGCCCGACGCGCGCCAGGACAAGTACTGGCCGCCGGTTGCGCGAGTCGACAACCTGCATGGCGATCGCACCCTGGTATGCACTTGTCCGCCGATGGAAGCTTGGGCAAACTGATTCGGCAGTCGAACCGGCGGCATTTCCGGGCGCACGCATGCCTTCCACGCTCATTCTCAGCATCATGGGACCGGACCGCCCCGGGTTGGTCGAGACGCTGTCCGGCACGCTGCTTGCGCGCGGCGCCAACTGGACCGAAAGCCGCATGTCACGGCTCGGCAACCAGTTCGCGGGGATCGTGCTGATCAGCGTGCCTGACGACGAAGTCGTCGCGCTGGAGCACGACCTGGGCGAGTTGCGGGCGCGCGGCCTGCGCGTCAGCGTCGACAGCGTCCGCACGCCGATCGAACATCCGATGCGGCGCACCATCCGCCTGGAATTCACCGGCCAGGATCGGCCGGGGCTGGTGCAGAAGGTGGCCGAGGCGGTGGCCACCGCCGGCATCAGCATCGAGGAACTGGACACACGCTGCGAATCCGCGCCCTGGTCGGGCGAGACGATCTTCCGCGCCCGCGCCGTATTGAGCGCGCCGAGCGACATGGTCGTGGAAGCACTGATGCAGCGCTTCGAGGCGATCGCGAACGAACTGATGGTCGAGATTTCGGTACATGAGCTGACCAGCGCGCGGCCGCGCCTGGTTTGACTCTTTGCTGCGCCGCACTAAAATTACCGCCCCGCGATTGTACTCGCACCGTATCCTTCTTCTAATCGAGGAGATGTCCTGGTTATGAAGCCGTCAGCACGGCCTCAGCGGCCGTTTTTTTCGTCCGGACCGTGTGCCAAGCGGCCCGGATGGTCACCCCAGTGCCTCGCCGCCGCCCTGGTCGGCCGCTCGCATCGCGCCAAGCCGGGCAAGGCCCGGATCCAGGCTGCAATCGACCGCACCCGTGCGCTGCTCGGCGTGCCCGCGGATTACTTCATCGGCATCGTCCCCGGGTCCGACACGGGCGCGGTGGAGATGGCGTTGTGGACGCTGCTCGGCGCCCGCGGCGTGGATGTCCTGGCGTGGGAGAGTTTCGGCGACGGCTGGGTGACGGATGTCGTCAAGCAGTTGCGCCTGCCCGACGTGCGCACGATCAAGTCCGACTACGGCGAGCTGCCCGACCTGTCGCAGGTGGGCGCGGATCGCGACGTGGTGTTCCTCTGGAACGGCACCACCTCCGGAGTGAAGGTACCCGACGGCGACTGGATCCGCGCGGATCGCCAGGGCCTGACGATTTGCGACGCGACCTCGGCCGTGTTCGCGATGGACATGCCCTGGGACAAGCTCGACGTGGTCACCTACAGCTGGCAGAAGGTGCTCGGCGGCGAGGCGGCGCACGGCATGCTGATCCTGTCTCCGCGCGCAGTCGCGCGGCTGGAGAGCCATACCCCGTCCTGGCCGATCCCCAAGGTGTTCCGCCTCACCAAGGGCGGCAAGCTGATCCGCGGCATATTCGAGGCCGAGACCATCAACACGCCCTCGATGCTGTGCGTGGAGGATTATCTCGACGCGCTCGGCTGGGCCGAGTCGATTGGCGGCCTGCCGGCGCTGATTGCGCGTTCGAACGCCAACTTCGCCGCACTCGAACGCTGGGTCGCGGCGACGTCGTGGGTGGAGTTCCTGGCGCGCGTGCCGGCCACGCGCTCGAACACCTCGGTGTGCCTGCGGGTGGCGGATGCGCGCTTTGCGGCCCTCGCCGCGGACGCCCAGTCCGCGGTGGTGAAGAAGATCGTCGCGCTGCTGGACAAGGACGGCGTGGCCTACGACATCGGCTCCTACCGCGACGCCCCGCCCGGCCTGCGCATCTGGGCCGGTGCGACCGTCGACAGCGCCGACATCCAGGCACTGCTGCCGTGGCTGGATTGGGCCTTTGCCCAGGCAATGCTCGAAGCCGCAGCCTGAACCGTACGCATCCATCGGATCGAACCCATGCAAAAGCACAAGATATTCGTCGCCGACGCCATCGCGGACGAGGGCGTCGCCTGGCTGCGCGAGCAGCCCGACATGGACGTGGATTTCGCCACCGGGCTGGACGCCGCTGCCGTCAAGGAGCGCCTGCGCGGCGCCGCCGCGCTCGTGGTGCGCAGTGCCGTGAAGGTCACCGCCGACATGCTCGGCGGCGCGGACGCGCTGCGTGTCATCGGCCGAGCCGGCATCGGCGTGGACAACATCGACGTCGAAGCCGCCACCGAGCGCGGCATCGTCGTGCTCAACACACCCGACGCCAACGCCACCACCACCGCCGAGCTGGCGGTCGCGCACATCATGTCCCTGTCGCGGCATCTGCCGGGCGCGGACGCCTCGGTGCGTGCCGGGGAGTGGAAGCGAAATGCCTACGTCGGCTCGGAGATCACCGGCAAGACCGTCGGCATCGTCGGCTACGGCAACATCGGCCGCATCGTCGCCTCGCGTTGCCAGGGGTTGAAGATGCACGTGGTCGCCCACGATCCGTTCGTCACCGCCGAGGTTTTCGAGGACGATGGCGTCACGCCGCTGGCACTGGACGATCTGCTGGCGCAGTCGGACTACGTCACCATCCACTGCCCGTTCAACGACAAGACCCGCGGCCTGCTCGATGCCGCGCGACTGGCGAAGATGAAGCGCGGCGCGCGCCTGGTGAACTGCGCGCGCGGCGGCATCGTCGACGAGGAAGCGCTCAGGCAGGCGGTCGAGTCCGGCCACCTGGCCGGTGCTGCCCTCGACGTATTCGTGAACGAGCCCCCCAAGGGCTCGCCGCTGCTGGGCGTGAAGAACATCGCATTCACCCCGCACCTGGGCGCCTCCACGGCCGAGGCGCAGGTGGCCGTGGGCGTGGAGATCGCCCGGCAGATCGCGGTCTTCCTGCGCAGCGGGGAAGCGATCAACGCGGTGAACCTGCCACGCATCTCCTCCGAGGCGCTGAAGCGCCTCCAGCCCTACCAGGCACTGGCTACGCGGCTGGGCAAGCTGCTCGGGCTGATGCTGGCCGGGCCGATCGATCGCGTCGAACTCACGCTGCACGGCCGCGCGGCCGAGCTGGATTCGCATCCGATCGCCGCGCACGCGCTGGTCGGCCTGCTCCAGGGCCGGTTGTCGCTGCCGGTGAATCCGGTAAACGCGCTGCACGTGGCGCGCCGGCAGGGCGTGACTCTCACGGAGTCGCGCAGCGCGCAGACCCGCGAGTACCTCACCATGGTGCGCTTGACCGGGCACGGCGGCGGCGATTCGGTCACGCTCGCGGGCACGCTGTTCGATGAACGGCACCCGCGGCTGGTGCTCATCAACGACTATGCGCTGGAAGCCTTCCTGGAAGGCAATCTTCTGCTCACGCGGCACGCGGATCGCCCCGGCGTGGTCGGCGCGCTCGGACAGATCCTCGGCGAGGAGAACGTCAATATCGCCCGCATGCAGCTCGGCGTGGTGAGCGGCAGCGACAAGGCGATTGCCGTGCTCGAGATCTCCGCACCCCTGCCGGAACGGGTCATCCAGCGGATCGCCGCCATCCCCGCGGTCACCAAGGTCGGCCAGATCACGCTGTGAAGCGGCCGCGGCCCCCGGCGCCGGATCCGCGCGCCGGGGGCCTATAATGCCGGTCCGATCCCGGCCGCCTGGAGCTTCCCATGACCGATCCCGACGCGTTCGCGGGCGCCCCGTCCGCGCTGCCCCGCCTTGCGCTCGCCGCCCTGGCCATCGTCCTGGTGCTGAACCTCGCGCTCATGTTGTGGTGGGATCACGAGCCGGAGCCATTCGATCCCCGGGCTGCGGCTGCCGCGCTCACCGGCGACGCCGCCAAGGCAAAGGTCACCGGAGCAACCTACGCCGCCACGGTCGCCACCCTCGGCCGGACGCTGCTGGAAAAGCGCGGCGGGTATCTCTCCAACGACCGCCTGCCCCCGTCGGTGTTCATGGACGACATCCCCAATTGGGAGTTCGGCGTGCTGGTCCAGCTTCGCGACGCGGCCAAGGCGCTGCGCAACGATTTCAGCCGCTCGCAGACCCAATCCACCGAGGATCCCGATCTGCAGGCTGCCGAGCCACGCTTCAACTTCGACAACGACTCATGGCTGCTGCCGTCCTCCGAGGGCGAATACCGCCAGGGCATCGAGTCGGTCGAGCGCTACCTCGAGCGGCTGACCGACGGCAACGACCAGGACGCGCAGTTCTACGCCCGCGCGGACAATCTCAGCGACTGGCTCGCCATCGTCGAGAAACGCCTGGGGAGCCTGTCGCAGCGCCTGAGCGCTTCGGTGGGGCAGGTGAGGGTGAACACGGATCTGGGCGGGGAGCGGCACGGCACCCAGTCGACGCAGCGGCCCGCGGAAATGAACGTGCGCACGCCGTGGTTGCAGATTGACGATGTGTTCTACGAATCGCGTGGCGCGACCTGGGCGCTGATCCAACTGCTCAAGGCGGTGGAGATCGACTGCCGGCCGGTGCTGGAAAACAAGAACGCCCTGGTCAGCCTGCGCCAGATCATCCGCGAGCTGGAGGGAACGCAGGATACGGTCTGGAGCCCGATGATACTGAACGGCACCGGGTTCGGATTCGTCGCCAATCACTCGCTGGTGATGGCATCGTACATCTCGCGTGCCAACGCAGCCGTGATCGATCTGCGGCGCCTGCTCACCCAGGGTTGAGTTCCGCTCGCGCCGGCTTCAACCGCCGAACAGGCGTTTGAAGAAGCCGAGCACGCCGCCCTGGGCCGGCGCGGCGGCAGGTGCCGGTTGCGGGGTCGGCGCGGGTTTCGCCGCCGCCGCAGCGGATTTGCCGGTGGGTGCGGCGCCGGCTTCGCGGCCGCGGCGGCCCGCGGGCGGCCTGTCCTGGCGCCGCGGTTCGTTTTCGCCCTTGGGCTTGGATTCGTCGACCCGGATCTTGCGCCCGGCGAGTTCGGATCCGTTCAACGCGGCGATCGCGCCGCGGGCCTGCGCATCGTCGGACATGCGCACGAATCCATAGCCACGCGATCGGTTGCTGCGCCGATCGATCACGACCTCGGCCTCGTCGACGGTGCCGTATTTTTCGAATGCTGCACGCAGATCGGCGTGCTTGACGCTGTAGGCGAGATTGCCAACGTAGATGTTCATGTTGTACGCGATTCCTCGGTTACGCGATGATCCCGCGCGCCCTGGCGCAAACGGTGCCGGAAGTGTGGGGACCGCGGGCTGCCGCGACGGACGACGGACCGGTGCGCGATGGTCGACCGGTCTCTGCAGGACCGTTTCCATCTCGGACGCACGACATCCGGGGCCGGGGCATTCAACCACAATAGCCACGGTCGTGCAATCGAACGGCCGGCAGGGAGTTCGCAGGTGGATCAAGCGCATACGATCGTCATCGTGGGTTGCGGATACCTGGGACTGCGGCTCGCGCGCCGACATCCGGGGACCGTGATCGCGACCTGCAGGTCGGCCGCCGGGCGCGCGCGCGCGCAGGCCGCCGGCTGCGATGCACGCTGCCTGGATGTCGGCGACCGGCCCGCCGTGGATCGCTTCATCGATTCCTTGCCCGAGGGGGCTCTGTCGGTGCATTACCTCGTGCCGCCTGGGTTGCGCGGCGGTGCGGCCGGCGATCAGATCGCCGACGACGTGTACCGGTTCGCGCGCCGGCTGCGCGGGCGTTCACCGGCCGTCGCGATCCTCGCGTCCTCGACCGCCGTATATGGTGATCGCGCCGGCGGCTCCGTCAGCGCCGATACCCCCGCCGATCCGGACGATGCGCGCGGCCGCGCGTTGCTGGCGATAGAGCAGGCCTGGATCAATGGTCTTGCGAACGCGAAGCGGCTGCGCCTGGCCGGCATCTACGGCCCGGGTCGCATCGTCGGCGAACGCGGTTTGCGCGCCGGCACCCCGATTGGCGCCGATCCGGACGGCTGGTTGAACCTCATCCAGGTCGACGACGCCGCTGCATTGCTCGATGCGTTCGCTGGCGCCGGGGCCGCGATCGAACTGGGGGCCGACGGTGTGCCGGTTCGCCGCCGGGACTACTATGCATTTCTCGCCGGCCTGCTCGGCGTCGATGCCCGCTTCGCCGAGCCGACGTCCGGCGGGCGCGGCTCGCGTCGCTGCGCGATCGAACCGACCTGCGCACGCACCGGCTGGCGGCCGGTGTACGAGGACTACCGGCATGGGCTGCGCGCGGCGTTCGGAGCGGCACCGTGAACCGCGCGCAGGGAGCGGCCGGCGTCGGCTGCCGCGAATGAGCGCGACGCTGCTGTGGCTGCGTGCCGATCTGCGCGTGGCGGATCATCCGGCGCTGCTGGCAGCCATTGCGCGCGGCCGGCCGGTCGTGCCGGTGTTCGTCTGGGCGCCGCAGGAGCAGGGTGCATGGGCGCCGGGAGCTGCGAGCCGGGTCTGGCTGCACCATTCGCTGGCAGCACTCGCGCAAAGGTTCCGGGGGCTGGGCAGTGCTCTCGTGCTGCGCCGCGGCCCGAGCCTGGAAGCGCTGCGCGCACTGTGTGCCGAAACCGGCGCCGACGCGGTGTACTGGACGCGTCGCTACGAACCCTGGGCCACGACGCGCGATGCCGGGATCAAGCAGGCCCTGCGCCGCGAAGGCATCGACGCGCAAAGCTTCCCGGGCACGACGATCGTCGAGCCTTTCGCGCTGCAGACCCGCGGCGGCGCCCCGTTCCGTGTGTTCACGCCATTCTGGCGCGCGCTCGCTCCGCTGGCGGATACGGCGCTGCCGCTGCCTGCGCCGGTGCGCCTGCCCGTGCCGTCGGCGGCACCGGGTTCGCTGGGACTGGCCGATCTCGGGCTGTTGCCGCGGATCGACTGGACCGGGGGTATCCGTGCGCACTGGCAGGCAGGCGAGGCGGGAGCCCGCGCCGCGCTCGAGGACTTCCAGGCCGGCGCGATCGATGCCTACGGCCAGGCGCGCGATTTCCCCGCGCGTGCCGGCGTTTCGCGGCTGTCGCCGCACCTGTGCTTTGGCGAGATCTCCGCGCGCGATGCCTGGCACGCGGTGCGCGCGGCCGAAGCCGCGCGCGGCCGGCCGACACCCGGCGCCGGGGCGCAGGCCTGGCTGCGCCAGCTTGCCTGGCGCGAATTCGCGCAGCATCTTCTGTATCACTTCCCGCATACCCCGGAGGCGCCGCTGCGGCCGGAATTCGCCGCCTTCGGCTGGCACGAGGACGCCGCGTCGCTGGCGCGCTGGCAGCGCGGCGCCACGGGCGTTCCGATCGTCGACGCCGGCATGCGGGCGCTGTGGCATACTGGATGGATGCACAACCGCGTGCGGATGATCGCCGCGTCGCTGCTGGTGAAGGATCTGCTCGTCGACTGGCGCGCCGGCGCTCGCTGGTTCTGGGACACCCTGGTCGACGCCGATCTCGCCAACAATACCCTCGGCTGGCAGTGGATCGCCGGCTGCGGCGCGGACGCCGCGCCGTACTTCCGTATCTTCAATCCGGTCACGCAGGCACGTCGTTTCGACCCCGACGGCGACTACATCCGCCGCTGGGTGCCCGAACTCGCCGCCGCGCCCACGCGCTGGATCCACGCGCCCTGGGAGGCCACGGCGGACGCACGCATTGCCGCCGGCATCGAGGGCCGGTACCCGGAGCCGGTCATCGATCACGCGATTGCGCGCCGGCGTGCACTGGATGCCTACGCGCGGTTGCGTGCGGAGCGCAACGATGGAAGTTGACACCAATCGATGGCTGCTCGCGGACATCGGTGGCACCAATGCGCGTTTCGCGCTGTACGCACGCGATGATGCGCCGAGGCAGGTGCAGGCGACGGCGTGCGCCAGTCATCCCTCGATCGAAGCTGCCATCGGGGCCTACCTCGCGCGGCACGCACCCGGAGTGTCGCTCGCCGGGGCGGCGATCGCGGTCGCTGCACCGGTGAACGAGGATCGCGTCGTGCTCACCAATCGCGACTGGAGTTTTTCCATCGCGGCGCTGCGCTCGGCGCTCGGCGTCCGACGGTTGACCGTGGTCAATGATTTCCAGGCCGCTGCACTGTCCATCCCCAGACTCGATGACGCTGCGCTCGCCGCCATCGGCCCGGATCTGCCGCGCCGCGCCGGCGTCGCCGCGGCCATTGGGCCGGGCACCGGCCTGGGCATGGCGGGGCTGGTGCGATCGGCCGGCGGCTGGGTGGCGGTGCCGGGTGAGGGCGGGCATGCCACGCTGGCCGCACAGGACGAACGCGAATGGCGCGTACTGTCGCGGCTGCAGGCGCGCTACGGACACGTGTCCACGGAGCGCGTCGTGTCCGGCCCTGGGCTGGTCGAACTGTACGCCGCGATCGACGCTCCATCCGCGCCCGATCCCGCGCTCGACTCGCCTGCGGCGGTGGCGGCCGCGGCGGATGCCGGCGATCCGCGCGCCGTTGCCGCCCGCGCGATGTTCTTCGATCTGCTCGGTACCGCGGCCGGCAATCTCGCCCTCACCCTCGGCGCGCGCGGCGGCGTGTATCTGTTCGGCGGCATCCTGCCGCGCATGGCATCGGCACTGCGCAATTCCGGGTTTCGCGGCCGATTCGAAGCCAAAGGGCGGTTTCGGGACTATCTTGCCGGTATCGGCACCTGGCTGGTCACGGCGCCGCATCCCACGTTCCTGGGCCTGGCGCAGTGTACGGAAGACGTGCACTGACGCATCGCGCGCGGCGACCGGCCGGTGCCGGCAGCGCGGCCGGCCTGTGGCTGGCAATCCTGCTCGTGCTCGCTACGCCTGCGGTGCCGGCGCGCGAACCGGAGACTCTGGCGATCGAACTGGCCGGGGGGCGCGCGGAACGATTCGGCGTGGAACTGGCGCGCACGGCGCGGGAACGCGCCCGCGGCCTGATGCATCGGCGCGCACTGGCGCCGCGGACCGGAATGTTGTTCGACTTCGGTCCGCCGCAGCCGGTGGCGATGTGGATGTCGAACACCTACATTGCGCTCGACATGTTCTTCATTGCCCGCGACGGGCGCATCGCGTGGATCCACGAGAATGCGGTGCCGCATTCGCGTGAGTTGATCATGGCGCCGATGCCGGTGGTCGCGGTGCTGGAACTGGCCGGCGGCACCGCGCGCGCCCTGGGCATCCGGCCCGGCGACCGGGTACGCCACCGGTTCTTCGACGCCGGGGCTATTTCAGCGCCCGCAGACCGGCGGTGAAACCTTTCAGGGACAACGGCACGGTCACCGGCTTGCGCTCGGCATCGTGGAAGGTGATCTTGACCTCGGTGCCGGTCTTGAAAGCTTCCAGTCGCGAATGGTCCAGTTTCAGTCCGGCGCGGCAGCCGTTCGGTTCGCAGCGCTCGATGCCGATTTTCACCGGCTCCTTCTGGTCGACCTGCACCGTCGCGCCCGGAGGCAGGGAGATGCCCAGCGGCAGCGTCATCAATGCGACCGGATCCGGATGTTGCGGCACGTACCCGATCGCGAAGTGCAACACGCGCTGGCCGCTGTCCTTGAGCACGAGATTCTGGAAGATGAAGCAGATTTTCTTTGCGTCCTTGGGCGTCTCGCAGCGCACCGTCCAGTTGTCGAAGGTCTCCCCTTCGCGGGGTTCGGCACCGGCGGCGGGTGCGAGCAGGAAGATACTCGCCAGGACGAGCGCGACGTGCCGGCGCCACGAGGCGGAAGCTTGGGCAGTGGATGCGTGATGCGGAAACTGCACCGGAGTGGCGCCGTGGGGATCGATGGAACGGCCGGCACTGTACTCCACGGCGGCCGCTGCCGCCAGTTGTGCCGTTCAGGCGTTGCCGGGGCGCGCCGCCAGCCACGCGGGCAGGCGCAGCCCGGTGAACACGTCGTAGTGGTCGTACGGCTTGATGTCGATCACCGGTGTGCCGTCGTAGGCGTCCAGCCTTCGCACCCGCAGCGCGTTGCGTTCCCGCTCCAGCAGTTCCACTACCGCCAGTCCGATCGGGTTGGGATGGTTGCGGCCGCGGGCCGCGAGTACGCCGGTCTGCGGCAGGGACGGATCGCCGCGCGGGTGGACTACCAGCGGTTGCCGATCCGCGCTCGCCCGGTGCATGTGGAACAGCACGATCAGGTGCGAGAACGCGTCGATCCCGGTCAGCGCGTCTTCCAGTGCCGGCTCCACGACGATCGTGGAGACGATCTCCCGTCGCCGCCGTGGCACCTCGTCGTCGGGGCAGTCGGTACGAACGAAGCCGATGGGGCTGTAATGGATGATGGTCATGGGGGTGCGCGGCGGATCGGACGCCGCAGTGTAGCAGCGCGGGGCGGTAAGGAGCCGGCTCAAGATTCCCGGGCGCGTGACGCTACCGACGGCGGGGTCCGCACTACGCCCGCAGGGTTGCGCCAGCCGGCGCCAGGGACAGGTCCATGGAACCGCAAATCAAGCCCGGCCAGCTCCGATTCTTCTCGCCTTTTCGCAATCTGAGCGCGGAAAGCATCATTCCGCTCGCCAGCCGCGTACACGTCCGCGCCGCGCGCCGCGGCGAGCGCCTCGCGCTCGGCGAGCGAATGCCGCAGGAGTATTTTCTGCTCGAGGGCGAACTCGATCTGCGCGCCCGCGACGGCCGCAGCTTGCTCCTGGTGGCGGGATCGGATGTCGCCCGCGCGGCGGTCGCCGCCGAACAGGCGCGTCCCTGCACCGTCACTGCCCGCACCGACGCGCGCCTGATCGAGGTCGATCGGGAATTGCTCGATGCGCTGGCTGCGGACGCCGACACCGACGCGGCCGTCGACGCCAGTGCGGTCGGCGCCGAGCACCGCGGCCTGTACCTGATCTTCCACGCCGATCTGCGCGCCGACCGGATCCGCCTGCCGAGCCTGCCGCAGGTGGCGATGAAAGTGCGCACGGCACTGGAAGCCGAGGACACCGGCATCGCCGACATCGGCCGCATCATCGGCAGCGACCCGGTGTTTGCCGCCAAGATCGTGCGCGTGGCCAACAGCGTCCTGTTCCGAGGTTCCCGTGAGGCCAGGAGTTGCGCCGAGGCGGTCGCGCGCCTGGGGCTGCATACCACCCGCGAACTGGTGGTGTGCTTCGCGGTTCGGGACGTATTCAAGGCCCCGACCGCCGCGCTGCGCGCCCAGGTCGGCCGCGCCTGGGCCGCCGCGGTGGAAGTGGGCGTGCTGTGCCAGGTGCTCGCGCGCTCCCTGCGCCGGCTCAATCCGGAGCGCGCGTTGCTGGCAGGCCTGCTGCACAACGTCGGCATGATCGCGGTGGTACCTTTCACGAGCCGCCGGATGCCCGTGGATGCCACCCCCGGGGAGATCGACGCCGCCAACCGGGCACTGGCGCCGGCGGTCGGCGCGGACATCCTGCGTCACTGGCACCTGGGCGAGGACCTCGCGCTGGCGGCCGCGCGTGCCGGCGACTGGACCTACGATTCCGGCGCGGCGCTCGACTACCTCGATCTCGTCGTCGCCGCGCTCCTGCACGTGCGGCTGCAGCGCGCAACCGCACAGGACCTTCCGGTGATCGACCACATACCGGCGCTGCGCAAGCTGGCCCAGGCGGGCATGACCGCGGCCGCGTGCAGGCAGGCGCTGATCGGGGCCGAGCCCGAGATCGCGGGTACGCGCCAGCTGTTTCTCTGACCGACCCGCGTCGCCTGCCCGGCGCCGGACGCGTCGAATCGGCGAGCGCGTGCCGATTCGGTACAATCGGCGCGTGCGAAACGATGCCGCTCCACGACCTGGCCGGGAAGCCGCTGGCGCCTTTCATCCGGTAGTCCGCGACTGGTTCCAGGCCAGTTTCCAGGGCGCGACCGAGTGCCAGCGTCAGGCGTGGCCGGCGATCGACGCCGGGGGCTCGGTGCTCATCGCCGCGCCGACCGGTTCCGGCAAGACGCTCGCCGCGTTCCTGTGCGCGCTGGACGATCTCGTGCGGCAGGACCGCAGCGGCACCCTCGCCGATCAGGTGCAGGTCCTGTACGTCTCGCCACTGAAGGCGCTGGGGAACGACATCCAGAAGAACCTGGAGCAGCCGCTGGCGCAGATTTCCGCCCGCTTCGAGGATGCCGGCGAGCCGCCCCTGGCGCTGCGCACCGCGGTGCGCAGCGGCGATACACCGGCCCGTGAACGCGCGGCCATGCGCCGGCGGCCACCGCACATCCTGGTCACCACGCCCGAGTCGCTCTACATCCTGCTCACCAGTGGCGGCGGCCGCAACGCGCTGCGTGGCGTACGCACCGTGATCGTCGACGAAATCCACGCCCTGGTCGGCGGCAAGCGCGGCGCGCACCTGGCGTTGTCGCTGGCCCGGCTCGATGCACTCACGGGTACGCCGGCGGTTCGCATCGGCCTGTCCGCGACACAGACGCCGATCGAGGACGTCGCCGCGTTCCTGGTCGGCACGGACGCGCGCGGTGCGGCGCGACCGTGCCGGATCGTCGACACCGGGCACCGCCGGGAACGCGACCTCGCGCTCGAGTTGCCGCGCGCGCCGCTGGACACCGTGATGTCGAACGAGGTCTGGGGCGAACTCTACGACCGGCTCGCCGAACTCGCGCGCGTACATCGCACCACGCTGGTCTTCGTGAACACGCGCCGGCTCGCCGAGCGGGTGGCGAAGGCGTTGTCCGAGCGCCTCGGGGCGGAGCTGGTCGGTGCGCACCACGGCAGCCTGTCGCGCGAGCAGCGCCTGCAGGCCGAGCAGCGCCTGAAGGACGGGCAACTGCGGCTGCTGGTGGCGACTGCGTCGCTGGAACTGGGAATCGACATCGGCGACGTCGACCTGGTCTGCCAGCTCGGCTCCACGCGCAGCATCGCCAACTTCGTCCAGCGCGTCGGGCGCGCGGGCCATGGCGTGGGGCGGGTGCCCAAGGGCCGGCTGTTTCCGCTCTCGCGCGAGGAACTGGCCGAGAGCGCGGCCCTGCTGGATGCGGTGGCGCGCGGGGAGATGGACCGGCTGGTGATTCCGCCGGGCGCGCTCGATGTGCTCGCCCAGCAGATCGTCGCTGCGGTGGCGTGCGAGGAGTGGTCCGAACCGGCGCTCTACGACTGCCTGCGCCGGGCCTGGCCGTACCGGGGGCTCGCGCTCACGCAGTTCGAGGCGCTCACGCGCATGCTCGCCGAGGGCTATGCCGCGCGCCGCGGCCGGGCCGGCGCCTACCTCCATCGCGATCTGGTCGGCGGCATGCTGCGCGCACGCCGCGGCGCGCGGCTGACCGCGGTGACCGGGGGCGGCGCAATCCCGGACACGGCGCAGTTCGAAGTCCGCCAATCGCCAGCGGACCTGTTCGTCGGCACGCTGGACGAGGACTTTGCGGTCGAGAGCATGGCCGGAGACATCTTCCAGCTCGGCAATACCTCCTGGCGGATCCTGCGCGTGGAGCCCGGCGTGGTGCGGGTGGAGGACGCGCGCGGGCAGCCGCCGACGATTCCGTTCTGGATGGGCGAGGCGCCGGCGCGTACCGACGCGCTGTCGGCGGCGGTGTCGCGGTTGCGCGCGCGATTCGACGGCGACTGCGGCGCACCGGGCGCCGATCCGAGCACGGCGATCGCAGCGATCCCCGGCGTCGGTGCCGAGGCGGCCACGCAACTCGCCGAGTTCCTCGCCGCCGGGCGCGCGCCATTCGGCGCGCTTCCCGATTCCGGCACGATCCTCATGGAGCGCTTTTTCGACGAATCCGGCGGCATGCAGCTGGTCATACATTCGCCATTCGGCGCGCGCATCAACCGCGCGTGGGGGCTGTCATTGCGCAAGCGATTCTGCCGCACCTTCAATTTCGAGTTGCAGGCCGCGGCCACGGAAGATGCCCTGGTGCTGTCGCTGGGGCAGACGCACAGCTTCCCGCTCGCGGACGTCTGGGGCTTTCTCAAGCGCGCCAGCGTGCGCGACGTGCTGGTGCAGGCGCTGCTGGATGCGCCGATGTTCAACGTGCGCTGGCGCTGGAACGCCACTTGCGCGCTGGCGATCCCGCGCTTCCGGGGCGGGAAGAAGGTGCCGGCGCGTTTGCAGCGCATGTTCGCCGACGACTTCGCCGCCGTGATTTTCCCAGACAGCCGCGCCTGTTTCGAGAATATCCGCGGCGCGCGCGAGATCCCGGACCATCCACTGGTGGAACAGACCATCTCCGATTGCCTTACCGAAGCGATGGACATCGAGGGCTTCGAATCGCTGCTCGGACGAATCGAGGCGGGCGAGGTGCGGCTCATCGCCCGCGATCTCACCGAGCCCTCGCCGCTGGCGCAGGCGATCCTGAACGCGCGCCCGTATGCCTTCCTCGACGACGCGCCGCTGGAGGAGCGCCGCACACAGGCGGTCATCGGCCGGCGCTGGCTCGACGCCGCTACGGCCGCCGATCTCGGCCGCCTGGATCCCGAGGCAATCGAACGCGTGCGGGCCCAGGCCTGGCCCGAGGCGGCGCACGCGGACGAACTGCACGATGCGCTCTGCCTGCTCGGTTTCGTCACCGCGCACGAGGGTGCGCGCTCGGGGTGGGAGTCGCTGTTCGAGTCCCTCATGGCTTCCGGCCGCGCCTGCCGGCTGCGCGCGCCGGGCGCGGACCCATGGCTCTGGGTCGCGGTGGACCGCCTGCCGCAGATCCTGTCGGTGCTGCCCGGAGCCGAGCCGCATCCGGCCATCGCGTTGCCCACTGAACTCGCCGCGCAGCGCTGGGAGCCGGACGCGGCGCTCGCCGAGATCCTGCGTGGCCGCCTCGAAGGGATGGGCCCGGTCGGCGTCGCGGCGCTCGGGGCGCCGCTGGCGCTTGCACCTTCGTCGGTCGCGATCGCGTTGGCTCGGCTGGAGGGCGAGGGCAGCGCCATGCGCGGCGAATTCACCGGCGCGGGCGGGCAGGAGTGGTGCGACCGGCGCCTGCTGGCGCGGATCCATCGCGAGACGGTCGAGCGCCTGCGCCGGGAGATCGAGCCGGTGCCGGCGGCGCAATACATGCGCTTCCTGTTCGAATGGCAGCACGTCGCGCCGCAGGCGCGCCTGTCCGGTGCTCAGGCGCTCGCGGCGGTGCTCGAGCAACTCCAGGGCTGGGCCGCGCCCGCGGCGGCCTGGGAAGAGGATCTGCTCGCGTTGCGGATCAAGGACTATGCGCCGGCCTGGCTCGACGAGCTCTGCCTGGCGGGTCGGTTCCAGTGGCTGCGAGCCGGCCAACGCGGGGCGCCTGTGCAGGGGCGGGCGATCGCGCCGGTCCGCTCGACGCCGATCGTTTTCGTACCGCGTCGCGCGCGCGACGCCTGGCAACGCCCGGGTACCGATGGGGCGATACATACGGCAGCGGCGCAGCGCGTGCTCGGCTTCGTCCGCGATCACGGTGCCTCGTTCTTCGACGATATCGCCGAGGGCACCGGCCTGCTGCGTGCCCAGGTCGAGTCGGCGCTCGGCGAGTTGGTCGCGCACGGTGCCATGCGCTGCGACAGCTTCAAGGGGCTGCGCGCGCTGATCGCGCCGGCAGCGGCGCGATCCCGGCGCAGGTCGCGCTTCGCGCTGCCCGAGGTGGACGATGCCGGGCGTTGGACGCTGGTCGCGGATCGATCGTCCCCCGCCGCCGACGCGGTGCTGGAAGCCGCGGCCGGTGCGCTCCTGCGGCGCTGGGGCGTGTTGTGCCGCGCGGTGATCGAGCGCGAGGACGCCGCGCCGCCCTGGCGCGAGCTGGTGCGCGTGCTACGGCGCATGGAAGCGCGCGGAGACATCCGCGGCGGGCGCTTCGTCACCGGCCTGTCCGGCGAGCAATACGCGCTGCCCGATGCGGTGAGTGCGCTGCGGGCCCTGAACAAGCGCGCCCCCGCGGGCGAGATCGTGGTCGTTTCCGGAGTGGACCCGCTCAATCTCACCGGCATCGTCACGCCGGGTCCGAGGCTGGCGGCACTGGCCTCGCATCGGGTGTTGTATCGCGACGGCATCGCGCTCGCGCTGCACGGCGCGGAGCGTACCGAATTGATCGCGCCCGTACCGGAGTCCGAGCGCTGGCAGATCCACAACGCGTTGCTGCGGCGCGCGGTCGCCCCATCGTTGGAGGAGTGGCGGCGCGAACTTGCGGGCCGGACCAGGCACTGAATGTGCGCCCGACCCGAAGCGCGCGGATGAAAATCGTCATCGCACCGGATTCGTTCAAGGAGGGCCTCACCGCGCTGCAGGTCGCCGACGCGATCGAACGCGGCGTGCTGCGCGTGTATCCGCGCGCGCATTGCGTGAAGGTGCCCATGGCCGACGGCGGCGAAGGCACCGTGCAATCGCTGGTGGATGCCACGGGCGGCACTCTGGTGACCAGGCGCGTGACCGGCCCCCTGGGCACGCCGGTTTCTGCCACCTATGGCCTGCTCGGCGATGGCGCCACCGCGGTGATCGAGATGGCCGCGGCCAGCGGCCTGCCGCTGGTGCCGGCGCGCAGGCGCAATCCGCTGCTCACCACCAGCTTCGGCACCGGCGAGTTGATCCGCGACGCGCTCGATCGCGGTGCACGGTCGTTAATCGTCGGCATCGGCGGCTCGGCGACCAATGACGGCGGCGCCGGCATGGCACAGGCCCTGGGTGCGTGCCTGCGCGACGCGCGCGGCCGTGTGCTGCGGGGGCGGGCCGCGGGCGGCATGTTGCACCGGATCGCACGTGTCGATGCCGACGGCGTCGACCCGCGCCTGCGTGCCGCCACGGTGCTGGTGGCCTGCGATGTCGAAAATCCGCTTTGCGGACCGCGCGGCGCCGCGGCGATCTTCGGCCCGCAGAAGGGTGCCACGGCGGCCATGGTGCGCCGGCTCGACGCGAACCTGCGTCATTTCGGCATGCTGCTGGAACGCGATCTGCGCGTGGCGGTGCTGGACCGCCCGGGCGCCGGCGCCGCGGGCGGAATGGGGGCGGGGCTGGTGGCGTTTGCCGGCGCACGCCTTGAATCCGGCATCGAGCTGGTCATGCAGGCCGCGCGCCTGGCGCAGCGCATGCGAGGCGCACGGCTCGTGATCACCGGCGAAGGCCGGATCGATTCGCAGACCGCGTTCGGCAAGACCCCGGCCGGTGTGGCCGCGCTCGCGCGCCGCCGTGGCCTGCCTGTCATCGCGATCGGCGGCAGCCTGGCCGACGACGCCCACGGGGTGTTCGCGCACGGTATCGACGCATTGGAATCCGCCGTGGCGCGGACGATGGATCTGCACACCGCGCTGGAGCGGGCGCCGGACTATGTCGCCGATGCAGCGGAGCGGGCGCTGCGCCTGGTCAGGCTCGGTGCGAGCCTCGCCCCCGGCCGCAGGAGACGAACATGAACAATCGCGAACGACTCATCGAACTGATGCTCGCATACCGGCTCGAGCGCCGCGAGCTGGCCGATCTGGTGCGCGCCACGCGCGCGCAGGTGGATGCCTGGCTGCTGCCGGCCGAATCGCGTGCGCATCAGCCAGTGCCGGACATGGCGATCGAGCTCCTGGAACTGAAGCTGGCGGGGCGGCCGGCCACCCCGCCGCCCGGCGCCGGGACGGCCTGACGCCGGCGCCCCGGTCGCAGCTGCCTCAGTCGGCCGGGATCGCCGGGACCGCAGGCCAGCGCGGCAGTCCGGCGGCCTCGCGGGTCGGGAAGTAGGTGCAGCCCTTGCAGATCGTGCGCCCGCCCAGCGGATTGACGGCGTCCACCGGACGGACGTTGACGAACGTCACGCCGTCGAAGGTCAGGGTCGACCGGGTCTCGTTGCTCACCCGGCACAGCGACAGGCCCTTGTCCTCGCCGCCGACGTAGCGGTGCCGATCGCAGACGACGATCGAATTGCGGATGACGAGATTGCCCGGATATTCGGTCTTGCAGTAGTAGCCGTCGGGCACCGGCTCGGCATCCGGAACGCAAAGATCCGGCAGCTTGGCTTTCTTGTCGAGCGGCTTGCACTTGCGTGCCCAGTCCTTGTTGGTGCAGCGCAGTTCCTGGCCGTAGCCGATCATCACGTCCGAGTCCGCGTGCGGCGGCTGGACGAACACCGAGTTGGTGACCAGGCCGTCGCCGCCCTGCGTCATCGACAGCGCCTTGTCGCAGTTGCTTTCGATGTGAGTGCCCCCGGCGGCGACGCGGTCCACGCGCAGCTTGCCGGCGCGGGTCTTGATAGCCTCTCCGAAAGCCTTGGTCCGGAACCGGCAATCCATCACGGTGGAATTGACGATGGTGAGAATTCCGCTGCTGTGCTCGATGTCGGCCGAGCAGTGGTAGATGCCGTGGCCTTCATTCCTGCCGCCACCCGCGAAGTCGAGGTTGGAATCGCGGATGACCCAGTTGCCGCATTTCTCGCCCGACAGCAGGCCGACGCCGACGGGGAAGACGGTGCGGACCCGGTCGAGCGTCAAGCCCGTGCCCTGGGCGCGCACGGCGGCGATGTTGTCTGCGAGCATTGCCTCGTCGCCGAGCGTCAGGACCACGTCGCGCAGCGTCAGGTTGCGTACGCCGGGCTTGGTGCGCACGACGCCGAATTTCGTCGGCTCCTTGCCGACCAGGCGCGAGGTGCAGTCGCTGCGGCCGGCGACCAGCGTGTTGTTCTTCTCGACCAGCACGCCCGGGCTGTCGCCGCAGGGCAGGGTCGAGGTCTGCGGCGGCGGTGCCGCAGGTGCCCCGCCGGGCTTGTAGACCCATATGCCGTCGGGGGTCGGTACACCGACGAAGACTCCGCGCGCCGGTATCCAGCGCCACTTGGTGAGCGGAGATTGGTCCGTGTTGGTCAGACGCTGGGTGGTACCGTCGGTCAGGTCAGGCAACTCCTCGCCCGTCGCGCCCTCGGTGCGCCAGCGGCCGTTGACCAGGTTGAGGAAGCGAATCACCGGCCCGCCAGGCCACCACGACAGCTCCGATCCGTAGACTTCGATGCCTGCTGCATCGGCCTCGGACTGCGTGCCGCTGCCGTTTTCGCTTTCCACAGGCAGTGGAAATTCTCGCATCAGCTTGCGGCCGTTGTAGATCTCGACCGCCTGACGCGTGACCACGACCAGGCCGACGTTCGGCACATGGCGCGCCCACCACGGCGCCTTGCTCTGCGGCTGGCAGTTCTCCATGCGCAGCGGGCTGGGCTTGATCGTGCACCAGAGCCGATCGCCGAACGCCTCGATGCCATCCGGCGTCTGTGCCCAGGCTACCTGCTTCTGCAGCACCCAGTCGCGCAGGCGCGTCTGGCGCCGGGCGTCGGTCGAATTGCTGGCCAGTTCGGCCCAGGTCGCAGTCGCCGGATCGTAGGTCCACCAGCTCTTGACCCCCTCGCCGGTGAAATCGCAGGGCGGCGAGGGCGATGCGCCCGAGGTGCTGGCGTAGATGGTGAACAGCAGGGCCTTGCCGTCCAGCTGCGGATCGCCGAACCCGTTGACGAAGTCGAACGCGGAGTAGGTGTGGGTCGCCTCAGGCCCTTTTGCCGGGCGCTTGCAGCCGGAACCGACCGGCGCCTTGATGGCGGCCTTGCTCAGCTTCTGATTCGGGAACGGTCGCGACCAGGTCAGCTTGTCGACGTCGAGCACCCAGACGCCGTTGTGCGCGCCGTCGTTGTGGCCGCCGCCGTGCATGTACATCTTCAGCCCTGCGGCGTCCCACGCCGCGCCGTTCTCGGCGGTCCACACCGTCCGATTGCTGCGCCAGTGCGCGTGCTCGATGACGTTGCCCGCGGGCGCGGGCAGGTCGATGAATCGCATCTCGCCGGGTTTCATGGCGGCGATGGCGGTGGTCAGGGTCAGCGCGGCAATCAATCCCATCGGTACCGGTCCCGTAATTTATGTTTGCGGCGTAGTTTTCGGCGCGCATTGTTGACCATCGGCCGGTGCGGATGCCAGTCGATTGTCCAAAGCGCGAAGCAGTGCTCACTGTGTAAAGGCGGCCGCCGGGCGTCCGCCTCTCCGCAAGCGGGTCTGAAGGGAACCGATCAATCCGGGCGGGGCGATTCAGTGCACCGTGAGCGCGACCGACGATGGTGCGATGAGCGTGCCATGGGCGGAAAGATCGGTGAGGATGACGGTATCCCGGTCGCACACTTCCAGCAGCAGGTGCCGGCGCGAGATCGAGCGGTGGGCATTGTCCACGGCGATGTCGTTGCTCGCGTGACGGCCCAGGCTGTGGCGGCCGGGCGCCAGGGGATAGACGTGACCGAGGTCGTCGGCGAGCTTGAGCGCACCGTCGTTCAGGATCCGGAACGAATCGCCGGCCAGTTGCATCTCGACGGCCGTGCCGCGGCCGATGGTCACCGCATGCGGTTCGCCGCGCGGCAGGCGCTCGAAGGCATTGCCTGCGCCCGGGGGCGCGGCCATTGCCGAGGCATCGAAGATGATGGTTTCCTTGCTGTCGAACGCGGCGGTCGGGCCGGCGTGATCTTCCTGCTCCGGCATGCCCGAGGGCGCCGGCGCGCTCTTCATGCGGGCGACCGTGCGCGCCGCGTCCAAACGCGCCGCCAGATACTGAAGGTATCTTGCGACGGCAATTTTCTTGTACTCGTCGTGCTCGGCGCCCAGCGACGCCAGCGCGGTCATGATGCCGCGCCAGCCGTGATCCTTGGAGAAGAGCTGCAGGCCGACATTGCGCAGCAGCGAACCCGTGTGGTCCGCGCGCCCGATCGATTCTTCGACCAGGCGCATGAGCTGGCCTTCGATATTGCGGATCGATTCGGCTTCCGCGTCCAGATCGGCAGGCGAGGCGGCGAGCATCTCGCGAAACTTCGCAACCGGTACGGTCGTGCGGCCCGCGCAGGCGAACTCGAAGTCGCGCGGGCTGGCGAACTCGTAGGTTGCCTCGCCCATCGACAGCCGCAACGCCCGGACCGCAGGACGGCGCAGGAGGCCGGAATCCCGAGACTGTTTACTTGGCCAGTTCAACATGGGTTGGGGTACGCGATTGCGCGCCAATCATGAGCCATATTATCAAATATAGCTCATAACCATCTATTTATCCTGTATTTAATAGTTCACGCGATTGCGCGATGGAACGTCTTGATCCTACATGGATTAGAGCGGCCGCCGGCGACGGATCTTCAGGCCCGGTTTCAAAACTGGGATCCAGGTGACATTTTCCCACTGGGCGCACGGCCCGTACCCGGCGCCCGCGGGTCGGCCGCCAGCGGATCGGGGTAGGCGCCGGCGGCGTATGCGGGCCTGCCGTCCGCGAAAGTCGCCGCGGATGCAATCGGCGTGAAGGCCGGTGCGGCTGCAGCGACCGCGGCGGCGTGATTGCGGCCGACGCTGAGAACCAGCAACCGCCGCGCATCGCTCCCGGCGATATCGCGGTCGAAGAAGTCGACGAGCGTCGTGCGATCGATCGCGTTCACGGCAGCGGCCAGTGCCGGCCGCGAATCGAATTGCGTGCGGCCGAGATCGATCTCGGACCAGTAGCGGTCCGAACGTTCCTGGAGCCTTTCCTCGGCCTGCAGGATGCGGGTCGTCACGCCAGCCTTGTGCGCGGCGAACTCGCCGTCGTCCATGGACGCGAGCCGGGCGCGGAATTGCTTCAGGAAGTCCTGGGTCCTGGCCTGGATCGTGTCCGGATCCGCAACCGGGGATTGCACCACGAACACGAGGCCGGGCACATCCAGAAGCGGTGACGGACCGGCGAACACCACGTACCCGAGTTGCTGCTCCGTCCGCAGAGAGGTGTAGTAGGGCGATGAGATGATCTGCCCGAGCAGTTCCATCAGCGCCCGGCTGCGATAGGACTTGTCCGGGCCCTGGATATACCCGGCCACGGCCGAGTCCGGATGCTCGATCTGCATCTGGCGCCCGAAATACTGGCCGGGCTCGATGCGCACGACGCGGCCGGGTGCAACCTCGATCGGAGACTGGCGCCCGAGCAGCGAGTCCGCGGCGAGATTGGCCGCCGCAAGCGCCTGCGAGCGATCGATGTTGCCGTGCGCCAGCGCCACCGGCTCGATACGCGCCAGGAGCAGGGTTACGAAGGCCCGCAAGTCCTCCGGCCCCAGATCCGCGAGCGCGGCCAGGCGTTCCTCGATGGTCCACGACGGCCGGACCATCAGGTTGGCGACTTCACGGTAGACCTGGGTGTACGGCGCTTCCTTGCGCGAATTTTCCAGTTCGCGTCGCAGGGCGTCGCGAATGACGGCGAAGCGCGATGGATCGATCGTCGGTTCGCGCAGCCGCGCCAGTACGGCGCGCAGCAGCGTGGGTTGCTTGTCCTCGAAGCCCGCGATCTTGAGCGAAATTCCGCGCACGTGGCGGTACAAATCGTATGACAGGCCCGCGAGCGTGGCAGGGTAGGCGAATTCGTTGAGCTGGTCCTTGACCATGCGTACGTACAGTTCGGTGAGCACGGCATGCGCGGCGCTGTCGTTCGCCGCCGGGCTGCGGATCGAGAGGTAGAAGCTCGCGCGCGGTTCGCCAAAGCTCGTATCCGCATGGTGCCAAAGCTGCACGCGTGCCGATTCCTGCACTCGCGCCGGTATCTGCGCCGGCTCCTCGACGTCCAGCAGGGCGACGCGTTGCGGAATGAACGCATTCGGCTCGGGCAGGGCGAGGCGTGCATCCGGCGAAGCGGCCTGCCATGCCGCGAGCGCCGCCGCGGCCGGCGGCGCGAGCGCGAATCGCGTGCCGTACCACGGCTCGGTCCGGTCGGTACGCGCCTGCGGCGAGACGAAGGTCACCAGTACGTTTTCCGGGACCAGCCGGTCCAGGTAGGTACGGATCAGCGAAGCATCCCAGCGATCGGCGATGTAAGGGGCGCGCAGCACGTCGGCCGCATCGTAGCGCTGCATGCGACCGGCAATCTCCGAGGCGTCCTCAACCGCGGCGGCCTTTTCCTGGAACTGGAACCTCAGGTCGAGCAGGCGGCGGTCCTCCTCGAACCGCCACGCATCCACGCCGCGCTCGCGGATTGCACGCAGCGCACCGAAGGCGTGGGCGACGATATCGTCCACGTGCGTGGCTCCGGCTTCGGTCAGGGCGATGTCGATCGAGAACATCGCGCTGTCGCGATTGTCCAGGCCGACGCCAGCGCTCAGGCCGTCGGCCCAGCCCAGGTGCTTGAGCAGCGACAGCAGGCTGCCCTCGCCCTCGTGCCCGAGCAGGTTGGCGACGTAGTCCGCCGGGCGTTCGCGGTAATGCGCCTGCAGGGGCGGGATCGGGAACATGAGCTTGAGGCTGCGTGCGTTCTTCTCCGGCACGACGTCCAGGCGCGCGGGCAGGGTGCCGGCCGCGAACAGCGGTTCGCGGATCGGTGCCGCCGGGATGCGGCGGTCCGGCACCGGCGAGAACTTCTCCCGCACCCAGGCGGCGAGCGTCGAGGTGGGTTCGCGACCGATCACCACCAGCCGCATCGACCGCGCCGTGTAGTGGGTTTCGTAGAACTGCAGCAGTTCGTCGCGCAGCACCCGTCCGGGGCGGTCGGCGAGCGTCTCCAGGCTGCCGACGGCGAACCGGCTGGCGGGATGGCGCGGGTTGGTGGCCTGTTGCATCGCCGCGTACACCCTGCGCATGTCATCCTTGAGCTTGGCCTGATATTCCGAGTGCACCGCGTTCTTTTCGCGTTCCACGTATTGCGCGTCGAACAGCGGCGCCACGAAGAATTGGCTGAAGCGGTCCAGTGCCGGCTCCAGATGGGCGTGGTCGATGTCGAAGAAGTAGTTGGTGTCCTCGAAGGCGGTGAACGCATTGTGGGTCCCGCCGTGCTGGGTGATGAAGCCCTGGTATTCCTCCGCTTGCGGGTACTTGCGGGTTCCGAGGAACAGCATGTGCTCCAGGAAGTGCGCCAGGCCCTGGCGATCGTCCGGATCCGCGCTGCTGCCCACGCCGACATCGAGCGCGGCGGCCGCCTTGTCGGCTGCGGGATCGGAGATCACCAGCGCGAGCAGGCCGTTGTCGAGTTGCACGAACGCATAGTCGCGCCGATCGTTCGGGCTCTTGATCGGCGCTTCCAGCGCCGGGGCGGCGGCCGCCAGCACGGCCAGCCAGAGCGCTGCGACGGCGCGTGCTGCGCGCCGCGCATTCGGGGACATCGTCATTGGATTCATCCTCGGTATGGGGGGAGCGCCGGGGTGGCGTCGCGATCGCGGGGGCGCGGCGCGCGCCGCGGGCGATCAGGACGGGCCGGGGGACAGCAGCCGCCAGGCGAACGGGAGCCAGGTCGCCACGAGCAGGGCGAACAGTCCCGTTTCCAGGCGCAGAATGGCGCGGTAGCGATCCTGATCCGGGCGCCCGGGATCGACCATGAAGATGCGGCTCATGGTCATGTCCAGCGGCAGCACGAACATCAGTATCGTGGCGAACACGGGCGCGAGTACGTGAACCATCAGGTGCCAGCCCTCGTGGCCGCCCCGGGGGTTGGAAAACGGCCCGGTGGCGATCAGGACGACGGTGAGCGTGATGAGGGCGGCGCGCTGGGGTCCCAGGCGAGGCAGTTTCATGTGAAGTGGCAGTCCGGTGCGGGAGGTGGCGTGGCTGGCGGCCGGACATCAGAATAGCACCGGCACCGACAGGCGTGGCGAACGGGGAGTTCGGGCGGCATCATGAAGAGCGTCTTTCATCGACGGTTCGGCGGCGCGAGCGGTTCGCGTACGCTCATGGAGGATCTCGGGCGCGCGCTCGCGCGCGGGGACAGCCTCATGCTCGGCGGTGGAAACCCGAGCCGTATTCCGCGGGTGGAGGAACTGCTGCGCGCGCGCATGCGCGAAATCGTCGAGGATGCCGATGCGTTCGGACGCGCGTTCGGACAGTACGACCCGCCGCAGGGCGATCCGGCCTTCATCGATGCGCTCGCCGATATGCTGCGCCGGGAATGCGGCTGGCAGGTCAGTGCACGAAACATCGCCCTGACGACGGGAAGCCAGTCGGCGTTCTTCGCCTTGTTCAACCTGTTCGCCGGAGATTGCGTCGACGGCATCCACCGCAGGATCCTGTTTCCGCTCACGCCCGAATACATCGGCTATGCCGACCTGGGCCTGTCCGACGGCCTGCTGCGCGCCTTCAGGCCCGGGATCCAGATGTTGGACCATCGGATGTTCAAATATCGGGTCGACTTCGACGCACTGCGCGTCGACGCCGACGTGGGTGCGCTGTGCGTTTCCCGGCCGACCAACCCCACCGGCAACGTCCTGACCGACGACGAAATCGACCGGCTTGCACGCATCGCCGCCGGGCGCGGCCTGCGCCTCGTCATAGACAACGCCTATGGCGTGCCGTTCCCCGGAATTCTCTTCACCGGCGCCACGCCGGTGTGGACCGAGGATCTGATCGTGTGCATGAGCCTGTCCAAGCTCGGGCTGCCGGCCGTGCGCACGGGCATCGTCATCGCGGCCGAGGAGGTAATCGACGCGCTCACCGGCGTGACCGCGGCCACGGGGCTCGCGCCGAGCAGCGTCGGTCCGGCCTTGATGGTGGACATGGTCCGCAGCGGGCGCATTACCCAGCTCGCGCGCGAGGTCATCGGTCCGTACTACCGGGCGCGCATGCAACAGGCGCTGGAGTGGCTGCACGCCGCGCTCGACGGCTGCGACTACCGTGTGCACGTGCCCGAAGGCGCGATCTTCCTTTGGTTGTGGCTGCCGGGGCTGCCGGTGTCGAGCCAGATCGTATACGAGCGGCTCAAGGAACGCGGCGTGCTGGTGCTGTCCGGGCACTGGTTCTTTCCCGGGCTCGATGAGCCCTGGGCGCATCGCGACGAATGCCTGCGCCTGACCTACTCGCAGGATCCGGACGTGGTCCGGCGCGGCATTGCGATCATGGGCGAGGAGATCCGACGGCTTTGCGATGGCGCCGGTCGCGGCGGGCCTGCCCGATGAGGCTGTATCTCGTGCGTCACGGCGATGCGCTCGCGGGCGCGGACGATCACCTGCGCCCGCTGTCGGCGCGCGGGCGTGCGGACATCGCCGAACTCGCCGCCTTCCTGGCCCTGCGCGACATCGCCCCGGCGCGGATCTACCACAGCGGGCGCCTGCGCGCGCTGCAAAGCGCGCAGGTCATCGCCCTGGCGCTCGGCTGCACCGAACGGCTGGCGCAGACCGGTGGGGTCGGCCCCGAGGATTCGGCGCAGGCGTTTGCGTCCGGGCTGACCGAATCCGCGGCCGAGCTGATGCTCGTGGGGCACCAGCCCTTCCTCGGCCGCGTCGCTTCGATCCTGATCCGTGGGTCGGAGGACGCGCCGGTGGTCGCCATGTCGACCGCCAGCGCCCTGTGCCTGTCGCGGCAGCGCGATTGCTGGCTGCTCGAGTGGCTGCGCCGGCCGTCGCGAGAGGATCTCGCGCGGTGATCCGGCGTTGCGGTGATATCGGCGGCGGCGCGGCTCAGCGGCCGGAGTCGGCGGCGGCGAGTTGGGATGGGTGTCCGGTGCCCACGGCCTGCTCCAACGCCATGATCGTGGCCGGATCGGCGATGCCGTTGGCGTCCAGCCCCGCCGCGCGCTGAAACTGCGCCACCCGCTGGGTCAGCGCCCAGTCGTAGTGGCCGGGGTCGGCGTTCGGGACCGGGCTGCCCTGGGCCGAAGCCAGTGCGGAACGCAGCCAGCGCAGGGCCGGTTCAGGTGAATCCGGGCCGATGTATTCCAGGCCCGGCAGCGGCGGCTGCCACAGGACCGTGTAATCGCCCTGCCAGTCGCGGGCGAAATCGGCCTGGCGGAAGGCGTGCTCGCGGCCGGCGAGATCCACTTGGACATCGTCGGCGCCCACGCCGGTGACCGTCAGGTAATACCGGGTGCCGTCGGCGTCCCGCAGCGCCAGCATCGCGGGTCGGTTCAGGCCGCGGATCTCGTGCCAGGAGCCGCGCCGATCCAGGCAGCGAAGTTCGGTGCGGTCCAGGGCCGGACACAATCCCTCGCGCGAAGCGTCGAGGATCGTGCCGGGGCGCGCGCGAGCGAGCAGGGAGCGTTCAGCCGCCGCGCGGCGCGCTGCCGGATGCGCCGGGAGATCGCGATAGGACGGCGGCGCGCCGGCGTCGGCGACCGAAGCCGGCGACTGCGCCGGTGCCGGAGCGGCCACGTCCGCAGGCGGTGGCTCGGGGGAGGCCTCGGTGCCGGCACGGTGGCCGAAACCGGTCATCTGTGCCCACCACACCACCAGCAGCAGGGTGCCGACGAACGCGCTGGCGAACACCGCCGTCACCCGCAGCATGTGCGGCCAGGGATTCGGCGGTGCATCCGTTTCGATGGGCCGCCCGCTGCTCAACGTCATCTGTACCACGCGCCAGTCGACACTCTCCCGATTGGCGAAGAACGCGCTCATCAGCGCTTGATCGCACAGGATATCCAGCCGGCGAACGTTGCCTTCCGCAGCCTTGTGCAGCGCGCGCAAGGCCGCTTCGGTGAACAGGAACTGCGAGCCGCCCACGGTCTTCACGCGGTGGCGGATGTAGTCGGCGGCATCGGCGAGCGCGAGCGGTTCCAAGCGTTCGATCGCGCCGATCCGCGTGAATACGTCGTGCCCGTTCGCGTCCCGGATCGCCTCCAGTTCAGGGCGCCCGACCAGAAGCAGGCTGAACGGTGGCTTGCCGCGCGCGTCGCGGCTGCGCCATTGCAGCAGTTCCGCGAGGGTGTCGGCTGCCAGTTCCTGAGCATCGTCGATGATGAGCACCGGCTGGCGCCCGCGTTGGCGCGAGCGGCCGAGTTCGCGATCGATGTAGTCGACGAGTTCGCCAGTGGAGGCATCCGCTCCCGGGTCGTTGAACTTGGGCGCTTCCAGCACCCGGTGCAGCAGTTCACGCAGCCCGCGCGGCGGATGGGTGACGAGGAACACCTCTGCGTTGGCGGGCAGCACCCGCAGAAGCAGGCGGCACAGCGTCGTCTTGCCGCTGCCGGGTGCGCCGATGAGTGCGACCGCGCCCGGCCCCTGGAACAGGGCGGTGCGCAACGCGGCCATGCGCTGGCGCTGCGGGGTCCGGCAATACAGCGCAGCCGCACCCGGCTGGCCGGAAAAGGGCAGCCCGCGCATGCCGAAGTACCGTGCGTACATGTTTTCCAGCCTGTTCCCGGTGGTTCTTACAGTGCTTTCTAATAATAGTAGATAACACCCTGTATCATCAACAGTAAGACACCGAAGGCCCGGTCACGCTTGGAGACCGCAAGCACGTGCTGCAGTGCCGAGCAGCCGTTCCCGCCAGCCTCGGTGGCGCTGCCAGCGCAATTCGTAAACGTCCGCCCCGGAAGCGGCCGCGTGCAGGTAGTCATCGCTGGTGCGCAGTTCGTCCACGAGGTTCAGCCCCAGGGCGCGCTGCCCGTACCAGTGCTCGCCGGTGCCGACGGCAGCGATATCCACCGCGGGCCGGTGACCGGCGATGAATTCCTTGAACAGACGATGTGCGTCCTCGAGCTCGTCGCGGAATTTTGCGCGCGCAGCGTCGGAGTTCTCGCCGAACACGGTGAGCGTGCGCTTGTGCTCGCCGGCGGTGTGCAGCTCGAAATCGACGTCGTGTTTCTTCAGCAGCCGGTTGACGTTCGGGATCTGCGCGACCACTCCGATCGAGCCGACGATCGCGAAAGGCGCGGCGATGATGCGATCGGCCACGCACGCCATCATGTAACCGCCGCTCGCCGCGACCTTGTCGACGGCCACGGTCAGCCGGATCCCGCGCGCGCGGATCCGATCGAGCTGCGAGGCTGCCAGGCCGTAGCCGTGCACCGTGCCGCCGGCGCTTTCCACGCGCACCACGATCTCGTCTGCGGCACGCGCGACTGCGAGCGCGGCGCTGATTTCCTCACGCAGCGAAGCGACGGCCGAAGCGCGCAGATCGCCGTTGAAATCCAGCACGAACACGCGCCGGCGCGCTTCGGTCGCTTGCGCGCGTGCCTTGATGCGCTTCTTGCGCTCCTCGACGAGGGCCTTGTATTCGCGCTCGGGTTGCATCGCGCGTGCGAGCGCCATGCGCGTAGCTTCGAGGCGGTCGTTGACGCTGCTGATCTGCAATCGAACGGGGGCATGCGCACGGATGCGCTGCGCGCCTGCGACTGCGACGGCGATCGCGGCGGCGAACAGCGCCAGGATCGTCGTGGCCTGCGCTGCGAACAGCAGGTAGTCGTAGAGGTGCTCCATGTCGATCTCCTGCGTGGGGGGCAATCATGCCCGAACGCGGTTCGCGTGCGCCATACGGACGGATGCCCGGTCTCGGTGACCGATGAATCCCGTGGTCGCGAAGAGCCCGGCGCCGGGGATCGCGCGCGGGGTTTGGAGGCCCGGGGGTCGCGAATCCGGCGTCGGGATGAGCAGGCCGTCGCGTTCGTGGCAGCGCCTCAGGTCGCGGCGATGCGTGCGAGCGCCCGTTCCAGGCGGGCATGCGAATTGCGCAGTATCGATGGTGATGCGCCGCGCAGGGAGCGCTTGCGCCGCAGCGTGCATTCCAGGGCACAAATCTGCTCCACCAGCCGCGCGCGTTGTGCATCTTCGGCGCTGTCGAGCCAGACCCCGACTTCGTAGCCACGCTCCAACGCCCGTACCAGGACGACTTCGCCCCGGAAGCGTTGCTCGACGCCGCGCAGCGGGATCGACAGTTCCAAACGGGTACCGATATCCAGCACGTACGGCGAGGCGAACGCCAGGCCGAGCGGTGCATCCGGGCTTTGGGGATGCCACCAGCGATCCCAGCGCAGGCGTCGGTAGCGCAACGGAAACTCGCTGGGGTGGTGCAGGAAGCCGTCGGGCGATTCGCCCGTTGCCCGGGACGGCGCGTGAAGTGCTGTCATCGACCATGCTCCTGTCGCGAACCCGCCGCGGGCGGGCATGTTATGGTCGGCACGCCGGCGGGGCGAACCGTCCGGGATGTGGGAATTGTCCGCCCGGGAAATCCTGTATGTCAACAAAAAAATACTTTCAAGTCATGGGACTAAGGAGTATTTATAACGTGATGCATGAGATAAGGAACCCGCAGTTTCGACAGCGGGTCAATAAATACAGTGGGTTACGTGACGAGGCTGGGCGCCGTTGCGGACCCTGGCGCTGCGCCGATGCGCGTTGAGGTGTGCCGTACCGAGGAGATCGGCGACGGAAGCCTGCGCCGGTACGACATCCCCGGACACGAGCCAATCGCCGTGTACAACCTGGGCGGAGAGTTCTTTGCCACCGCGGACAACTGCTCCCACAAGGGGGCGTCGCTCGCGGCGGGCTGGATCGAGGGCGGGGCGGTGGTGTGCCCCTGGCACCTGGGGGCATTCGATATCCGTACCGGCCAGGGCGTAGCACCGCCCTGCTACCGGTCCGTGCAGACCTATCCCACCGAGGTCGTAGCCGGGGTGCTGGTCGTCATCCTGCCGGATTGACTGGCGCGAACGATCCTGCCTGGGGCAGCCCGCCGCCGTCGCGCACCCTGACGGTGCAGAACGGCGGCGGGTGAGGCGACGGCGTCAGTTCGTTTCGCGGGCTTTGTACTTCTTGACCGCGGCGTTGAACATGTCGCCGGTCGCGTGCATCGTGTCCACCATGAGATTCTGCGCGCTGACCAGCACGTGTTCCTGCTCCGGCTGGATGGTATCCCCGAGGCTGGTCTTGGCCTTCTCCAGGCAGTTCACGTACTCGTCGGCGTCGGCGAGGTAGGCCTTGACCTTGGTCTGAGTCGCGCCGAGTTGATCTTCCGTCGCGCTTGCGCCGTCCGGAATGTTCGGAGCTTCCGGCGCGCGGCAGTCGGGCGCCAGGATCTGCAGCGACTGGGCCATCGCGGGCGTGCCGAGCCAGAGCGAGGCGGCGGCGACGACGGCGAGTTCGATTCCGGTTCTGATTTTCACGTTCGCTCCCCTTACGGTGACCGGCGATGGGCCGGCGCCGCAGTGTACGGGCGCGTGCGCACGGGCGGCAACTTCAGGCCCGATCATCCACAGGCTTGGTTCTTGCTTGACGCTCTACGTGCCCCGGGTTAGCGTGGCTTCCCAGGTCCGCCTGCCGCCGCGCTGCGTACGAAATTCGCCGTGCGCCGGTGCCACCGGAACCGGCCCTGCCTGATTGGGGAAGCGGAGCCGACGGTGCTGCAGGCAGCCAGCGTCGGTATTTTCGCCGGCCTCTCCTGGTCAGCCTCCCGGGCCACGGCCCGATCACAAAAATGCCACGGGCGGTATCGCGTCGCGATGCGGTGCCCGTCGCCAGAAGGGGGAATCGCGCATGCGTGGCAGGATCGCAATCGGACTCACGCTGCTGGCGTCGGCGATCGCCGGCACCGGCGGCTGCGCGGCCGTCGGAACCATCGTCACTTCCGAGTACATGACGGGCATTACCGTGGTTTCCTACCTTGCCACGGGCAAGGGCCTGTCGGATCACGCCCTGGGCATCGCCACCCACGAGGACTGCAACGTCGTCTCAGGGGTATTGAGTGCCGAGCGCGCCATCTGCGAACCGCCGGGTTCGCTGGCTACCGGCGAGGATTTCCGGGGGCTGCTGGCGATGCTCGCCGAGAAGCCGGCCGGTGCGCAGGCCGGCCAGATAACGCTGGTCGCACCCGAGGCGCTGATCGACGAGAAGCCTCCGGCGTTCGTCCTCAGTCCGGAAGTCGCTTCGTTGCAGACGGATTATTGATGTCCGAGCCGTCCGCGTTGCGGCGCGGCCCAACCTGCAACCTATAATCCTGCGTAGCAGCCGGCAGCGCAGCCCTGCAGGCCGTGGTTTCCCGCACGCGCCGCGGCACTCCATGCGCCGCCAGTCGGGCGTCCTGCCACTCCGGATTCGAGCCGCGCCGTCCGGAAACCGGATGCCTTCACGAAATGGCCGGATCGGCCGAAGTCCGCGCTGCCAGCGGCGTGGGTCTGCATCGATTCGCGTGCCGTCGTCGCCGGCGTAAGAATGGACTGCCACCACCACCAGCCGGCGTCGCGCAGGAAACGGCGGCTGCGTGATGTCCTGATGTTTCGAGTCGGAGATTGAGCGCATGAAGCTGACGCGTCTGCCAGCCATATTCGTCCTGTTCGCGTTTGCGGCGGGTGCGCTCGCCGGGCCGATGCTGCCAGCCGAGGTTCCAGAACCGCTGCGCCCCTGGGTCCAATGGGTGCTGCGTGACGCCGGAGATCGCGATTGCCCGCTCGGGCGCGATGGCCGCACGCGGACCTGCGTCTGGCCCGGCGCGCTGGCGCTGAAACTTGCCGAGAACGGCGGAACCTTCGCCCTGCGGGCGCAGGTATTCGCACAGGGGTGGCTTGCCGTGCCGGGCAGCGAGCGTCATTGGCCGCAGGACGTCGTCGTCGACGGTGCGCCGGCGCGCGTGTTGCTGCGCAATGGGCGGCCGGGCATCGAGCTTGCGCCTGGAAGCCACCGTATCGAAGGGCGCTTCGCGTGGGATCGGGTACCGGAGTCGCTGGCGATCGCGCCCGGCACCGGCATCGTGCGCCTGGCGCTCGATGGAAACGACGTGCCCTGGCCCGACATCAACGACGCCGGGGAAATCTGGCTCAAGCGCAGCCATCCGGCTGCTGCCCCGGCGGGCGAGGCCGATGCGTTGCGGATTGCCGTGTTCCGGCGCATCGTCGATGACCTGCCCATGCAGGTCGAAACCGCGATCGAAATGCAGGTCGCGGGACGCAGTCGCGAGGTCGTCGTCGGCCCGGTGTTGCTCGAGGGCTTCGTCCCGATGGCGTTGGACAGCCGGCTGCCGGCGCAGATCGAGCCGGACGGGAGGATGAGGATCCAGATTCGGCCCGGACATTGGGAGCTGCGCGTCACCGCGCGCGCCCCGGCCGACCGCACGTCGCTCGCCTTGCCGAAGGTGGCGGCGCCGTGGCCCGCCGAGGAGATCTGGAGTTTCCAGGCGCGCAGCGACCTCAGGCTCGCCGAAGTGGGCGGCGTGCCGGCGATGGATCCACGGCAGACCGCCATGCCCGTCGATTGGCAGGCATTGCCGGCCTATCGCATGGTCCCGGGCGTGAAGATGAAGATCGATGTCGTGCGCCGCGGCGATCCGCAGCCGGCGCCGGATCGGCTCCAGCTCGAACGCGAGCTGTGGCTCGATTTTGACGCCGGCGGCTACACGGTCTCGGACCATCTGTCCGGCGCCATGACGCGCGGTTGGCGCCTGGAGACCGGCCCCGGCATGACACTGGGCCGCGCCGTGCTGAACGGCGAGCCTCAGCCCATCACCCTGCGCGCGGGTGGCGCGCAGCGCGGCGTCGAGGTCCGCCGCGGCACGGTTGAACTGCAGGCCGACAGCCGACTGGACGGCACGCTGACGCAACTGCCGGCGGTGGGCTGGGACATCGACGTCCAGAAGCTGTCTGCCACCGTGCAACTGCCGCCGGGTTGGATGCTGTTCGCCACCAGCGGCGTGGATGCGGTCAGCGACACCTGGATCAAGCGCTGGTCGTTGCTGGGGCTGTTCCTGGTGCTGATGATGGCCATGGCCACCGCGCGGCTGCGCGGCCGGCGCGCGGGGGCCATCGCGCTCGCCGCGCTCGTGCTTACCTGGCACGAACCCGGCGCACCGCGCCAGGTCTGGCTGCATCTGCTGGCGGCCATCGCGCTGCTGGCGGTGTTGCCGCCGGGCCGACCGGCCACGCTGGTGCGCTGGTACCGCAACGCCGCGTGGCTGCTGCTTGCGGGCCTCGGGCTAACCTACGCGGTCGACACGCTGCGCAGCGGTCTCTGGCCGCAACTGGAACGCCCGTGGCAGTCGATCGATGCATTCGAGCCGGCTGATGCCCCGGTTCAGCAAGGCACGGAAGCGCCCGCGGCGCCGGAATCGGCGGGATTGGACAAAATCGCCGTGGCGCCGGCAGCCGGAAAGGAACTCGTCGTGACTGCCCGGCGCGCGATGCAGTCGGTGAAGGACCGGGCCGCATACGGCCAAGACGCAGGCGCGTCGAGTGCGTTCGATGCCGTGGATCCGAACGCGAGCGTGCAGACGGGCCCGGGCGTGCCGCGCTGGCAATGGAAGGAGGTCTCGTTGCAATGGAATGGACCGGTGGCGCGCGATCAAGCCATGCGGCTGTGGCTGCTGTCCCCGCGCGTGAATCTGCTGCTCGATCTGGTGCGGATCGCGCTCGTCGCCGCGTTCGCCCTTGCGCTGTTGCGGGGGGCGCGCGCGCCCGGCGCACCGGCGATCCCGGGTGGATTGGCGCTCGGCGCGATGCTTGCGATCGCGGCGGCGGGGTGGTCGCCGCCCGCGCAGGCGGAGTTCCCCGCGCCCGGCCTGCTGAGTGACTTGAGAACGCGCCTGACCGAGCCGCCCGCGTGCGTGCCGGACTGCGCGCGAATCGCACGCGCCCGCTTCGAACTGCGCGAAGGCGAAATGGCGGTTCGCCTGGAGGTGAACGCGGGTGCGGAGGTCGCAGTCCCGCTGCCTGCGGATCCGGGCCAGTGGATGCCCGAGGATGTCAGCATCGATGGCGATCCCAGCGGCGATCGCCTGCGTCGCGAGGGGCGCACGCTGTGGATCGCATTGCCGCCGGGCAGCCACCAGGTACTCATGCTCGGCGCCGTGCCGGCGCGCACCAGCATCGATCTGCCGCTGCCGTCGCGACCGCAGCGGGTCGAGATCGACGCCCCGGGCTGGGTGGTCGACGGCGTCCACGAAGACGCACGTCCGGGCGATCAATTGCGGTTCACGCGCGCTGCTGCCGGTGGCCCGGCGGCAGCGGCGGGCGAGCCGGTCCGCCTGCCGCCGTTCGTGCGCGTGGAGCGCGTGCTGCGGCTGGGATTGGACTGGCATGTGGAAACACGCGTGGTGCGTGTTTCCGCACCGGGCGAGCCGGTGATCGTCGAAGTGCCGTTGCTGCCCGGCGAGGCGGTGATCAGCGCCCACGCGCACGTGGTCGCTGGCCGCGTGCAGGTGAGCATGGCGCCGCCAGAAGCCGGGTTCCAGTGGCAGTCCACCCTGGAACACGCGAAGCGCATCGAACTGGTTGCGCCGCCGTCGCCGACCTGGGTCGAGTCGTGGGTCCTGGACGCGAGCCCGATCTGGCACGTGACCGCATCCGGGCTGGCGGTGGTGCATCACCAGGGCGAGGAGGGCCGGTGGCTGCCGCAGTGGCGCCCGTGGCCCGGCGAGCGCGTGGTCCTGGAGATCGTGCGCCCGGCCGGCGTCGGCGGGGCCACGCTCACCATCGACGCCTCGCTGCAGACCGTGCGGCCCGGGCTGCGTGCCACCGACGTGGAGTTGACGCTCGGGCTGCGCAGCAGCCAGGGCGGCCAGCATGCGCTGGCCCTGCCGCCGAACGCGGCGCTGCAATGGGTCCGGATCGACGGCACGGAGCAACCGATCCGGCAGGAGGGGCGCACGGTCACCCTGCCGATCCGCCCCGGCACCCAGGAGGTACAGATGTTCTGGCGCGAGCCGCGCGGCATCTCCACGCTTTTCTCGAGCAGCGCGGTGGACCCGGGGCTGCCGAGCGTCAATGCGAAAGTCGTCGCCGGCGTTGGGCCCGACCGCTGGATCCTCGCATTGCACGGGCCGCCTTTCGGCCCGGCGGTGCTGTTCTGGGGCGTGATGATCGCGATCGGCCTGGCGGCGCTCGCGCTTGCGCGCGTCCCGCTGGCGCCGCTGAGTGCGACCGCCTGGTGCCTGCTCGGCGTCGGATTGTCGCAGGTCGACGTCTGGAGCGGGCTGATCGTGGTCGGTTGGCTGCTCGCGCTCGGATGGCGCGCGCGCATGGATCCGGCCGCGCGCACGAGCGTGTTCAACCTGGTGCAGGTGGGGCTGGCCGTGCTGACCGTGGCCGCGCTCGTCATCCTCTACCGCGCGATCGCGCAGGGTCTGCTGGGCAGCCCGCAGATGCAGATCCTGGGCAACGGCTCCGGCGCGCTGGACCTGCAGTGGTACCGGGACCGGGTCGTGGGCGAACTGCCGCGCGTGTCGGTGCTGTCGGTGCCGTTGTCCGTCTATCGATTGCTGATGCTGGCCTGGGCGCTGTGGCTGGCGGCAGCGTTGCTGCGCTGGCTGCGCTGGGGGTGGAGGTGTTTCTCGACCGCCGGTCTTTGGCGTCCGATCGCGTGGCGCAGGTCGAGTGCCGCGGACGCGGCCGTGCCGTGATGCGCCTGTCATCGCCGCCATGACGTCGTGACCGACTCCGGGGCTCCGGCCGTCCCTCGCCGCGGCCGTTGCTGGTGACGCCCTGTGCGACGCTGCCCATAATGCGCCGATGAGCCCGCCGGATCCGACCGCCCACGCCGCACCGGCCGCGCGCCGCCTGCGGCCGCTGCTCAGCCTGTGGCCGTTCCTGCGTCCCTACCGTGCGCGCCTGGCCGCCGCGCTCGGGGCCCTGGGGCTGGCGGCTGCGGCCATGCTCGCGATGCCGATCGCCATTCGCCAGATGATCGACCGCGGCTTCATCGCCGGTGGCGACATCGATCGCTACTTCCTCTGGCTGCTGGCGATCGCATGCGTGTTCGCCGGGTTCGCCGGCATCCGCTACCACCTGGTGTGCTGGCTCGGCGAACGCGTGGTCGCGGACCTGCGCGCGGCCGTGTACGACCGGGTCATCCGCATGAGCCCGGCGTTCTTCGAGACCACGCGCACCGGCGAGGTGCTTTCGCGCCTGGGCGCGGACACCACGCTGGTGCAATCGATCTGCGGCGTCGGCCTGTCGATGACGCTGCGCGGCCTCATCAATTTCCTGGGCTCGATGACGATGTTGATCGTCACCAGTCCCGCGCTCGCCAGCCTCATCCTGCTGCTGATCCCGCTGGTCGTGCTTCCGCTGGTGCTGGTCGGCCGGCGGGTACGGGGGCTGTCGCGGGCGACGCAGGATCGCGTCGCCGACACCGGCGCGGTGGCCGCCGAGACGCTCGGTGCGATCGAGACCGTGCAGGCCTTTACCCTGGAGGGCCGGCAGAGCGAGCGCTATGCCAGTGCCGTGGCCGGCGCCTTCCGCGCGGCGGTGCGCGGCGTGCGCCTGCGCGCGGCGCTCATGGCGGCGGGCGTGATGCTGGTGTTCGGCGCCATCGTGCTGGTGTTGTGGATCGGTGCGCATGCGGTGGTCGTCGGACGGATGAGCGGTGGCCAGCTCGGCCAGTTCCTGCTGTACGCGATATTCATGGCCGGTGCCGTGGCATCGCTGTCGGAGATGTGGAACGAAATCCAGCGCGCGGCCGGAGCCGCCGAACGGCTGGCGCAGTTGCTGGCGCTGGAACCGGACATTGCCGCGCCGCTGCATCCTGTGCCATTGCCCGCACCGGTGCTCGGCCGGATCCGATTCGAACAGGTGGACTTCTCGTATCCATCCCGTCCCGGCGAACGCGCGCTCGATGGCTTCTCGCTGGAGATCGGCGCCGGGGAGACGATAGCGCTGGTCGGTCCCTCGGGTGCGGGCAAGACCACCGTCTTCAAGCTGATGTTGCGGTTCTATGCGCCCGGCGCCGGCCGCATCACCCTGGACGGCGTGGATCTGGCGGCTGCCGACCCCGCGGCAGTGCGGGGCTGCACCGGCCTGGTGCCGCAGGACACCGTGCTGTTCGCACTCTCGGCGATGGAAAACATCCGCTGCGGCCGGCCGCAGGCGTCCGACGCCGAGGTTCGGGCGGCCGCGCGCGCTGCTGCCGCCGACGGTTTCATCGAGCGACTGCCGCAGGGCTACGACACCTTCCTCGGCGAGCGCGGGACGCGCCTTTCGGGGGGGCAGCGCCAGCGGATTGCGATCGCGCGCGCACTGCTCAGGGATCCCGCGGTGCTACTGCTGGACGAGGCGACCAGCGCCCTGGATGCCGAAAGCGAGCAGGCCGTGCAGAGCGCGCTCGCCGGGCTGATGCGGGGGCGCACCACGATCGTCATCGCGCATCGGCTCGCGACCGTGCTCGGCGCGCAGCGGATTGTCGTGATGGATGGCGGCCGCGTCGCCGCCATCGGCACGCATGCCGAACTGCTGCGCGATTGCACCCTGTACGCGAGGCTGGCGGCGCTTCAGTTCGGCGGGTCAGGTTCCGCGGGCCCGGACGCGGAACGGGCCGCGTAGCGGCGCGCAGGCGCATTCGGTGGTGCAATGCACAAGGCGGGCGAAAAAAATGTGTTGGCAATCAGCCGCCCAATTGGTTTAAGCTGGCCGCGCTTCGGCTTACACCCATGATCGTTCCGGTTCGCCATTCCCTCCGAGAGTGCCCGTGTCCGCCACGAGTCCTGGCGTAGTCCGCTGCGGCTTTTTTTCAATACCAACGAGGTTTTTTGCGTGATTACAGGAACTGTGAAGTGGTTCAACGAAACCAAGGGCTTCGGGTTCATTACCCGGGATGACGGCGGCAAGGATGTCTTCGTGCATTTCTCCGCGATCAAGGGCACGGGATTCAAGAAGCTCGCCGAAGGCCAGAAGGTGACCTTCGATGTCGAAAAGACCCCGAAGGGGCTTGCGGCGGTGAATGTCGTCGCGACTACCTGAGCCGTATCCGCTCACAGTCGAAACGTTCGACGAACCCCGCTCCGGCGGGGTTCTTTTTTTTGGCTACCCGGTTTTCCACGCGGACGTGTTCGAGCCGCACCCCGTGCCGTGGGGCGCTCAGGTATACAAGGCGCAGTTACCGGAGGATCGGCACGTGTAGTATCGTGACCCGAGCGCCGTGCTATACGTATACCAGTCCAATCGCCTCGAAGTGCTCGCGGACCGCCTGGTCCGGACGATCGACGCGCACCCGTTGCCACCGCTCGCCGGCGAGCAGATCGTCGTCGGCAGTGCGCAGTGCGGGCGCTGGCTGGCGCTGCGGATCGCCGACCTCACCGGGATCTGCGCCAATACGCGCTTCGTCCTGCCGGCGCGTTTCCTTTGGGATCAGTTTCGAGCCGTGCTCGGAGACCTGCCGCACACCGGCAGCTTCGAGCCCCAGGTGCTCGCGTGGCGTATTTTCGCGCTCTTGCCCGCGCTCGCGCCGCGGCCCGGGTTCGACGAACTGCGCCGATATCTCGATGGTGCGGATGAGCGCATGCGCATGGACCTGGCACGGCGCCTGGCCCAGGTCTTCGATCAGTACCTGATCTTCCGCCCGGACTGGATCGCGGCCTGGGAAGGCGGCGCCGGCGCCGAGGACTGGCAGGCGCAACTGTGGCGATGCCTGGTGTCACAGGCACAGGCACCGCACTGGCTGCGGGCCCGCGACGCGTGTTTCGCCCGGCTGGCGGCCGAACCGGGCGCGCGCGACCTGCTGCCGGCGCGGGTATCGGTATTGGGCGTTTCCAGCCTTTCGCCCGCGTACCTGGATGCGATCGCGCGCCTGGCCGACCACATCGACGTACACTTCCACCTGCTCAATCCCTGCCGGGCCTGGTGGGCGGAGATCCGTTCCGGGCGCGAACTGGCGCGGCGCGGCGCCGTTGACGAGGAGGCTGCGTACTACGAGGTCGGCCATCCGCTTCTGGCGGCGTTCGGGCGCCAGGGGCGCGAGCTGTGCGCCGCGTTCGTGGAGATGCAGGCGCGGGAACACGACGCATTCGTCGAGCCGGGCGAGGACAGCCTGTTGCACCGCCTGCAGTCCGACATCCTGGATCTGCACGATCGCGGCGGCGCAGCGACGCCCGTTGATCCGGACGATCGATCCATCGCGGTGCATGCCTGCCACGGGCCGCTGCGCGAGGTCGAGGTGTTGCACGATCGCCTCCTGGAGATGTTCCAGCGCGATGCCGGCCTGCAGCCGGGCGAGGTGTGCGTGCTGCTCCCGGATGTCGACCTCTACGCCGCGCACGTGGAAGCGGTGTTCGGCGCCGCCGCCGGCGTCCGCCACATCCCCTGGGTGCTGGGCGGTCACGAAAGGCGCGGCGATGCCGCGTATGCGGACGCCTTCCTCGCCGTGCTCGACGCCGCCGCCGGGCGCATGCCCGCCGACGAAGTGCTGGACCTGTTGAACCAGGCGCCCATCCGGCGCCGGTTCGGCATCGGGGGCGGGGACCTGGATCGCATCCTGCACTGGATGAACGCCGCCGGGATCCGTTGGGGGCGCGACCGCCAGCACCGCGTCGATCTCGGTCTGCCTGACGAACCGGCCAATACCTGGCGTGCCGGGCTGGACAGGTTGCTGCTGGGCTATGCGCTGCCCGGCGACGGCACGCGGCTGTTCGCCGGGGTCCTGCCCTGCGCGGACGTGGAGGGCGATGGCGCCGATCTGCTCGGACGCTTCGCGGATTTAATCGCCGCCCTGGCGCGCATTCCGGAACTGCTCTCGCGCCCGCGCCCGGTGGCGGCGTGGTGCGACGCGCTGCTCGGGCTGGCCGGCTCAGTGCTCGAAGCCGGCGACGAGGATGCCGCCGCGGAGTCGATGCTGCGCGCAGCGCTGGCTGCGATTCGGGAGGAGGCGCAACTGGCCGATTGCGTTCAGCCCGTCGCCTTCGAACCCGTGCGCGACGCGCTCGATCGCGGCCTGCGCGCGCAGGCGCGTGCCCTGGGCGTGCCTGCCGGCGCGGTGAGCTTCGGCCCGCTGGGCGCGCAGCGCGTGCTGCCGGCGCGGGTGGTCTGCGTGCTGGGCATGAACGATGGCACATTGCCGCGGCGGGCGCCGCAGTACGGCTTCGATCGAATCCGATCCGATCCGCGGCGCGGCGATCGGCTGGCGCAGGACGAGGATCGCTTTGCCGTGCTGGAAGCGATCCTGGCCGCGCGCGAGGTGCTTTACATGAGTTGGGTCGGGCGCGATGCGCGCGAGAACGCCGATCGCATGCCTTCGGTGCTGCTGGCCGAGATCCTGGATTGCATCGACCGCGGATTCGCGCCTATCGGCGGTCGGCCCGCGGGCCGGGGACGCATCGTGTACCACCCGCTGCAGCCGTTCAGCCGCCGCTGCTTCGAAGCCGATGCCGCGGTCGCCAGCTATGCCGCCGAATACTGTCCGCCGCCGCGCTTGATGCCCGAACCGCCGTTCGCGACGACGCCGCCGGCGCAGCGTGCCGCACCGGTCGTGTTCACGGTCGGAGAGTTGTGGAACGTTCTGCGAAATCCGGCCCGTGCGTTCCTGGAGCGTCGGATCGGCGTGCGCCTGGCCACGGCCGGCGAGGTGCCGGAGGGCGTCGAGCCCTTCGCGCTCGATGCGCTGCAGGGATGGCGGCTCGACCAGCGGCTGCTGGCGCTGCGTCGCGGCGGTGCCGAACCGGGCGCGGACGCCTACGCGCTGCTGGCAGCCGAGGGCCTGCTGCCGCATGGCACGCCGGGGCTGCTCGCGCACGCCGAACATGCGCGCCGGATCGAATCGCTCATGCAGCGCCTGGGCGATGACGCGGGCGCCGTCGCCCTCGCGGCTGCAGTGGACATCGAACTGGGCAGCGTGCGCGTCCAGGGCGCGCTGCCGGACCTGACCGACCGCGGCATCATCGGCTGCAGCACCGGCAGGCTCAAGGCGCGCGATCGGCTCGGCCTGTGGCTGCGGCACCTGCTGCTGTGTGCCGGCCAGCCGCGCGGCGCGCTGCCGGCCAGTCGTCACGTCGCCGGCGATCGGGAGGTTCGCTTCGGGCCCCTGCCCGCGGCGCAGGCGCACGAGCGCCTGCGGGAACTGGCGGCACTCGCGGCGCAGGCGCTCGCGCGGCCGGTGCCGCTGTTCATGCAGTCCTCGAGCGAATATGCGGCGGCGATCGCACGCGGAGATCCGGAACCGCTCGCGGATGCGAGGCGCTGGTGGGCCGAAACGCTGGCTGGCCGCGGCGCACCCGGCGCCGATGCAGCCGACGCACACGTGCGCTACCTGTACCGGGAGTCGATCCCGCTCGACGCGTGGTTCGAGCGCCTGGCGCTCGAGGTCTGGTCGCCGCTGCTGGCGGCGGCGATCGAGGATCGCAAATGAATTCCTCCGCGGCTCCCCCTGCGGATCACGTCCTCGCGCTGCCGCTGACGGGCGTGCGGTTGATCGAGGCTTCGGCGGGAACCGGCAAGACCTGGACCATCGCCAACCTGTTCCTGCGCCTGGTCGCCGAGGCGGGACTGACTTGCCCGCAGGTGCTGGTGGTCACCTTCACCGAGGCCGCCACCGCGGAGCTTCGCGAACGGATCCGTGGGCGGCTGGCCCAGGCGCATGCGGCGCTCTGCGGCGGTCCTTGCGAGGATCCGACGATCCAGGCCTTGTGCGCGCGCCTGCCGGATCCGCGCACCGCGGCGGCGCGGTTGCGCGATGCGATCCGCGGTTTCGAGGACGCCGCGATTCATACGATCCACGGCTTCTGCGGCCGCGTGCTCGCCGATGCCGCCTTCGAGACCGGCGCCGCCTTCGAAGCCGATCTGGTCGGCGACGATGCCGATCTCCTGGCGCAGATCGGCGCCGACTATTGGCGACGCGAGCTCTACCGCGCCCCGGCACCCATCGCCCGGCGGCTGCTGGCCGCGTACGGGCATCCGGCCGCACTGGCTGGTGCGGTCGCGCCGTACGTCGCCAGGCCGTACCTGCGGTTGCGCGCGCAGGAAGATGCAACCGGGTTCGCCGACGACCTCGCGTCGATCGAGGCGGGCGTGCGGCGGATGCGCGAGCTCTGGCGCGGCGAGCGCGGTGCCATCGAAAAGATTCTCGCTACGCATCCGGGCCTGAACCGCCGGTCATACACCAGCGCGAACGTGGGCCGCTGGTGCGCCGCGATGGCGACGGCGCTGGAGGGCGACGATCCGCTTGCGGTGGGAGATCTCGACGTCCTGCATCGATTCACGCCGGAAGGATTCGCCGCGAAGGGGCGTGCCGGCGCCGGAGTTCCGGAACACCCGTTCTTCGCTCTGTGCGTGCAGCACGCGCGCCTGCACGCGATTTCGTACACGTGGTCCATGCGCCTGGAACGCCGGTTTCTGGAATTCGCCCGCGCCGAGCTGGCACTTCGCAAGCGTGCCGCGCGCCGGCGCTCGCATGACGACGTGCTGCTGGGCGTGCATGCGGCGCTGGCCGGCGCGAATGGCGAGGCGCTCGCCCGGCGCCTGCGCGGGCGGTACCGCGCGGCGCTGATCGACGAGTTCCAGGACACCGATCCGCTGCAATACGGGATTTTCGAGCGCCTGTACGGCGACGGCGAACGCCTGTTCGTCATGGTCGGCGATCCCAAGCAGGCGATCTACAGCTTCCGCGGAGCCGACGTGTTCGCGTACCTGGGCGCGGCGCGCGGCGCTGAAACCACCGCGCTCGCCAGCAACCGGCGTTCCGTGCCGGCGCTGGTCGGGGCGTTCAATGCGTTATTCGGCCGCGGGCGGCGACCGTTCCTGCTCGATGACATCCGCTGGGAGCCGGCGCAGCCGGCCGCGCGCCGCGAACCGCTGTCCGTCGCCGGCGATCCTCCGGCGCCGCTGGTCATCATGCAGCTGCCTGAAGGCACCGACGGCGCCGCCACGGCCAGGTCGCGCGCGGTGCCGGGGCTGGTGCGCTCCGTCGCCGCCGAGGTCGCGCGGCTGCTGGAGCTGGCGCGCGCGGGGCAGGCGCGCATCGGAGCGCGGCCGCTGGCGGCGTCGGATATCGCGGTGCTGGTGCGCACCAACGCCCATGCGGCGCTGGTGCGCGCGGCGCTGCGCGACGCGGGCGTGGCCGCGATCGAGATCGCCCGGATCAGCGTGTTCGCCTCGCGCGCCGCGGCTGACCTGGAGCTGTTCCTTGCCGCGGTCGCCGAGCCGGGGCGTGGAGCGGTGGTGCGAGCCGCGCTCGGGACGGCAATTGCCGGCCTGGATGCCACGGCGCTCGCCGCGCTCGCCGAGGACGAGGCAGCCTGGCAGCGCTGGTCGGATCGCTTTCATCGCTGGCATGGCATCTGGCTCGCGCACGGCTGCGCGCGCATGCTGCGCACCGCGATGACCGATCTCGGCACCGTCCAGCGCGCGCTCGCGGGCACCGACGGCGAGCGCTATCTCACGGATCTGCGTCACATCGCCGAGCTGTCCGAATCCGCGCCGTCGAGCGGACGGCGCGGCATGGCGGGCCTGCTGCGCTGGTTCGCGGCGCGCCGCGCCGAGGACGGCACGCCCGCGGACGAGATGCAGATCCGGCTGGAAACCGACGCGCCGCTGGTGAAGATCGTCACCGTGCACCGCGCCAAGGGACTGGAGTACCCAATCGTCCTGTGCCCGTTCCTCTGGGACGACGCCAGCCGCCCGCCCGGCGACGGCAGTTTCGTCTGGCACGATCCGCAGGCGGACAACCATGCCGTGCTCGACATGCGCTGTGAAGAGCGCGAAATTGCACTGGCACGCAAGGCCGAGGAGGATTTCGCCGAGAGCCTGCGACTGTTCTATGTCGCCGCGACGCGCGCGGTGCACCGCTGCTATGTGTGGTGGGGGTACCTCAACGGCGCCGCCCGCTCGGCCGCCGCGTGGTTCCTGTTCGGTCGCCCGGACGAAGCCGGCGCCGCTGCGCTCGAGGCCCGCGTCGAGGGGCTGGGCCAGGCGGGCCGCGCCGAGGCCCTGCGCATGCTCGAGCGTGATTCGGCCGGTACGATCGCGCTGCGGGCGGCGCCGGAGGCGGTTCCCGCGGTCGCCGGGGCGACGGAACCGGCGCCGGTGCTGGCCGCGCGTACGCTGTTGCGCGCGGTGCCGGCACCCTGGCGCATCGCGAGCTTCACCCGCCTGGTCGCCGATGCGGGCGAACTGCTTTCAGTCGCGCCGGATCATGACGCCACGGTGCGCCCGCCGGCGCTGCCGGGGGGTGGCGAGGACATGTTCGGCTTTCCGCGCGGCGCCGCCGCCGGCAGCTGCCTGCACGCCATCATCGAAGAGGTCGATTTCACCCGCGCGGGCGCCCGCGAACTGGAGGCGATCGCCGGCCGGCACCTGGCGCAGGCCGGCTTCGAGGCGCGCTGGCAGCCGGTGGTGGCGGCGCATCTGCGGCGTGTACTGGACACGCCGCTGGATGCGACCGGACTGCGGCTGGCCGACGTTCCCCGGGCGCGGCGCCTGGACGAGCTGGAGTTCAGATTCAGCCTGGGCCGCGTGGACGCCGGCGCGCTTACGCAGTGCCTGCGCGCATTGCCGGTCGCCGAAGGCGGTGCGTACGCGGATGCCTGTGCGCGCCTGAGCTTCGGCTCGGTGCACGGATACATGCGCGGCTTCATCGACCTGCTGTTCGAAGTCCAGGGCCGCTGGTACCTGGCCGACTACAAGTCCAACTGGCTCGGAGCGCAGCGCGAAGACTATGCGGCCGCGCGACTGCCGGCGGTGATGGCCCGCGAGGGCTACCGTTTCCAATATCTGATCTATCTGGTCGCGTTGCACCGGTTCCTGCGTGCCCGCCTGCCCGGCTACCGCTACGAACGGCACGTCGCGGGCGTGGCCTACCTGTTCCTGCGCGGCATGGATCCGGCCACGGGCCGGGACAGCGGGGTGTTCTTCGATCGGCCGCCGCGGTCCGTGATCGAAGCGTTGGATCGGCGGTTCCTGCCCGATGGCCGGTGATCCGACAGCACTGCCGGACTCACGGACCGCGCGCGATGCCGCGAGCGGCGCGCTCGACCGGCACTTCGCCAGCCTGCTGGCGCGCCTGGACCCGTCCGCCGGGCCGCAGGTGCAACTCGCCGCGCGGCTGGCGGTGCGGGCCAGTCGTGCCGGGGACGTGTGCGTGGATCTGCGCCGGCAGGCCGGCCGGCGGCTTGCAGACCTGGACGCGGACGCGCCCGACATCGATGCCTGGCGCGCGGCGCTGCAGCGTAGTGCCGCGGTCGCGGCACCGGGCGGGTTCGCGCCGCTGGTGCTCGATGCGCGCGACCGCCTGTACCTGCAGCGGTTCTGGCACTACGAGGACACGCTCGCACGCTGGCTGATCCGCGCGTCGCAACGCGAAACCGGCGTGGATGCGGAGCGTTTGCGCGCCGATCTGGAACGCGTTTTTCCGGCGCCCGCGGCCGGCATCGACTGGCAACGGATCGCGGCTGCCGTCGCGGTGCTCAAGCCGCTGGCGGTGATTTGCGGCGGGCCGGGCACCGGCAAGACCACCACGGTGCTGCGCGTACTGGCACTGCTCGCGCTCCAGGCCGGTGCGCAGCGACCCCGGTTCGCACTCGCCGCGCCCACCGGCAAGGCCGCCGCGCGCCTGCAGCAGGCGCTGCGCGAGGGGCGCGCGGCGTTGCCTGTCCCGCCGGCCGTCGCGGCCATGATCCCGGACTCGGTGACCACGCTGCATCGGCTGCTCGGCGCGCAGCCGGATTCCGGCGCATTTGCCTGGCATGCCGGGCGGCGCCTGCCGGTGGACGCCGTGATCGTCGACGAGGCTTCGATGGTGGACCTGGCGCTGATGGCGCGGCTGGTCGATGCGCTGCCCGACGATGCGCGCCTGATCCTGCTCGGCGATCGGGATCAACTCGCCTCGGTGGAGGCAGGCGCCGTGCTCGCGGATATCTGCGGCGAGGCGAGCCCGCCGTCGCCGGCATGGGCGGCGCGGATTGCCGCGGTGGCCGGCGGCAAGGTGGCGTCTGCCCCAGGCGCGCCGCCGCTGGCCGAGTGCTGCGTCACTCTCCGCCACAGCCATCGCTTCGGCGCCGACAGCGGAATCGCCCGGCTCGCTGCCGCGGTCAACGCCGGCGACGCTGACGCCGCGCTGCGCACGCTGGAATCCGGCGGACATGCGGATCTGGCATTCTGTGCCGATGCCGGCGCCGGGGCGCAGGCGGCGATCGACGCCAGCCTGCAAGGCTACCGCGGGTTCATCGACGCCGTGCGCGACGGCGCCGGCCCGGCCGGGACGCTTGCGGCGTTCCAGCGCTTTCGGGTGCTGTGCGCGCATCGCGTCGGTCCGCGCGGCGTCGTCGCCGTCAACGCCGGGATCGAGGCCGCGCTGGCCGCGGCGCTCGGCGTACCGGCCGGCCGCGCCTGGTATCCCGGCCGCCCGGTCATCATTACCCGCAACAGCGCCGAACTGGGCCTTTTCAACGGCGACGTCGGCGTTGCGCTGCACGGCCCGGACGCGGGCGAACTGCAGGTCTGGTTCGAGTCCGCCGCCGGTGGGGTGCGCGGCTTCGCGCCGGCGCGGCTGCCCGAGCACGAACCGGCCTTCGCGCTCACGGTGCACAAGGCGCAGGGGTCGGAATTCGACGAGGTGCTGCTGCTGATGCCAGCCGAGCCGTCGGCGGTCGTCACGCGCGAACTGCTGTACACGGCCCTGACGCGGGCACGGCGCAGGGTGGTGATGCATGCAGGCGCACCGGTGCTGCGGGCGGCGATCCGGGCCCGTGTCGAGCGCAGCTCCGGCCTGCGCGAACGGCTCTGGCCCTGAACCGGGCGGCGGTGGTCCGGGCGTGGTGCGAAAACCGCTGCGTTGAACGCGGGTGCGCGCCGATCCCGAACGCCGGGAGGTCGCCTAACGCATTGCCGATGGGTTAAGTTAGGGCCCTGCGCCGGGCGCCGCGCCGCGGGCCGGCGCGGATCCACACCGCGGAGGATGTCACCATGCACGACCTGCTGATCGAAAACGCGCGTATCTGCGACGGCACCGGAGCCCCGAGCTTCCACGGCAGCGTGGCCGTGAGCGGCGGCCTCATTACCGACATCGCGCCCGGGAACTCAACCGGGGCGGCGGCCAGGCGCCGGATCGACGCCGGCGGGCGCGTGCTGGCGCCGGGGTTCGTCGATCCGCATACACACTACGACGCCCAGATCGCCTGGGATCCGCTGCTGACCTGCTCGCCGTGGCATGGGGTGACCACGGTGGTCATGGGCAACTGCGGGGTGGGGGTCGCGCCGGTGCGCAGGGATCTGCGCGAGATTGCGATGTGGGACCTGGTGAACGTGGAGGCCATCCCGTTCGACGTGATGCGGCAGGGCATCGACTGGCAGTGGGAGTCCCATGCCGACTACCTGGGTGCCATCGAAAAGCGCGGTATTGCCCTGAACGTCGCCTCGCTCGCCCCGTTGACGCCGCTGCGCCAGTTCGTGATGGGAGAGGCAGCGTTCGATCGCGAGGCCGATGCGGAGGAATCCGCGCAGATGGCGGCGCACCTGCGCGCGGCGATGCAGGCCGGGGCCTTCGGCGTGTCGACCACGCTGGTGCCGAACCACATCGGCTACCAGGGCCGTCCGATTGCCTGCCGCAACGCCGGGCGCGGGGAATTGAAGGCCCTGTGCAACGTGCTGCGCGACCTGGGGCGCGGCTCGGTGGAACTGGCCCTGGGCGGCGCGCGGCAGGGCTACCTGAGCGACGAGGCCTACGATCTGCTGAAGTTCCTCGACGCCGAGAGCGGCCGGCCGATCACCTACCTGGCGCTCACCAACGACGCCGACGATCCGCGCTCGTACCTGAACACGGTCGAGCGGCTCGGGCCCATGCTCGACTGGCGCAGGGTCGTGCCGCAGATGCCGTGCAAGCCGGTCACCTCGCAGTTCGACATGAAGGCGCCGTTCATCTTCGCCGGCCTGTCGGCGCTGCACCCGGTGTTCAACCAGCCGCTGGAGGAGCAAATGCGGATGTACCGGGACCCGGCGCTGCGCGAGCACGTGCGCCGGCAGGCGGCCAAGGCGAGCGTGTACCGGACGATCATGGAGCGCATGTACATCCTGGAGGGCGGCTCGCCCACTGCGCTCGAACACGCCCGCACCACGACTTCCGTGGCCGACATCGCCCGTGCGCGCGGCGCGGACCCGTGGGATACCTGGTTCGACATCGCCCTGGAGGACGACCTGGCCACGGTGTACACCACCGCAATGACGGCCTTCGAACCGGTGGGCGTGGAAAACCTGCTGCGCGACGGCCGCTTCCTGGTCGGCCTGGGCGATGCGGGCGCGCACGTCGCGCAGCTCTGCGACGCCGGCTACCCGACGTTCATGCTCGGACGCTGGGTGCGCGAACGGCAGTCCATCGGCCTGGAGGAGGCGGTACGCATGCTCACCTCGCGGCCGGCGGACTTCTTCGGCATCGCCCGCCGTGGGCGCATCGCTGCGGGCAATCATGCCGATCTGACCCTGTTCGATCCCGACACCGTCGCAATGGGGGATCTGGAGCCTCTGAACGATCTGCCGGGCGGTGCCAGGCGCCTGGTCACCCGTGCCACCGGCATCGACATGACGATCGTGGGTGGCCACGTGCTGTTCGAAAGCGGCGAGCACCAGGGCGGGTTGCCCGGGCGGATGCTGCGAAGCACCGATCGTTGATTGGGATCGCCCGGCGCACCGGTTGCGGGACGCGATCGGTGCGGACGGGCGTACCGTCCGCGCACCGCGGCGGGCCCGTGCTTCGACAACGGTGGCCGCCCGCCGCGGCCGATATTGAGCAAGGAAATACGACATTGATCCGTGAACAACGCCGCGGCCGCAGGATCGCGATGACAGCGCAGGAGGTGGATGCCTTCCTGGGCTCGGAACGCACCTGCCGCGTCGCCACCGTCGGGCGCGACGGCAACCCGCACAATTCGCCGCTGTGGTTCGTCTGGGAGGCCGGTGCGCTGTGGCTGAATTCCATCGTCAAGAGCCAGCGCTGGACCGACCTGGAGCGCAACCCGAACGTCAGCATCGTGATCGACGCCGGCCACGACTTCGGCGAACTGCGCGGCGTGGAACTGATTGGCCGCGTCGAGCGTGTCGGCGACGTTCCGCGCAGCGCTGCGCCGGATCCGCTCCTGGCGCGGCCCGAGTCGCTGTTCGCGCGCAAGTATGCGGGCCGGGACGACTTCGTCGCCGACGGACGCCACGCCTGGCTGAAGCTGGTGCCGGAGAAGATCGTGAGCTGGGATTTCCGCAAATCGGGGGGTTGAGAAAAAATGACCATCGCGCCGGAGTCGTACGACGAGTTTTCGATGTTCCAGGACAACTGCACCGAGGCCGGCATCCCCTGGCGGGGGCCGCCGCGCGTCGAGCGCCGCTTCTTCGATGTCGGCGCCGGGCAGCGGGTGAGCGCGCTGGTGTGGGGCGAGGGTCCCGCCGAGATGGTATTCATGCACGGCGGCGGCCAGAACGCGCATACCTGGGATACCGTGATCCTCGGCCTGGGCCGGCCGGCCATCGCCTTCGACCTGCCCGGGCACGGCCACTCCGACTGGCGCGCCGATCGCGACTACTGGCCCTGGCGCAATGCCGACGCCATCGCCGCCGCGCTCGACGCGCTCGGCGCCCGGCCGCGCTGCACGATTGGCATGTCGCTGGGCGGCCTGACGAACATCCGCCTGGCTGCGATCCGTCCGGATCTTGCCCCGCGCGCCGCCGTCGTGGACGTAACGCCGAACGTGATGCAGCACCAGATCCGCATGACCCTCGCCGAGCGCGGCACGACGGCGCTGGTCGCCGGGCCCAAGGTCTATCCCAGCTTCGAGGCCATGTACGAGGAGACGTTGAAGCTCAGCCCGCTGCGTACGCCCGCCGGCGTGCGCCGGGGCGTGCTGCACAACGCCCGGCGCCTGGAGGACGGCCGCTGGCGCTGGCGCTACGACATCGGGGGTGCGCCGGACTCCGCCGGCGCCGACAACGACTTCACCCGGCTGTGGCCGGACGTGGATCGCATCGCCTGTCCCATGATGCTGGTCGTCGGCGGGGAGTCGAAGTTCGTCCTGCCCGAGCACCGTGCCGAGTTCGAGCGTCGCCGTCCCGGGCTGAGGGTCGAAGTCGTGCCCGGCGCCGGGCACGCGGTGCAGAGCGATCAGCCGCTGCGACTGGTCGAATTGCTGCGGGATTTCGCTGGCCTGGGAGTCTGAAACCGACGTGGACGCCCGGCCGCGCTTGAATTCCGCGCGGCCGTACCCATTTTTCCTCCAGGCCGGCAAGCCGGCATCCGCAAACGCCTGGAGGACGATCACATGATTTTCCAATCGCTGTTTCCCCGCGACATCTTCGAGGAAATGGATCGCTGGCAGCGCGAGCTGCAGCAGGGTTTCGACGCGAACATCCGCGGCACGGCGCGCGGTGCCTATCCGGCGCTGAACGTCGGCGGGACGCCCGAGTCGGTGGAGATTTACGCATTCGCGCCCGGGCTGGATCCGGCGCGCATCGAAATCACCCTGGATCGCGGCACGCTGAGCATCTCCGGAGAACGTGCGGGTGGCGTAGCCGGCCGCGACGAAGGTCCGGTGGTGCATATCCGCGAGCGCTTCACCGGCCGCTTCCGGCGCGTGGTGAGCCTGCCCGACGACATCGACCCGAATGCCGTGAGCGCGGCCTACCGCGACGGCGTTCTGCATGTGTCGATCAAGCGCCTCGCGGCCACCCAGCCGCGCCGCATCAGCATCGGTTGAAATCCAGCGGAGACAATGCCATGAACGACAAGAACCAGGCGCCGGCCGCGCAGCCGGCCTATCTTCCCGCGGTCGACGTCGTCGAGGACGCCGGCGGCATCACGCTCACGGCCGATCTGCCCGGCGTACCCAGGGACAAGCTCTCGCTCCACGTCGAAGCCGATACGCTGACGATCGAGGGCGAGATCGCCCTGGCGCTTCCGAAGGGCATGGACGCGACGCACGTCGAAGTCGCGCGTCCGCGCTACCGGCGCAGTTTCACGCTGTCCAAGGAACTCAATACGGAGCGGATATCGGCGCAGTTCGTCCAGGGCGTGCTCGAGTTGCGCATTCCCAAGGCCGAGCATGCCCAGCCGCGGCGGATCTCGGTCAACGTCGGCTGAACGGGCGCCGGCGTGTCGCATGGGCCGGCCGGACGCCGGCGCCGTGCGACACGCCCGGCGTGAGTCGCGGATCAGAACTGGATGCGACCACCGCCCGGCCGGCCGCCGGGGCCTCCCATACCGCCCATGCCGCCGCCCTCGGGAACGATGATCGAGGAAGCTGCCTGCCGCCGCAGTTCCTTGACCTCCTCGACGGTGCGTTCGACGGCCTCGCGCATCGCCTGCGGATAGTTCTCGATCGCCTCGGCCAGGTTCGCGGCCGGGATTTCGAATGCCAGGGGGATCGAGCCCATCGGCGTGAGCAGTTGCGTCTGGCCGCTGAAGGTGACCGGCCGCGACGGATCCGTGCTGCCGTCCACGCGCACCGGCGTGAGCTGGCGGATGGTGCCGACCTTGCGATCGGTGTAGACGTCCTCGCGGCACAACTCGGCGGTATCGATCTGAAAATCGTTCTGTGATGCATCCGCGGGTGGATTCTGGGCGGGCATTCGGGCGGTCCTCTTTTACGGATTTTGCGCCGCAGGTTACCAGATCGCACCGGGGCTGTGATCCGCGGGTGCGCGACGGCAATCGTCGTGGTGCACCGGCGAACGTGCCGCCTCGCGTACCATGCCCGGTCATGCACGGGAGTGGGGCGTGCCGGGAGTGCAGGCGCGGATGGCGCCGGGCGGCGACGCAGCGGGGTGCCGGGTGAACGCGGCGCCGGCCATCCTGCTCGTGGTGATGGTGCTGATAGCGGTGCGTCGGATCGGCCGCTGGCGCATCGCAATCTGGCAGTCGATGTGCGGCGGAGCGATAGCGGCGCTGGCAACCGGGGCGATTGCGCCGGCGGCGGCGCTGGCCGCAATCGATGTGGATGTGATCGCCTTCCTCGTGGGCACGTTCGTGGTCGGCGAAGCGCTGGTCGCCAGCGGTGCATTGTACTGGGTCGCATACAAGGGCCTGTCGCGGCTGCGGTCGGTGGATGCGCTGGTGGCGGCGCTGCTCGCCGGCACCGGCCTGGCGTCCGCTCTGCTCATGAACGACACGCTCGCCATCGTGGCCACCCCGCTGGCGCTGCGGCTCGCCCGCGAGCACCGCATCGATCCGCGCCTGCCCCTGCTGGCGGTCGCGTTCGGCGTGACCACCGGCAGCGTGATGAGCCCGATCGGCAATCCGCAGAACCTGCTCATCGCGCTCCATGCCGGGTATCCGGCGCCGTTCACGGTATTCGCGGCCGCGCTGGCGATTCCAACCCTGGCCAGCCTGGTGGCCGCGCACCTGGTGTTGCGCGCCTGCCATCGTGCCGAGTTCCATCGCACGCCGCTGGTTCATACGGGAGTCGAGGTCACGGATCGGGCGCTGGCATGGCTGTCCGCGGTGGCGACAGGCGTGATGCTCGCCGGCGTCACCTTGAAGACCGTCGCAGCATTCGGGGGCGAACTGCGCCTGTCGTGGATCGCACTCGCCGCCGCGTTGCCGGTGCTTGCCGCGAGCCCGCGCCGATTCGAACTGCTGCGCCGGATCGATTGGCCGACGATCGCGTTCTTCGCAGCGATGTTCGTGCTGATGACCGCGGTCTGGGACGCCGGCCTGGCCGATCGACTGCAGCCGTTGGCTGCCTCGCCGGGCGTCGCGACCGTCCTCGGCGCCGGGGTGGGCATCAGTCAGATCGTCTCCAACGTGCCGGCCGTGGCGTTGTGCCTGCCGCTCCTCGCCCAGGGTCCGCACGGCGAGGCCGCGTACATGGCGCTTGCCGCCGGCAGCACGATAGCCGGCAACCTGCTGATACTGGGCGCGGCCTCCAACGTCATCGTCATCCAGCGCGCCGAGCGCGAAGGTGCGAACCTGAGCTTCGCGCAGTTCGCACGTGCGGGGGTGCCGCTTACCGCGATCCAGTTCGGGCTGTACTGGGCCTGGCTGTCGTTGCGGTACTGACCCGGGCGTGCGACCTCAGCCGCTCAGCATCCGGGCCAGGCCGATCTGGGTGCCGACCGCGGCGAGCAGCTTTTCGTCCGCGGCCGTGAACTCACCTTGCGCTTTGTTGACCGCCTGAAGCACCGCCACGACCTCGCGCCCGGCGTTGCGCACGGGCACTGCGATCACGTTGCGCACCGGCGCTCCGGCACGCGCCATGGCCGCGGGGTCGTATCCGATTTCCGCGCCGGCATCGGCAATGCGGACGATGGCGCCTTCGAGCGCGGCCGTGCCGGCCGGCAGGGCGGACAGGGCATAGCGGTTGGTGACGGTCCGGCCCTCGCTGCGGCGCGCGGTCCACAGGTCGTCGGCCTGGGCGTCGGCGACGAACAGTTCGCAGCGTTCGCATCCGAGCCGTTCTTCCAGCCGCTCGGCGAGCCGGGTCGCGAACCACGGCAGGTCGATCGCCTGCGTGGCGAGCGTGGCCACCTCCAGCAGCAGGGCAAGCAGTTCGTAGTCGCGGACCGTCCGGCGCTGCCGCTCGGTGTTTTCCACGGCCACGGCGAGCTGATCGCCGAACGCGCGCAGCAGGTGCTCGTCGTCCTCGCTGAACGTGCCCAGGCGCTTGTTGACGACCTCGATCGCACCGACCGCCGCGCCGCTCGCGTCCCGCACCGGCACGCACAGCACCGTGCGGGTGCGATATCCGGTGCGCAGGTCGACCTGCGGATCGAAGCGCGGGTCCTCGTTCGCCTCGGCGCTGTTGATGGATTCGCCATGTGCCACGACCCAGCCCGCGATGCCGCTGCCGGGAGCGATGCGAATCTCGTCCTGGTCCAATCCCATGGCGACCGTGCTCCACAGCTCCCCGGTGCCGGCATCGATGAGGAACAAGGAGGCGCGGTCGGCGTCGGTAAGCTGGGCCGCCGCGTGCACGAGCCGTTCGATCGCGGTACGCATGCCGGCGCGCAGCCGTTGCGGCGCGGCGAGATCGACCTGGCCTGCCAGGTGCACGAGCGCCGCCGGGCGTGCCGGCGCGCCCAACGAGAGCGTGCGCCGGGTGTCGTCGCGCCGGCGCTGGACCACGGTCACGAACGCATGGGCGACATGCGGAACGTTCTCGAAATAGTGGGTGAGATCGTCGTAACTCGCGCGCAGCATCTCGGAGGCTTCCAGCGCACGCACCGAAGCGGTGCGCACGCCGCCCGAGAAATAGCCCATTTCGCCGATCGGCTCGCCCGCGTGCACGACGGCCAGAGGCACTTCCAGGCCGGCGCCGTCGACACGGAACACTTCCAGAGCGCCGGAGGCGAGCACGTACAGGGTCGGATCGGCATCGCCCTGGGCGATGAACTGCTCGCCGGCGGCGACGCTGCGCTCGTCGAACCGGGTGGCGAGCTTGGCGATCTCGGGCCCGGTGAGGGCGGCGAACAGCGGACAGGCGCGCAGCCTGGCGGTGCGCTGGGCACGCAGGGCGATGTCCAGTTCGGCGGGCGAGACGGCCCCGGCCGCGACCAGCAGTTCGCCGAGCCGGCGCGTGCTGCGCGGCTGGCGCAGCGAGCGGTTCTGGCGCCCGAGTGCAGTGCGTATCAGCGCCGGCGAGCACAGCAGGTAGGCACCGAGGCGGCGGGCGGGCGGCGGTGGCGCGTCGGGCATCGGCGGAGTCGCGGGCCGTGGACTGATGCCATCTTACGCATCGCCCCGGCCGCCGTCATGGCGATACCGTGCCCGGCAGCGGTGCCGGGCGACGTGCGTGGGCTTGCGGTGCGCGCGCGAGGCTTCAGAATAGGCGCATGGAACCGGCGAAACCGTTGTTTTCCTATCGCAGGCACTGGGCCCGGCGCTTTGGCGTCGCGCCGTTCCTGCCCACCACGCGGGGCGAGATGGAGGCGCTCGGCTGGGACGCCTGCGACGTCATCATCGTCACCGGCGACGCCTACGTGGACCATCCCAGCTTCGGCATGGCGATCGTCGGCAGGCTGCTGGAGGCCCAGGGATTCCGCGTCGGTATCATCGCCCAGCCGGACTGGACCGGCGCCGATGCCTTCGCCGCGCTTGGCCGCCCGACCCTGTTCGTCGGCATCACCGCCGGGAACATGGACTCGATGGTCAACCGCTACACCGCCGATCGGCGCATCCGCAGCGACGATGCCTATACCCCAGAGGGCGTGGCCGGCCGGCGCCCGGATCGCGCCGCCATCGTGTACGCGCAGCGCGTCCGCGAGGCGTTCCGCGACGTGCCGATCGTGATTGGCGGCATCGAAGCCAGCCTGCGTCGGATCGCGCACTACGATTACTGGTCCGACAAGGTACGGCGCTCGATCCTGCTCGACAGCCGCGCCGATCTGCTCGTGTACGGCAATGCCGAGCGCCAGATCGTGGAAATCGCCCATCGGCTCGCGGCCGGGCAGGCGCCGGGCGACATCATCGATCTGCGCGGTACCGCGTTCCTGCGCACGGCGGTTCCGGAGGGCTGGACCGAGGTCGATTCCACCCGCATCGAGCGCCCGGGGCGCGTGGATCCGCATCCGGACCCGTACGCCATGGCGACCGCCCAGGCGCCGCGGGAACCGGGCGAGGCCCAGGCCCCGGCCCGGGAGCCGGTGCACGTGGTTCGATTGATGCGCGATGCCCGCGGTGCCGGGCGCGAGCGCACCGTGATCCGGCTGCCGTCGTACGAGGCCGTGCGCGAGGACCCCGTGCTGTATGCCCACGCATCGCGCCTGCTGCACCTGGAATCCAACCCGGGCAATGCGCGCGCGCTGGTGCAGCGCCATGGAGATCGGGAGGTCTGGATCAATCCGCCGCCGATTCCGCTGACCTCCGCGGAACTCGACGCGGTGTACGAACTGCCGTACCGGCGCGTGCCGCACCCGTCCTACGGCGGCGCGCGTATTCCCGCCTACGAGATGATCCGGTTCTCCATCGCCATCCAGCGCGGCTGCTTCGGCGGTTGCACCTTCTGCTCGATTACCGAGCACGAAGGACGGATCATCCAGAGCCGCTCGGCCGACTCGGTCATCCGCGAGATCGAGGCCGTGCGCGATCGTACGCCCGGATTCACCGGAGTCATCTCCGATCTGGGCGGTCCGACCGCGAACATGTACCGCCTGGCCTGCCGCAGCCGCGCGATCGAGGCGGCGTGCCGGCGCCCGTCGTGCGTATATCCGGACGTGTGCGCCAATCTCGGCACCGACCACGGCCCGCTCATCGATCTGTACCGGCGCGCGCGCGCGGTGCCCGGCGTGAAGAAAATCCTGATCGGGTCGGGGGTGCGCTACGACCTTGCCATCCGCTCGCCCGAGTACGTGCGCGAGCTCGCGCAGCATCACGTCGGCGGCTACCTGAAGATCGCGCCCGAGCACACCCAGCCCGGGCCGTTGTCGAAGATGATGAAGCCGGGCGTGGCGACCTACTACCGGTTCAAGGAGTTGTTCGATCGCTACTCGCGCGCCGCCGGCAAGGAGCAGTACCTCATTCCGTACTTCATCGCCGCCCATCCCGGGACCACGGACGAGGACATGCTCGAACTGGCGCTCTGGCTCAAGCGCAACGGCTATCGAGCCGACCAGGTGCAGGCCTTCACGCCCACGCCGATGGCGACCGCCACCGCCATGTACCACAGCGGCCGCAATCCGCTGCACCGGGTCGGCCGCGACAGCGAACCGGTATTCGTCGCCCGCGGCCTGCGCGCCCGGCGCCTGCACAAGGCTTTCCTGCGCTGGCACGACCCGGCCAACTGGCCGGTGCTGCGCGATGCCCTGAAGCGCATGGGTCGCTCGGAGCTCATCGGCGCCGGCAGGCATTGCCTCGTTCCGGCCTGGCAGCCGGCGGCGGGCGCGCCCGAAGGCGCGCGCGGACCGGGGAGAATGCTGACCCAGCACACCGGGCTGCCGCGGACGCCCGCGGGCCCGCAGCGCCAGCGCCGCGGGCCGGGGGCGCGATCCACGCGCACGCGCAGCGGCAGATAGGCGGGGATGGGGGCGCTGGTCCTGTCGGTGTGGATCGCCATCGCCGGGCGGGGCGGGTCGTGAGGGGCGCGCGCACGGGCGAACCCCGCGGCTCGCCCGCGGTGTGATTGCCGGCGACGGCGCATGTTTCCCGGCATCGAACACCTGTCCGTTGCGGCGCTGATCGCGGCGGCGCTGGTGGCCGCCCTGTGGTCATGGGCACGCGTGCGCGAGGCACGGTTGCGCGCGGGGCACCAGACCGCCGAGGCCGTGCTCGCCGAGCGCCTGGCCGGGCGCGATGCCGAGTGCACGGCGTACCGCGCGGAGATCGGCGCGCTGCGCGGGCGGGTCGAGGCGCTTCAGGAAGCGCTGCGCGAGGAGTCGGGGCGGCGCGTTGCTGCGCAGGCACAGGCGCAGGCGCGGACCGATGCGACCGCGCAGGCCCGCGCCGCCCTTCTGGATGCATTCCGGTCGCTGTCGGCCGACGCGCTCGCGCACAACAACCGGCTGTTCATGGATCTGGCGCAGCAGTCGCTCGAGCAATACCGGCTCGCCGCCGGCGGCGACCTCGATGCCCGCCGTAACGCGATCGACGCATTGATGGGGCCGGTACGCGAGTCGCTGGATCGGGTCGACGGCAAGTTGCAGGCGATCGAGAAGGAGCGTGTCGGAGCCTATCGGGAATTGGCCGAGCAGGTGCGCAGCCTGCAGGAAACGCAGGTGCAGCTGCGGGCGGAAACGGCGCAACTGGTCAGGGCGCTGCGCACGCCGGGCGCGCGCGGACGCTGGGGGGAGATCCAGTTGCGTCGGGTGGTGGAACTGGCCGGCATGCTCGACCATTGCGATTTCTTCGAGCAGGCCTCGGCCGCTTCCGATGCCGGCCTGCTGCGCCCGGATCTCCTGGTGCGCCTGCCGGGCGGCAAGACCGTCGTCGTCGATGCCAAGACGCCGATGGCCGCGTACCTCGAGGCGATCGAGGCCACGACCGACGAGCGCCGGTGCGAGTACCTGCGCCAGCACGCGCAGCAGGTCCGGCGCCAGATCGAACAGCTTGGCCGGCGCGCCTATTGGGAGCAGTTCCATCCCACGCCGGAGTTCGTGGTCCTGTTCCTGCCGGGGGAGACTTTCTTCAGCGCCGCGCTCGAACAGGATCCGGCGCTCATCGAAGCCGGTGTCGAGCAGCGCGTGATCCTGGCCACGCCCACCACGCTGATCGCATTGCTGCGGGCGGTGGCCTACGGCTGGCGCCAGGAGCGCCTGGCCGAGAATGCCGCCGCCATCAGCCGCCTGGGCGCCGAGTTGTGTTCACGGCTGGAGACCATGGCCGAGCACTGGGTCCGCACCGGCGGCGCGCTGGAATCGGCAGTGCGGCACTACAACTCGGCGATGGCGTCGTACGAGTCGCGGGTGCTGGTGACGGCGCGGCGGTTTCGCGAGTTGCAATCGGCCGAAGGGCCATCATCGCTGGACGCGCCGCGATCCGTGCAGTCGCAGCCGCGGGCGCGCGCGGGCGTCGCCGGCGAGTCGCCGGCCGCTGGCGACGAGGCCGGGTGAGAATGCGGGAATAATTCGCGGTTTCAGCAAATTGCGGGCCTAGCGCGAGAGTCGATAGCGCGATACCATCACAAAATAATAACTTCAGTTTCATTTTCATTGCGCGAGGTGATGGATGGCTGCAAACGCGGGCGCGTTGAACCGCCGGGCCGTATATCGTGTCCGCCCGCAAGGGGCGGATGTCCGAATCACGATCGAATCCCCCGATGGCACGTTCGATGTCGAAGCGGTTGCCGACCTCAGCGCCGCGGGTGCCGCGTTGCTGCTTCCCGCCGGCGCACCGGCGTCGCTGCGGGAGGGCGAGTACGTGCGGTTGTGGATCGGATCGCCCCATGTGCAGGTGCCGCACGCGGTACACGCGCGTGTGATCGGCCGGCGCCCCAGTGCACACGGAGCGTTGTACCGCTTCGCCTTCGACGGCGGCGGGCAGGCGTTCGACGGGGCCTACGGCGCCTTTTTCGAAGTCTTCAACCGGCGTGCCGCGCAGCGCGGCACGCCGGCCGTCGAGCGTTCCTCCCTGGGCGCACGCCTGCGCGTGGACGCGCCGCGGCCGGCCGAGTACGACGTGGACGTGCTGAACATCTCCGGTGGCGGCCTGTGCGTGGCCACCGACATCGATGTGGACGCCGAGCTCGCCGGTGCATCGGCGGTCGTCGCACGGATCGATCTCCCGCGCCCGGGCGTACCGGTCGAACTGCGTGCCCGGGTGTGCTACCGCGCGGTCGACGACAGCGCGGTCATTTACGGACTGACTTTCGATACCGCCGATCCCGCGCTGTACGGCGTCGCCGGCGAGGCGCTGCAATCCTTCGTGCTGGAACGCTTTGAGCGCGAGTACGCTCCGTACTGACCGCCCGCCGCCGCAATGCGCCGGCCGCGGGGGGGGGGTGCGGCCGCCTCGGCGTACACTTCCGGCCCGGCGCGTGCGCCGCGAACGTTCGAATCCGTAGCGATTTTCCGGGCTGGAGCAGGCATGGGCAGACTGGCGGGAGTTCTGATCTGGTGCGCGGTGGCCGGGCTGGGCGCCATCGCGTTCGCCGCGGTGGCGCTGCATCGCGGCGAGACGGTGAGCAGCACCTGGCTGATTGTCGCCGCGGTCTGCGTGTACGCGCTCGGCTATCGTTTCTACAGCGCGTTCGTCGCCGCACGGGTGCTGATGCTGGATGCCACCCGGGCCACGCCGGCCGAGCGCATCGACGACGGCCGCGATTTCATACCGACCCACCGCTGGATCGTATTCGGCCATCACTTCGCCGCCATCTCCGGTCCCGGCCCGCTCATCGGCCCGACGCTCGCGGCGCAGTTCGGCTACCTGCCGGGGACGATCTGGCTTCTGGTAGGTTCCGTGCTGGGCGGGTGCGTGCAGGATTTCGTGATCCTGTTCTTCTCGCTGCGGCGAAATGGGCGCTCGCTTGGGCGGATGGCGCGCGACGAACTCGGGCCGGTGGGTGGCATGGCGGCGATGTTCGGGATCATGGCCATCATGATCATCCTGATTGCCGTCCTGTCGCTGGTCGTCGTGAACGCGATGAAGCACAGCCCGTGGGCGACCTCGACGGTGGGCGCGACCATACCGATTGCGATCCTGGTGGGCCTGTACCTGAAGGTGCTGCGGCCCGGGCGGGTGATCGAGGCCACCGTCCTGGGCGTCCTGCTGCTGCTCGGCGCGGTCCTCGGCGGCGGCTGGGTGGATCACCAGCCCTGGCTGCGCGGCTGGTTCGACTACGACGCGCCGGCCCTGGCGCTGATGGTCTGCGCCTACGGGTTCTTCGCCGCGGTGCTGCCCGTGTGGCTGCTGCTCGCGCCGCGCGACTACCTCTCGACCTTCATGAAGATCGGCACGATCCTGGCGCTGGCGCTGGCCCTGCTGGCGGTGCGCCCGCAGATGCGCATGCCGGCCCTGACGCAATTCATCGACGGCACCGGGCCGATCTTCTCCGGCCCGCTGTTCCCGTTCGTGTTCATCACCATCGCCTGCGGCGCGATTTCCGGTTTTCATGCCCTCATCTCCTCGGGGACCACGCCCAAGCTTCTGATCAACGAGCGCGACGCACGCTTCATCGGCTACGGCGGCATGATGATGGAGTCGTTCGTGGCCATCATGGCGATGATTGCCGCCTCGGTGCTCGACCCGGGCGTGTATTTCGCGATCAACAGCCCGGCCGGCGTGGTCGGCGCGGATCCGGCGCAGGCCGTGGCCACCATCACCGGCTTTGGCTTTCCGGTGGACGTGCAGACCATGCAGGCGCTGGCGGCCAAGGTGGGCGAGCAGACGCTGTTCGCGCGTACCGGCGGCGCACCGTCGCTGGCGGTCGGCATGGCGAGCATATTCTCCACTGCCTTCGGCGGCGGCCTGATCGCGATCTGGTATCACTTCGCGATCATGTTCGAAGCGTTGTTCATCCTCACCACGCTCGATGCCGGAACGCGCGTGGCGCGCTTCATGCTCCAGGATCTGCTCGGCAACTTCGTGCCGGCGCTCGGGCGTACCGCCTGGTACCCGGGCGTCATCCTGACCAGCGCGCTGGTCGTGACGGGGTGGGGCTACTTCCTCTACATGGGCACCATCGACCCGCTCGGCGGCATCAACAGCCTGTGGCCGTTGTTCGGCATCGCCAACCAGATGCTGGCCGCCATCGCGCTGTGCGTGGCCACCGCAATCCTGGTCAAGTCCGGCCGGTTGCGATTCGCTTGGGTGACCGGCATCCCGCTCGCCTGGCTGGTGACGGTCACCACCACTGCGGCGTTGTACAAGCTCTTCAGCGCTTCGCCGCGGATTGGCTTCCTGGCCCATGCCGACAGCCTGCAGGCGCAGATCGACGCCGGCGCAATCGCGGCCGACAAAATCGCGCTGACGCAGCGCTTCATATTCAACGATCGGCTCGACGCCGCGGTGACGGCCATCTTCCTCGTGCTGACCTGGGTCATCGTGATCGACATGCTGCGGGTGACGCTGCGCGCCGCGCGCGGCCAGGCCGTGTTGCCGTCCACTGAAACGCCGTACGTGCCGTCGCGGCTGGCGGTGCAGGCCGAATGAACGTCCGTGCCGCGACCGCGATGGTGCGGGAAGCGTGGTCCGCCGTGCGGCGGGCGACCGGCGACGATGCCTACGAGCGCTACCTCGTGCATCGGCGCGAGCGGCATGCGGACGATGGCGGCGCGCCGCTCAGCGCGGCGGAGTTCTATCGGCGCGAAATCGATCGCAAGTGGGGCGGGGTGCGCCGCTGCTGCTGATGAAAAAAGGACCGCGCGGGCGTGCCGCGCGGCCCTTCGGCCCGGCGGCGGGCAGGGTGGCTTGGAGGCACCCCGCGCGTCGCCGGGCCGTGACTTCCGTGATTGCGCGGAGCTTGGAGGTCCGCCGCGATCGGCGTTGGCCGGTCGTTGGGGCGTACCGTAGGCGCGGCGGCATGAATCGGCACTGAATGCCGGGAGTGCAACGACGATGACGCCGGACACGGCCGGAACGCGGCCACAGGCTCCGCTGCAATGCTGGAAGTGCGGACATCCGCTCGGCGACGAGCCGTTGCCTCTGGCGCGCGCCGCGCAGTGCGTAGCGTGCGGGGCGGGGCTGCACGTGTGCCGGATGTGCGAGTTCCACGACCAGCGCGTCGCCAGGCAATGCCGCGAACCGATCGCCGAGGAGGTCACGGACAAGGAGCGTCCGAATTTCTGCGATTACCTGCGCGTGCGTCCCGGCACCTGGATCGCCCCGGACCGCGCCGCCACGGACGCCGCGCGCGCCTCGTTGAATGCGCTGTTCGAACTCGGGGCGGATGCGCCGCCGGCGGACGGTGCGGACGAGTCCCTGCGCCGGTTGCGGGCACTGTTCGGCGATGGCGGCAAATCGTGAACCGGACGGCGCGGATCGGCATCGGCTACAATGCCGGCCCCACGACAGCGATTGGAACCCACTGAATGACCGCCCGCCCCAAGACCCAGAACATGGCCGTATTCTGCGATTTCGAGAACATCGCGCTCGGCGTGCGCGATGCCCGCTACGACCACTTCGACATGAAACGGGTCCTGGAACGGCTGCTCTTGAAGGGCAACATCGTCGTGCGCAAGGCCTATTGCGATTGGGAACGCTACAAGGAATCGAAGAAGGCCATGCACGAGGCGGCGTTCGAGATGATCGAGATCCCGCACGTGCGCATGTCCGGGAAGAACTCGGCCGACATCCGCATGGTCGTGGACGCGCTCGACCTGTGCTATACGAAGTCGCACGTGGATACGTTCGTGGTGGTATCGGGCGACTCGGACTTCTCGCCGCTGGTGAGCAAGCTGCGGGAGAACAACAAGACCGTCATCGGCGTGGGCGTGAAGAACTCGTCCTCTGACCTGCTCATCAACAACTGCGACGAGTTCATCTACTACGACGATCTGGTGCGGGAGGCCGAGAAGCAGCGCCGGCGCCGCACGCGCAGGAAGCCGGCGCCGAAGGAGTCGACGCCCAAGGAAGCGGCGCCGAAGGAAATCGCGCCGGTCGACGTCGAATCCGGCGAGCCCGAGCCCCGGGAATCCGAACCGAAGCTGCCGGTCGCGGTGCCGCCGGTCGACGAGGAGACGCGAAGGCAGGAGGCGCTGGATCTGGTCATGGAGATCGTCGAGGACCTGTTCGAGGAGCGCGGCGAGGAGGACAAGGTCTGGGGTTCGATGGTCAAGCAGGCCATCAAGCGCCGCAATCCGGGCTTCAACGAGACCTACCACGGCTACAAGACCTTCTCCAAGCTGCTGGAGGAGGCGCAGGCGCGCAACCTGCTGACGCTGGAACCGGACGAGAAATCCGGCGGCTACGTCATCCGGAGCTTCGTCCACGTCGACTGAGCCTGGGTAGCGGCCTGTTCGCGCCGCGGTGGCTGTTGCACAATGATGCGCCGGAAGACGCCCGGCGCCTTGCAGGGGTGCGGACATGGGTGACGTTGTGCCATTTCGCAAGCGCAGCCTGGCCGACAAGGCGCGCGGGACGACCCTGTGCCGCGAGGGCTTCCACAAGTGGGAGCCGTGGTCCGGCAAGCAGTTCGACGTCAAGGAAGGCAAGCTCGTCACCGTCTATCGCTGCACCCGCTGCGGCCAGACCCGCACCTCGCTGACCTGAGTGGCGACGTAGCGCGGCATCGGGCGTCAACCGGGCGCCCTGCCGCGCGTTGATCCCGGCTGCCGGTACCTGCCGGTGGACGAAAGGTGCGCCCCGCCATGGTCGGCATCGACGCGGCCATCGCCGCCAACCGCTTCGGCCTGGGCGCGCGCCCGGGCGATCTGCAGGATATCGATCGCGATCCGCAAGGCTGGTTGCGGGCGCAACTCGCCGCCGGCGTCGCAACGCCATCCCCCGTAGAGCGCCTGGTACATTCGGGCACGCTGATGAAGCAGGTGCAGCAACTGCGCCTCGCGCAACGGCAGGACGACGCCGGCGACGGCGATGCGGTCGGGCGGTTGAAGATGTCCATCAGGAACGAGCTCGCGCCGGCGTACCTGAAGCAGGTCGCGGCGCGGGTCGAGGTGGCCGTCTCCAGCGACCAGCCGTTTCGGGAACGGCTGGTGCACTTCTGGAGCAACCACTTCGCCGTGTCGGCCGACAAGCCGGCGACGATTGCGCTGGCAGGCACGCTCGAGAACGAAGTCATCCGTCCGCTCGCGACCGCGCGATTCGCGGATCTGCTGGTGGCGGTCGTGCGCCATCCTGCGATGCTGGCCTACCTGGACAACCTGTGGTCGGTCGGCCCGAATTCGCGTGCCGCCGGCCGTGCCTCGCGTCATGTCAGCAGGGACGCCCGGCCGGGTCTGAACGAAAACCTCGCGCGCGAGATCCTGGAGCTGCACACCCTGGGCGTCGATGGCGGCTATACGCAGGCCGACGTGACGGAGCTTGCGCGCGTGCTGACCGGCTGGTCGCTCGGTGGCGGGCGCGGCCGGTTCGCTTCCGGTACGCCGGGATCGTTTCACTTCCGCGAGGCGATACACGAGCCCGGCGCCCGCAGCGTGCTCGGGCGCCGCTATCCCCCGGGCGGTGAGGATCAGGGCGAGGCGGTCCTGCGCGATCTCGCGCGGCAGCCCGCAACCGCGCAGCGGATCGCGCTGAAGCTGGCGCGCCATTTCATCGCCGACGATCCACCGCCGGCGGCCGTGACGGCGTTGGAGCGACAATTCACGCGCAGCGACGGTGATATCGCTGCCACCTGCACGGCGCTGCTGGACTGCGATGCGGCCTGGTCGACGCCGCTGGCCAAGTACAAGTCGCCGAACGACTACCTGCTTTCGGCGCTGCGTGCGCTGCGCCAAGTGCCGCCGCGGCCGGAGGCGGCGGCTGCGATGTTCGCGAGCCTCGGGCAACGGATCTGGACTCCGGGTTCGCCGGCCGGCTGGCCCGATACGGCCGTCGCCTGGGACGGTGCGGATGCGCTGATGAAGCGAATCGAGTGGGCGCAGGCGGTTGCCGGGCGGATCGGCGAACGGGTCGAGGCGCGCGCCCTGGCCGACGCCGTCCTCGGGCCGGTGCTGGGTGCACATACCCGCGCGATGCTGACGCAATCGCAGGACGCGGTGCAGGCCCTCGCTCTGCTTTTCGTCAGCCCTGAGTTCATGCGGAGGTGACCATGACGTCCAGACGCGAACTGCTGATGCTCGCAGCCGGCGCGTGCGCCTCGGCGCTGGTACCGCAGGGCGTGCGTGCCGCCGCACCCGATCGCCCGCGGCTGCTGGTCGCCCTCCTGCGAGGGGCGCTCGACGGGCTGGCCGCGGTACCGCCCGTGGGCGATCCGCGCTACGCGGGGCTGCGCGGTGCGCTGGCCCTTGATGCTGGCGAGGCGCTTCGGCTGGATGCGATGTTCGGGTTGCACCCGGCGCTGGAATCGGCGCACGCACTCTACCGCGATGGAGAATTCACGGTCGTTCACGCGCTGGCGACGCCCTATCGGGAGCGCTCGCATTTCGACGCGCAGAACGTGCTGGAGAGCGGGCTGGCGAGCCCTTCGGGCGCCGCCGACGGCTGGCTGAACCGCGTGCTCGCCGAGGATCGGCGCCTGGCGGCCGTCGCGATCGGGCAGCGGGTGCCACTCATCCTGCGAGGCGCGATCGATGTATCCACCTGGGCGCCGTCGCTGCTGGCACCCGGCGATCCGGCGCTGCTGGCGCGCCTGGCGGATCTCTACGAGCACGATCCGCTCCTGTCGCAGAGGCTGCAGCAGGCGGTGGCGGCAGACGGGCTGGAAAAGCCGCAGGCACGTGCCGGCGCGGGCACCGGCGCCGGCGGCCCGGGCTACATGGCGCTGGCACAGGCGGCCGCGCGTTTCCTGGCACCGGCCGACGGCCCATCGGTGGCGGTGGTGGACATCGGCGGCTGGGACACGCACGCCGCGCAGGGGGCGGCGCAAGGTGCGCTGGGCCTGCGCTTGCGTGGACTGGACGCTCTCCTGCGCGCATGGCGCGCGCAGCTCGGCAGCGCCTGGCGCAGGACCGTGGTCGTCATGGCCACGGAGTTCGGCCGCACGGCGGCAGCCAACGGTACCGGCGGCACCGATCACGGAACGGCGTCCGCGGCGCTGCTGGCCGGTGGTGCGCTGGCCGGCGGCCGCGTCGTGGCCGACTGGCCGGGGCTGGCGCGCCTGTACCAGGGACGGGATCTGACTGCGACCGGGGATCTGCGAGCGTTGTTCAAGGGTGTGCTGCGCGATCACCTCGGCATCGATGCCGAGGCGCTGGACGCGCGGGTGTTTCCGGGCAGCGCCGCGGTACGGCCGATCGAAGGCCTGATCAGGCACGCCCGAGGCGCGGCGGAGCGCATTGACGCAATGCAACAAGCGCCGGGATAATTCCAGATGAAATCATTCCCGGGGCAATCAACTTGGATTCCTTTCAGCGCTTCGAGTCACGGGTGCGCGGGTTCGCCGCGCGCCGCCGGGGCACGCCGGCCGACGCGATCGTCGTCACCCGGCTCATCCATCACGTCCAGCGGCGCCTGAATCTCGCCTTCGAGCGCGCGCTCGCGCGGCACGGGATCGGCGCCAACGCGTTCTACGTGCTAATCCTGATCCACAGCGGGGGCGACGAAGACATCAATCCCTGCGATCTCAGCTTTCTCACCAATCTCTCGCGCGCCAACATCTCCCGCCTCATCGACGAATTGCAATCACGCGGCTGGGTGCGGCGCATCCACGATGACGCCGATCGGCGGCGCGTGCGCCTGTCGCTCACGGCGGTCGGCGCGGATCTCGTCGAGCGCGTGCTGCCGACCGTCGATGCGCTCTACGCTTCGGTGTGGGACGGCATGCGCAGTGCCGACGTCGGCGCGCTCGATCGCGCATTGCGTGCACTCGCCGATCGCCTGGGCGACGAATCGGCTCCGGCGCCGGGAGCGATGTCGTGAACGAGGCGGGCCCGCGGGACGCCGCGGAGTCGATGCGCCGCACGCGGGTGCGGGCGCTGCTGCTGCTCACCGTGGCATTCATCGCCGCCGGTGCGGCCTGGGGCTGGCACTGGTGGCGCGCGGCGCAGTTCCGGGAGGACACCGACAACGCATACGTCGGCGGCAACATCGTGCCGGTCATGCCGCGGATCGCCGGCACGGTGGTGCAGATCGATGCCGACGAAACCATGCGGGTGGACAAGGGGCAGGAGCTCGTACGCCTGGACGACAGCGTCGTGCGTATCGCGCTGCAGTCCGCGGAAGCGCAGCTCGCCGAAGCCGCGCGCGGGGTGCGCCGCATGTTCGACGAGCGCGAGCGCCTGCGCGCGAGCGTCACCCTGCGGCAGAGCGAACTGGAAAAGGCCGAGCAGGATCTCGGCCGCCGCGAGGCACTGCTCGCGCGCAGGATGGTCGCGCAGGAGGAACTAGAGCACGCCCGCAGCGTCGCGCGTACCGCGCGTGCGGCCGTGGCGCTGGCGCAGCGCGAACTCCAGGCGGCGCAGACGCTGATCGCGAACACGAGCGTCGAAACCCATCCGACCGTACTGCGCGCCGCGGCCCAGGTACGCCAGGCCGCGATCGACATCGGGCGCACGGTCATCGTGGCACCGGTCGCCGGCCAGGTCGCACGCCGTAGCGTGCAGCTCGGACAGCGCGTGGACGCCGGCGATCCGCTGCTGGCGATCGTGCCCCTGGACGAGCTCTGGGTCGACGCGAACTTCAAGGAACAGCAACTGCGCAACATGCGTATCGGCCAGAAGGTCGACCTGCATGCCGATCTGTACGGCAAGGACGTGCGCTACACCGGCACGGTCGCCGGGCTGGGTGCCGGCACGGGCAGTGTGTTCGCGCTGCTGCCGGCACAGAATGCCACCGGCAACTGGATCAAGATCGTGCAGCGCGTGCCGGTGCGCGTCATGCTGGACCCGCGTCAGGTGCGGGAGCGACCGCTGCGCATCGGCCTGTCGATGGTCGCGCGGGTCGATACCCACGACCGCAAGGGTCCGGTGCTGGCTCCGGTGGCACCACGCGAGGGGCTGTACCGTACCGAGGTGTTCCGTCGCGACGCCACGGCACTCGAGGCCCGCATCGCCGGCATCATCCGCGACAACGGTGGGGGCGAAGAGGCGCCCGTCGCGCCCGGCGTGGCAGTCGTTCCACGGTGAGCGGCCACCCGCCGCTCACCGGCGCGGCCCGGGTGGCCGCGTCGATCGCGGTTTCCATGTCGGTGTTCATGCAGGTGCTGGACCTGACGATTACCAACGTCGCCACGCCGACGATTGCCGGCGATCTGGGCGTGAGCTTCACGCAGGGCACCTGGGTCATCACCTCGTACGCGGTCTCCACCGCGGTGTGCACGCCGCTGTCCGGCTGGCTCGCACGCCGATACGGGGAATTGCGGCTGTATCTCGTCGCCGCCTCGCTGTTCACCTTCGCTTCCTGGTGCTGCGGCCTGGCGTCCGACCTGCCGACCCTGGTCGGATTCCGAGTCCTCCAGGGCCTGGCCGCCGGGCCGATGATGCCCCTGGCGCAGACGCTGCTGTTCTCGATCTATCCTCCCGAAAAGCGCGGCATCGCCCTGGCGGTCTCGATGACCACCGCGGTGGTCGCGCCGGTGATCGGGCCGTGGGCGGGCGGCGTCATCACCGACACCTGGTCCTGGCCCTGGGTGTTCTACATCAACGTTCCGCTGGGCATCGTTTCGGTGCTGCTGACCGCGGTCCTGTTCCGCGGCCGCGAGACGCCCGTGCAGCGTACGCCGGTGGACACGCTCGGCTTCGTGCTGGTCGTGGTCGGCGTGGGCAGCCTGCAACTGGCGCTGGACCGCGGCAACGAGCTGGACTGGTTCGGCTCGCCGCTCATCGTCACGCTCATGGTGGTGGCCGCGGTGACGCTCGCCTACATGGTGGTGTGGGAGCTGACCGATCCGCACCCGGTCGTGGACCTGCGGCTGTTCCGGTCCTGGCATTTCTCCGCGTCCGTGTTCCTGCAGGCCGCCTCGTTCGCGCTGTATTTCGGCAACGTGGTCATCTTCCCGCTGTGGCTGCAGGTCGGGATGGGATTCTCGGCGTCCTGGGCCGGACTGACCGTGGCGCCGATGGGGCTGCCGATGCTCCTGCTCACGCCGCTGACCGGCCGCATCATCCACCGGGTGGATCCGCGCCTGGTCGCCATGGCCTCGTTCACGCTGTTCGGCCTGGGCGCCTACGTGAGCGCCGGGCTGTCGCCGCAGGCGGATTTGTGGCACCTGGTGGCCACGCGCCTGCTGTACGGCGCCGGCGTGGGGCTGATGTCGGTGCCGCTGAATACGATGATCCTGCGCGACATCCCGATGACGCAGATGGCCAGCGCGGTGGGGCTGGCGAACTTCGCGCGCATGCTGCTGGCGAGCTTCATGACGGCGGCCGTGGTGGCCTTGTGGGATCACCGCCAGGCACTGCATCGCAGCCAGCTCGTCGAGCACGTCAGCGGCTGGGACGAGTCGAGCCGCATGGCTTTCGATGTGCTGGCCGGCGTCGGCCTGCACGGGCAACGGGCCGCGGCGGCGATGGAGCGGGTCATTTCGCCGCAGGCGATGGCGATGGCCACCAACGATTTCTTCGTCCTGAGCGCGTGGTGCTTCGCCGCACTCGTGCTGATCCTGTGGACCACGCGCCGCGGGCGTTCACCGTTCCAACGCGCGGTCCCGGCGCCGGTGGCGGCCGAATGATCCGCGCCGCCGGCGGGAGCCGGGGGGTTACTTGGGAGTGGTGCCGCCGCCCGGCGTCATCGCGTCCCAGAACGCCTTCTGCAGCGTCTCGATCGACTGCAGGTGCGCCGGCAGGAACGGCTTGAGAAGTGGCGCCGGGGCGAACCCCGCGGCACCCTGCAGCATGCGCTCGCGCACCGCCTGCAGCATCTCCTGCTGCAGCGTCTCGACGTCCGGCAGGCCGAAGAACGTACGCAGTTCCTGCGGCGTCGCCTCGATGTCGAAGCGGATCTTCATTTGCGCTCGGCAAGCGCGACGTAGGGGCGTTCGACCGCTCCCTGGTACACCTGCCGCGGGCGGTCGATGCGCGCACCGGCGCTCAGGCGCACCTCGCGCCACTGGGCGATCCAGCCCGGCAGCCGTCCGATCGCGAACATGACCGTGAACATGTCCACCGGGATGCCGATCGCCTTCATGATGATGCCGCTGTAGAAGTCGACGTTGGGATAAAGCTTGCGCTTGACGAAGTATTCGTCCTTCAGGGCGAGTTCCTCCAGGCGCTTGGCCAGATCCAGCATGGGATCGTGGATGCCGAGCGTGTCGAGCACCCGATCGCAGGCCTGCTTGATGATCTTCGCGCGCGGGTCGAAGTTCTTGTAGACGCGGTGGCCGAAGCCCATCAGGCGCGCGGAACTGTCCCCCTTCTTGACGCGCTCGATGAAGGATTCGAGCTTCTCGCCGCGCGCGGTGATCTCGTCGAGCATGTGCACCACGGCCGAGTTGGCGCCGCCGTGCAACGGCCCCCACAACGCGCAGATGCCGGCGGCGATCGAGGCGTGCAGCCCGGCCTGGCTCGAGCCGACCATGCGCACGGTGGAGGTCGAGCAGTTCTGCTCATGGTCCGCGTGCAGGATGAGCAGCATGTCGAGCGCGTGCGTGACCGCATCGGTCGGCTCGTAGTTCTTGAACGGCAGGCTGAACATCATGTGCAGGAAGTTGGCCGTGTAGCGCAGGTCCGAACGCGGGTAGTTGATCGGCCGGCCGATCGACTTGCGGAAGCTCGCCGCGGCGATCGTGCGGATCTTGCTCATGACCCGCGCGGCGACCCGGGCGAAGTGGTTGTCGTCACCCGGGTTCATGAACACCGGCTGGTAGCAGCCCATGGCGTTCACCATCGCCGACAGGATCGCCATCGGCGGGGCATCGGCGGGGAAGCCGTCGAAGTGGTGGAGCAGGTCCTCGTGGATGAACTGGTGCTCGGTCAGCATGGCGCTGAACTCGCTCGCCTGCGCCTGCGTGGGCAGTTCGCCGAATATCAGCAGGTATGCGGTCTCGATGAAGCTGGATTTTTCCGCGAGCTGCTCGATTGGATAGCCGCGGTAGCGAAGGATGCCGCGGTCCCCATCGATGAAGGTGATCGCACTCTGACACGACCCGGTGTTGGCATAGCCGCTGTCGAGCGTGATGAGGCCCGACTGCGCACGCAGGTTGCTGATGTCGACGGCGACCTCGTTTTCCGTGCCGACGACGATGGGCAGCTCCCAGCTCTTGCCGGCGTAGGAAAGCGTCGCGGTTTTCTCCATGACCTCACTCCAATGTTGCAGGGCAGCACATTCTAAGGGGCTCGGGAGGCGTTTGTCTGCATCCGATCCGGGCCGTGATCGCCGCGGCAGGACCTGCGGCGCGGACATCGGCCCGGTATCGACGCGGCGGCGACGGGCTTGAGCCCGGGCGCGGGTGCGACGCGGCTATAATGCGCGCCCGTCAGGCGGCACCGGCCGCTGGGCGCACTCGAGCCGCTGCATGGTCCCCATCGCCTATCTGGGTCTCGTCGTCATCTGGTCCACGGTGCCGCTGGCCATCAAGTGGAGCCTGGACGGCCCGCAGTACCTGTTCGGCGTCAGCGCGCGCTTCGCGATCGCGGCGCTCGTGCTGCTGGCGGCGCTGCGCCTGACCGGGCGCCCGTGGCCGCGGCATGCCACGGCGCTGAAGGTCTACGCGCTGGCGACGCTGAATTTCTACAGCTTCATCGGTTCGTACTACGCGGCGCTGCGGATCCCGTCCGGGTGGATCGGCGTGACCTGGGGCGCGGCGCCGCTGCTGACCGCGGTGCTGGCGGCCTGGTGGCTGGGCGAGCGCAGCCTGACGCCACGCAAGGTCTCCGGATTGCTCCTTGGGCTGGCGGGCTTCGTCGTGATGTTCGGGACCGCCGCGGAGTTCGGCCCGGGCGCGGTCCTCGGCCTGGCCGCCAACCTCACCACCGTCGCCGTGAGCACGGCGAGCACGGTGTGGATCAAGCGCATCGGTGCGCACATCCCGGCCCTGGCCACCACGGCAAGCGGTGTCACCGGCGCGGCACTGGCCTATGGCCTGACCTGGGCGTTGTTCGACGGCACCGTGCCGGAGCGTTTCGATCCGCGCATGGCGCACGCCATCGTGTACGCGGCGCTGGCCGGCACGGCCGTGGTCTACATGTGCTTCTACTACGTGCTCCGGCACGTCAGCGCGACCCGGATCGCGCTCGCCAGCATGGTGACGCCCGCGCTGGCGCTGTACGTCGGCCACGTCGGCGACGGCGAGCCGATCGGGCCGCGGGTCTGGATCGGCACGGCAATGATCATGCTCGCGCTGGTATTGCACGAGATGGTGCCGCGGCGGGCACCGGCGCGCATGGCCGAGCCGGATCTGCCGCGCACCGACTGATGAGGTTCAGCGGCCGTTGGCGAGTGCCGGCAACGGCGCCGCCGGATCGGCGCCAAGCCGGGCGCCGGCCCAGGCGCGGCGCGATGCCGCGGAAGGATCCCCGGCGGTCAGTGCCAGATAGCTTCGGTACAAGCGCATTGCGGCCGGGCGTTCGCCGAGTTGCTCGTGCGCGTACGCCTGGTTGAAGACGATCTCCGCTTTCGACGGTGCCAGGCGCGCCGCAACCTGCAGGTACTGCAGGGCGATCCGCGGCCGGCCGGAATCCTGGGCAATCGTGGCGCGGGCGATCCAGGGCTCGGGCCGATCCGAGTCCAGCAGGCAGGCCCGTTCCAGCAGCACCTCGGCCGACGCCGGGTCGCCCTTCATCAGGTACGCGGTACCGGCCCAGAAGAATGCGCGCCAGTCGCCGGCCTGTTCGAGCAGCGGTGCGAGCGTGGCGATGGCCTGATCGTAGTCGCCGCGGGCGGTGAACAACTCCGCGGCCAGCATGCGCAATCGGCGGCGCTGCGGTGCCGCACGCAGCGCTTCGGCCGCCGCCACGGCGGCTTCGTCGAGGTGACCTTCGCGGCGCAGGCGCTCGATTTCGCGCAGCCGGAGGTCGACCTGGTTGTGCGCGCCCAGCCGGCCCGGCGGCACGCGCCGTGCGAACTCGCGCGCGGCCTTCGGGTCCGCGGTGGCGGCCTTGTCGTCCGGGGCCAGGATGAGTTCGGCACCGCTGGGCAGCGGCACGCCCGCGACCGCGGTCGGTGCCAGCGGTTCGGGCGACTCGGCCTGCCCGTCCGCGACGATGTCCGCGCGCGCTTCGGCCGGCGCCGGTGCGGTGCCGTCGGCGGCAATGTCGGCAGCGCCGGAATCAGGTACCGGATCGCCGGCGTGCACAACCGGCGCCGCGCACAGTGCAACCAGCGCGACGGCGACTGCTGCACGGTGCCGGGCGCTCACAGCCCGGCCTGCGCGTTCACGGTTTCCACCACGCGTGGGGTCAGGAACACGACCAGTTCCTGCGACCCGCGCGCCTTGTACACGCCTTTGAAAAGCGAGCCCAGCAATGGCAGCCGGTTGAAACCCGGTACGCCGCGCTCGGAATCGCTGTCCTGCTGCTGGATGAGGCCGCCGATCACCACCGTCTCGCCGTCGCGGGCCCGCACCAGTGAGGATGCCTGCCGGATGTCGAGGTTCGGGGCGCTGCTCTGGACCACGCCGTTTGCGCCGCGCACCTCGGTCACGCTGGAGACCCGGGTCACGACGGGGTAGACGTCCAGCATGATCCAGCCGTCGGTGGCCACTTGCGGAGTGATGCCCAGGACGATGCCTTCGGTGACGACCTGCGGCACGTCGCTGGACAGGATGGTCGAGCCCGCCGAGGTGCTGTCGGTGACCTGCTCGCGGCGGAAGAACGTGCGGTCGGTGCCGATCTTGATCATCGCCGCCTGGTTATTGAGCGTGCGGATGTGGGGCTGGGACACCACGCGCACGTTGCCCTGCTGCTGCAGCGCGCTGATCACGGCCGAGATCCGGGTCAGGCCGCTGACGGCGACGTTCGAAAGCCCCAGCGACAGCACGCGCGGCTGCGCGGGGATCCCGCCGGCGGGCTGGGCGATGCCGGTGCCGATGCCGAAGTCGGCGTTGAAGCCGTTGCCGAACTGCGCGGTGATCCGGTCCCAGTCCACGCCCAGGCTGAAGTCGTCGTTCAACGCGACTTCGACGATGCGCACCTCGATGTCCACCTGCCGCAATACCGCGCCGCGGACTTCGGCGAGGTAGCGGCGCACGTCTTCGACGCGGCGGAATTGATCGGAGACCAGGACCGTGCCGGCGGTGCGATTGAGCACCACCCGGCCGGCCGGGGAGAGCAGTGCCTTGAGTTGCGCCTCGAGTTCCTCCCAGAAGGGCACCGAGTCCTGCTGGCTGACTGTCACGCCGCCGCTGGTGGTCTGCGAGCCGCCGGACGATCCGGATTGCGCGCCGTCGCCGGACCCGCCCGAACCGGATCCGCCCGAGCCGCCGCCGGAGCTGACCTGTGCCTCGCTGATGCCCTGGCCGCTGCGCACCAGGCGGATGTAGTCGATGCTGAACACCCGGGTGACGGTGGCACGCACGCGCACCAGCGCGCCGTCGCGCTCCCAGTAGTAGCCCAGGCTGCCCAGGATCGCTTCCATGGCCTGGTCGAAGGGCAGGTCGTGGAACTCGACGTTGACGATGCCGCTGACTTCCCGGTCGACCACGATGTTGAGCTTGTAGGCACGTGCGAACAGTGCCAGGACCTGATCGACCGGAAAGTCGCGGGCGAAGAAGCTGTAGAGTTGCTCGGCGGCTTCCGGCGGCGCTGCCTCGGCGCTGGCCGGCAGCGCCAGGCGGTCGGCCAGCGGCGGTGCGGGCGGCAAGGTCTGGCCCGGCGTGCGTTCGGTTGCCGCGTCGGCGTTCACGGCAGCAACGGGTCCGGTAGGCGACTGTGCACGCCCCGCGTGCAGCGCGGGCAGGGTCGCATTGCACCCGGAAAGGATGAGCGCTGTTCCAATCAACCATCGTCCGTGCATGGTAGATCGGAAGAGCGTC
>JBFXBD010000028.1:0-69148 GCA_050183625.1 Gammaproteobacteria bacterium
GCAGATTTTGCGCCAGAGTATCTCTATGCGGTTGCCGCCCAACAAGTCGCTCGAGCGGACGCTTGACCGCGCGCTCCCTGCGCTGCCGCTCCGGTCGCCCGCCGTCAAGCGCCGCTCAGCTTCGCGTCAGGACGACCCGAGGGAAGAACGATGGCGCGAGACCGGGAAAACGTTTTCTCTTTTTGGGCGCAGTCGCCCAGTAACTCGGAGGAGGATGTGCAGGTATTTCGTCAATTCTCTGTCCACCCTGAGTTCCGCACCGTTTGCTGGCCAAACGGCGCCGACTTCGCTCCGGAGTTTCTTTATGAGGCCGCCGCCCGACAAATCGCCCGAACGGACGCTTGGCCGCGTGCTCCCTTCGCTGCCGCTGAGATTGCGTGCCGTCACCCGCCCTGCCCAGCTTCGCGTTGGCCCTTAAGAAGGAGTCTGGATGCTTAATCGAAGCGTAGTAATCGTTCGCCCCGCTCAGCCGTTTCTCGTTTGGGCGTCTGGGCTTGATGACTCAGGGCTTACGCCAGACCCTCGTGGCGAACAGACGATTTATCTTGTTCCCAGCTACGGCGACGATGAGGAGGCGTGGGAGATTCTGGAGGGCATCTTCCCCATGATCTTCGAGAACGAGCTCTTTGGCTGGCACACCGAGGAATCTGCGTGGCCGCAAGGTCGCACGTTCGCAATGTTCCGGCAGTGGTTCGATATCGAACTGCATTCGGTGGTAGAAGACCTATGCGCCGATGAGCTTGTAGATGACGAAGACGACGAGTAGCACCTCCCGGCTTCCGCCCTACGTTCATCCCGCGATGGTGTTCCTGCGTCCTTGGGGCTCGAGGCCCAATCGGATAAGAGGAGTAGCCAACTCCCCCTCCCCATACCACCCGGCGTGCGGGTCCGCTACCCAAGCGGTTCGCAACGAAGGAGCACACGACGCCTTCATGCGTAGCCGTGGGCTTTCATCCACAAGGCGCGGATCGAAGGCAGCCCTTGGCTTTCAGGCCGTGCATTCTTGCCATTGAATCTGAACTCAAGGCCTCACACCCGGCGCTATGGCACTCGAATGCATCGTTCCGGATCGGCTCTGGCATGCGCAACAACCGTTGAGGTTCGGCCCGATCTTCATCACGACCCGCATGACTGTTGTGCGACTCCGCGATGATTCCCTATGGGTCCATTCACCGATTACTCCGACCCCGGACCTTGTTCGACGGTTGTCTGAAATCGGGCGGGTGAGTTTTGTTGTCGCGCCCAACAGGAGCCATCATCTCTCCTACCTTGACTTCCTGAGCGTCCATCCATCGGCGCAGGGCTTCATTGCCCCGGGCCTCGAGAGCAAGCGCCACGAATTCGCCCGGCACCTTCGCTTGGCCGAAGGTGAACCGTGGGGCGCGGATTTGCGCTCATTTTTCATCGAAGGCCTTCCAGTCCTCAATGAGACGGCATTCTTTCACCGCGACACGGGCACGTTGATTCTGACTGATTTGCTGTTCTCGTTCTCAAAGGAGAATCGAGGTGTTGCTTCACTCGTGGCACGCGTGCTGGGCGTTCGGGCGAATCTCGCGATGTCCAGAACGATGAAAATGATGGTCGCGGACAGACAAGCGCTGTCCGGTTCCGTAAAGCCATTGCTTGATCTACCAGTACAGCGGGTTGTGGTCGCTCACGATGAAATCGTCACCGAGGCGGCCAAGCCGAAGCTGGCCAAGGCGTTCGCGTGGCTGTAGGCAGTTCCCTCGTTGCAGCCGAAGCGTGGGCATCGTGCCCGGGCGTTGTCAGGCCTGAGGGGGCGTGATGCGTTTCGGCAAATGCGCGTCATTGCCCATTTTTGTTCCGCCTGGAGCGCTCGTATTCGCGGTCGGGCGACATATACTGCCGGGAATCGACCCCTGCGTGGAATCTCCGGCCATGCGTGACCTGCAAGCCCCGTGCGGTACCGCCCTGCTGTTCGCGCTCTTGCTTTGCGCACCGCAGCCGGCCGCCGCGGCCACCGTGGTATTCGAGTTCACGGGCACCTGTACTGCCCTGCGCAACGCGGATTGCGCGGCTTTTGGCCTCGCGGTCGGCGATGCGGTTTCCGGAGGTTTCCAGGTCGATGCCAGCCTCGGGCAGCCGGGCGCGGTCAGCCTGCTGGACAATGACCAGTATCTCTTCAAGTTCACCTTCGGAAATCAGACCTTTACCCAGGAAGACTCCATCTCGAAATTCGGCTTCAACGTGAGCGCCGACGGGGCCAGCATTTCGTCCATCGTGGGCGCCTTCCGTAATGCCAACGGTGCTGAACTGAAGGCCCTCACCATCATCACCGTCAACGTCGCACTGGGGCAGTCCGAAGCCGATACGTTCACCTTCACCGATACCATCGGCAAGGGCTGGAAGCTGGCCGACGATTCAAGCCTCTTCGTCGATCCGGTTCCACTCCCGGCTGGGGGTTGGTTGCTCGCGAGTGCGTTGCTGGGCCTGGGTGGGTTGCACTCGCGCTTGCGAACCTGGCCGGCGACCTTTGCGTGGCGCCGGATCCGGCGTGCGCTGCCTCAAGCGCAGGCAGAGGGAATCGATCGCATTTGATACCGGCCGGCGTGTCGGCCGGCACCGCGCCGCCATCGTCCACCGAAATGCGCAATCTTCAGGCAAGGCGGCGCGGATCGCGATGACCGCGCGCAGGCCGACGGCGCGCCAGGAACCCGATCACGGACGCGCTCGCGGCAAGCTGGATCAAAAGCGGGCGACGAAGCCGGCCTCTTCCGGGCCTGGGCCCTCTCAGCCCGCGCGTTCGGGTGGCGCAGTGCTGGCCTGCGGCTTGTGGCGGTAGAAAGTCGTCCCAGCGGAAATGCGTGTGCGTGAACAGGTTCCAGCCGAACGCGACCGCGAGCGCATATCGCACCGACATGCCCAGCCCGTGGTAGATGCCGACGCTGTAGACCCAGGCCGTGGGCACGACGAAGTACCACACCGGGTTGATCCGTGCCGTGAGCGTGATGTTCATGAACTTGCCGGCGTTGTGCGTGCGGTGCAGTTTCCACAACCAGCCCAGGTGCGGCTTCTTCACGCCCTCGTGCGCGAACCGGTGGCCCCAGTAGAAGAAGAAGTCCGCACACAGCAGGCCGACTATCGCCGCCGTGCGCGGAAACTTCCCCTTGTAGACTCCGGACAGCCCCTCGATCAACGGTGTCCGCTACCTGCTGGAGCACCTGCGCATTGCCGGGCCGCTGGGAACCGCCTGGCCAGCCGTCCCGCCGCCCGGCAAGACTCACCGGCTTGCCAGCAGGAACACCTGTTCCAGCAGCGAGAACCGATCCTTCGGCAGCGTGAGGACCCTGGCGTAGGCGTTGCGCTCCAGGCCGACGATCAGCCTGCCGATCTCCGACTCGCCGGCATTCACGGGGCGAAAGCGCTTCGTCACCGGCATCATCGGCAGCACGAATATCTCCTGTGCGCCGTCGCCGCGGTAGAACCGGGTCCTGAGCGCTTCGTGATCCGCGCTGAGCAGTATTTCGCCCCGGCCCGCCTCGCGCAGGCAGGTACGCTTCGACATCAGGCTGGCCTTGCGGATCTCGTAGTGCCTGCCGTCGAGATCGAAGCGCTTGAGCACGCCTTCGACCGGCACGGACGGAACCTCGACCGTGGTGATCACCTCGTCGCGCGCGTTGCGGATCAAGGTCTTCATTGCCGCCGCCCGCGCCGTGTCGTGCCATACGGCCCACAGGAAGTCCGGCCCGAGCAAAAACTTGCCGCACTGGGCGCCGACCTGCGCCGCGCGCAGGGCCAGGCTTTCGGCATCGTCGGCCCGGCGCACCCGTACGGCGACGACGGTGAGCGCCGCCGTGAACAGCGCAATCGAGCCCAGCACGGCGATGACGGCGACCAACTCCTGATTCGACATTGCGCCCCCTTCGAGCGGAATCCACGCGGCGAACGTATCGGCCGCGTGCGCCGAAAATAAATGAGAGGGGGCGGCGCTCCGGCGCTACGCGCTCCGGGCACCCTCGCGGACGGCCTGGTCCAGGCCGGCCTGCACGTCGCGCGCCGCGCGCCAGTACAGCGTGGCCGCGGCGAGCTTGAAGACGAGCAGCGCCACCAGTGCGTAGCGCAGCGAGTCCGGCGCCGAGTAGCGGGCGAAGAAGTCGCTCATCAGGCCGACGAGCTGCGACCCCAGCCCGAAGCCGATGACGTTGCTCCCCACTGCCATGATCGCCAGCGTGGTGCCGCGCATGTGCGCCGGCGCCAGGCTGGCGCAGAGGCTGTAGGCGGGGGCGTAGACCATCGTGCCCATGACCGTCCAGCAGGTCGCGAATACGACCGCGATCCAGGTCGTCTGGCTGAGCAGGCCGACGGCCATGAGCGGCAGGCTCGCCGCCGTGACCAGGGCCGCCAGCCGCGGCTGCCAGCGCACGTCCCGGCGCCCGAGGCGATCAGCGATGAAGCCGCCCAGCGGCGACCCGATCACGCCGGCCAGGCCGGAGATCACCGCCACGGCCGTCGCCACGACTTGCATGGACATGGCGTGGTTGCGCACCAGGAAGGTCGGCAGCCACACACCGAACGAGCCCGCGACAACGACCATCAGCACGGTGCCGACGATCATCTTCAGCAGGGCGCGTGCCCGCAGGATGTAGCGCAGCGTCTCGGCAATCGGCGCTGCCGCGCGCGGCGCGGCGGCGGCGCCGGTGCGCTCCGAATGCCCGCGCGCCACGTCCCGCAGCGTGGTGGCGACGACCACGGCCAGCAGCAGTCCCGGAAGGCCGGCGACGAAGAACCCGGCACGCCAGCCGTAGCGCTCGATCACGGCCCCCGCGACGAGGAACCCGAGAAACGTGCCGAGCGGGATGCTGGTCATGAACAGCCCGGTCGCCAGCGCACGCTGGGCCGGGCGGAAGTAATCGGAGATGAGCGACAGCGCGATTGGTTGCGCCGGCGCCTCCGAGGCGCCGATCCCCATGCGCGTGGCGATCAGGGTGGCGAAGTTCTGCGCCGTGCCGGTCAGCGCCGTCAGCCCGCTCCAGATCGCGAGCAGCACCGCCAGGAAGCGCGGCCGGCTCAGGCGATCGATCAGCATGCCGAGCGGAATGCCCGCCAGGCCGTAGGCGGCCGCGAACACCAGCCCGGACAGCAGGCCGAGCTGCGTGTCGCTCAATGAGAACTCGACCTTGATCGGCTGCAGCACCAGGCTGAGCACGTTGCGGTCGAAGGTGTTCATCGCGTAGACCGCGATCAGCACCGCGAGCGCGTACCAGCGATAGGCGGATTCCGGTTGCGTGCCCGCGGGCGCTCCCGCGTCCGCGGCCGGCGCCTTCTCGGCGGGTGGGTTGCTCATGCTTCCCGCTCGATCGGGCACGATGCTTCCTGCCCGGAGCATTCCGGCAACAGACTGGTCAAGCGCGCCCTCCCGTCTTCGGCTTGCGGTATGGTAGCGGCGCGGCAACCGGCTGGATACCTGCAATCGTCGGCTTGCGCGCCGGTACGTCCGCATACCGTCATCCGGCTCGAACCTTTGGGAACTGCACCATGGCCGCCTGGACATCTTCCGTCGTCGCCGCAGCCTGCATCGTCGGATCCGCCGTCATCTGGCAACGATCGCGCGTGGCGGTGCGTGCGGAGTTCATTCGCAATTACACGCTTCCCAAGGGCATCTTCGACAAACTCCGCGGCAAGCACCCCTCGCTCACCGTCAAGGAGCGCCAGCTCGTCACGCAGGCACTGCGTCACTTCTTCCTGGCCTATCTTCGTGCGGGCTCCCGGCCGATCTCCATGCCGTCGCAGGTGGTGGACGATCTCTGGCACGAGTTCATCCTGTATACCCGTACCTACGAAAAGTTCTGCGGCAAGGCGTTCGGGCGCTTCCTGCATCACACGCCGGCAGCGGTGCTCGGCTCGGTGCAGGCGCAGAACACCGGGCTGCGGCGCTGCTGGACCCATGCCTGCCGCGAGGAAGGAATCAACCCGAAGAAGCCCACGCGCGTCCCGCTGCTGTTCGCAATCGACCGCAAGCTGAACATTCCCGGCGGGTTCCTGTACGTGGTCGACTGCAACTCCATCGGCCGGAGGGACAAGGACGGCCGTGTCGTGCACTGCGGGGGAGACTTCACCTCCTGCGGCGGCTCGGGCGATGGCAGCTTGTTCGACTTCAGCTCCGACTCGGGCTGCTCCGGCGACAGCGGCTGCAGCGGCGGATGCGGGGGCGATTGAAACGCCCGCGTTCCGAGTCCCGGCCTGCAGTGAACCCTTCCGGATTGATTCGCTGCGCTATCCATGAACCACCGCCGTCGTTGCGAGGAGCGAAGCGACGAAGCAATCCACGCGCTGCCAGCGACTTCCAGGCCGCATGGGTCGCTTCGCTGCGCTCGCGACGACGAAGGGGCGGTTCGGCCTCGCGACGACGGTTCGTCGGGGGTCAAAGGCGTGCGGCGCGCAGCGCCGAGCGGCGCAGCTTGCCGGCGTCGCTGCGCAGGGAGATATCGACGAATTCGAAGCTCGACGGGATCTTGTAGTAGGTGAGCTTGGGCTTGAGGTGATCGGCCATCTCGGCTGCGGTGAGCGGCGCGCCGGCGGTGTCGATGATCGCGTGGATGCGGTTGCCGAGTTCCTCGTCGGGCAGGCCGATCACGGCGCAGGATCGCACGGCCGGGTGTTGTTCGATCGCCGCTTCGACCTCCGCCGGGTAGATGTTGCGGCCGCCGAGCAGGATCATGTCCGCGCGCCGGTCGCCCAGGTACAGCCAGCCGTCCGCATCGACATAGCCCATGTCGCCCACGGACTCCCAGCCGTCCGCGGTGCGGCGGCTCTCGGCGCCCAGGTAGCGGTAGCTCGAACCGACGCCGGCCACCGGCATGAAGTAGATCTCGCCCATCTGGCCGGGTGCGCAGTCCTCGCCCTGCTCGTTCAGCACGCGCATGCGGCAGAACGGCAGCGGCTTGCCCACCGACCCGGGGTGCTCCAGCCAATCCCGGCCATTGATCATGGTGCAGCCGATGCGCTCGCTCGGCCCGTAGACGTTGTTCACCACCTCCGGCCCGAGCCAGTCGATCCAGCACTTGAACAGCCAGTCCGGCAGCGGCGCGCTGGAGCTGAACAGGTTCTTCAGGCAGGACACGTCGTAACGCCCGCGCACCTCCTCCGGAAGGCGCCAGATCCGCAGCAGCATGGTCGGCACCACCCACAGCCGGTCGATGCGATGGCGGGCGATCAGTGCCAGGCACTTCTCGGCGTCGAAGCGCTTCATCACGATCACGGTGCAGCCGTTCATCAGACCCTGGATCGCGCCGCTGAAGGGCACCGCGTGGTAGATCGGCCCCGGCACCAGCACCGCCTGGTCGGGCTTGAACAACTCATTGTTCGGCGCCGCGCCGAATACCGCCCGCGCCTGCGCGATCACGACCTTCGGCCGGCCGGTGCTGCCGCCGGAGCCGAGCGCGCGCTCGAAGGAGTGCTCTGCGAGTGGCGGCAGCGGGGTGTCCGGCAACGACGGATCGGGCTCGTAGTCGAGCGGTATCGAACGCCGGCCCGGGACGATTCCCTCCGGAACGCCGACGATCAGGGCCGAGTCCGCGCAGTCGATGAAGGCGGCGAGTTCCTCGCGCGGCATCGCCGGCGACACCGGGTTGGGCAGCGCGCCGATCTTCCAGGCCGCGAACATCGCCACCAGCAGTTCGAAGCTGTTGCCGATCGCGATGGTGACGATCCGGCCGTGGCGCACGCCGAGCGACTGGTATGTGCGCGCGAGGCGATTGGCGCGCCGTTCCAGCGCGCCGATGGTGCGGGGTTCGTCGTCGAAGTACAGCGCGACGCGCTCCGGATCCTGCGCCGCGAGCCGGGTCAGTGCCTCGCCGTAACCGGTTTCCTGCATCTGCATCCGTCCCCCGCCTGGAAAAAGTCTCGCATGGAGCAAGACCGGATCCCGATCCGCCGCCGGGCGGCACTGTAAGGCAGCCTCGACTGCGATGAAAGTCGAAGCGGGATTGTAAACAAGGTTCACGCCGCGACCGGCGCCGCGCGCGTGCGCGTCCGGCGCGGATATGCTCGCGCCCGACCGTAACCGCTACCTGGACCCCGACCCCGACCCATGAATACGAAGATTTCATTGCTCGCCGCCGCGCTCGCGGCGCTCGCCGGCACCGCGCAGGCCGCGGTGGTCGTTGACACCCTGCCCTACACCGGCACGCCGGACTGGACCGACATCACCTTCGCCGGCACGTCGATGGTCGTGAGTGGCTCGCCGCCGCGTTCCGTGCTCACCACCGCCCAGAGCCGCGGCGTCTGGTTCGGCTGGGGTGCCTGGTACGGCGATCAGCCGGCGTGGACACCCGGCACGAGCAGCGCCGGCAATTACCTCGGCCTGCAGGCCAGCTTCAGCGCCGGCGCTGCGGACTGGAGCGCGTATTTCTACGATCGCACCCACGAGGCCGCCTTCTCGTTCGCACCCACCGGCTGCGGCGACCCTCTCAACTGCTACGGACTGGACGGCGCGGCCGGCGTCTCCCTGCTGCACGCCGTGCCCGGCTCGACGGATGCGGGCTCGACCTTCGTCGCGCTCGACCTCACCCTGCCGCACTCCTACGAATTCCTGCTCAAGGACGGGCTGGTGTCCTATCGGATCGACGGCGTGGTTGCCTACTCAGGGGCGGCCTACCACGCGCCGCTCGGCAACGCGCTGCTGGTGATCGGCGACGGCAGCGGCAGCACGCTCACCGGCAAGGGGGCGATGCGGATCGACGCGATCGCGTTCGACAACGCGCCCGAGGCCGCCGCGCTGACCACCGTTCCGCTGCCGGCCGCGCTGCCGATGTTCGCCGCTGCCGCCGCCTGGCTCGGCGGCCGCGTGCGCCGCACGCGGGTGTAGTGTTTTCCGCGGCGCTTGGGTAACGTACCGGCTCGCTCACGCGCCGGTACGTCCCTTGCGCCAGATTCCGCCCGCCCCGCCCGGCGCGATTGCCGAAGCGGCCCGGTTCACCGCTGCCTACCGCTGGTACGCTCTGGGCCTGCTGCTGGCCGCGTACACGCTCAACTACCTGGACCGCATCGTCCTGTCGATCGTCCTGCAGCCGATCAAGACCGAGCTGCAGCTTTCGGATACCCAGCTCGGCCTGCTCACCGGCTTTTCGTTCGCGGCGCTGTACGTGGCCGCGGGGTTGCCGATCGCCCGGCTGGCGGATCATTACTCGCGGCGGGCGATCCTGACCGCCTGCATCGCCGTCTGGAGCGGGATGACCGCCGTCACCGCATGGGCATCCACGTTCGCGCACCTGCTGCTCGCGCGCATGGGCGTGGCGGTGGGCGAGTCCGGTTGCAGCCCGGCCGCGCAATCGCTCATCTCGGATCTGTTCCCGCGCGACAAGCGCGCCACGGCGATGTCGATCTTCGGCATGGGCGTGCCGCTGGGGATGCTGATCGGCATGCCGCTGGGCGGGATCATCGCCCAGGAGTACGGCTGGCGCGCCGCGTTCCTGGTCGCGGGCGTGCCGGGGATCGTGCTCGCCGTGCTGTTCGCGCTGACCATGCGCGAGCCACCGCGCGGGCACTCCGACCCTGGCCGGCCGGACGCGCCGGACGCCACCCCTCCGCCGCTGAAGGCGCTGCTCGCCCAGCTCTGGCATTCGCGCGCCTACCGGCACGCGGTGATCGCCACGATGCTGAACGGCACCGGCACGCTCGCCGGTACGATCTGGGTGCCGGCTTTCCTGATGCGCAGCTACGGCCTGTCGCTCGCCGAGACCGGCATCGCGCTGGGCATCATCAACGGTGCGCTGCGTGCGCTGGGTACCTGGCTCGGCGGGTTTCTCTCGGATCGGCTCGCGGTGGCGGACATGCGCCGCTACCTGGGCGTGCCGGCGCTGATCACCATGCTGGCATTCCCCATCAACGCCGGCGGATTCATTGCCCATTCCCTGCCGGTGACGCTGCTGCTGCTGGGCATCGCCTCGGTGTTCGAGGGCGTCGCCGGCGGCCCGACCGCCGCGGCCTGCCAGCGGCTGGCGCCGGTGCGCGGCCGCGCGATGGCGGCGGCGGTGAACCTGGTCATCGTGCAGATGCTCGGCCTGGGCCTGGGCATGCAGGTGATCGGCATCGTCAGCGACGCATTGAACGCGCGCTTCGGCCAGGAATCGCTTCGCTATGCGCTGCTGTGCGTCTCCGTGGTATTCCTCTGGGCGGGGCTGCACCTGCGGCTGGCGGCCCGGGCGCTTCCGGACGAGGTGCGCCGGGCCGAAACGGGGGCCTGACGCAGCGTCCGGTGCCGGCCGCGGGCGACAGGCGCATCATACGGCTGCCGCGGGCATCGCCCGCGTGGCATGGGATCCGCACATGAACGACGCCATCCTCCACGACATCCGCATCCTGGATCTTTGCGGCGGCATTGCCGGTTCGCTCGCCACCCTGCTGCTGGCCGAGGCCGGCGCCGAAGTGGTGAAGATCGAGCCAACCGGCGGCGTCCACGGGCGCGGCAGCGCGCTGTTCGCGGTGCTCAACCGCAGCAAGAAGAGCATCGCGCTGGATCCGCTTCGGGACGCGCCGTTGTTCGAGCGCCTGATCTCCGGCGCGGACGTGATCGTGCACGACCGCACGCCCGCCGAGGCGCAAGCGCTCGGCCTGGACGGCACCGCGCTCGCCGCCCGCCATCCGCACCTGGTGACCTGCGCCATCGGCGGTTTCCCGCGCGGGCACGTATACGCGGAACTGCCGCCGCGCGATGCGCTGGTGCTGGCGCAGGCCGGGATCTGCGACGAGCAGCCGGCGGTGCGGCGCGAGGGGCCGATCTTCCTGCGCTTCGCGCTCGGAAGCTGGTGTGGCGCCTTCCTGGCCACCGCCGGGATCCTCGCGCGGCTGTACCACCGCCGGCGCGGCGGGGGTGGCGGGTGCGTGGATACGAGCCTGCTGCAGGGCGCGCTGATCCCGATGCTGATGCACTGGAACCGCGCGCAGACGCCGACCCCGACGCTCGCCGTCGGCATGCCCAAGCGCGGCGCGGTGTCGCTGTTCGAATGCAGTGACGGGCTGTGGATGCACGTGATGACGCCGCCGGACGCCTCGCCCACCATGGCGGCGGCACTCGCGCGGATGGGGCCGGAGGCGGTTGCCGCGGCGAACGCGCCGTTCGCCGCCGAGCCGATGGCCTACGTGTTCAAGAACCTCGGCGCGAACAAGGTCGTCATCCGCACCCGGCCGCGCGAGTACTGGCTGCAGGAGTTCTGGACCAACGACATCTCGGTGCAGCCGGCGCTGTCGATGGGCGAGCTGTACTTCGACCAGCAATCGATCGACAACGGCTACGTGATCGATGTCGAGGATCCGATCTTCGGCCGCACCCGGCAGCCGGGCCAGCCGCTGCACGTCGAGCCGGCGTTGAGGCTGCGCGGCGGCGCGCCGGTGCTGGACGGGGATCGCGCGGCGATCCTGGCCTCGCTCGATCGGCGCCCGGCCTCGCTGCCGATCGATCCCGCGCTGCGCGGGCAGCCGCCGCTGTCCGGCCTGAAGGTGCTGGACTTCGGCAGCTACCTGGCCGGGCCGCTGGCGCCAATGCTGCTCGGCGACCTGGGCGCGGAGGTGATCAAGATCGAGCAGCCCGAGGGCGACGCGATGCGGCGCGGCTCGGAGACCGCCTTCACCGGTTGCCAGCGTGGCAAGGCCTCGCTGGCGCTGCAGTTGAAGGATCCCGCCGCGCGGCCGATCGTGGAGCGCCTGGTACGTGGCGCCGACGTCCTGCACCACAACATGCGCATGCCCGCGGCGCGCAAGCTCGGCCTGGACTACGACGCACTGAAGACGATGAATCCGCGCCTGGTGTACTGCCACGTCAGCACCTACGGGCCGCTTGGGGCACGGCGCGATTGGCCCGGATACGACCAGATGGCCCAGGCACAGAGCGGCTGGGAGTACGAGGGTGCCGGCGAGGGCAATCCGCCGATCTGGCACCGCTTCGGCATGACCGATCACCTGGGCGCGATGGCGTCGCTGTCGGCGACGCTGCTGGCGCTGTACAGGCGCGAGGGCGGTGGCGGCGGGCAGGCAGTGAGCGCGTCGATCCTCGGCGCGTGCATGATGACGGTGAGCGAGACGATCGTCGGCGCGGATGGCCGGCTGACGCCGTTCGTGCGCCTGAACGGCGAGCAGACCCGGATTGCGCCCGGCCACGGGATCTACCGCTGCCGCGACGGCTGGATCGCGCTCGCCGCGCTGCTGCCGGAGGAGCTGGCCGCGCTGGAACGCTGCACGGGGACGCAGGATGCCGCCACGCTGGAGGCGCACTTCGCCGCGATGGACGCGGCCGGCGCGCTCGCGCTATTGCGCGGCGCCGGCGTGCCGTGCGCGCGCGTGACGGAGGATCAGCGCGCGGCGTTCCTGGACGATCCGGCGCATCTGGCCCTGGGGCTGGTGAACGTGCGCGAGCACCCGGTGTACGGCCGGTTCATGCAGCCCGGCGCCGCCTGGAACCTCGGCCCCGGCATTGCTGCCGTCGCCGCCACGCCGCCGCCGACCATCGGCCAGCACAGCCGCGCCGTGCTCGCCTCCCTCGGCTTCGACAGTGCCGCGATCGACGCCCTCATCGCCGCCGGCACCGTGCGCGAGTCCAACGCCGTCCGCTGAAATGGGGACATTCCACATTTCCGAGCTGCAGAAATGTGGGATGTCCCCATTTCTTGTCACAGCAGGCTGCGGGTCTTGCGGTCGAGGCCCGACCGGTCCCGGATGTTGCCGAAGCAGGTCTCCACGACGTAGTCGCGCAGCGGGCCGTTGAAGTCGTTGCGCGAGGCGTCCTGCCTGCGCAGGCGATCCTCGTCGAACATCTCGGTGTAGCGCTTGCGGCCGCGTCGGCGGCGTTCCTCGGCAGTAGTGTCGGTCACGGGCGCGTACTCCTGGCGATGGAACGATTCAAGCCAAGCGGGGACGGATTTTTCTTTCGGAACTGCAACGGCTAATTCCGTCGCCGATTCTCAGAGGGTGCGGGCGGCGAGACAGCAAACATCGCGCGCAGGTGACACCGGCCAAGCGCGGCAGGGGAGGCCGGCATGCCAGGACAGCGGATCCGCAGGCGCGGACACCGGCCGAACGCCGCGCCGCGATGAGCCTCAAGCGCGGCGCCGGAAGCGGGTGTTACTTCGGGCATCCTGCCCTCCGCACGGGGTGACTACCCCAGGCTCGTTCGGGCGGTAGCGTTACAGTCAGTCAGCGGCCCGGCCATGGCGGCGGCTGGCCGGTACATAGGCGGAGAGGAGCAAAGCGCGCCGGCGAGGCCGTCGATCGGAGGAAATCGGGGGCGTGACGCCGATATACGCGCCGACAGGCGAGCGGAAGCGACCTGCCGACCGCAGATGCCGGGCCGATCAGGCAAGCATGCCCGCTGTGAGCCAACGAGCAGATGGTTGATGCTTCCTGTGCTTTCGGTTTGGCGACGATGCCATCCGGTTTCGCCACGGGTAGTTCAACGACTAGGCTCTCATGACATCGAACTTGTCGAGGTAGGCGGCGAAGCGCTTTCGTACACGCTCATCGTCGAGCCCGAACTGCTGGGCGGAGTAGGAGTGGGAGCCGTGCTTGCCTTGCTCGTTGTCGGCGATGAACGCGGTCATCGCGGCGCGGGCCTCGTCGGTGAAATCCAGGCCGAACGCGGCGTAGATCCCGGCTACGAAGCCGATCTGGTCCTTGATGAAGTTGCGGTAGTGGACGTCGATGATCTGCCGGCCGGCGCCCGGGCCTTCGCGGTAGGCCATCATCCGGTCGGCCCCGAGGGCCCACATTTCGAGTTGTGCTGCGCCTAGTTCGCTGCGCGCGGCCTCGCTTTGCGCTCCGATCAGGAACCCGACCAGGCTGGCGTTCGAGGGGATGACCTCGGCCGGGTCGCGATGGGTCATCACCACTTTGGCATCAGGGTACGCGGCGAACAGATCGACCGGCCAGAACAGATATGGCGGAGCCTTGAGCACCCAGCGGCTGCCGGGCGCGAAGGCCTGGAGATGCTGGAGGACGTGGCGATGGATCTCGAAGGCCGGGGTCATGTCGGCCTCGTGGAGCAGCCAGTCCATGTACCCGGGGACACGCGCCATGGCCCCGAAATTGGGCGAGCGGAACGCCATCGTCATGATGCTGTTGCACTCTTCCGGGAGGGTGGCGCCCATGGCGTGCATCGCCTTGAACTGCGCCGGTAGGGCGTCGATCTGGGCCTGGCCGGCGGCAATCCGCGGATCGGTCCGGTAGGTTTCGGTACGAGGGGGCGGACTGATCGCGCTCAGCTCCCACATCTGCGGGCTGCGCACGGCGGGATCCTGTGCGAGCAAGGCGTGGAGGATTGTCGTCCCGCTCCGGGGTAGACCTGTTACCACGAGCGGCGCGACGATTTCCTGTCGCGCGATCACCGGATACCGGGCCCGGTCGGCGTAGAGGGCGAGCCGTTTGACCAGGTTGTCGTGTATGCGCGCGGTCACGCTGCCAAGGCGCGCCTCGTCCAGCCCCGCCTCATCGACCGCGGAGCGGCAGAAGCGCTCCAAGCCGTCGAGAAACGCGGGCGCGCCCCAGTCGGCAAGGCCGGTAGCCGCTTCCGCCGCGCGGCACAGCCGTTCGGGCTGAAGACCCGCGGCCGCGCCCCCGGCCACAGCGTTCACGGCCGGACCTCCCAGCGTTCAACCGGCAGAGACCGCTCGATCATGCCGTAGGCGCTTTCGCCGCCCATGGTGTAGAGCGCATCTCCCTGATGGAACGGCAGCGCCATCCCGTGCGGCCCGCCGCCGAAGGTCCAGTTGCCGAACATCGGCGAGCCCTTGGCGATGAAGGTCGAGTTGCGGGTGCGGCCGGTGATGGCCACCCGCTCGCCGTCGTCCATCTCGAGCAGGAGGTCGACCACGCCGCCCTGCGGTTCGAACCTGGTCATCCACGGGGCTTCGATCACCTTGCCGTACTTCTTCTCTCGGCCATCGAACACCATGGCCTCGGAAAAGGCGGGAGTGCCGTCGAGGCGCGGGGGGAAGGCGTTGATCCCGAAGGCCTTGCCGCTCGGGAACAGGGCGGACATCCAGCAGTGGCCGGGGAACTCACCGACATCGCGGTCGCCGTAGCGGCGGATGCGCGAACCGGTGCCCTCAAGCCGGCGCTCGGGCTCGCCGTCGATGGCCACATAGCCTGTGCAGCGGAACAGCTGTTCGTGGCGGTGACCGCCAACCGCGCCGACGGCCTTTGCCGTGGCGTCGGTCTTTCCAGCGAGCTTTTCGCCCATGATCCACGGCGGAGCGGCCATGCGGGTGTCGACCTCGATCCTGACGTGGCGGCGGGGACCGTCGATCACGCCCTTGGCCTGGTCGAACACGGTCGTCTCGTAGGCGCTGCCGTCGAAGGTCATCCGCCAGTGCCGCATCGGCTCCATCATCTCGAAGGTCAGCGGCCCTGCGTTGAGCGTTACCTGCCGGCCGTCGCGCATCTTGGGTTCGTCGAAGTCGAAACCGCCGGCGCCGATGAGCACCCGGCCATCGGGGAACGCGATATTGGCCTGGATGCCGCGGTTGTTCCACTCGCCGGCCACGGCCTCGATGCAGAAGCGCGGCAGGCCGAACCCGCCGGAGTTGTCCTGAATCCACATCGACACGCTGTCGCGCATCTTGGGATTATCCGGGCAACCGGACAGGAGATAATCGAACGTGGAATCATAGCCGCCTGTAAGGTCGATGGTCATGAGTTGGGTCTCCCAAGATTGATCAGGCTTTAGCGCCGAACTGGTTCGAACCAGTATCTGCTTGACAAGTCGTCGCGGTTCCGGCGGGTCGCACCGGGCCCGCCGCATCACCCCCTCCACTTTCTTGCCGGCGAACGTGACGCGACCTCCTCGCCCGCTCAAGAAGCAATTTTAGTGATCGGTCGATTCATCGCGTCCGACGCTCGATTGCGGCAGGTGCCGGTGGTCCAGGCTTCCACGGCCGGGCCGCAGAGCGCGCCGGAATCTCCCAGGCCTCGACCAGCGAACAAACGGTCGATCTCATCGAAGATGATTGTCCCCTTTTTCCACGGCGAGGAAATGATGAATGTCCCCTTTTTCAGAGGAGGGCGCGTTCGCGCAGGACTTCCTCGGCGACGGCCATGGTCTGGCCGGTGGCGGGCAGGCCGCAGTAGGGCGCGGTGTGCATGATCGCCTCGCGCAGTTCATCGACGGTGCAGCCGTTGTTCAGGGCGGAGTTGACGTGGCTGCGGGTCTCGTTCGGCAGCCGCAGCGCGGTGAGCATGGCGATGCACAGCAGGCTGCGCGTCTTGCGCTCCAGCCCCGGCCGGTCCCAGATGTTGCCGAAGCAGGTCTCCATGACGTAGTCGCGCAGCGGGCCGTTGAAGTCGTTGCGCGAGGCGTCCTGGCGGCGCAGGCGCTCCGCGTCGAACATCTCGGTATAAAGCTGGCGGCCATTGCGGCGGCGATCCTCGGCGGTGGCGTCGGTCACGGGTGCGTGCTCCTGGCAGTTGGTTGGTAACGGCGACTATACCTGCGCCCGCTGCCGATGCGCGCGCGGCCAGCAGCGACGGGGCGGCATGGGTCGCTTCGCTGCGCTATCCATGAACCGCGCCTCGTCATTGCGAGGCCGCGCAGCGGCCGCGGCAATCCACGCGGCGTGGACGAATCCGGCGCCGCATGGGTCGCTTCGCTGCGCTCGCGACGACGGCCCGGTTCGCCCTCGCGACGACGATGGGCAGGGGCTACAGGGCGCGGGCGGCGAGGTGGCCTTCGCGGATCGCCGTGCGCAGGAAACGCGGGCCGATGGCGTCGCCGACGGCGATCACCGGCGCGCCGTAGCCTTCCAGGTCGGCGATCAACTGCCGGTTCGGCGCGCCCGGCGTGACCATCACCACCAGTTCCGCGGCGATGCGCTCCAGTTGCGCGGGCGCGTACAGCGGCGCGACCTCGACGAGGCCGGCGTGGATCGCAGCCAGCCGGGTGCGGGTCAGCGCCCGGAACCGGCCGCCGCGCGCGAGCCGTTCCAGCGCCGGCTCGATGACGAAGGTGTGATCCAGGCGCGGCGCGATCGAGCGGTGCCCGGTGACGAAGGTCACGGTGTGCCCGGCCTCGGTCAACTGCTCGGCGACGCCAAGCGCCTCGTACTGGCCAACGCCGTCGAAGACCACCGCGTTGCCGCCCGCGGCGCGGCGGCCGCTGGCGAGCACGTCGCCGCTGGTGACCACGTGCGGCAGGTCGAGTCCCGGCGCGGCCCACTCAGGCGCGTAGAGCTGGAAGCCGTCGCTGCGCGGCGTGACCCCGGTGGCGACGATCACCGCTTCGGGTGCCAGTGCGCGCACGTCGTCCGCCTCGATGAAGGTGTTCAGCCGCACCTCCACGCCCAGCCGCGTGACCTCGCGCGAGAGCCAGTCGACGACATCGCCGATCGCGGTGCGGCGCGGTGCGCGGCGGGCGAGATCGATCTGCCCGCCCAGGTGCGGCGCGGCCTCGGCGAGCGTCACCCGGTGCCCGCGCAGCGCGGCGACGCGCGCGGCTTCCAGGCCGGCCGGCCCGCCGCCGACCACGAGCACGCGCCGGCGCTGCGGCGCCGGTGCGATCAAGTCCTCGGCCAGCGTGCGCTCCTCGCCCACCGCGACGTTCACCGTGCAGGCCAGGTGGCCGACTTCGATGGCACCGAGCAGGCAGCCCTGGTTGCAGCCGATGCAGGGCCGGACCTCGTCCGGCCGCCCGGCCCGGGTCTTGGCGACGATGTCCGGATCGGCGATGTGGGCGCGCGTCATGCCGACCAGATCCGCCTCGCCGCGGCCGATGATCTGGTCCGCCTCCTCCAGGGTGCGGAACCGGCCGCTGACGATCCGGGGCACCGTGGCGTGCGCGCCGATCGGCTCGCTGGACGCCATCTCGTAGCCCACCGGCTCGTGCATGGCGCCGATGATCTTGTGCAGCGTGTAGTAATTGCCGAGCGACAGGCTCACGTAGTCGATCAGGCGCTCGTCCTGCAGGCGCTTCAGCACCTCGATCGTCTCCTCGACCGAGGATCCGCCGGGCACCGCCTCCGGGCTCAGGCGCACGCCGACGATGAAGCGGCTGGAGACCCGCGCGCGCACCGCGCGCAGCACCTCCAGCGTGAAGCGCATGCGATTGTCGAGCGAGCCACCGTACTCGTCCTCGCGGTGGTTGTGCAGCGGCGAGAGGAACTGCTGCAGCAGGTAGCCGTGCGCGGCGTGGATCTCCACGCCGTCGAGCTCGCCCTCTTCCACGACCGCGGCGGCGGCGGCGAAGCGCTCCACGGTCAATTGGATCTGCTCGCGCGACATCGGCAGGGCCGGCGTGCCGTCCCAGACCCCCGGCCGGTCCGACGAAGACCACGGCGGCGTGCCGTCGCGCGGGCGCGCGTTGTGGCCGCCGTGCCAGACCTGCTGCAGCACGCGCATGCCGTGCGGCCGCACCGCGGCCATCAGCCTGCGGTAGCCGGGGATGAGATCCGGATCCTCCGGGAACAGGTGCCCCGGGCTCGCCAGCGGATGCACCGACAGCGTCTCCAGTATCGACAGGCCGACACCGCCTTTCGCACGCGCGAGGTGGTAGGCGATGAGGTTGTCGTCGACCTTGTAGCGGCCGATGTCGGTGCCGTGCGCGGTACGCACCACGCGGTTGGGGATCTCGACCTGGCCGATTTGAACCGGCGTGAGTACGTGCCGCAGTGCCATGCCTCGCGCGCCTCGCCTAGGTCCGCGCCGCGCCGCCGGCGTGCGGCCGCGCGCTGGTGTGCGCGCGCGTAATCGCCAGCGGGCGCGCGTAGGAGAGATCGGTGCGATCCAGCGCGGCGATGCCGGACTGCGCCAGCATGGCCTGCACCTCGGGCGGGAAGTCGATCTTCTGCGTGGCGCCGTTCCACTCGGTGAAGCACACCCGCGCCGCGATCGCCCAGCGCCCGCCGCGGCGCTCGAACCGGTCGATGTAGCGCCCGCCGCGGATGATCACCTCGCCACCCGCCCGGCGCACGTTCACTACCAGCCAGTACTGCTCGGCGTGCGCGCCGTCGCCGTCGAGCTCCACGGACTGGTTGCTGACGTAGTGCTGGGTCTGGGCGATGTCGTCGTACACCGTGTCGATCCAGTCCAGGAAGCCGTCGATGCCGCCGCAGTAGAAGCCGTGGTCGTCGATCGCGTCCGGGTGGAAGGCCGAGCGCAGCAATTCCCGGTCGCGACGGTTCACGCCGCGGCAGAAGCGATGACTGCAATCGAGGATCTCCTGCCGATCCGCGAGCACGCGCAACTGCGCGCGGGTGCGCGCGAGTTCCGCGCGCAGTTCGGCGATAGCCGTTTCGTCGTTCATGGAACGGCCCCGCTCAGGACGCCGCGCGCGCCGGCGCCGCCGGCAGCGGCATGGCCGGGCCGTAGGGCCGTTCGCCGCCGATCTGCACCCGGTGCATGACCCGGCGGTATCCCTGGTAATCGTTCACCGCCAGGTGCTGCGTGCAGCGGTTGTCCCACAGCCCGAGCGTGCCGTTGCGATACGCGAACCGGCAGGTGAACTCCGGCCGCGCCGCGTGCGCGAGGAAGAAGTCGAACAGCGGCTTGCTCTCGGCCTCGGTCATGTCCTTGAAGCGGATCTGGTATCCCGAGGAAATGAACAGCAGCTTGCGCCCGGTGTCCGGGTGGATCCGCACCAGGGGGTGCTCGGTCTCGCGCCGGATCACCTCCAGCGGCGGCTTCTCCAATTGCATGCCCTTCTGGCCGATGAGCGTCTTGCTGGGATCCGCCGCGCCGCGATCCGGGTCGTAGGAGCCGGCGGCGCTGTGGATGACGATCAGCGAATCCGCCAGGCGCTGCATGCCGGGCGACAGCGTCTCGTAGGCGAGGTACAGGTTCGAGAACATGGTGTCGCCGCCGCACGGCGGCACTTCCACCGCGTACAGCATCGAGCCGAGCGGCGGCTCCTCCAGGAAGGTCACGTCGAGGTGCCAGGTACCGCCGAAGTTCATGGTCCGGCCCTCGTCGGCCTCGCGCACGATGGCGGCCACCTCCGGGTGGCCGGGGATGGTCTTGATGAACGGGTGCTTGGTCAGCGGGCCGAAGCGGCGCGCGAAGTCCACGTGCTGCGCCGGCGTCAGGCGCTGGTCGCGGAAGTAGATCACCATGAACTCGGCGAACGCGCGCCGGATCTCGGCGAAGGTCTCGGCGTCCGGCGGCACCGACAGATCCACGCCGCCAATCTCGGCGCCGATCGTGCCGCCGGCCGGGGCGACGGTGATGCGCTGAAAACCCTGCATGCCCATGAGCGGACCTCCTCTGAAGCCGATGCCTGATTGCCGCCACGCGGCAACGGCGCCAGTATACTAATTGCCGGTCCAACTTGAAGCGCCGCTCCGCGGCGAGAACCCGAGGCCCACCGCCATGGCCGACCTGCGATCCGCCGCGCCCGAATCCCGCCTGCGCCCGGACTTCCTGCCCAAGGACGCCTACGTCTCCAGGGACTTCCTCGCGCTCGAGAAGGCGCGGCTGTGGCCGCGGGTCTGGCAGGTCGCCTGCCGCGAGGAGGAACTCGCGAACGTCGGCGACTACGTCACCTACGACGTCCACGACGAGTCGATCATCGTCGTGCGCAGCGCCCCGGGCGCGATCCGGGCCTGGCACAACGTCTGCCAGCACCGCGGCCGGCGGCTCACGGCCGGCTGCGGGCATCTGGCGCGGTTCCACTGCGGCTTCCACGGCTGGCAGTGGCACCTGGACGGCAGCGTCGCCCGGATCAAGGACGAGGACGACTGGCGCGGCTGCCCCGGGTTCGGCAGCGCCAATCTGCGCCTGCGCGAGGTGCGCTGCGAAAGCTGGCAGGGGTTCGTGTTCGTCAACCTGGACGCAGGCGCCGAGCCGCTCGCGCGCTTCCTCGATCCGGTGCCCGCCTACCTGGATCCGTTCGAACTCGGCCGCATGCGCTATCGCTGGCACAAGCTCATCAAGGTGCCGTGCAACTGGAAGGTGGCGCTGGAGGCCTTCGACGAGGGCTACCACGCCTTCGCCACGCACCCGCAGATGATGTCCAGCTATGGCGACGACACCACCCGCAGCTTCGCCTTCGGCCGGCACTCGATGTTCACCTTCAGCGAAGATCGCCGGCCCACCGGCGCACCGGCCTCGCGCACCGGCCGGCCGATGCCGGACGACCTGCGCCCCGGGCTGGTCGAGTCGCAGCGGATCCTGAACGAGCAGTTGCGATCGATCATCAGCGAGCGCGATTACCACGCCAGTGCGCGGCTGCTGTCCGAGGTGCCGGCGAACGCGCCCCCGGCCGAGGTATTCGCGCGCCTGACGCAGTTCCACCGCGAAGCGGCGATCGCCGCCGGCGCCGGCTGGCCGGACATCACCCCGGAGCAGATGGCCGCGGCGGGCCTGGACTGGCACCTGTTTCCGAACTTCATCGTCCTGCCCTACGCGGATGGCGCGCTCATGTACCGCGCGCGCCCGCACGGCGACGATCCCGACTGGTGCCTGTTCGACATCTGGGCCCTGGAGCGCTACGCGCCCGGCGCCGAGCCGCCGCTGGTGCGCGAGGCCTGGCTCGGCGACCGCGACTGGTGCGAGGATGTCGTCGCCAAGGTCGGCGTGATCCTCGCCCAGGACCTCGCCAACATGCACGAGGTGCAGCGCGGCATGAAGTCGAGCGGGTTTTCCGGTTCGCGCACCAACCCGCTGCAGGAGACAGCGGTGTACAACCTGCACCGTTCCATCCGCGAATTCATCTCCGCGGGAGACGGGCGATGAGCGGCTACGACGCGGCGCTCGCGCCGATCACGATCGGCGGCGTCGCGATCCGCAATCGCATCGCCCGCGCCGGCCATGGCACGTCCTACCCGCGCGAGGGCATGGTCAGCGACCAGCTCATCGCCTATCACGAGGCGCGCGCCCGCGGCGGCGTGGGGCTGACGATCCTGGAGATCGCCAGCGTGCACCCGAGCGCGGTGTGCGATCTGCACGCCTGGACCGACGACATCGTGCCCGGCTGGGCGCGGCTGGCCGAGCGCGTGCACCGGCACGGCATGAAGGTGTTCACCCAGCTCTGGCACGGCGGCAACAACGCCGAGCCGCCGCTGGACGGCGGCCCGCCCTGGTCGGCATCGTCGATCCCAGGCTTCAACCGCCTGGGCGGCTTCGGCTACCCGCCGCGGGCGATGACGAAGTCGATGATCGACGAGGTGGTGCAGGCCTTCGCGCGCGCCGCCGCGCGCGCCCGCCGCGCCGGGCTGGACGGGGTGGAGATCCACGCCGCACACGGCTACCTGCTGGCGCAGTTCCTGTCGCCGATCTGGAACCGGCGCGAGGACGAGTACGGCGGCTCGCTCGACAACCGCATGCGCTTCACCTTCGAGGTGCTGCGCGCGGTGCGCGCGCAGGCCGGGCCCGGCTTCGCGGTCGGCGTGCGCGTCACCGGCAATGAGTGGGCCGCGGGCGGGCTCGGCCCGGCCGAGGCCGCCGAGATCGCCCGCCGCATCGATGCGAGCGGGCTGGTGGACTTCATCGACGTCTCGGCCGGCATCTACCAGAGCTTCCACCGCATGATCGGGCCGATGTACCTGCCGCACGGGCACGAGATGGCGGACTCGGTGAACATCACGCGCACCGTGCGCACGCCGGCGATCGTCACCGGCCGGTTCCTGACCCTGGCCGAGGCCGATGCCGCAATCCGGCGCGGCGACGCGGCGATGGTGTCCATGGTGCGGGCGCTGATCGCCGATCCCGCGCTGGTGAACAAGAGCGCGGCCGGTATCGCGCCGCGCCCCTGCATCGGCTGCAACCAGGGCTGCCTGGGCGGCGGCGTGCGCGACGGCATGCGCTGGATGCTGTGCACCGTGAACGCGACCGCCGGCCATGAAGCCGAGTTCACCGACGAGATCGGCGCTGCGACGCCAGCCGGGCGCGTGCTGATCGTCGGCGGCGGGCCGGCGGGGCTGGAGGCGGCGCGCGTTGCGGCGCTGCGCGGGCACCGCGTTGAACTGCACGAGGCGGCGGCGACACTCGGCGGCCAGGCACGGCTGGCGGCCTCGGCGCCGGGGCGATCCGACCTGCGCGCAATCCTGGAGTGGCTCGAAGCCGAGATCCGCCGGCTGGGCGTGACGGTGCTCCTGCGATCGCGACTCGATGCGGACGCCATCCGCGCGCGCGGAACGTTCGACGCCGTGCTGTGCGCGACCGGGCCGCGGCGCCGGCGCCGGATCCTGCAGCTAGCCACGCCCGGGCTCGACGTCGCGGGCGACGACTCCGACATGGTGGCGACGAGCTGGGACGTGCTCGCGGGCGTGGAACGGCCGCAGGGGCACGTGGTGATCCTGGACGACGTCGGCAACAGCGAGGCGATCAACGTCGCCGAGAAACTCATGGACGACGGCTGCCGCGTCACGGTGATCAGCCGCCATGGCGATCTGCTGCCGATGATGGCCGGCACGCTGTCCGTGGATCTGATGCGCGAGCGGCTCGCGACGCGGCCGTTCCGCTTCCTGCCGCGGCTGCGGCTGGCGCGCATCGCGCCGGAGCGGGTTGAAGTGGTGCCGCTCGACGGCGGCCCGGGGTTCACGATCGGCTGTACGCGCGTCGTCCCGATCGGTTTCCACGAACCCAATCACGATCTGGCCGACGCGCTCGCGGGCGCGGCCGCGGTCGTGCGCACGATCGGCGACGCACGCACGCAGCGCTTCCTGCACGCCGCGATCGCCGAAGCGCACTGGACGGCACGCGCACTGTGATTGCGTGCGCTGCCGGCGCCGTGCGCGATGCACGGTGCCTTGCCGGCGCAGATACTCGAGGGAAAGACCCGCGGCAACCCGGTTGCCGCGGGTCCGGCGCCCTCAGCCGCGGCGCCGGGCGAACGCGCCGAGCAGGCCCAGGCCGCCGGCGAGCAGCGGCAGCGCGGCCGGCACCGGCACGGGCTGGACGCTGAACGAAATCCGGTAGACGTCCGTGTCCGCCGCGAGCTGGCTGGCGAAGGTGTATCCGGCCGCGGTCTGCAGGCCGTCGAAGGTCGCCAGGTCGGCGAAGTCGAGCCCGACCACGCCGTTCTCCGGCGTGCGCAGCGCGTTGGTGCCGATCGCCAGGAACGCGGCATGGGCCGGATCGGTGGCCTCCGATCCGGCGTTCCAGATGTCACTGGCGCGCTGCACGATGCTGGTGATGTTCAGGTTGCCCAGGGCGTCGAACAGCATGTAGGCCGTGGGCGAATCGTTGCCGATGAAGTAGTCGTTGCTCGGCACCACCATCGCCGCGAAGGTGAAGAACCGGTTGACCGCCGGATCGACGATGAACTCCTGCATGCCGCTCGCCCCCGGGAGCAGCGGCCCGGCCGGATCGGGCAGCACGGTGCCGAGCACCGCGCCCGGATCGGCGGCCTGGAATTCGGGGAACCAGACCGCGCCGCTGCCGCCTTCGGCGATCGGAACGATCGCTGCCGATGCGGGCTGGCCGGCATCGAATGCGTCGAAGCTGCCGTTGTTGAAGCCGACCAGAAGCGGCGCGAAAGTGATGCTGTCCGTCGGCGCGATGTTCTCGACCATGACTCGGACGCGGACCGGGTTTGCCTGGGCGGCGAGCGGCGCGGCGAGCGCCAGGGCCACGAGTGCCCGGGTGGGGGTGATGCGCATGCTGTGTCTCCTTCCTCGTTTGCCTTCGTGATGAGTGCGTCGCGATCACACCGGCGCTCGCGCGCCGACTGCCATCGTCACTCACCGATACGAACGGGGAAGGCGATTCGATGCCAACCGCCGCCGGCGCTCAACGCCGGCCGATGAGGAAGTGCCCGGCTACCGCGCCGACGGCGCCGAGCGCGAGCCCGGGCAACACGTGGAAGGCCATGGCGTGCACGGGGGCGTCCATGCAGGCGAACTGCATGACGAGCGCGCCAATCGTGCCGGCGGCCAGGCCAAGCAACGTCCCCGACCATGCGCCCTTGAGCGGCCACAGGCGGCGCACGGCCACGCAGCCGGCAAGCAGCGCCGGCACGCCGTAGCCCATGACCTCCAGCCAGCAATGGGAACGCTTGCCGAGCATCGATACCACCGCCGTCGCGTCGAAAAGTGCCGCCGCCTGCGCGACGAACCAGAGCGCGAGCAACCCAAGCGCGGGCCACGCGCGCCGAAGCATCGAGCCGGGCGCGGGAATGCCGGAACGGAACGCGGCCACTGCCAGCGCGGCGACCGCGGCGACGCCGGTGGCGAACTCGAACTGGGCGAGCGGCGTTTGGCTGAAGTCCGCGAGGAAGCCCGGCCGGAACGGAGCGGCCCAGCGCGTCGCCGCGATCGCGAACGCGGCCGCCGCGGTCAACCACAGCACCGCACGCACGCCGATCCGCCCCGGGCTGCGGGCCACCCCCGCCGATGAGGCGAGCGTGGCGATGAACTGGCGGCGGTCGACGCTCACGCGGGCGTTCCCTCGATTTCAAGTTGCCGGAAGATCGCCGTCAAGCCCCGGTGCAGGCGCGACTTCAACGCGGCCTCGCTGATCCCGAGCCAGGCCGCAGCCTCGGCCGTGGTATAGCCGGCGTACTTCACCAGCGCGACCGCCTCGCGGTGGTCGGGCGCGAGGCGCTCCAGCGCGCGGATGCCGTCGATCAGCTTCAGTACCGGTTCCGAGTACAGGACCTCGCGCGGCTCCAATGCCAGGGTGCGCACGGTCGCCAGCCGCGAGCGGCGCTGGCGCAGGATATCGATGACCTTGTTGCGGACGATCGTGAACATCCACGGCCGGAATGCACGCCGGGGGTCATACGTATGCCGCGCCATGTGGATCGCCAGCAGGCACTCCTGCACGCATTCCTCGAGGATGTCCAGGTCGCCGAACCGCACCCGGACGTAGATCTCGATGACACTGCCAATCTGGTGCAGCAGGCGCTCGTAGATCGCGCGATCGCCCTGCTGGCCGCGTGCCATCCACTCGGCCCAGCGCGCTTCGTCCTGTTCGTGCGTCTGCGTCATCGGTCTGTGCCGGGTCCGGAACGTTCCGTCCTGCCCGGCCGGCATCGTCACCGCCCGAGCTTCACCGCAATACGGACGCCGGCCCGGGATCGATGCGCGGGACCTGCGGGCCGGGCCCGGCCCGGCCGCATTGCCGGCCGCCGCGCACGGCGGCGTCGCTGCGCGTCACTTCCCGCGCCCGGGGCGGAACCGATCCAGGTGCGCCTGGGCGCGGGCGTCGATCATGGCGTACTGCTCCTCGGCCAGGTCGGCGAATTCATTGCGCACGCCGCCGAGCAGGTGCGTGCCGGTCTCGGCGAGCGTCTCGACGGTCCAGCCGTCACGATTGAACAGCGAGCGCGCCGGGCGCGGTTCGTCGTAGATCGCCACCTCGCCGCAGCCGGCCAGGAACACCCTGCCGTTGGCCGCGGCAGCGGCGTCGGTGCACAGCCAGGCGACGAACTCGCCGACCTCGGCCGAGGTGCCCTGGCGCGGCCCCATCGGGTGGGTGCCGGTCATCGGCACGCCGAACCGGTGCAGGTATTCGCGGGTGCGCTCATAGCCGGCGGCGGTTGCCTGGCCGGTGTCGAAGGCGCGCGGGCGCACGGCGTTGCAACGCACCCCATGGCGGCCGAGATCGCGGGCGGCGGCGCGCGTCAGGCCGACCACGCCCTCCTTGGCCGAGGCATAGCTGGCGAAGTACCAGTCGCCGGTTCCGGATTCCGAGCTCGTGTTGACGATGACGCCGGCGCGCTCGCGCATCATGACCGGCGCCACCGCGCGGATCATGTTGAACGAGCCGCGCAGGTTCACGGCGATCACGGCGTCGAACTCGGCGTCCGACATGGACCAGATCGGGGCGATGCGGCCGAACCCGGCATTGTTGACCAGGATGTCGACCCGGCCCCAGGCGTCCATCGCGCCTTCGACGATGGCGCGCACGTCCTCGGCGCGCGTCACCGAGCCGCTGATCGCCACGGCCTGGCCGCCGGCAGCGCGGATCTCCGCGGCGACGACTTCGGCCTTGTAGGTCTCGCCGCGGGGCAGATCGTTGACGACCACGCGCGCGCCGAGCCGCGCGAGCGCCCGCGCCTCGGCGCGGCCGATGCCGCCGCCGGCCCCGGTGACGATCGCCACGCGACCGGCGAGCGGTGGATTGCCTGGCAGGTTCGTCATTCGGCGTTCTCCATCTTGATTCGTGGATGGACCGCTCGTCGGGCCGCCTGGATTGCCGCGGCCGCGCGGCCTATCCATGAACCGCTCCGTCATTGCGAGGCCGCGCAGCGGCCGCGGCAATCCAGGCGGCATCGACCAATTCGGCGTTGCATGGGTCGCTTCGCTGCGCTCGCGACGACGATGGGGCGATTCGCGGACGGCACAGCGAAGCGATCCGGGCGGTGGGACTACAGGCTCCAGAGGCGTTTGGCGTTGCCGCCGACGATCTTCTTCGCCTTCTCCTCGCCGAGATGCTCGAAGAAGCCGCGCATGAGTTCCTCGCCCTGCGCGAACACGCCCTCCGGGTGCGGGTAGTCGAGCGACCAGAGGATGTTGTCCACGCCGATCTTGTCCGCCAGCAGGATCGCTGACGGATCGTCCATGAAGGTCGTGAAACAGTTGCGCCGCCAGTAGAAGCTCGGCGGATGCGGCAGCTGCGGGTTCAGATCCGGGCCCCAGGCGCGGTAGATCTTGTCCGCGTCGTCGACCGCGCTGGCCGCCCAGCTTGCACCACCCTCGGTGAAGACGACCTTCAGGTCCGGATGGCGCTCGAAGATGCCGGCGAAGGTGAGCAGCGCCCAGAGCGTGCGGTGCGGCCCGAAGTTGCGGGTCATGTTCGCGCCGAGCGAGCCGGCGCCGCGGAACTGGATGTACGGCCCGACGTGGAACGACAGCGGAATGCCGCTCTCGGCGATCGCGGCCCACATCGGCTCGAACTTCGCGCTGTTGTAGTACACGTCGCGCGGCTCGCTCGGCAGTTCCATGGCCCGGTAGCCCAGCGCCTTGATCTTCTGGATGTAGTCGCGGGTGCGCTCCGGGTAGCGCCAGGTCGGCAGGATGGCGATCGGATGCAGCCGACCCTGCGCTGCCGGCTGGTGGCAGTACTCGACGAACCACTCGTTGAAGGCGTCCAGGCAGGCGAACATGAAGTCGTCGTCGGGATTGCCGAACAACTGCGGCGTGCTGCCGTGGAACAGCAGCGACAGATCCACGCGCTCGGCGTCCATGTCGCGGATCCGCGCGGCGATGTCCCAGCCGCCCGTGCGCTGCGGCCGGCGCACGATCCCCGGCACCGAGCGCGCGACGCCGTCGACGGCGAAATTGCGCTCGCCGTGCTCGTCGACGAGGCTGCGCGGCGCGCGATCGCGGTACTTCGCCGGCAGGCGATCGATCCAGAGGTCTTCCTCGATCACGTGATCGTCGGCCGAGATCACGACCGTGCCGGCCGGCGGCTGCCATGTGGACGGAGGAATGACCCGCTCCGCGGGCCAGGCAATGATGCTGAAGTCGCGTGCTCCCATGTCGGATGCTCCTCGCCGCTTGTGCCGAGGCGCCAGTATACTGTTTGCGATCGGATTCGGGAGGCGCGCGGACGATGGACATGAAGGGCAGGCACGTTCTGGTCACCGGCACCGCCAGCGGCATCGGCCGGGCGACCGCGCTGCGCTTCGCCGCGCGCGGCGCCGCCACCGTCGCCTGCGTGGACATCCACGCCGAAGGCAACCGCGAGACGGCGGCGATGGTCGAGCGCGCCGGGGCACGGGCGCTGGCGGTGCAGATGGATCTCGCCAGCGTCCCGGACATCCGCCGGGGGTACGCCGAAGTCGCGGCCGCGTTCGGGCGCATCGACGCCGCCGCCCACGTCGGCGGCTATTCCTGGCGCGGCAACACGCTCGACGTCACCGAGGAGCAATGGGAGGCGGTGATCGGCGTGAACCTGCGCGGCTGCTTCTTCTGCTGCCAGCAGGCGCTGCGGATCATGTACGCGCAGGGCGCGGGCGCCATCGTCAACATGTCCGCGGACGCGGCGTTCCACCCGATGGAAGGCTTCGCACTGCAGGCCGCGGGCAAGGGCGGCCTCGTCAACATGACGCGCACGCTGGCGCTGGAGTCCGCGCGCCGGGGCGTGCGGGTGAACGCGGTCTCTCCCGGCATCGTCGACGTGCGGCGCACCGGCGCGGATCCCGCGCACGGCGTGGATCCCGAGCGCACCAAGCCGCTGGCGCCGCCGCAGGGCGACTTCCGCGACTGGATGGCGGACCAGACGGCACCGGGGCGCTGGGTGGGCGCGGACGAGGTCGCCGACACGATCGTGTTCCTGTGCTCGGACGCTGCCTCGGGCATCAACGGCGATCTGCTGTTCATCAACGGCGGCGGCTACTTCTCGTTCAGGTACTGATGGACTTCGATCCGGATCCGCGGGACGAGGCGTTCCGCCTGGAGGTGCGGGCGTGGCTGCGCGCGAACCTGCCGCCCAATCTCATCGCGCGCGCACGCTTCGGCGAGCACGGCTGCCGCGAGGACCAGCTCATGGTGGCGCGGATCCTCAACCGCCGCGGCTGGTCCGCGCCCGCCTGGCCGGTGGCGCACGGTGGCCAGGGCTGGTCGGCGATGCAGCGCCAGATCCTGCACGAGGAGTTGTATGCCACCGGCGCACCGGCGCTGGATGTGATCGCGCTGAACCTGGTCGGCCCGGTGCTGTGCGAGTTCGGCAGCCCGGCACAGCAGGCGCGCTTCCTGCCGAAGATCCTCAACGGCGAGGAAGCCTGGTGCCAGGGCTTTTCCGAGCCGGGATCGGGATCGGATCTCGCATCGCTGCGCACGCGCGCCGTGCGCGACGGCGATGCGTACGTCGTCAACGGACAGAAGATCTGGACCTCCCAGGGTCACTATGCGGACTGGATGTACTGCCTGGTGCGCACGGATCCGGCCGCGAAGCCGCACAAGGGCATCTCGGCGCTGCTCATCGACATGCGCTCGCCCGGCATCACCCTGCGGCCGATCCACACGCTCGACGGCGGCCACACGTTGAACCAGACCTTCCTGGACGAGGTGCGCGTGCCGCTCGATTGCCTGGTAGGCGAGGAGGGGCGCGGCTGGGACTACACGCGGTTCCTGCTCGTGCACGAGCGCACCCTGAACGCGCAGATCGGCCTCATCAAGCACGACCTGCGCAACCTGAAGGCCATCGCGGCCGCTCAGCACCAGGGTGGCGTTGCGCTGGCCGACGACGCGCTGTTCCGAACCCGGCTGGCGGAAATCGAGATCGAGCTGCTGGCGCTGGAATACTCGGTGCTGCGGCTGCTGACGATGCCGGAGAACGACCCCGGCCTGCTGTCGGTGGCGGGGATCCTCAAGGTGCGCGGCTCGGAGCTGTTGCAGCGCATCGCCCTGCTGGCGACCGAGGCAATCGGCGTCCACGCCATCGTGCAGTATCCGTCATCGCCCGAACTGGCCGCGGACGGCGAGGCGCTGCCGGGGCCCGCGCACGCGCTCGGGCTGACCGCGCGCGCGCTGTTCCGGCGCGCGGCGAGCATCTACGGCGGCACGAACGAGATCCAGCGTAATATCATCGCCCGGTCGATCCTGGACCTGTGACGGTCCGATCGCCCGCGCGCGCATTCAACCAGGAGAACCCGATGGTCTTTCCCATCCTGCAGGACAAGGTCGCGATCATCACCGGCGGCACGGTCGGCATCGGCAAGTACATCTCGCGGGCGTTCGCCGAGCGCGGCGCGCACGTGTTCGGCGTCGCGCGCCGGCAGGGGCCGGGCGAGGCACTGGCAGCGGAGATCGGCGCGGCGGGCCGATCGTTCACCTTCGTCCCCGGCGACGTCACCCGGGACGCCGACTGCCGCCGCGCGGTGGACGCCGCGCTTGCCGCGCACGGCCGCGTGGACATCCTCATCAACAACGCCGGCGCCAGCGGCGACATCGCCGACGCCGAGCACATGTCCGAGGAGAACTGGGACCGGGTGTTCGAATTGAACTCCAAGGCGCCGTTCCTGATGTGCCGGGCGGTGCTGCCGCACATGCGCGCCCGCCGCGACGGGGTGATCCTGAACATCGCCTCGATCAACGCCGTGATCGCGCCCGCGGCCATGGGCGCCTACAACGCCTCCAAGGCGGCGGTGGTGCACTACTCGCGCACCGTAGCGATCGAAATGCTCGACCACGGCGTGCGCTGCAATGCCATCATCATGGGCAACGTTCCCAGCGAGCTGTCCATCCCCACCTCGCGCGCGATCGGCAAGTCGGTGCGCGGCGAGCAGTGGGAGCCGCAGGGGAAGATGAGCCCGCTGTGGGCGAACAAGGTCTACAAGGCGCGCGACGTGGCCCGCGCCCTGGCGATGCTGTGCGCGGACGACTCCGCGGCGATCACCGGCGCCGCGATTGCGATCGACAAGGGCATTTCCGCGGGCGCGCTGTCCTCGCAGATGATCCAGCTCGGCTGCTCGGAGCTGCTGCCCGACGGGTTCTGATCCGCGCCGGCGGTTGTTCCCGCCCGCGGCGGCGAGGTATCGTCGCGGGCGATGTCCGCCTATCCCAGCCCCCTGCGCCGCACCTTCATCCTCGCGGCCACCAGCCTGTCGGCAATCGCGGCGCTGCTGCAGACCAGCATGCTCAACATCGCCCTGCCCAACATGCAGGCCGAGCTGGGCGCCACCGCGGACGAGATCTCCTGGTCGATCACCAGCTTCCTGGTCGCCACCGCGATCATGACGCCGATGTGCGGGTTCCTGAGCGATCGGCTCGGCGCGCGCCGGCTGACGGTGGTGTGCATGATCGGCTTCGGCATCACCTCGCTGACCTGCGGACTGGCCACCAGCCTGGACACCTTCATCGGCCTGCGGTTGCTGCAGGGCTTGTTCGGCGGGCCGATCATGCCGCTCACCCAGCTCATCCTGATCGACAACAACCCGCCCGAGGACCGGCCACGGGCGCTCGCGGCCTGGACCATGAGCACGACGGTGACGCCGATCTTCGGCCCCTCGCTCGGCGCCTGGCTGACCGAGCACCTGAGCTGGCGCTGGTGCTTCTTCTTCAGCATTCCAATCGCGGTGCTCGCTATCCTGATCACGCTTCGATCCCTGCCGCCTTCGCTGCGCCGGCCGCGCAGCTTCGACTGGCTCGGGTTCATCGCCATGGCCTGCGCGGTCGGCGCGCTGCAGTTCGTCTGCGACCGCGGCAATCGCGCCGACTGGTTCGAAGCCAACGAGATCCGGGTGGCGACGGTCGTCGGCCTGGCGGGCGCCGCGGCGTTTTTCGCCGCCAGCCTGCGCTCGGGCACCAAGCCCCTGTTCAACCTGCGGGTGTTCCGGGACTCGCGCTTCTTCGCCGCGAACGTCGTCGGCACGATCATGGCGGCGGGGCTGTTCGGCAGCATCGTGCTGCAGCCGCTGCTGCTGGTGTCGCTCTACAACTACCCGCCCACCACTGCCGGCAACGTGATGATGCTGCGCGGGCTGGTGACGGCAGTGGCGATGGCCGCGGTGCCGGCGCTGATGCGCGTGGTACCGGTATGGACGCTGGTCGCGCTCGGCATGGGCATCACCGCCGCCGGCCTGATGGGCCTGGCGTGGTTGCCATTGGATACCGACACGTTCTGGTTCCTGGTCCCGACCTGCGTGCACGGCATCGGCGTGGGCGTGGCATTCCTGCCCATCACCGTCACCGCATTCGCCGGCATCCGCGCCGAGGATCGGCCGGATGCCTCCAGCCTGTTCGGACTGACGCGCGCGGTGGGCCAGTCGATCGGCGTCTCGCTGAACATCCTGCTGCTGACCCGCATGACCCAGGTGAGCTGGAACGAACTCGGCGCGCACGTGCAGGCCGCCAACCCCGCGCTCGAACATTATGCGGGCGGCATGGGACTGGCGGCCACGGATCCGCGCACAATCGCCACGGTCGCCGCGGAGATCAACCGGCAGGCCGGCATGATCGCCATGACCGATGCCTTCCTGGCCATGGCCTGGTTCCTGCTGCTCGCCATGCCGCTGGCGCTGTTGCTGCGCGAGCGTACGCGCACGCTCGGCGCGCCCGCGGGGGCGTAGCGCCGGCCCGTCGCCCGCGGTGCGCGGCTCGCGCCGTCGTTCCGTCGCATCGGGCTGCTTTCCGGGGTGCGACCGAAGCGTGCCGTTTGTCTTTTCAATCCGCGCCGATTTAATCTGATTGCCGAAACGCTGGGGAGCCGGCCTTGAACCTGAACGAATTACGCTACGCGATCGCGGTGGCGCAGGAACGCAACTTCCGCCGAGCCGCCGAGCGCTGCTTCGTCACCCAGCCGGCGCTGAGCCTGGCGATCAAGAAGCTCGAGGAGGAACTCGGCGTGCGCATCTTCGAGCGCGGGCACGCCGAGATCACGGTCACGCCGATCGGCACGCGCATCGTCGAGCAGGCCCGGCGCGTGGTGGAGGAAGCGGCACAGGTCAAGGTGATTGCGCAGCAGGGCCGCGATCAGCTCGCCGGCCCGTTGAGGCTGGGGATCATCCCGACCGTGGGGCCCTATCTGCTGCCGGCGCTGGTGCCTGCGCTGCACGCGCGCGCGCCGCGCATGCCGCTGGAGGTGGAGGAGACGCTCACCGCGAACCTGGATGGGCTGCTGCGCAACGGCCGGGTCGACGCGGCGATCCTGGCGCTGCCGTACGAGGCGCCGGGCGTACTCACGCAGGCGCTGTATGACGAGCCCTTCAGCGTGGTCGTGCCCGCGGATCACCCGTGGGCACGGCGCGCGGCGGTCAAGGCATCCGAGCTGGATGGCCAGCGCGTGCTGCTGCTGCCGAGCGGGCACTGCTTCAGCGACCAGATCGTCGCCACCTGCCAGAACCTGCAACGTCCGGCCGCGGATCCGCTGCAGGGCAACTCGCTGGAGACGATCCGCAACATGGTCGCCTCGGGCCTGGGGATCACGGTGCTGCCGTGCAGCGCCAACCTGCCGCGCTACCGCAGCCCGCTGCTGAAGGTCGTGCCGTTCCGGCCGCCGGCGCCGACGCGGAGGATCGCGGTCGCGTGGCGCCGCGGCTTCGCGCGGCCGCAGGCGCTCGAGGCACTCATCGAGGCCGTACGCGCGGCGAAGATCCCGTGCCTGTCGATGCTCTGAGCCGCTCCGTCATTGCGAGGCCGCGCAGCGGCCGCGGCAATCCACGCGACCTCGCCGAAATCAGCGCCGTATGGATTGCTTCGCTCCGCTCGCAATGACGGGAGCGCTGCGCTCGCAATGACGGGAGCGCTGCGCACGCGACGACGATGGGCGCACACGGGGATCAGCGGCCGGTGAACACCGGCTCGCGTTTCTCGCGAAACGAGGCCACGCCCTCGGCACCGTCGACGCTCGACGCCAGGCGCTGCTGCGTGGGGATCAGCGCCTCGAACGCGGCCTTCTCGCCCTCGCGCAGATAACGCAGGGCGCTGGCCTTGGTCTCGCGTACCGCCAGCGGCGCCATGCGTGCGATGCGTTCGGCGATTTCCACCGCGCGCCCGAGCTGGCGGCCGGGTTCCACCACCTCCTGCACCAGGCCGATCCGATACGCCTCGCGGGCATCGAACTCGTCCGCGGTCAGCAGGTGGTACATGGCGTTGCCGTAGCCGCCGCGGTCGACGAAGCGGACCGTGGCCCCGCCGGTGGCGTGGATGCCGCGCCGCGGTTCGAGCTGCGAGAACCGGCAGTCCGACGCGGCGACGACGATGTCGCAGGCGAGCATAAGCTCCAGCCCCGCGGTGAAGGTGATGCCCTGCACCGCGCAGACGATTGGCTTGGGCAGCGGCCGGGTCAGGCCGAAGATGTCCACGCCGTGGCGCTCGAAGCGCTTCTCGCCGCTCTTCATCTGGTCGGCGAACTTCGGCAGGTCCAGCCCGGCGGTAAAATGCGCGCCATGGGCGAACAGCACGCCGACCCACAGTTCGTCATCCGCCTCCAGGCGCCCGCACGCGGCGGCCAGTTCCTCGACCATCTTCGGCGTGACACCGTTCAGCTTCGCGGTGCGGTCCAGCCCCATGAGAAGCACGCGCCCGCGCACCTCGGTGGTGATGGTTCCGTCCGGGTGGGATTCGTGCATGGGAGCCTCGCGTCGGGGATTGATGGATGGCCGAAGCCTGCCACAGAAACGCACCGCGCCCAAGCACGCCGGCCCGGCACGATGCTACGCTGCGCGGTCATCGGCAATGAGACACCGGGGTCCCGACCATGCAACTCGGCATCGAAATCGACTGGCGCCAGCACGAGTTCCGCGTTCCGATCGAGCGCGTCCTGCACGCCGAGTCGCTCGGCTACGACGCGGTGTTCACCGCGGAGGGCAACGGCTCGGACGCCCTGACGCCGCTGGGCTATATCGCCGGGCTCACGCGCCGCATCCGGCTCGGGACCGCGATCGCACCCACCGGATCGCGCACGCCCTCGGCGCTGGCGATGGCGTTCCAGACCATCGATGCCATGGCCGGCGGCGACCGCGTCATCGTCGGCCTGGGCAGCTCGCTGCCGCACTATGTCGAAGCCTGGCACGGCCGGCCCTGGGGCAGTCCGTATCGGCGCATGCGCGATTGCATCGGCATCATGCGCCGCGTGTTCGCCGGCGACTCCCCGCTCGCATACGACGGGCTGGAGATGCAGTTGCCCTACCGTGGCCCCGGGCACCTGGGCCAGGCGCCGTTCGCACCCATCATGAAGACCAACCCGCGCCTGCCGATCCTGATGGGAGCCGGATCGCCGACGATGATCAGGCTCGCGGCCGAGATCGCCGACGGCTGGATCCCGCTCGGCTTCGCGCCCGGGATGATGCGCACCTACCGGCCGTGGCTGGTAGCGGGCGCGGAACGCGCGGGAAGGGCCCGCTCGCTGGACGGATTCGCGATCTGGGCGCACCTGGACATCATCGAGCACGACGACGTGCGCGTTCCCATCGATCGATTCAAGGCGATCGTGGCACGCTGGATCGGCGAGTGGTCCCCCGGCGGCACGCAACCGAACTTCTTCAAGGAGCAGCTCGTGCTGCGCGGCCACGGCGCGGCAGCGCAGCGCATCGCCGAACTGTGGGCCACAGGGCACGAGGCGGAAGCCGTGCACGCTGTGCCGGACGAGTTCATCGACGATGGCTGGCTGGTCGGGCCGCGGCCGCGGATCCTGGAACGGCTGAGGCGTTGGCTGGACTCGGGTGCCACCGGCCTCATCGTGCGCACCGAGTCCGACGAGATGCTGGCGCGCGTCGCGGCGGCGGTGCGTTGATCCGCGCCTGCCGCGCGCTCAACCGGCGGCCGCCACCGCGGTGCGCATGTGGCGGCAGCCGAGCGCGAAGCACAGCGCGGCCAGCGGCAGGCACAGGACCAGCACCAGCGCCATCGACCAGCCGACCATGGCGTCGTCGCGGAACACGAAATCGGTGAACGCGGCGGTGAGCATCGGCCCGAAGCCGGTGCCGATGATCGACGACACCATGAGGTAGAACGCCATCAGCCGCCCGCGCAGGCGGTTCGGCGCGACGATCTGGATCGCCGCGCCGGAGGCGCTCGGGTAGGTGGCCACCACGGCCTGGAAGGCGAACTTGCCGGCCAGGAATCCCCACGGATTGCCCGAGAAGATCATCGCCAGGCCGATCCCCAGCGCCAGCAGCGAGGCGTAGACGAACCAGCGCATCTGCGCGTCGGTACGCCCGCCGGTGAACCAGGCGTCGATCAGGCGCCCGCCCGCCACCATGCCGACCACGCTGCCGGCCGCGGACGCGGCGCCCAGGCCGATGCCGATCTCGGCCATGCTCCAGTGGAAGTTGCGCGCCATGAAGGTCGGCTCCCAGCTGCCAACGCCGGTGATCATGACGTTGAAGAGCGTGAACGCCGCGTGATGCCAGAGCAGGAAGCGCCAGTGCGTGCGCGCGAATGCCAGAACGTCGGCGATGACCGGCGCCGCTGCATCCGGTGGCGCGCCGCGTCGTGCAGGCTCGGGAAAGCTCAGCATCAGGAAGGCCATCAGCACGCCCGGCAGGCCGATGGTCAGGAACACCAACTGCCAGCTGTGCATTGCCCCCACGAGCGGCAGGTGCGATGGGCCGGCTGCTTCGTAGTACTCGACGAGGATGCCGCTCAGCGCGAACGCGAGCGGCGCGCCCAGCGTGGCGCCCATCACGTACAGCGACAGCGCGAACGTCAGCCGGTGGCGGGGAAAGCTGTCGGCGATGATCGAGAACGCGGCCGGATTGAGCGTGGCCTCGCCGACCCCGACCGCGACCCGGGCGCCGAACAGATGCCAGAAGCTGCGCGCGAGCCCGGAAGCGGCGGTGGCGACCGTCCAGCACAGCACGCCCCAGAACACCAGCCAGCGGCGCGTGTAGCGATCCACGAGCCAGCCGATCGGCAACCCGGCGATCGAGTAGAACAGCGCGAAGGCGATGCCCTGCAGCATGCCGATCTGGAAATCGGTGACACCCAGGTCGCGCTTGATCGGGCCGACCAGGAAGGCGATGACGTAGCGGTCGAGGATCGACAGCATGTACATCGCCGAGAGCACGGCGACCGTGTACCAGGCGACGCGCGCCGGTGGAAACGGCGGCTCGGCTGCCGGCGGCCGGGAGTCGCTGCCGGCGCTCATGGGTACATGGTGTTGCCGCCGTCGAGCATGAAGGTCATGCCGGTGATGTAGTCGGATTCCGGGCCGGCCAGGAAGATCGCCAGGGCACCGGCATCCTCGAATGCCTCACCGATCCGGCGCATCGGGATCGTCATGCGCATGGCATCGACCTGGGCCGGATCGCTGGCGAGCATGTCGTCCATGCCGCTGGCGCGGATGAGCGGGTTGATGACGTTGACGTTGATGCCGTAGCGGCCCCACTCGCGCGCGGCGGTGCGCGACAGCGCCCGGATCGCCTCCTTGTTGGCGTTGTACGCCGAGCCGCCCTCCAGGCCGAGCTGGCCGTAGAACGAGCCGAAGTTGATTACCTTGCCGCGGCCGCGCCGTCGCAGGTGCGCAAATGCCGCCTTCATCGCCCACATCGTCGCGGTCACGCCGGTGCGGAAGGTGTACTCCCACTCGGCCTCGTTGAAGTCCTCCAGCGGCGTCCACACCGGGTGGTTGACCGCGATGTCCGGCGTGCCGAAGCCCTGGGCGTTGTTCACCAGGATGTCGATGCCGCCGAAGGCCTGAGCGGCCTGCTCGATCGCGGCGAAGACCTGCGCGCGCTCGCCCACGTCGCAGGGGATCCCGATTGCGGTCCCGCCGGCGTCGACGATTTCGGCGGTGACCTGCTGCACCCGCTGCGGATTGCGCGAGGTCACCGCGACCTGCGCGCCCGCGGCGCCGAAGGCGCGCGCGATGCCGCGCCCGACCCCGCGCCCCGCGCCGGTGACGATGGCGACCTTGCCCGCCAGCCTGCCCGTGAAATCCACCATCAGCGCGATCCTCCCGGTCCGTTCCCGTCGGCGCCCTGCAATGCGCGCGCGCCCGGCCCCGGCACGCGCGCGAAGCTCGGCTCGGACAGCGTGCCGCGCAGGATGTCCTCGCAGCGGCGCGCGGCGTATTGTCGATCCTCGGGCCGGCCGAAAACGTAGAACAGCCCGGCGTCCAACTGCCCGCCGACGATGCCGGCGAGCACGTCCGGATCCGCGCCGAAGCTTTCGAGGTAGTCGCGGCTGGCCGCGATCTGTGCCGGGTCCACCTCGCCGGCGCCGTAACGCGCCTGGCGGTGGCGATGGCCCTCGTACATGCGCGAGCGGATCGCGCCCGGAACGATGGCCGAAACGCGGATCGGCGCACCCGCGGCGCGCAGATCCTGCTGCAGGGACTCGCACACCGACAGCAGCGCGTGCTTGCTGGCGACGTAGGCAGGGTTGCCGGCGTGCGTGGTCAGCGCGCTGGTGGACACCGTGTGCGCGACATGGCCCGTGCCGGCCTGGATCATCGCGGGGACGAAGGCGCGATTCAGGTGCACCGCGCCGAACAGGTTGACGTCGAACTGCCAGTGCCAGGACGGCATCGACAACCCCCAGCTTTGCCCCTGCGCACCGACGCCGACGGTATTGCAGAGCAGATCGACGCGGCCGTGGCGGGCGACGACGGCGCGGGCGAAGGCGTCGACGTCGTCCCCATCGGCGACGTCCACGCGCATGACCTCGGCGCGCGCGCCGCGGGCGCGCACGGCGCGCTCCACGCCCGCGAGTTCCTGCGTATCGATGCCGGCGAGCACCACCGTCGCACCCTGGGCGGCGAACCTTGCGGCCAGCCCGCTGCCCAGCCCGCCGCCCGCGCCGATTACCACCACCGTCTGGCCGTTGCGATTCATTCGGTTCTCCCGTTCGGAGCCGGCACCCGCGTGCCGGCGTTCATGCGAGGTCGAAGTACCGGCGCCGCTCGACGTCGGTCACCAGCGTGTCGAACTGATCCGCGAGCGCGATCCGGCCGTGCGCGAACGCCTCGACGAAGCGCGCGCCGAACCAGTCGCGCGCGGCCTGCGATGCGAGCAGCCGCGCGGCCGCGGCGCGCAGGTCGCGCGGCCAGGCGAGCTCCGGCGCGATCGGCTGCCGGTAGGCGTTGCCCGCGATCGGCGCCGCAGGCTCGATGCGAGCCTGGATGCCGCACATGCCGGCCGCAATCGCCGCCGCGAGGCTCAGGTACGGCGAAGCGTCCGCGCCCGGCACGCGGCACTCGATGCGCTGCCGATCCGACGCGCCGGTGACGACACGGAACGCGCAGGTGCGGTTGTCCAGCCCCCAGGTCGCCGCGGTGGGCGCGAACACCTCCGGCTGCAGGCGCTTGAAGGAATTCACGGTCGGGCAGCACAGGGCGATGAACTCCGGCAGGAAGCGCTGCAGGCCGCCGAGGAAATGCCGCAGGCGCGTACTCAGGCCGGCGGGCGCGGCGGGATCGTGGAACAGGTTCGCGCCGTCCGTGCCGCGCAGCGAGAGATTCACGTGCCCGCCCTGCCCCTGCACCTCGTTCGACCAGCGCGCCATGAAGGTGACCGACGCGCCGTGGCGCGCCGCCGCCACGTGCGCCCAGGTCTTGAACAGCACCGCGGCATCGGCGACCCCGGGGCCCGCTTCATGCGCGATCGCCGCCTCCATGAAGCCCGGCCCCATCTCCTCGTGCATGCACACGAGCGGAATGCGCAACGCCTCGCACATCGTACGCAGGTCCGCGTACAACGGCGCGCGCTCGGCCTGGGCCCGGAGCGACTCGTAGCTGCTGTGCAGGCCGGCCGGCACGAGGGCGCGATAGCCGCCGGCGTGGATCGCCGCGGCGCTCGCGCCGAACACGGTGAACTCCAGCTCGATGCCGTGCACCGGCGTACAGCCGGCAGCCGCGGCCCGGTCGGCCACGCGGCGGTACAGCGCGCGGGGGCACAGCGCGGCGTCCGCGCCGTCGAGTTCCATCAGCACCAGGAGATTGGCATCCTGCGCCGCCCACGGGATGGTGCGCGCGGTGTCCGGCAGGATGCGGGCGCGGGCGTCGCCATAGCCGTCGCTGCCGTCGCTCAGGCCGGGGCACTCCAGGATGCGGTCGTCGCCGTCGTGGAACCACAGGTTGCGCGGCACGGGCCGGCCGCTTTCGAGCGCGTGCAGGAACTCCGGGGTGGCGAGCAGCTTGGCGCGCAGCAGGCCGTTCATGTCCGCCACCGCCGCGGTGACGAAGCGCGCGCCGCTCGTGCGCAGCCGTTGCGCCAGCGCCTGCGCGCCGGCGTCGCCGTCGTCCCCCGCCTGCACCCATCGGCTCCCGCCTTGACCCGGCGCAAGCATAGCACCGGCCGTTGCGCGGCCGGGCCGCGCGCGGACCTTGCTACAATGCGACGGTCCCCGCACCCGCCCAACCGCACCGGACACGCCCCATCCCCATGCGCCTGCCGATCCGGATCGTACTCGCCGCCCTCGTCATCGCCGCCCTCGCGGCGGCGATCTGGCACGGCACGCGCCCCGAGCCCGTGGAAGTCAAGTTGCATACGGTCGATCGCGGCCGCGTGGAGGCCACCGTCGCCAACACCCGCGTCGGCACGGTGAAGGCCTGCCGGCGCGCCTATCTCGCGCCGATGGTCGCGGGCCAGGTCGCGGTGCTCAACGCCCACGAGGGCGATCGCGTGCAGAAGGACGCGACGCTGCTGGAGATCTGGAACGCCGATCTGAAGGCGCAGGTCGCGAACGCGCAGGCCGAAGCGCACGCCAACCGCGCCCGCATCCGCGAAGCCTGCGCGAACGCCGAGGGCGCCGAGCGCGAGGCGGCCCGCCTGCGCAAGCTGGTCGGCCGCAACCTGGTCTCGGTGGACGCCGCGGACACCGCGCAGACCCGCGCCAGCGCGCAGCGGGCCACCTGCGACTGGGCCCGTGCGCAGCAGTCGGTGGCCGACGCCCGGGTGCAGGTCGCGCGTGAATCACTCGAGCGCACCATCGTGCGCGCGCCGTTCCCGGGGACCGTGGCCGAGGTCAACGCCGAGCTGGGCGGCTACGTCACCCCCTCGCCGCAGGGCATCCAGACCCTGCCGGCGATCGATCTGCTCGATTTGTCCTGCCTGTACGTGAGCGCGCCGATCGACGAGGTCGACGCCCCGGCGCTGAAAGCCGGCATGCGCGCCTGCGTGAGCCTGGACGCCTTCGCCAACAAGCGCTGCAATGGCGTCGTGCGCCGGATCGCGCCCTATGTGATCGACACCGAGAAGCAGGCGCGCACGGTGGAGGTCGAAGTCGAGCTGCGCGATCCTAAGGATCTCGCCGACCTGCTCCCCGGCTACAGCGCCGACATCGAAGTGGTGCTGGACGCACGCGACGGCGTGGTGCGGATCCCGACCGAAGCGGTGCTGGAGGGCGATCGCGTCTACGTCTACGAACCAGGCGCCGGCCGGATCGCGCGCCGCGACATCCGCACCGGGCTGTCGAACTGGCGCTTCACGGAGGTCCGCTCCGGACTGCAGCCGGGCGATCGCATCGTGCTGTCGATCGGCGCCGAGGGCGTCGCCGACGGCGCGCGGGTCGTTCCGGCGGCGGATGCCGACGCCGCGAAGAAGTGATCGATCTCGATCGCGTCTCGAAGATCTTCCGCCTCGGCGACGAGGAGGTCACCGCGCTGCGCGAGGTGACCCTGGGCATCGGCCACGGCGAGTACGTGGCGATCATGGGGCCTTCCGGCTCGGGCAAGTCGACCCTGCTCAACATGATCGCGCTGCTCGACCAGCCCACCTCGGGCCGCTATCGCCTGGATGGTGTCGACGTGACCTCGCTGCCGGACGACGCGCTCGCGCGCGTGCGGCGCGAGAACTTCGGCTTCGTGTTCCAGTTCTTCCACCTCATCGGCCGGCTCACGGCGGCCGAGAACGTCGAGGTGCCACTGATCCTGGCCGGCGTCGCCCCGGACGAACGCGCGGCGCGGGTCGGCGCGGCGCTGGAAGCCATGGGGCTGTCGAACCGCGCGCGGCATCGGCCGGACCAGCTTTCCGGCGGGCAACGCCAGCGCGTGGCCGTGGCGCGGGCGACCATCCTCGGCCCGCAGGTGATCCTCGCCGACGAACCCACCGGCAACTTGGACCAGGCCTCCGGGCGCATGATCATCGAGTTGCTGGAGGGCCTGAACGCGCGCGGCACCGCGCTCATCGTCGTCACCCACGATGCCGACATCGGCCGGCGCGCACGGCGCCAGTTGCGCATGGTCGACGGCCGCATCGTCACCGACTCGGAGGCCTGATGCGGCGCGCGGACATCATCCGCTACGCGCTGCGGGCGATCTTCGCCAACCACCTTCGCACCGCGCTGGTGCTGGCGGCGACCGCCATCGGCGTTGCCGCGGTGATCGTCCTGGCGGCGCTCGGCGACGGCGCGCGCCGCTACGTGGTCGGGGAGTTCGCTTCGCTGGGCACGAACCTGCTCATCGTCCTGCCCGGCCGGGTCGAGACCACCGGCGGGCCGCCGCCGCTGACCGGCGACACTTCGCGCGACCTGACCCTGGACGATGCGATGGCACTCAAGCGCGATCCGCGCGTCGGCCACGTCGCGCCGCTCATCGTCGGCACGGTGCCGGCGAACTTCGCCGGGCTCGAGCGCGAGATCACGGTCATGGGCACGACCTGGGAATTCGAGCCGATCCGGCACCTGAGCGCCGCGCAGGGCCGCTTCCTGCCGCGCCTGGAGCCGAACCGCGCCGCGCCGGTGTGCGTGCTGGGCGCGAAGGTCGCGCGCGAACTGTTCGGCAACGCGTCCGCGCTCAACCAGTGGCTGCGGCTGGGCGACCGGCGCTACCGCGTGATCGGCGTGATGCCGGAGGTCGGCACCTCGATCGGCGCCGATCTGGACGAGGTGGTGATAATCCCGGTGGCCGCGGCCCAGGCGCTGTTCAATCGCGAGTCGCTGTTCCGCATCCTGGTCGAGTCGCGCACCCGGGAAGACATTGCCGGCACCAAGGCGGCGATCGAATCGATCATCCAGGCGCGGCACGAGGGCGAGCTGGACGTCACCGTGATCACGCAGGATTCCGTGATCGCCACCTTCGATCGAATCCTGGGGGCCCTGAGCGTCGGCGTCGCCGGCATCGCCGCGATCAGCCTGGTGGTGGCCGGGATCCTGATCATGAACATCATGCTGGTCACGGTCGCCCAGCGCACCACCGAAATCGGCCTGCTCAAGGCCATCGGCGCCGCGCCGGCGGTGATCCGCCGGGTGTTCCTGGCCGAGGCCCTGCTGCTGTCCGTGCTCGGTGCCGCCTGCGGTGTCGCGCTCGGCGTCGGCATCGTGCTGGCGGTGGGCTGGCGCTACCCGTCGCTGCCACTGGCGGCGCCGCTGTGGTCGATCGCTGCCGCCTGCGCCATCGCGGGCATCGCCGGTACCGGCTTCGGCGTGCTGCCGGCAGTGCGCGCCGCGCGCCTGGATCCGGTGGCGGCACTGGCGCGGCGCTGAGGCGGCCCGGATGCGCGGCGTGGATTTGCTCCGCTTCGCCGGCCGCGCGCTGGGCTTCGCGCGCATGCGCACCGCACTCACCGTGCTCGGAATCATGGTCGGGATCTCCGCCGTCACGCTGATCACCGCGATCGGCGAGGGCGTGCGCGTGTTCGTGCTCGCCGAGTTCACGCAGTTCGGCACCGATCTGCTGGCGGTGGTGCCGGGCAAGACCAACACCTTCGGCGCTTCGGTCGCGGCGATCAGCAATGTGCGGCCGCTGCGCGTGGAGGACGCGATGGCGCTCGCCACGCTGCCGCGCGTGCGCGCGGTCGGCCCCGTGGTCCAGGGCAACGCGGCGGTGGAGTTCGGCGCGCGCTCGCGGCGCACGGTGGTAATGGGCGTGGGGCCGGACGTGCCGGCACTGTGGCAGATGCGGGTAGGCGCAGGCCGCTTCCTGCCGCACGACGACTGGCGCAACGCACGGCCGTACGCGGTCCTGGGCGCGAAGATGCGCGAGGAACTGTTCGGCACCCGCAACCCGCTCGGCGAGCGGATCCGCATCGGCGGCGACCGCTACCGGGTGGTCGGCGTGATGGCGCGCAAGGGCCAGGTGCTGGGCTTCGACCTGGACGACACTATCTACATCCCCGCGGGCCGGGCGCTGGAGATGTTCGACCGCGAGAGCCTGATGGAAGTGGACGTGCTGTTCGAGGCCGGCACGCCCTCGCACGTGGTGGCCGCGGACGTGCGCCGGGTCATGCTCGCCCGTCACGGCCACGAGGACTTCACCATCGTCACCCAGGACAAGATGCTGGAGGTCCTGGGCAAGGTGCTGGATGTCCTCACGCTCGGCGTAGCGGCGATCGGGGCCATTTCACTGGCGGTGGGCGCGGTCGGCATCCTCACCATCATGACCATCGCCGTGGCCGAGCGCACCGGGGAGATCGGGCTGCTGCGCGCGCTCGGCGCCCGGCGCGCGAACATCATGGCGATGTTCGTCGCCGAGGCGGCGGCACTCGGCATCGTCGGCGGGGTGGCCGGGGTGCTGGTGGCATTCGCGGTGGTGCAGGTCCTGCACCTGGCGCTGCCGGCGCTGCCGATTGCGATTGCCTGGCGCTACGTCGGGCTGGCGGTGCTGCTATCGGCCATCATCGGCCTCGGCGCCGGTTTCGTGCCGGCGCTGCGGGCCGCCCGCCTGCATCCGCTGGAAGCGCTGCGCGCGGAGTGACCGGGCGCGCCCTTCATATTGCCCGTGCGAACCGGGCCGTGAACCCGCGTCGTCGCGAGCGCGGCGAAGCGACCCATGCGGCGCCGACACCGTCCATGCCGCTTGGATTGCCGCGGCCGCTGCGCGGCCTATCCATGAACCGTACCCGTCATTGCGAGGAGCGAAGCGACGAAGCAATCCACGCGCTGCCGGCGCCATCGTGGCCGCTTGGGTCGCTTCGCTGCGCTCGCGACGACGAAGGGGCGGTTCATGGCCGCAATCGGCCGGAGCCTGGCCCGGTTCGGGATCGCAATGACGGGGGCGCGGTCGCGTCAGAAGATTTCCTTGAAGAAGGCTTGCATCTCGTCCCAGGAGCGCTGATCGACCGCGGCGTCATAGCCGAGCGGCATGCCGTACTTCTTCGCGTTGTCGTCGGCCTCCGGGTTGCTGAAGCCGTGCAATGCGCCCGCGTAGGGGACGAACTTGTACTTCGCGCCGGCCTCGTCCATTTCCTGCTTGAACGCGGCGACCTGATCGTCCGGCACCAGCGAATCGGCCGCGCCGTGGCAGACCAGGACGCGCGCCTTCACGCCGCCCCGGGCCGGCTTGTGCATGGAGCCGAGCGCGCCGTGGAAGCTCACCACGCCGGCGAGGTTCATGCCGATGCGCGCCATGTGCAGGCACACGGCGCCGCCGAAGCAGTAGCCGATCGCGGCGATGCGGTTCGGGTCCACCTGCGGCTGGCCGCGCAGCAGATCCGCCGCGGCCTCGAAGCGTGCCTCCAACGCCTTCGGATCCGACATCGCCGCCTGCATCAGCGCCCCGGCCGCGGCCGGATCCGCGCCGACGCTGCCGTCGCCGTACATGTCCACGGCCATGCCGACGTAGCCGAGTTCCGCCAGCATGCTCGCGCGCCGGCGCGGGTAGTCGGTCAGGCCCCACCACTCGTGGACGACGATGACACCGGGGCGCTTGCCGCCGGATGCGCCGTCCCAGGCGAGAAAGCCCTTCAGGTGGGTCGCGCCGCTCTTGTAGTCGACGTTCTGCGTCGTGATGTTGGAAGCCATCGGTGTCCTCCTGATCTCCAGTGCCGTGCGTGGCCGGTAGTGTATAGCAATGCGGCGGGGCTCACGGCGTCGTGCGCGCGGCGACGACGGCGTGGAAGCGGCGCGCGAGATCGACCAGCGCCGCGCGCCCCCATGTACCGCGGTCGTGCACCGCCGCAGCCAGATCCACCGGCAGCGAACGCAGGCCCAGGTACGCGCCTGACAGCGCACCGGCCATGGCCGCGGTGGTGTCGGTGTCGCCGCCCGCGCCAATCGCGGTGGCCACGGTCGCGACGAAGTCCTCCGGTGTGCGCAGGAATGCGTACAGGCTCCACGTCACGCTCGGCGTGACGAAGCCGGAGATGCCGGTCCAGCGCGCGGCGTACGCCGGCTTGACGCCCAGTTCGGCGATCAAGGCAGCGGCCGCATCGGGCGCAAGCACGAGCCATTCGGGCAGTCGATCCAGCGCCGTGCCGAGCACGGGATCCAGGCCGCGCGTGGCTCCCGCGAGCCGGGCGCAGATCGCCGCCGCGTCGATGCTCTCGCCGGTCGATGCCATCGCGGCGGCTGCGGCGATGGCGATCGCGCCCGCGCCCGATCGCGGATCGGCGTGGGTGATTCGGCCCTGGTCGTGCGCCGCGGCGGCGAGCGCGGCGGGATCGTCGTGGTATAGCAGTCCGATCGGCGCAGCCCGCATTGCCGCGCCGTTGCCGGCATCGGGCGCCGGTCCGCCAGCCTGCGACCAGTGCACGCCGGCCGCGATCCGTGCCGCCGCCTCGCCGGTGACACGCCCGCCGCCGACGATCCTGCCGCTGCCGAACAGCGCGGCGATCCGGCGGGCGTAGTCCTGTGGCACGAAGCCGCCGCGGCTGGCGATCGAATCCATCAGCTCGCGCGCGAGTTGGGAGTCGTCCGAGTACTGGCCGGGCGCGAACCGGGCGCGCACCCGCGCAAGCGATGGCGCAGCGCGGAACCGGCCGGCATAGGCGGCGCAACGCGCGGTGCCCGCGCCTTCGACCACGAACCCGGCCGCATCGCCGATGCACTGGCCGATCAAGGCGCCGGCGATGCGATCCAGGGCGGGAGCGGGACACATGGATGCGGGGCCGGCCTGCATCGCCGCGCCGGGCGGCGCTGCGCGGCCCGGCAGGCGTGTCAGGGTTGCAGGCGGGCGACCTGCCAATCGCCGCCGCGGTAGCCGTCCGCCTCGCGGGACAGCCGGCGGCGCCACAGGGCGCGATCGTGGGCGCGGCCGAGCGAACCGACCCAGAGTTCGATCGATTCGACATATACCCGGTAGCCACCCCAGTTCGGCGGCCGCGGCACCGGCGCGCCGTCGACGCCGAACCGCTGCTCGCACTGCGCGAGCTTTTCCAGCAGTGCCGCGCGGCTGGCGATCGGCGCGCTCTGCGCACTGGCCCAGGCCGAGATCTGCGCCGGGCGCGGCCGCTGCGCGAAGTAGGCATCGGACTCCGCATCCGGCGACGGCAGCACCGGGCCTTCGATGCGAACCTGGCGCGCGACCGCGTCCCAGTGGAACACCACCGCGGCATAGGCACCGGGCCGCAGCGCATCCCCCTTGCGGCTGTCGCGATTGGTGTAGAACACGATGGTTCCCGCCTGCGGATCGAAGCCGCGGCACAGGACCTGGCGCGCCGACGGCCGGCCGTCGGGATCCACCGTGGCGACCGTGATCACGGTCGGATTCGGCTGCTGCGCGGCCGCCTCGGCCTCGGCCAGCCAGCGCGAGAACAGTCCGAACGGCTCCGGCGGCAGCGGATCGGCCAGGCTCGGATCGGTGGGCAGGTCCTCGAACAGGCGCGGCGGCGTACTCACGGCTTGGGCCCGGGGCGAGGGTCTAGCGGACGTTCAGCACGCGCACGGCGAAGGTGAGCGTGCGGCCGGCGAGCGGGGCGTTGTAGTCGACCAGGACCTTGTCCGGGTGGACTTCCTTGACGCGCACCTCGCGCGAGACGCCGGCCGTGTCCGAAGCCGTCAGGACGGCGCCCGGCTTGCGCGACTCGGCAGGGATCTCCTGCGGATCGACCTCGACGACCAGTTCCGGATCGATCTTGCCCCAGGCCTGCTCTGGCGGCAGCGTGATCGACCGCCTGGCCTCCTTCTTCAGGCCCATCAGCGCCTGCTCCAGGGCCGGCAATAGCTTCTTGTCGCCGGGCGTGAACTCCACCGGCGCGCCGCCGACCGTGCTCTGGACCTGCTTGCCGGTCTCGTCGGTGACGGTGATCTCCAGGGATACCTGGGCGCCGTCCTCGATCACGGTATGCACCGCGTCCCCGGCCGCGACGGCGACGCCGGCCCAGAGGGTGCAGAGCAGAATCGGCAAAGTCGGTTTCATTGACGTTCGAACCTCGTGTGGCAGCGCAGGCCGGCATGATAGCGCCGCCGCCGCGAGCGATGCACGGGCGGCATCGCCGGCAGGCTCCCGCGGAGCGCGTCGTCACTGCCGTCGTCAGCGTCCCGGACTTCGTTGCGCCACTACCCAGACGATGTTCGGCGCCGCGCCGATCCGTCGCTCGCGCCCGCCGGCCACGGCGTGCCGGCCGGATGCGGGGGTCGCCAGCCGCCGGCTCCCAACCCCTGCGGGCACGAGTTTGAATACCGGCCGCAGCGCTGTCAGAATCAGGCCCGCGCCATCCGCAATGCGATCCGCTCCGTTCCGGCGCAGTACCGCGGCGCACCCGCCGTCGATACCGATGGTGCTCTCACCGCGCCGGCTGGAATTCGCTGCCATGAGGATCCTGGAGTACACAGGCCTTGACACGACGCGCGTAGCGCGGCGGTACCGCGAGGTGGTCGAAGCCATCGCGCGCGAGGATTTCCGCGCCGCCGAAGTGAAGAAGCTCGTGAACCTCGGCCACGGCAAGTTCTATCGCGCGCGGCTCGATGGTGCCGACCGCCTGCTGTTCGCGCTCGTGCGCCATGGCACGCAGACATGCGCACTGATGCTGGAAGTAATCCTGAATCACGACTACCGCAAGTCGCGATTCCTGCGCGGGGCCAGCGTCGACGAGACGAAGATCGTCGGCGTGGATGCGGCGCAGGCGCGGGCCGAAGCGCAACAGGTGCGATACCTGCACCCCGAACGCGCGATCGTCCATTTCCTCGACAAACCGATCTCGCTCGACGACGCGCAGGAAGCCGTCTATCGCCTGCCACCTCCGCTGATCGTCGTCGGCGGCGCCGGCAGCGGCAAGACCGCGCTCACGCTCGAGAAGCTCAAGCACGTCGATGGCGACGTCCTGTATGTCACCCAGTCGGCCTATCTCGCGCGAAGCGCACGGGATCTGTATTACTCGAACGGGTTCGAGCGCGACGCCCAGGACGCCACCTTCCTGTCCTTCAAGGAGTTCATCGAGTCCATCCGCGTCCCCGCGGGCCGTGAGGCGGGCTGGCGCGAATTCGCCTCGTGGTTTTCGCGCATGCGCCAGGGGCAGGCCTACAGGGACATCGACGCACACCAGGCCTTCGAGGAGATCCGTGGCGTGATCGCGGCACGCGCCGGCGGCGTGATCCCGCAGGATGAATATCGGTCTCTCGGTGTGCGCCAGTCCATCTTTCCGCCCGAGCGGCGAGACCGCCTGTACGATCTGTTCGACAGGTACCGGGACTGGCTCGCCGAGGCAGGGCTCTACGACGTGAACCTGGTAGCGCACGAGTGGTCGACGCTCGCCGCGCCGCGCTACGACTTCGTCGTCGTCGACGAGGTCCAGGATCTCACCACTGCGCAACTCGCGCTGGTGCTGCGGACGTTGAAGAACCCGGATCGCTTCATGCTCTGTGGCGATTCCAACCAGATCGTCCACCCGAACTTCTTCTCCTGGGGCCAGATCAAGACGCTGTTCTGGCGCGATCGGCAGTTGGCCGAGCGGCACGAGGTGCGCGTGCTGGCCGCCAACTTCCGCAATGCCGCGGAGACGACCCGGCTCGCCAATGCGTTGCTCAAGATCAAACATCGCCGCTTCGGCTCGATCGACAAGGAAAGCAACTTCCTGGTGAAAGCCATGGGCGGGGAGCCCGGCACTGCCGTGCTACTGGCCGACGAGGCGGCGGCCAAGCGCGAGATCAATCGCAGGATCCGGCGCTCCACGCAATTCGCCGTGCTGGTGTTGCGGGACGAGGACAAGGCGGCGGCACGCGAGCATTTTTCCACACCGCTCCTGTTCTGCGTCCATGAGGCCAAGGGGCTGGAGTACGAGAACGTCGTGCTCTACCGCTTCGTCTCCGACAATCGCGGCGAATTCGCCGAGATTGCCGCGGGTGTGTCGCAGCAGGATCTCGGGACCGACACGCTCGACTACCACCGCGCACGCGACAAGAGCGACAAATCCCTGGAGGTGTTCAAGTTTTTCGTCAACGCGCTGTACGTGGCGCTGACGCGCGCGGTGAAGAATCTGTACCTCATCGAGTCCGACACTGCGCACCCCCTGTTCGGCCTGCTCGATTTGACCGTAGCGGGCGGCGAGCCGCGCGTGGAGGCCGGCCAGTCCAGCGTCCAGGAGTGGCAGAAGGAAGCTCACAAGCTGCAATTGCAGGGCAAGCAGGAGCAGGCCGAGGCCATCCGCAGCACCATCCTCGAACAATCTCCACCGCCCTGGCCGGTATTGGACGAGTCCGCGCTGCGCGATCTGCTGGCCAAGGTGTTTCGCGAGCGCACCGTCGGCGAGAAATCCAGGCGCCGCCTGCATGAATATGCCGCGTTTCACGACGAGCCCGAGCTCGCCGCCTACGTAGGGGGGGACGGGAACTCCGCGGCTGCGCGCTTGGCCGACCCACAGGGTTTCGAGCTGCAACACTTCGCGCTCAAGCGCAAGTATCTGGCGCCCTACGCCGCGCACGGCTTCAAAGAAGTTCTGCGCCAGTGCGACGTGCACGGCGTCGACCACCGCACCGCGATGAATCAGACGCCGCTAATGGCCGCGGCCGCCGCCGGCAACGTCGCACTGGCCGAGGCCCTGATCGACCGTGGCGCGGATCTCCACGCGGTCGATCAATACGGTTGCAACGCGCTGCACGTCGCTTTGCGCGAAGCCTTCCGGGATCGGAAGTTCGCGCAGGGCCCGGCAACTGCGCTGTACGAGCTGCTCGCGCCGTCATACGTCGACGTGAAAGTGGGCGAGCGCCTCGTGCGCGTCGACAAGCATCTCACCGAGTACTTCGTGTTCCAGACGTTTTGGACGCTGTTCAAGTCACGCTTCACGCGGCTCGATCGCAGCCTCGACTGTGCCATCGATACGGCGGCGATCCTCGACGCCTGGACCGGTTTGCCGGAGAGCATTCTGCGGGCCGCACGCAACCGGCGCCAGCACCTGTCCCAGGTACTCTCCCGCAACGAGGTCGACCGCGATTACGCCTACAACCGTGCGCTGTTCAAGCGCGTCAGGCACGGCTGGTATCAGTTCAATCCGCGCCTTGAAGTGCGCAGCCACGTGGCCGCGGGGGATGAGGCGTGGCAGCCGATTCTGGCGGCACTCAATCTGCCGTTCATCAACGAGGTGGCTACCGCGTACGCCCACGGCTCGCTGAACGAGTATCTGGCCGCGGCCGGCCTGCCGACGTGTCCGGTAGCGATCATGTTCGAACGCGAAATCGCGCGGCATGAAGCGGCGGCCCAGCGCCTGATGCAGGACCGGCAGCGGCAGGATGCGCTGCAGGCCGAACGGGCGCCGGCACCCGCGCCGCGGGCACGCGGGATTTCCGAGACCGGTCCGACCGGCGGCGACGAGCCTGCGCCATCCGGCAAGGCGCGATGGGGGACGCCGCGCGCGCGGACCGAGGCAATACTGGAGCACCAACGCCGGATCGAACGATTGCGGGCTGAGCGCGAGCCGAAGGAAGACGACGAATGATCCGGCGAATGAGGCGGTGCCGGCGGTACGCAGATCGACTCAGACCAGCCAGCGTTCGATGAGGGCGATCGCCTCCGTGCGCGGCAGCGGCAGCGCCGGCGGCTCGAACCAGACCGCGGCCGTGCGTTGCATGCGTTCGACGATGAGCGCGCCGTCGATGAAGCCATTGGCGTCGCGGACCTCGTCCGGCCACTTCGAGACGATGTTCAGTGCCGCGCCGAGCAGGCGTTCGCGCGCCCCGGCCGCGGCACGCGGGTCAGCGGATGCCGGCGCCGCCGCAGGCGCGCGCCTGACCGTGGTCAGGATGAACTGCAGCAGGGCATCGAAGGCCGGCGGCGGTGCCAGCCGATGGCGCAGCGCCCAGGCGTGGATCGCCTCGGGCGCGACCCGTGCGGCGGCCGGATCGGCGCGTTCGCCGACCACCGCCAGTTCGCCGGACGCGACCGCCTGCCGCAGGCACTCCCAGGCCCGCGACTCGGCCGCGGCGAAACCGCTGCCGTCGCGCGCAGCCCATGCGGCGGGATCGCAGCCCAGCAGCAGTGGCAACGCCTCGCTGCGCAGTCGCCACGCATCCCGCGCCAGCCAACGTTCGTACAAAAGCTGCTGCTCGACGTGCGCCGTCCGCGCACCCGGCGTCTCCGGGAACTGCTCGCCGCCGTGCTCGGCATGCCACGCCCGCAGCAGTTCATGGAGCGCCTCGGCCACCGCGTCGCTCATTGCACGCACACGCGATTGCGGCCCGCGTTCTTGGCGGCGTAGACGCCGGCGTCGGCGCGCGCGAGCATCTGCTCCAGGGAACCGGTGGCATCGCAGGTGGCACCGATGCTCACCGAAAGTCCGATGCCGCGGCCCTCGATCGTGAGCGGCCCGTCCTCGACGGCGCGGCGCGCACGCTCGAACATCACCTGCATGTCCCCGGGCTGCTTGATCATCCCGAGCCAGACGAACTCCTCGCCACCGAAGCGGGCGAGCACGTCGGCCTTGCGCGCGGTACGCGCGAGCACCTGCGCGATCTGCTTCAGGGCCAGGTCGCCGACCTCGTGGCCGAAGGTGTCGTTGATGCGCTTGAAGTGGTCGGCGTCGATCATGCCGAGCGCGATCAACGCGTTGCCGCGACGGGCGTTTTCGTACAGCGGCTGGGCAAGCTCGTAGAAATGACGCCGGTTCGAAAGCCCGGTGAGGTAGTCGCGGGTCGCCGCCTGGCGGATCCGGCGTACCTGCCTGACCATCGTCGTGTTCTGCGTCACGCGCAGGAAGAACTCCTCGACGTTGAACGGCTTGGCGATGAAGTCGTTCGCGCCGCTGCGCAGCAGCGCGGCGATTCGCTCGGGGCGTGCGCCGTCCGACAGGGCGATCACCGCCAGGTCCTCGCGCGCGTGCGTCGCGCGGATGCGCTCGATCAGTTCCGCACCGCCCATGACCGGCATGTTGACGTCGGTCAGCACCAGCGAGACGTCTGGTTCACGCTCCAGGACCGCGGCGGCCTCGCGCCCGTCCGCGGCCTGCAGCACGCGGTAGCGATAGGTTTCGAGCAGCCGCACGAGGTAGGCGCGGAACGCGCTCGAATCGTCCACCACCAGCACCCGCGCGGACTGGTTCTCGCGCAGTTGCGCCACCAGGTGGCCGGCATAGCCGATCTCGGCCGGGTTGCGCTTGACGATGTAGTCGACGACGTTGCCGGAAAGCAGTCGCTCGCGCTGGTGCGCGTCGTCGTTGCCGGTCAGGACGATGACGGCGAGCGGGTGGCGCCGGACCAGATCGACGATTTCGCCGTTCGGGCCGTCCGGCAGGTCCAGGTCCACGACCGCGCAGAAAAAGCGCGCGGCGTCTTCTTCGAGCGCTGCGCGCGCCTGGGCGAGGCTGCGTGCGGTCACCACCTGCACGCCGGGTATGCGCTCGATTAGCGCCGTGAGCACGGCGAGGATCGCGCGGCTGTCGTCGACCACCAGCACGGCACGCGCCGCGGCGCTGGGCTCGGGTGCCGGCGCGCTCGAGCGTGCCACCGCCTGCGCCGTCGCGGTCAGAGCCCGAGCTTGCGCACGAGGTCCGGACGCGACGCCAGCACCTCGCTGGCGGAGGCGAACTCGCGCGCAAGTCGCGGCTGGAGCGCGGCGAAATCGGACTTGGCGTCCCAGTCGATCCAGCCGAACGGCGGATCAGGGTCGTACTCGATCATGATCTGCGCCAGCCGCGCCTGGTCTTCGTCGGTGAGGCGCGCGGCCAGAGCCAGCGCCCAGTCGATGCCCGCCGACACGCCCGCGGCGGTGAGGCAGTTGCCGTCCTCGACCCAGCGTTCCTGCACCGGCTTCGCGCCGAGCTTCTTCAGCCAGTCGAGCGCGGCCCAGTGCGTGGTCGCGCGCTTGCCCTCGAGCAGGCCGGCGGCTCCAAGCACCAGCGCGCCGGTGCACACCGAGCCCAGGATGCGTGCGTGCGCGGCGGCTTCGCGCAGGTATTCCTGCAACGCGGCGTCGGCCATGGCCCGTACCGCGCCGGCGCCGCCGCCGGGCACGATCAGCGCGTAGGGCTCGGGGACATCCGCGTACGTATGGCTCGGCACGAGCTTGAGCGGGGTGTCCGTGGCCATCGGCGCCGCCGCGGCGCCGACCACGGCGACCTTGTACGGCGGGCCGAGCAGCGCCAGCACCTGCAGCGGGCCGACGAGATCCAGCGGCGTCAGGCCCGGATAGGCGACGAACGCGATCACCCGTTCGCCATCCAGGGCGTCTATCAGATCCGGTTCACGGTCGCTCATGCCAGCGCGCTGTCCCAAGCATCGTTATTGTCGTCGCGTGCCGGGCGCCGCGAGCGCCCAAGCCGCTGTACGGTCGAAAATTCTGCGCGATTTGCCGCGCAAAAACCATCCCGTGGCGCCTCAGTGCACGGTGCCGCTGGATTCCACGCCGGGCGCGCTCGCCAGCGCCCGTTCCAGATCGACGCGATCGAACACGTAGCGCCGATTGCAGAACTCGCAGGTCACCACGACTTCCGGATCGTCCTCGGCGAGTTCATCGACGCGCCCGGCGCCGAGTGCGGCCAGGGTGCGCTCGATGCGCGCGCGCGAGCAGCCGCAGCGGAACGCGACCGGCTCGGCCTCCAGCACGCGCACGTCGTCCTCGCTGAACAGGCGGTGCAGCAGTTGCAGCGCGGGCAGGTCCTGCAACTCGCGCGGGCTCACCGTGCCAGCCATCAGGGCAACGCGGTGCCAGTCGTCCGGATCGCGCGCCGCGTGCGGCAGCACCTGCAGCATGAGGCCAGCCGCGCCAGCCGCGCCGGCCGCGAGCCACAGCCGCGTCGGCAACTGCTCGGACTGCGCGAAGTAGGTTTCCAGCGCCTGCGCCAGCCCGGCGCCCTCCAGCGGCACGATGCCCTGGTACGGTTCGCCGGCGGCATTGTGCGTGGTGAGCACGAGACGGCCGGCACCGAAAGCCTCCGCGAGTTCACCGCCCGGTACCTCGCCGTCCCAGCGCGCGAGCCCGCGAACGGTGCGATTCGATCCGGCCTGCGCCACCAGCGTCCGCAGCGGCCCTTCGCCCTGCGCCTGCAGGATGAGCGAGCCCTCCAGCTTGATCGTCGCCGAGAGCAGCGTCACGGCGGCCAGCGCCTCGCCGAGCAGATCGCGCACCGCCGGCGGATACGGGTGGCAATCGCGCACCGCGTCCCAGGTTGCGTTCAGGCGCACGAGCACGCCGCGCACGCCTGCGCCTTCGATCACGAACCGCCGCAGATTGTCGCGCTCGCTCTCCTGCATGGCCGCAGACTAACAGAATCCGCCCGGCACGGTGGGCGACACGCCGGGCGAAACGCGACGCCGGCACCAATTCCACACCGGCGCGCCTGCGCTGCGCGCGCCTCGCTGCGGCTGTCCGAGTCTGCGATGCGCGCCTCGCTGCGGCTGTCCGAGTCTGCGGTACGCGCCTCGCTGCGGCTGTCCGAGTCTGCGGTCACCGGATCCATCACGTTTGGCGCTGCTTGGTGCCTTCGGTCCGGGTCGAGGACCGGGTGGGTCGGTCGGCTACCGCTACGCAGGCCATCCATGGCCTGCTCCGCTGCCGCGATCGCTGCGCTATGCCAGCCATGGCCCGCTTGCGATCGCAGGCCGCCGCCCGACCCACCCGGTCCTCGACCCGAAGGCGCAGTGAAGTTCAAAGCATCGTGACTTCGTTCGGGGACTGAACGACGACTCCAGTTGCCCACAGATTGGCGCGGACGCGCCGCGCCTTCGGCGCAGGGTCGGGGGCCACGGGTATCTTGCAGGAGGCAAGATACCCGTGGTTCCCGAGCCGGATCGAAGCCACCGGGCAGCGTAAAACGGGATGCATCCGGTAACCGCAGACTCGGACAATCGCAAAAGGGGTCGGAGTGAATTACGCCGGACGAAAATCACTCCGACCCCGTTTCGTGGGGGGGCAGGAGGTGGCGCAGGATGCGGCGCGCGCGGGCGCGCAGGACGGCGAGGCATTCGGCGGCGTCGCGGCCGCGGCCGAATACGGTCACGATTGGAGCACCGGCCTCGATGCGCTGGCCGGCCGCGGGCAGATCGGCCTGCCAGCGCGTGTCGATCCAGGCATCGCCGCCGGGGGCGACGAGCGTACACGGCGCGAAAACATACGCCTTGCCTGCGCAGCGTGCGGGCGCGCGGAACGTCATCACCGGCAGGCGGCCTGCGCAGGCGTCCAGGTGCAGCGGCACGAGCGGCGGCTGGCCGGCGCGCTCGTGGACTTCCACCGCCGCGGTGTAGCGCGGATTGACTTCGATCGGGATCGGCACGCCGCGGTGGAGGATGGCGTCGACACCGAACAGGCCGCGCAGCGCGAAGCGGCGCGCGAGCGACGATCCGATCGCGCGCCAGCGCGGCAACTGGCGCACCGGGCACCGCAGCGGCCCGATGCTGCCGCAGTAGATGAAGCCGGCGGCGCCGAACGCGGCATCGCCGACGATCTGCGCGGTGACGCCGACGAAACATGCATCGCGGCCGTCGCCGAGGAACAGGCCAGCGACAGGCGGGCCGTCGATGCGGGCCTGCAGGAATTCGCGATGCGGATCGAAGGGCATGCCCGGCGTCCACGCGCGCACGCCGATGCCGCCGTGCGATGCGCGCGGCTTGGCGATCCAGCGGCCGGCGCGTGGCCCGGTGGCAATCTCCGGCCGGGCGATGCCGTCGGCATCGAAGGCCGCGGCGAGTCGCTGCGGATCGCGCACCGCCGCGCAGGTGCCGGCGTCGTTGCCGGCGAGCGGACGCAGGCGTGCCAGCGCGTCGAGAATCTCCGGGTCGTTTTCGATCGGTGCGCCGAACATCCACGGTTGCATCGGCGCCTGCGCGAGCGCGGCGCCGAGCGCGCCGGGGAATGCGCCGGGCGCAATGCGGCTGCCGGGCCACGCGCCGGCAAGATCGCGGTCGCCGAAGCAGTCGATCCAGTACGGCCGCAGGGCGCCGCGCGCCGCGGACTGCGCCGGCGCGCGCGCGCTGGCGCCGATCACGGTCAGGCCGGTCACAGCCGATCGCGCAACGCGTACCAGGTCATGCCCAGCACCTGCAGCGGCTGGCGCAGCCAGCGCCCGCCCGGGAACATCGGCGTGGGCAGGTGCGCGAGCAGATCGAAGCGCTCCAGCGTGCCGGCCAGCGCCTCGGCGATCACCTTGCCCGTGAACGTGGCGAGCGCGACGCCGTGGCCGGAATAGCCCTGCGCATAGAGCACGTTGCCCGCCAGGCGGCCGATGTCCGGCAGGCGCGTCATGGTAATCGCCAGCGTCCCGCCCCAGCCGTAGTCGATGCGCACGCCGCGAAGCTGCGGAAAGATCCGCTCCAGGCGCGGGCGCACGAAGGCGGCAATGTCCGCCGGGAAGCGGCTGGAGTAGTTCTCGCCGCCGCCGAACAGCAGGCGCCGATCGGACGACAGGCGAAAGTAGTTGATGACGAAGCGTGAGTCCGCGACCGCGGCGTCGTCGCGGATGAGCGCGCGGGCGCGCGCGTCGCCGAGCGGCTCGGTGGCGACGATGAAATTGTTGATCGGCATGATGCGCCCGGCGATGCGCGGCTCCAGATCGCCAAGGTAGCCGTTGCAGGCCAGCACCAGCGCGCCCGCGCTCACCTCGCCGTGCGCGCAGCGCACGCGCACCCGATCGCCGCCGCTCCAGCCGAGCGCGCGGGTGTGCGTGTACAGGCGCACGCCGGCCGCCGCCGCCGCGTGCGCCAGGCCGATGAGATAGTTCAGCGGGTGCAGATGCCCGGCGCCGAGATCCAGGGAACCGCCGTGGTAGCCCGGGCTGTCGAGCGCGGCGCGCAATTCATCGCGTGTGAGCGGCCGGATCGCTTCGTAGCCGTACCTGCGCCGCAGCCATTCCGCGTAGCGCTGCTCGGCGGCCGCGTGCCGGGGCCAGTGCCCGGCGTGCAGGAGGCCGGGCTTCAGATCGCAGTCGATCCGGTGCGCGGCGACCAGATCGCGCACCGTGGACTTGGCTTGCTCACACAAATCCCACAGCAGCCGCGCGGGCTGCTCGCCCAGGCGCCGTTCCAGCCAGGGCTGTTCCCTGCGCAGGCCGGAGCCGAGCTGGCCGCCGTTGCGGCCCGAAGCGCCGGCGCCGATCGCGCCCTGCTCCAGCACCGCGACACGATAGCCGCGCCCGGCCAGGTGCAGCGCCGCGGACAGCCCCGTATAGCCGGCGCCGACGATGCACACGTCGCACTCGGCCGCGCCCTCCAGCGCCGCGGACGGCGGCGCCGCGTGCGCGGTCGCTGCGTACCAGGATCGATCGGCGGCCGGATCCGGCATGCGCATCCTCGCCCCCGGCGGCGCCGTCAGGCGCGGTGCAGGTACCAGGCGTATTCGAGCGGCGTGACCTGCTTTTCGAATTCGCGGCGCTCGTACTGCTTGCAGTCGTGATACAGCCGCACGAAGCGCTCGCCGAGCACGGCCGCCGGCAGCGGATCGGCGAGCAACCGATCCAGCGCTTCGTGCCAGGAAGCCGGTATCGAGGCCAGGCCGAGCGTCGCCGCGTTTCCCTGGATCGGTTCGCCGGGATCCAGGCCGCGCTGCAGGCCCTCGAGCATGCCCGCCAGCAGCACCGCCATGGCGAGGTAGGGATTCGCATCGGCACCGGCGACGCGGTGTTCGATGCGCCGCGATGCCGGCGCCCCGGCCGGCACCCGCAGCGCCGCCGAGCGGTTCTCGTAGCCCCAGCTCAGGTTGGTCGGCGCGAAGGTGTCGGGCCGCAGGCGGCGGAACGAGTTCGCGTTCGGCGCCAGCAGCGCGGTGCAGGCCGGCAGTGCGCGCAGGCAGCCGCCCAGCGCGTGGCGCAGGGCATCGTTCGGATCGCGCTCGGGGCCGGCGAAGACGTTGCTCCCCTGCGCATCGACCAGGCTGGCGTGCACATGCATGCCGCTTCCAGACAATTCCGGATACGGCTTGGCCATGAAGCTCGCGACCAGCCCGTGGTTCACGGCCGCGCCCTTGACCAGGCGCTTGAGGAGCTGGGCGTGATCGCAGGCACGCTGGGCATCGTCATCGTGGTGCAGGTTGATCTCGAACTGCCCGGGCGAGCTTTCCGACACGGCAGTCGTCAGCGGCAGCCCGAGCGCCTCGGCACCGGCGTTGATGTCATCGAGCAGCGGCCGGAAGGCTTCGAGATCCTCGATCGCGTACACCTGGTGGCCATAGTCGCGCAGCCCGGTATGCGGCGAGCGCGGCGGCCGCACGGTGGTGACGTCGCGCGCGGCGGCGCGGTCGAGCAGGTAGAACTCCAGCTCCACCGCCACGACCGGCGTCAGGCCGCGGCCGCGGAACCCCTCCAGCACGCGCGCCAGCACCTGGCGCGGATCGGCGAAGAACGGCGTGCCGTCGCGCTCGTGCATGGTGAGCTGGACCTGGCCGAGCGCGCGCGCGTGCCAGGGAATGCGCGTGAGCGACCCCGGCACCGGCCAGCACAGGCTGTCCGGATCGCCCGCCTCCAGGCCCAGCCCGGTGTCCGGGATCACGTGCCCGGTCGGATCCAGCCCGAAGACCGATCCCGAGAAAGCCATGCCGTCGGCGAAGATGCGGGTTAGATCGGCGGCGCGGATGCGCTTGCCGCGCGCGGCGCCGTGCAGATCGTAGATGACCAGATCGATCGACCGCACGTCTGGGTTGGCCTGCAGGAAGCGGCGGGCTTCGGCGAGTGGATCGTGCATGCGCGCAGGCGGAACCTTGCGATGGAAACACCGGTATTTGATGGCAGCCCCGCGGCCGAGTCAAACGCACCGCCCGTGCCCATGCCGGCCGCCGGGGCCGCTGGTAAGATGACGCGACCGGCGCAAGCGCCGGAACCCGAGGGACGATCTCCATGAGCCGCGCCGAATCGAAGAAATCCACCCTGCAGGACTGGCTCAGGAAGCGCGGCATCACCGAGGTCGAATGCTTCCTGCCCGACATGGCGGGGATCGCGCGCGGCAAGGTGATGCCCGCGGGCAAGTTCGGCGACCGCGAGGGACTGCGCCTGCCCGAGTCGGTGTTCATGCAGACCGTGACCGGCGACTACGCCGACGCCGAAGGCCTGGTGGCCTCGGTCGAGCCGGACGTCATCCTGCAGCCGGATCCGACCACCATCCGGGTCGTGCCATGGGCCGGGGATCCAACCGCCCAGGTCATCCACGACGCCTTCTATGCCGACGGGCAGCCGGTGGACATCTCCACGCGCTACGTGCTGCGGCGGGTGATCGACCTGTACAGCGCCCAGGGCTGGAAACCGATCGTTGCCCCCGAACTCGAGTTCTACCTGGTCAAGACCAACACCGATCCGGACTATCCGCTGGAGCCGCCGGTGGGTCGCAACGGCCGCGCCGAGACCGTGCGCCAGTCCTACGGCATCGACGCGGTGAACGAGTTCGACCCGGTGTTCGAGGATATGTACGACTTCGCCGCCGCCGAGAACCTCGACATCGACACCCTCATCCATGAGGGCGGCGCGGCGCAGATGGAGATCAACTTCCGCCACGGCGATCCGCTCGATCTCGCCGACCAGGTGCTGCTGTTCAAGCGCACCGTGCGCGAGGTGGCGCTGCGGCACAAGATGTACGCGACCTTCATGGCGAAGCCGATGGCCAAGGAGCCCGGCAGCGCGATGCACATCCACCAGAGCGTGCACTACCTGGAGGGCAGCGGCAGCATCTTCTCCAACCCGGACGACTCCGAATCCGATCTGTTCCGGGCCCACATCGCGGGCCTGCAGACCTACCTGCCCTCGGCGATGGCGATCTTCGCCCCGTACGTGAACTCCTACCGCCGCATCACCCGCTACCACTCCGCGCCGATCAACCTGCAGTGGGGCTACGACAACCGCACGGTCGGCCTGCGCGTGCCGTTCTCCAACCCCTCCGCGCGCCGGGTCGAGAACCGCATCGTCGGCGCGGACGTGAACCCCTACCTCGGCATCGCCGCCTCATTGGCCTGCGGCTACCTGGGCATGATGGAACGGCGCGCACCGACCGAGCCGCTCCAGGGCGACGCCTACCAGCTTCCCTACCAGCTCCCGCGCAACCTGGAGACGGCACTGGAGAACCTGCGCGCCTGCGGGCCGCTGCGCGACATCCTCGGCCACAAGTTCGTGGAACTGTTCTACGCCATCAAGCAGATGGAACTGGAAAACTTCTTCAACGTGGTGAGCCCGTGGGAGCGCGAGTTCCTGCTGCTGAACGTGTGAACGGCGTGTATCGCAAGCGGGGCCCGGCGCCGTGATGACGATACTGCTCACCGGCGGCACGATGCTGCTGTCCGTGTTCGCGTACGCGATGGTGTTCGGCGTGGCCTACGCGGCCGGGTTCGTCGCGCTGCTGTTCGTGCATGAGATGGGGCACTTCATCGCCGCGCGCCAGCGCGGCCTGGCGGTCGGCGCCCCGACCTTCATCCCCTTCGTCGGCGCCTGGATCGAGATGAAGGATCTGCCTCACGATGCCGAGACCGAGGCCTACGTCGGCATCGCCGGGCCGGTCGCCGGCACCCTCGGCGCGCTCGCGGTCTACTACGCCGGCGTGGAACTGCGCAGCCCGATGCTGCTCGCGCTGTCGTACTCGGGGTTCTTCCTCAACCTGTTCAATCTGATCCCGCTCTCGCCCTTCGACGGCGGGCGGATCACCGCGGTGATCTCCCCGCGGCTGTGGCTGGTCGGGGTGCCGATACTCGTCGGCCTGTTCCTGTACCGGCCCAGCCCGCTGCTGCTGCTGATCGCGATCCTCGCCGCGCCGAACGTGATGCGCGCCTGGCGCGGCGTGAGCGCCGAGGAGGCTCGCACCTACTACGTGGCCAGCGCTTCGACGCGGCTCGGCTACGGCATCGTCTACCTGACCCTGGCGGCGTTCCTGGCGCTGATGTGCGACAGCCTGCACCGCGTGCTCGGCCGGGGATTCTGATCGCCCTCACCCGCAAGCGAACAATCCGGAGGACTCCATGACCAACACCCTGGCACACGGCCTGCGCGCCGTGGATCCGAGCATCTATCCGCGCTGGGAGGTCGGCGCCAGCGGCGAGCAGGGCGTGGGCTTCGGCAGCCTGTTCCGCGACGCCGACAGCAAGCGCTACCTGCACCCGGCCCAGCACTTCTTCAAGGACGCGCCGGAGCGGCTGGAGAAATTCGCCACGCCCGAGGAGACGATCGCGCTGATGGACGAGTTCGGCGTGCAGACCGCGTTCGTGATGGTCGATCCGTCCCAGGCCGGGCCGATGCTGAAGATCATGGAGCGCTTTCCGGGCCGGCTGTACGGGCGCCTGTCCGTGGACCCGATGCAGGGCATGGACGCGCTGCGCGCGATCGACGCGGTCGCGCGCGGCAACCCCTTCATCAAGGCGCTGGCAATCACGCCGTTCGCCGTGCAGCGCCCGCCGAACGACAAGGTCTACTATCCGATCTACGCCAAGGCGATCGAGCTCGACCTGCCGGTCACCATGACCGTCGGCCTGCCGGGGCCGCGGGTGCCGGGCGAGTGCCAGAACCCGATGTACCTGGACGAGCCGCTGTGGTTCTTCCCGGATCTCAAGATCGTGATGATGCACGGCGGCGAGCCCTGGGAAGCGCTGTGCGTGAAGCTCATGCTCAAGTGGCCGAACCTGTACTACATGACTTCGGCGTTCGTGCCCAAGCACTACCCCAAGGCCGTCATCCACTACGCCAACACCCGCGGCGCGCACAAGGTCATGTTCGCCGGCTACTATCCGGGTATCTCCTACGAGCGGCTCAAGGGGGACCTGCAGAACCTGCAGCTTCGCGAGCAGGTCTGGCCGCGCTTCCTGCGCGAGAACGCCATCGAGGTCTTCAAGCTCGACAACCTGTGAGGCGCGCAGCCGCGGCGCTTGCGCTGCTCGCCATCGCGGTGACATGCGAGGCCGCCGGCGGACCGAATCCGCAATGCCGCATGCGGCTCGACGGCGTCGAGCCGCGCACCGGCGTCGCCGGCATGCGCATCGCGCTCATCGGCGCCTGGGGCCGGCAAACGCAGGCCAAGCGCGCCGTCATCAACGCCGGCGCGGTCAACGCCTTGCAGGTCGTCGACTGGTCGCCCGCGCGCATCGAGGCAATCGTCCCGGCGACGCTTTCGCCGGGGCTGTACCGCGTCGGCGTCTACTGCGACCCCGGCGACGGCTCGGGCACGCTGTACGGCAGCGGGTTCGCGGACTTCCGCGTGCTGGCGCCGGCCGTGGAACGCTGAGGAACGCCGGCGCGAAGTCCGCAGCCCGCGCCGGTGCCGGCGGGCGCGGCGCGCGGATTGGTTTTCGCGCCGCGGGCGATGACAATGGCGACACGGCATCCTCCCCCATCCGCACGGCCCGGTACATGAACGCACCGAACGAAAAGCACGACCTCGCCTGGTGGCAGGCGCTCGACCGCGCCCACTTCCTGCACCCGATGACCGACCACAAGGATCTCGCGGCCAAGGGCACGCGGGTCATCGAGCGCGGCGAGGGCGTCTACGTCTACGACGTCGACGGCCACCGGATCCTGGACGGCATGTCCGGGCTGTGGTGCGTGAACGTGGGCTACGGGCGGCGCGAGCTGATCGACGCGGCGGCCATGCAGCTCGAGCGCCTGCCGTACTACAACAGCTTCTTCCAGTGCACCCACACCGGCGCGATCGAGCTGGCGGCGAAGCTCACCGCGCTTACGCCGGGCTACGAGCACGTGTTCTTCACCAACTCCGGCTCCGAGGCGGTGGACACGGTGTTCCGCATGGTGCGGCGCTACTGGGACCTGAAGAAGCAGCCGTATCGCAAGACCATCATCGGCCGCGTCAACGGCTACCACGGCAGCACCGTGGCCGGTGCCAGCCTGGGCGGCATGGCCGCGATGCACGCCCAGGGCGACCTGCCGATCCCCGGCGTCGCCCACATTCCCCAGCCCTACTGGTACGCCGAGGGCGGGGACCTGTCCCCGCACGAGTTCGGCCTGGCGCGCGCGCGCCTGCTCGAGGAAAAAATCCTGCAGCTCGGCCCGCACAACGTCGCCGCCTTCATCGCCGAGCCAATCCAGGGCTCGGGCGGCGTCATCGTGCCGCCGGAGTCCTACTGGCCCGAGATCGCGCGCATCTGCCGCGAGTACGGCATCCTGCTGGTGTGCGACGAGGTGATCTGCGGCTTCGGCCGCCTGGGGCGCTGGTTCGGCAGCCAGTACTACGGCGTGGAGCCGGACCTGATGCCGATCGCCAAGGGCCTGTCGTCCGGCTACATCCCGATAGGCGGCGTGCTGGTCGGCCGGCGGGTGGCGGACACCCTCATCGAGGAAGGCGGCGAGTTCCACCACGGATACACCTACTCCGGCCACCCGGTGGCCTGCGCAGTGGCCTCGGCGAACCTCGACGTCATGCTGCGCGAACGGCTGGTCGAGCGGGTCGCCCAGGACATCGGCCCCTACCTGCAGTCGCGCTGGGCGGAGCTGGCCGATCACCCGCTGGTGGGGCAGACCCGCGGCGTCGGCCTGGTGGCGGCGATGGAGCTGGTCAGGGACAAGCACCGGCGCCGGTTCTTCGAACCGGTCGGCGTGGTCGGCCTGCGCGCCCGTGACATCAGCATCGAGGAGGGGCTGGTGATGCGCGCTGTGCGCGACACCATGATCATCGCCCCACCGCTTGTCATCACCCGGGCGCAGGTGGACGAGCTGGTCGCCACCGCCCGGCGCGTGCTCGACCGCACCGCCGCGGAGTTCGCGACGGGCGGCTGAGCCGCGCTCCGAAACGGGGCGCGGCCGCACCACGCAAAGCGCCTAGCGCGGTGGCGCGGAATCCGGTACAAAGGAGGCACACAGAACGAACGCGCGCGGTCGAGGCCGGCCCGGCCCGCTCCGACGGGCGTCGCCAAGAAGGAGTCCCGCCGATGAAACTGCATCGCCTGCTGCCGTTCCTGGCCTGCATTGCCCTGCTCGCCGGCTGTTCCAAGTCCGAAGACCCGGCAGCCGCGGCGGACGCAGCCGCGCCCGCGCCCAAGGCCGAGGAGAAGGTCGTACACGTCTACAACTGGTCGGACTACATCGACGAATCGATCCTGGACGACTTCCAGAAAGAGACCGGCATCAAGGTCGTCTACGACGTCTTCGACTCCAACGAAATCCTCGAGACCAAGCTCCTGGCCGGCGGCACCGGCTACGACGTGGTCGTGCCCTCGGCGTGGTTCCTGCAGCGCCAGATACAGGCCGGCGTGTTCCAGAAGCTCGACAAGGGCAAGCTGCCGAACCTGGCAAACATGTGGGACATGATCAACCAGCGCGTGGACACCTACGACCCCGGCAACCAGTACGCGATCACGTACATGTGGGGCACCACCGGCATCGGCTACAACATCGACAAGATCAAGGCCATCATGCCGGACGCGCCGGTGGACTCGTGGAAGCTGATCTTCGATCCCGAGGTGCTGAAGAAGTTCGCCGACTGCGGCGTCTACACGCTCGACGCCACCGACGAGATGATCCCCGCGGCGCTGAACTACATCGGCGAGGATCCGCGCAGCCACGACCCGGCGGTGATCGCCAAGGCCGAGCCGGTGCTGATGGCCATCCGGCCCTACATCCGCAAGTTCCACTCCTCCGAGTACATCAATGCGCTGGCCAACGGCGACATCTGCATCGCGGTGGGCTGGTCCGGGGACATCTTCCAGGCGCGCGACCGCGCCGTGGAGGCCAACAACGGCGTCAACATCGGCTACGTCATCCCCAAGGAAGGCGCGCTCATGTTCTTCGACATGATGGCCATCCCGGCGGACGCCAAGCACGTCGACAACGCGCATAAGTTCCTGGACTACATCATGCGCCCGGAAGTGATGGCCAAGGCGTCCAACGCCGTCACCTACGCCAACGGCAACAAGGCCTCGCAGCAGTTCATCAAGCCCGAGATCCTGAACGACCCGGCGGTCTTCCCGCCGCCCGAGGTGCTCGCCAAGCTCTACACCATCGCCCCCTACCCGCAGGAAGTGCAGCGGGTGGTCACGGAGCTCTGGACGAAGGTGAAGACCGGCGGCTGAGGCAATGCAGCGCTTCGGGCCGCGCGGCAGGGACGATCAGCGCCGATGAAGACCACGGGCAACGGCGACAAGCGCACCGCCTTCGAGCCCTGGAACGATCCCGCGGCCCAGCCCTTCGTCCGCATCGACCGGGTGGTCAAGCGCTTCGGCGACTTCACCGCCGTCGACGGCATCTCCCTGGACATCTACCGCGGGGAGTTCTTCGCCCTGCTCGGCCCCTCCGGCTGCGGCAAGACCACGCTGCTGCGCATGCTCGCCGGCTTCGAGCGGCCCGACACCGGCCAGATCCTGCTCGAAGGCACGGACGTCTCCGCGGTACCGCCGTATTCGCGCCCGGTCAACATGATGTTCCAGTCCTACGCGCTGTTCCCGCACATGAGCGTGGAGCAGAACGTGGCCTTCGGCCTGAAGCAGGAGAACATCGACAAGGCCCAGATCCGCCAGCGCGTGGACGAGATCCTTGACCTGGTGCAGATGCGCTCGTTCGCGCACCGGCGCCCGCACCAGCTCTCCGGCGGGCAGCGCCAGCGCGTGGCGCTCGCACGCAGCCTGGTCAAGCGCCCCAAGCTGCTGCTGCTCGACGAGCCGCTCGGCGCGCTGGACAAGAAGCTGCGCGAGGAGACCCAGTTCGAGCTGATGAACATCCAGGAGCGGCTCGGCACCACGTTCGTGATCGTGACGCACGACCAGGCCGAGGCGATGACCGTCTCCACCCGCATCGCGGTGATGGACCGCGGCCGCATCGTGCAGATCGCCACGCCCGCGGAGACCTACGAATACCCGAACTCGCGCTACGTCGCCGATTTCATCGGCGACGTGAACGTGTTCGAGGGCCGGGTCGCCGCGACGCTGGAGGACGAACTGCGCATCGACAGCAGCGAAGCCGGCTGCGCGATCCGCGCCCGCCACGGCGCCAGCCTGCCGGCCGGCACGCAGGTCTGGGTCGCGCTGCGCCCGGAGAAGCTCAGCATCGATCCGGAGCCGCCGCCGGAGCGCGGCGTGAACTGCGTGCAGGGCACGGTGCGCGACATCGGCTATCTCGGCGGCCTGTCCGTCTACCACGTGCAGTTGGATTCGGGGCGCACGATCACCGTGACGCGCAGCAACCAGAGCCGGCTGGTGGATCGCAACATCACCTGGGACGAGCGCGTCTGGCTGCACTGGCGCCCCGAGGTGGCCGTGGTGCTGGTGAACTGACCCGAACATGCAGCGGCGACCGGCCATCGAGTACTACGCCGGCCCGCCGGCGTCCGACGCCGGCGCGGTAAGCTGGCATGCCCGGCTGCTCGCCTACGCTCCCTACCGCGCGTCGATCGCCGCCTTCGCCGCGCTCGGCCTGCGGCCGCGCAGCTTCGTCGCCGCCGTCCCGTACCTGTGGCTGCTGCTGTTCTTCCTCGCGCCGTTCGTCATCGTCTTCAAGCTGAGCTTCGCGCAGGTCGCGATCGCCATCCCGCCGTACACGCCGCTGATGCAGTGGCTGGCGGACGGCTACCTGCAGGTGAAGCTCAACCTCAACAACTACCTCATGCTCGCGGAGAAGGATCTCTACCTGCGCGCGTACATGACCAGCCTGCGGATCGCCGGGCTGTCCACCCTGCTCACGCTCGCGGTGGGCTTCCCGATCGCCTACGCCATGAGCCGCGCCCCCGCGCGCTGGCAGCCCCTGCTGCTGATGATGGTGATCCTGCCGTTCTGGACCTCGTTCCTGATCCGCGTGTACGCCTGGATCGGCATCCTCAAGAACGAGGGCCTGCTCAATCTCGCGCTCATGCACCTGGGCATCATCGACGCCCCCCTCATCATCCTGAACACCGACATCGCGGTGTACATCGGCATCGTCTATTCGTACCTGCCGTTCATGGTGCTGCCGCTGTACGCGAACCTGGTCAAGCTCGACCCGACCCTGCTGGAGGCGGCGGCGGACCTGGGCTGCCGGCCGGTGAAGGCATTCTGGCTCGTTACCGTGCCGATCGCGCTGCCCGGCATCCTCGCCGGCTGCTTCCTGGTGTTCATCCCGGCGGTGGGCGAGTTCGTGATCCCGGATCTGCTCGGCGGCTCCAACACCCTGATGATCGGCAAGGTGCTCTGGGACGAGTTCTTCAACAACCGCGACTGGCCGCTGTCCGCGGCGGTGGCGGTGGTACTGGTGGCGATCCTGGTGGTGCCGATCGTGCTGGCCCAGCGCGCCATGGAAAAGAGCGCAGCGTAGCCCGGCCGCCATGAACAAGGGCCTGAGCTGGTTCAACTGGATTTCGCTCGTGCTCGGCATGCTGTTCCTGTACCTGCCGATCGCGCTGCTGGTGCTGTTCAGCTTCAATGAGTCGCGGCTGGTCACGGTCTGGGGCGGGTTCTCGCTGAAGTGGTACGGCGCGCTGCTGGAGAACGAAGGGTTGCTCAAGGCGGGCTGGGTGACGCTGCGCGTGGCGCTGCTGTCGGCCACGATCGCCACCGTGCTCGGGACGCTGGCCGGAGTGGTGCTGGCGCGCTTCCACGACATGCGCGGGCGCGCGCTGTTCGCCGGCATGACCTATGCGCCGCTGGTCATGCCCGAGGTGATCACGGGCCTGTCGCTGCTGCTCATGTTCGTGGCGCTGTCGGTGGATCGGGGCTTCGCCACCGTGACCGTCGCCCACGTCACGTTCTCGATGTGCTACGTCAGCGTGGTGGTGCGTTCGCGGCTGGCCTCCTTCGATCTTTCGCTGGAGGAGGCGGCGATGGATCTCGGCTGCACCCCGGGGAAGGCGTTCATGCTCGTGACCCTGCCGATCATTGCACCGGCAATCGTCTCCGGCTGGCTGCTGTCGTTCACGCTGTCCCTGGACGACCTGGTCATCGCCAGCTTCACCACCGGGCCGGGCGCAACCACCCTGCCGATGAAGATCTACAGCCAGGT
>JBFXBD010000029.1:0-65539 GCA_050183625.1 Gammaproteobacteria bacterium
CGCCGCCTGATCGCAGCGGGAACCGGGAGAGCACACAGCGATGGAAATCCCCGCGGGACTCGTCAAGGAACTTCGCGAACGCACCGGCGCGGGCATGATGGACTGCAAGACGGCGCTGGTGGAGAACGGCGGCAGCCTCGACGCCGCCGCCGACTGGCTGCGCAAGCAGGGGGCAATCAAGGCCGAGAAGAAGTCCGGGCGGGTGGCTTCCGAAGGCGCCATCGTCGTGGCACCGTCGGCCGACGGGCGCGCCGTGGCGATGGTCGAGGTCAACAGCGAGACCGACTTCGTAGCCAACGACGCCAGCTTCAAGGCGTTCGCGCAGGCGGTCGCGGGCACCGTGATCTCGGCCCGGCCGGCCAGCGTGGAAGCGCTCGCGGCGCTGCCGCTGGCCGGCGGCGCGGAAACGGTCGAGGCGGCGCGCACCGCGCTGGTGGCCAAGATCGGCGAGAACATCGGCGTACGGCGGTTCATGATCCGCGAACGCGCCGGCGATCACCTCGCCAGCTACCTGCACGGCAAGCGCATCGGCGTGCTGGTCGATCTCAAGGGCGCGGACGAGGCATTGGCGCGCGATATCGCCATGCACATCGCGGCGAGCAAGCCGGTGTGCGTGGATGCGGCGCAGATTCCCGGCGAACTGCTGGCCAAGGAACGCGAGATCTACACCGCGCAGGCCGCCACCTCCGGCAAGCCGGCCCCGATCGTCGAAAAGATGGTCGAAGGGCGCCTGAAGAAATACGTCGACGAGATCACCCTGCTCGGCCAGCCGTTCGTGAAGGATCCGGACACCCCGGTCGGCAAGCTGGTCAAGTCCCGGGGCGCCGAGGTGCTGGGGTTCGTGCGCCTGGAACTGGGCGAGGGCGTGGAAAAGAAGGAGTCGGACTTCGCGGCCGAGGTGATGGCGCAGGTCCGGCAGACCGAGGGCGACGGCAAGGAGCCCAAATGACCCTGCACCTGCCTCGCGCGCAAGGATGCCTGGCCGCGGGTACATCGCCGGCCCGACCGGAACGTGCGCTGCACGGTCCGTCCGGCGCGCGGGGCGGGGCATGAACATGATCGGCGATCCGTCTCCGGGCCCCTGCAGCCGGGTCCTGGTCAAGCTGTCCGGCGAAGCGCTGCTGGGGCGCGAAGCCTACGGCATCGATTCCGGGGTACTCGAGCACATCGCGACTGAAATCCGCGCTTTGATCGAAAGCGGCGTGCAGGTGGCGCTGGTGATCGGCGGCGGCAACATCTTCCGCGGCGCCGGGCTCGCCGAGGCCGGCATGGACCGGGTCACGGCGGACCACATGGGCATGCTGGCCACCGTCATCAATGCGCTCGCGCTGCAGGATGCGCTCGAGCGATTCGGCATGCACGTGCGCGTGATGTCCGCGATCCGCATCAACCAGGTCTGCGAGGACTACATCCGGCGCCGCGCAATCCGGCACCTGGAGAAGAGCCGCGTGGTCATCTTCGCCGCCGGCACCGGCAACCCGTTCTTCACCACCGATTCCGCGGCCAGCCTGCGCGCCATCGAGATCGACGCCGACCTCATGATCAAGGCCACCAAGGTCGACGGAATCTACAGCGCGGACCCGAATCGCGATTCCGACGCCAGGCGGTTCGAACAACTCGATTTCGACGAGGTGCTCGATCGGCGCCTGGGTGTCATGGATGCGACCGCGGTCGTGTTGTGCCGCGACAACGACATGCCGCTTCGGGTCGTGGACATGGGCAAGCCGGGGGCGCTGATGCGCGCCGTGCGCGGCGAGCCGGAGGGTACGCTGGTGACCCGCGGCGCAGGCACATCGAAGGGGGCGCGATCATGATCGAAGACGTCGTCAAGGACGCCCAGCGGCGCATGGACAAGGCCATCGACGCGTTCAGGCAGGAACTCGTAAGGCTGCGTACCGGGCGTGCGCATCCGAGTCTGCTCGATCACGTCCACGTGGATTACTACGGCACGCCGACGCCTATCGGGCGTACCGCGAACGTCACCGTGCTGGATCCGCGCACGCTGCAGGTGCAGGCCTGGGACAAGGCGATGACGGCCAAGATCGAGAAGGCCATCCGCTCCTCGGACCTGGGCCTGAACCCCTCCACGGCCGGTGACGTCATCCGCATTCCGCTGCCGCCGCTCACCGAAGAACGCCGCCGCGAGATGACGCGCGTCGTGCGCCACGAGGCGGAGAACGCTCGGGTGGCGGTACGCAACGTTCGCCGCGACGCCAACCAGATGCTCAAGGAGTTCGTCAAGGAGAAGGAAATCACCGAAGACGACGAACGCCGTGCCGAGGAACGCATTCAGAAGCTCACCGACGAACACATCAAGCGCATCGACGGCATGGGAGCCGAAAAGGAAAAGGAGCTGATGCAGATCTGAGCGGTGGGGCCGGCGATCGACCGGCACCCGGCCGCGCGAGGCCCAGCGCACCGATGGCGAAGAACATGCCTGCCGAGCCGTCCGAACCGCGCCTGCCGCGGCACGTGGCGATCATCATGGACGGCAATGGCCGCTGGGCGCGGCGCCGCGGCCTGCCGCGCATCGCCGGCCATCGCGCCGGAGTGGAGGCCGTGCGCAGCATCGTCAAGGGCTGCGCCAGTCGCGGCATCGAGGCACTCACGCTGTTCGCCTTCTCGAGCGAGAACTGGCGCCGGCCGCAGACCGAGGTCGGTTTCCTGATGGACCTGTTCGGCACCGTGCTGCTGCAGGAAGCGCGAAAACTCGACGATGCAGGCATCCGCCTGCGCATCGTCGGCGAGCGTGCGGCATTTCCGGCGCGCCTGCAGGAACGCATCGCCGACGCCGAGGGCCTGACCGCCGCGAACCGGGGCCTGAACCTGAACATCGCCGCGAACTACGGCGGCCGCTGGGACACGGTGCAGGCGCTGCGATCGATTGCCGCCGACATCGCTGCCGGTCGCCTGGGCGTGGAGGACATCGATGCCAGCCTCGTGCACAGCCGCCTGTGCCTGGCGGACCTGCCCGAGCCGGACCTGTTCATCCGTTCCGGAGGCGAGCAGCGGGTCAGCAACTTCATGCTCTGGCAACTCGCGTACACGGAGCTCTATTTCACCGAGTGCCTGTGGCCGGATTTCGACGACGCCGAGTTCGAACGGGCGCTGTCGAGCTACGCGCGCCGCCAGCGGCGTTTCGGCATGACCGGCGAGCAGGTCGGCATCGATCCGGCGCCTGCGGCCACCTGACGGCTGCGAGCCGCGCGGTATTCCCCTGGCTTCCATTCTGGATTCGACGCTCCTGCGACGTGGCGCGACGGCCGTCGTGCTGGGTGGCGTCGTGGTTGTGGCCATTCTTCGCCTGCCCAATGCCGGGCTCGCAGTACTCTTCGCGCTGTTCGTCCTGGCCGGCGCGCGCGAGTGGGCGCATCTGGCGGCTTTGCCGCGCCTGTACTACCCGATCGCAACCGCCGTGTGCCTGCTGCTGGCCTGGTCCGTGCGCGCCCAGCCCTGGATCGGCGTGCCGCTGCTGGCCCTGGCGATGCTCTGGTGGGGGCTGGCGCTCATGGCCATCCTGGCGGTGCAGGCCGGCCGCGCATTGCCGGCCATCGGTCCGGCCGGCAACGCCATCGCCGGCTGGCTGGTGCTGGTGCCGGCGTGGTTCGCGCTGGTGCAACTGCACGCGCAGGCCGGCGGGCCGCAGCGGGTGCTGCTGCTCATGGGGTTGGTCTGGGCGGCCGATACGCTGGCCTACCTGTTCGGCAGGCGCTGGGGCCGGCGGCGCCTCGCCGCCCGCGTCAGCCCGGGCAAGACGTGGGAGGGCGTCGCGGGTGCGTTCCTGGCGCCGCTCGGGGCCGGCGTGGCCGGCATCCTGGCCGGCATGACCGGCGCCGATGCGGCCAGACTGGCGGCGCTGTGCGTGCCGGTGGTGGCGATTTCCATCATCGGGGATCTGTTCGAGAGCCTGGCCAAGCGCCGGGCCGGCGCCAAGGACAGCGGCCAGCTCCTGCCCGGGCACGGCGGGGTGCTGGATCGGATCGACAGCCTCACGGCGGCGGCGCCAGCCTTCGTGCTCGGGCTGCACGGGATGGGGCTGCGTTGACGCACCACCGCGGGCACCGGCGTCCCCGAACGCACGGCAGCCGTGCCACGCGAGGCAATCGGATCGAGCACACTTGCGCTCGGGTCACTAGAATGCAGGGCCATATGACGCGAACGACGGCGACGAAACTTTCCTCCCGGCACGGAGTCTGTCGGAAAACGGTGCGGGTGCCGTGGCGATGATCGGGGTCACCATCCTCGGCTCCACCGGCACCATCGGTGTCAATACGCTCGATGTCATCGGCCGCAACCGGGATCGCTACCGCGTTCACGCGCTCACTGCCAACGCCAATGTCGCCAGGCTTGCCGAGCAGTGCCGTTCGGTCCGCCCGCGCCGCGCGGTGGTGGCCGACGCGGCCCGTGTGGGCGAGCTTCGGGCGCTGCTGGATGGCACGGGCGTGGAAGTCCTTGGCGGAGCCGAGGCCCTGGCCGAAGTCTGCGCCGCGCCGGAGACCGACTACGTCATGGCCGGTATCGTCGGCGCGGCCGGGTTGCTGCCGTCGCTGGCGGCCGCCCGCGCAGGCAAGCGCGTCCTGCTCGCCAACAAGGAAGCGCTGGTCATGTCGGGCCGGTTGTTCATGGACGCGGTTCGCGATCACGGCGCCGAGTTGCTGCCGATCGACAGCGAGCACAATGCCGTGTTCCAGTGCCTGCCGGCCGATTTCGGCCGCGGTCTGGGGACGGTCGGCGTCCGGCGCATCCTGCTCACCGCATCGGGCGGCCCGTTCCGCGCGATGCCGGCCGAGCAGATGTCGCAGGTCACCCCCGAGCAGGCGGTCGCCCATCCGAACTGGGTCATGGGCCGCAAGATTTCGGTGGATTCGGCGACGATGATGAACAAGGGCCTGGAAATCATCGAGGCCTGCTGGCTGTTCGGCACCGGTCCCGACAAGGTGGACGTCGTCCTGCATCCGCAGAGCGTCATCCATTCGATGGTCGAGTACGTCGATGGATCGGTACTGGCCCAGCTCGGCAACCCGGACATGCGCACTCCGATTGCGCACGCCCTGGCCTGGCCCGAGCGGATCGGCTCCGGGGTCTCGAGCCTGGATCTGTTCTCCGTGGCACGGCTGGATTTCGAACGCCCGGATCCGCAGCGCTTCCGCTGCCTGCAGCTGGCGCGCGACGCCCTGGCCATGGGCGGCACGGCCACCGCGGTGCTCAATGCCGCGAACGAGGAGGCGGTGGCGGCGTTCCTGGATCGCGCCATCCTGTTCACCGACATCCCGCGCCTCATCGGCGCCGCGCTCGAGCGCGTGCCGGCGCATCCGGCCGACACCCTCGAAGCGGTGTTGCACGACGACGGCGCCGCGCGCCGCTTCGTGCGCGAATCGATCGGACTGGCGGCGTAGCCGATGCTGCACGATGTCCTGTCCTTCCTGGTCGCGCTGGGCGTGCTCATCACGGTGCACGAGTACGGCCATTTCTGGGCTGCGCGCCGCTGCGGCGTCAGGATCCTGCGCTTCTCGATCGGCTTCGGAAGGCCGCTGTTCATGCGCCGCTTCGGTCCCGACCGGACCGAGTTCGTCGTCGCCGCGGTGCCGCTGGGCGGCTACGTCCGCATGCTCGACGAGCGCGAGGGCGAGGTCGCCGCCGAGGATTTGCCCCGCGCGTTCAACCGCCAGCCGCTGTCGGCGCGCGCCTTCGTGGTCGCGGCGGGGCCGGCGGCGAATTTCCTGCTCGCGATAGTCGCCTTCTGGTGCATGTACATGGTCGGCGTCACCGACCTCGCACCGATCGTCGGCAAGGTCGAGACGGATACGATCGCCGCCGAGGCCGGGCTGCGCGCCGGCGACCGTATCGAAGCCGTGGACGGGCGGAAGACTCCCACCTGGGGCTCGGTATCGCAGGCGGCGCTGGCGGCGATCGTCGAGCAGCGTGCGGTCGAGCTCGAGGTCCAGTCGCCCGGCGGCACCCGCACGCTGCGCCTGGATCTCGCGCGCGTGCACGTGGACGAGATCGCGCAGGGTTCGCTCTTCGAGCGCATGGGCATGATGCCGCAGCGGCCATACCTGCCTGCCGTCATCGGCGAGGTGCTGCCGGCCAGCGCCGCCGAGCGCGCCGGCCTGCGCGCGGGCGACCGTGTCCTGAGTGCCGACGGCCGGCCCGTCGAGGACTGGAACGACTGGGTCGACTACGTTCGCGCCCGAGCGCAGCAGGCCATCCGCATCGAGGTCGAACGCGCCGGCGCCCGGGTGCCGCTCGATGTCGTGCCCGAACGTGCCGAAGGCGGTATCGGCCGCATCGGCGCCGCGGTCGAACGGCCCGAGCACATCGAGCCCTTGCAAACCGGCGTGGAGCGGTATGGCCCGCTCGCCGCGGTCGGCCCGGCGCTGCACAAGACCTGGGAAATGTCGGCGATGACCGTGCGGCTCATCTGGCGGATGCTGCGCGGCGATGCCTCGGTACGCAACCTGTCCGGTCCGATCAGCATCGCGCAGTTCGCGGGCGATTCCGCCAGCATCGGTGCGTCGGCCTTCGCATTCTTCATCGGCACGGTGAGCGTGAGCCTGTTCGTGCTGAACCTGCTGCCGGTGCCGATACTGGATGGCGGGCACCTGTTGTATTACCTTATTGAGCTGGTCAGGCGGCGCCCGCTGTCCGAAGCTTCGCAGGCCTGGGGCCAGCAGGTCGGGCTGGTGGTGCTCGTAGGCCTGATGGGGCTGGCGTTCTACAACGACATCCTGCGCCTCATCGGCCGATTCTGAGCCGCCCGCAACCGGGATGGAACCCCGGGCGCAGGTACCGACAACAACGAGCGGGCATCCCGCAGGCGCGGGCAAGCCGCCACGACGACAAGAACGACGGTGACATGCGAGCAAGCGCTATCGGACGTGGATTGCTGCTGGTACTTGGACTGCTGATCGCCGCCCCGGCGGCGGCGGTGGATTCCTTCGTCGTCGAGGACATCCGGATCATCGGCCTGGATCGGATTGCCCCCGGCACCGTCTTCAACTACCTGCCGATCAAGATTGGCGATCGTTTCGACGACACGCGTTCGGCCGACGCGGTGCGTGCGCTGTTCAAGACCGGCTTCTTCAAGGATGTCGCCCTGGGCCGCGACGGCGACGTGCTGGTGGTCAGCGTGATCGAGCGCGAGGCGATCGGCGAGCTGAACATCTCCGGTAACAAGGCGATCAAGACCGACGACCTCCTCAAGGGCCTGCGCGAGGCCGGGCTGGCCGTGGGCGAGGTCTACGACGAGTCCACCCTGGACAAGGTCGTGCAGGAGCTGCGCCGCCAGTACTACGCCCAGGGCAAGTACGCCGTGCGCCTGAATCCCGAGGTCAAGAAGCTGGAGGGCAACCGGGTCGGCGTCGACATGGCGATCTCGGAAGGCCGGGCAGCCAAGATCAAGGCAATCAACATCGTCGGCAACGATACCTTCGACGATGACGAACTGCGCGACCAGTTCAAGCTCAAGACGTCGAGCTGGCTGACCTTCTTCAACCGATCCGATCAGTACTCGCGACAGAAGCTCTCGGCCGACCTCGAATCCCTGCGCAGCTACTACCTCGACAACGGCTACGCCAACTTCAACGTCGACTCCACCCAGGTGTCGATCACGCCGGACAAGTCCGAGGTCTACATCACCATCAACGTGACCGAGGGCGAGCTGTTCCGGATCACCGACGTCAAGCTCGCCGGCGACCTCATCGTTCCGCAGGAGGACTTGCTCGCGGTGATTTCGGCGCGTGCCGGCATGGTGTTCTCGAGAAAGGCGGTCACCGAGACCAGCAAGGCCATCACCGATCGCCTCGGCGAGGACGGCTACGCCTTCGCCAACGTCAACGCCATCCCGAAAATCGACGACAAGTCCCGGACCGTCGCCCTGACCTTCTTCGTCGACCCCGGCGCCCGCACCTACGTGCGCCGCATCTCGTTCTCCGGCAATTCCAAGACCCGCGACGAGGTCATGCGCCGGGAAATGCGCCAGCTGGAGGGGGCCTGGGTCTCCACCGTCAAGGTCGAGCGCTCCAAGGTCCGGCTTCAGCGCCTGGGTTACTTCGAGGAGGTCAACGTCGAGACGATACCCGTGCCGGGCAGCACGGATCAGGTCGACGTGAAGTTCACCGTCAAGGAACGCCCCTCCGGCAATCTGCTGCTCGGCCTGGGCTTCTCGCAGACGGCCGGCCTCATCTTCAACACCAGCGTCGCCCAGGAGAACTTCCTCGGCAGCGGCAAGCGCATCGAGTTCGCGTTCAACAACAGCGACATCAACCGCCAGTTCGTGTTCGGCTATACGAATCCGTACTGGACCATCGACGGCATTTCCCGGGGGTTCCGCCTCGCGTACCAGGAGACCGACGCGACCAGCGCGAACATCACCTCGTTCAACAGCAAGAACGCGAGCTTCGGCGTCAACTTCGGCATTCCCGTGACCGAGTACAACTACGTCACCACGGGCCTGAGCTACGAACGCACCGAGATCGACACCGGCAATCTCGCAATCGCCAGCTTCGTTCAGGACTTCCTCACCCGCGAGGGCAACGCGTTCGACACCATCCGCGTGCAGGCCGGGTTCGCCTACGACACCCGCAACGACACCGTGTTTCCGACCCGAGGCGTCCTGCAACGAATTCGACTGGAGGCCGCCGTCCCGGGCGGGGACCTCAACTACTACAAGCTCGACTACGACAGCCACGTCTTCTTGCCCGTCACCAGGAAGTGGACCCTGCTGCTCAAGGGCAGGCTCGGCTACGGCGATTCCTACGGCGATACGACCGAACTGCCGTTCTTCGAGAACTTCTTCGCCGGCGGCCCGCGCAGCGTGCGCGGCTACGAGGAGAACACCCTGGGTCCGAAGGACGAGTTCGACCGGGCGATCGGCGGCAACCTGCTGGTGGTCGGCAACGCCGAGTTGATCGTTCCGCTGCCCTTCCTGGCCCAGTTGAAGTCGGTGCGGGTTACCGGCTTCTTCGACATGGGCAACGTCTACGCCGCCAACGAGGACTTCAGCGCCGACGCCCTGCGCATGTCCACGGGCATCTCGGGGGTATGGCTGTCGCCGTTCGGGGTGCTCTCGGCGAGCTTCGCCAAGCCGTTCAACGACCAGCCCGGCGACAAGACCCAGTCGTTCCAGTTTACCTTCGGAACCTCGTTCTGACCGCCCGCGTGGCTGGAAAACGGCGGCCCGAATCGGGTACCATCGGCGCCCGTTCGAATCCCATCACCTCATCCTGGAGTGCAACCTTGAAACTGACGCTGCGAACGATTGTTCCGGGTCTCGCATTGGCGCTCGCCGCGTGCGGCAATGCGGCCATGGCTGAAACCAAGATTGGCGTCGTCAACGCAATCAGGGTTCTGGAGGCTTCGCCGCAGGCCCAGAACGCCCAAAAGACGCTCGAGAAGGAAATCAACGGGCGACAGCAGAAGCTCGTGGGGGCGCAGAAGGAGATCAAGACCCTCGAGGACAAGCTGCAGAAGGACGGCGCCGTGATGGCCGAGGCCGAGCGCGGCAAGCTCGAGCGCGACATCGTCAACAGGAAGCGCGATCTCAAGCGCGCCCAGGACGAGGCGAACGAGGACATCCGATTCCGGCGCGACGAGGAGTTCGGCAAGATCCAGCGCGATATCGCCAAGGCCATCCAGCAGGTCGGCATCGAGCAGAAGTTCGATCTGATCCTCGGCGGCGACTCGGTCTACTTCGCCAGCAAGGTGGTCGACATCACCGACGCGGTCATTGCCGCGGTGAAGAAGCAGGCCGGCGGCGCCGCGCCTGCGCCCGCAGCCGCGCCGGCGAAGTAAGTCCACCGGGGCGCACCGCGCGGCGGCGTCGCCTCCGGTCCGGTCGGCGGGCATGGGCATCACCCTGGGCGAGCTGGCCGTCCGGATTGGCGCCGAACTGCGCGGCGATCCCGGCACGCTCGTTGAGCGGGTCGCCACCCTGGAAAGCGCGGCGCGCGGCGACGTCAGCTACCTGCACGACCGGCGTTATCGCCGCTTCCTCAAGGTCACCGGCGCCTCCGCGGTGATTGTGACCCCCGAGTTGGCCCAGGAGTGTCCGGTGGCCGCGCTCGTGGTCGCGGACGCCTACGCGGCCTACGCGCGCGCCAGCTCCGTGATGCACCCGCCGCCGCCGGTCGTGGCGGGCGTGCATTCCAGCGCCGTGGTGGCCGCGGACGCCCGGATCGATGCTTCCGCGCGCATCGGCCCGCACGCCGTGATCGAGGCCGGCGCGCAAATCGGCGCCGGCGTGGACATCGGGCCGGGGTGCGTGGTGGGTGCCGGAGCGTTCATCGACGAGCACACCCGCCTGGTGGCGCGGGTCACGATCGGGCACGGCGTGCGCATTGGCCGCCGCTGCATCCTGCAGCCGGGCGCCGCCGTCGGCGCCGACGGATTCGGATTCGCCCGCGACGGTGGGCGTTGGCTGAAGATCGAGCAGATCGGCTCGGTGCACCTGGGCGACGACGTCGAAGTCGGCTGCAATTCCACCATCGACCGCGGCGCGCTGCGCGATACCGTGGTCGAGGACGGCGTAAAAATAGACAACCTGGTCCAAATCGGCCACAACTGCCATATCGGCGCACATACCGCGATTGCGGGCTGCGCCGGGATTTCGGGCAGCGTGACGATCGGCAAACGCTGCATGATCGGGGGTGGTGTCGGCATCAACGGCCACATCGACATCTGCGACGACGTGCTGATTACCGGCTTTACGATGGTCACCAAGTCCGTGCGCGAGCCCGGCACTTATTCCAGTGGATGGCCGATCCAGCCCTCCGCGCAGTGGTGGGCCGAGGTGGCGCGGCTGCGCCGGCTTGCCGCGCGCGATTCCGGTGCCGCGAACCCGGCCGATTGACGGAGGATCCATGGCTTCGGCGGAAGGTATCACGCAGTTCGATATCGGCGAGATCCTCCGGCTCCTGCCGCATCGTTATCCGATGCTGCTCGTGGACCGGGTGCTGGATTGCAAGCCTTACGACTACCTCACCGCCATCAAGAACGTTTCCTACAACGAGCCGTTCTTCAACGGCCACTTTCCGGGGCATCCGGTCATGCCCGGGGTGCTCATCCTGGAGGCGCTGGCGCAGGCCACCGGCCTGCTGGCGTTCCATTCGCTCAACGAATGCGCCCGCGACGGCACCGTGTACTACCTGGTCGGTGTCGACAAGGCACGATTCAAGCGCCCCGTGCGCCCGGGCGACCAACTGCACATGCATGTGAAGCTCGAGCGCCAGATCCGCGGCATCTACCGGTTCTCCGCGGTTGGCCGCGTCGACGACACGGTGGTGACGACCGCCGACTTCATGACGACCAAGACCGATGCCAGGGCTGATTGACCCTCTCGCGCGCGTGCATCCGCATGCGCGGCTAGCGGCGGACGTCGCGGTGGGGCCCTGGACCGTGATCGGCCCGCAGGTCGAGATTGGCGCAGGCACCCGGATCGACGCGCACGTCGTCATCGACGGCCCGACCCGCATCGGCCGCGACAACCGGATCCATTCCTTCTGCTCAATCGGCGCGGATCCGCAGGACAAGAAATTCCGGGCCGACTCCCGCAGCCGCCTGGAGATCGGTGATCGCAACACCCTGCGCGAGTACTGCAGCATCAATCGCGGTACCCCCGGCGGCGGGGGGGTCACGCAGTTGGGCGACGACAACTGGATCATGGCTTACGTGCACATCGCCCACGATTGCCAGGTGGGCAGTCGCACCGTGTTCGCGAACAATGCGACCCTCGCCGGGCATGTCGTCATCGAGGACTTCGTCAGCCTCGGTGGATTCACCGGCGTGCACCAGTTCTGTCGAATCGGCGCCTACAGCTTCACCGCGATCGCCGCGATCGTGGTCAAGGACGTGCCCCCATTCCTGCTGGTGGCCGGCAACTCCGCGCGTGCCTGCGGGCTGAATCGCGTGGGCCTGAAGCGCAACGGTTTCGACGCCGATGCGCTGCGTGATCTCAAGCGCGCCTATCGGCTGTTGTACCGGGATGGCCTGCAGCGTGCGCAGGCGATGGTCGAATTGGACCGCATGGCCGCCGCCTCGCCGCACGTGCGCCGCTGGGTCGACTTCATCCGCGCCTCCGCTCGCGGCATCGTCGGCGCCAGCCGCCAGGACGCCGCACGCGCACACGGCGAAGACGACCAGGCCGGCGGCTGAACGGCGTTGCTGAACGTCGGCATCGTCGCGGGCGAGGCCTCCGGCGACCGGCTCGGCGCCGGCCTGGTACGCGCCTTGCGAATGCGCGTGGCCGGCCTGCGGGTCAGCGGCATCGCCGGGCCGCAGATGCGTGCCGCCGGAGTGGAATCGATCGTCGATGCCGAACGCCTGTCCGTGATGGGCTTCGCCGAGGTCGCTGCGCGGCTGCCGGAACTGCTGTCGATCCGGGCACGCGTGCGCCGTCATTTCCTGGCCGAGCGCCCGGACGTGTTCGTGGGCGTCGATGCGCCGGATTTCAACCTCGGCCTGGAAGCCGGCCTGCGCCGCGGCGGCATCCGGACCGTCCACTACGTGAGCCCCACGGTGTGGGCATGGCGGGAGGGGCGGTTGCGGACCATCCGTGCCGCGGCGGACCTCGTGCTCGCGATTTTCCCGTTCGAGGAGGACTACTACCGCGCGCGCGGCATGGCAGCCCGATTCGTCGGTCATCCGCTCGCCGACGCGGTGCCGGAGTATCCCGATCGAGGCGCGGCCCGCGCCGCGCTCGGCCTGGAGGCCGCGCGCCCGGTGCTCGCGGTGTTGCCTGGCAGCCGCGCCTCGGAACTCGCCCAGCACCTGGACGCATTCCTGGAGACGGCCGCCATCTGCGCACGCCAGGTGCCGGGCCTGCAGATAGCCGTGCCCGCGGTGGACGAACGTGCCCTGGCCCGCATCCGTGCCGCAATGGCAGGCCGGTCCGGGCTGCCTGCGCGATCGTTCCTGCAGCGTGCGCAGGACGTGCTCGCCGCCGCGGATGCCGTGTTGACCGCCTCGGGCACCGCCACGATCGAGACCATGCTGAGCGGCCGGCCGATGGTCGTCGCCTACCGCATGGCGCCGCTCAGCTTCGCCATCATCCGGCGCCTGGTGAGGGTGCAGCATTGCTCGATGGTGAACCTGCTCGCCGGCCAGCCGCTGGTGCCGGAGTTCGTGCAGGACGCGATGCGGCCGGACGCCATGGCGCGCGCGCTCGTCGCGTGGCTGCGCGATCCGGCGTCCGCCGCGCCGATGCTCGAGCGCTTCGCGGCCCTGCGCGCGACGCTTCGCCACCCGCCGGGCGCGGACGCGAACGCCGCCGAGGCGGTGCTCGCGGTCGCCGCAGGGCGCATGCCGCCGGCATGTCCATGAGCGGTGCCGCGCTCGAAGCCGGCGTGGACGAGGTCGGGCGCGGGCCGCTCGCCGGACCGGTGGTGGCGGCCGCGGTGATCCTCGACCCCGACCGGCCGATCGAGGGCCTGGCCGATTCCAAGAAGCTCTCCGCGCGCCGGCGCGAGCAGCTCGCGGCGGCGATCCGGCAACGGGCCCTGGCGTTCGCGCTCGGGCGTGCCGAGGTCGCCGAGATCGACGCGATCAACATCCTGCAGGCCAGCCTGCTGGCGATGCGCCGCGCGATCGAGGCGCTGCCGGTGCTTCCGGCCCGGGTGCTGGTGGACGGCGTCCACGTGCCGGCGGTGGCGTGCGTCGCGCATGCGATCGTCGGCGGCGATGCGACGGTGGCTTCGATCGGCGCGGCGTCCATCCTGGCCAAGGTCGTGCGCGACGCGGAGATGACCGCGCTGGATGCGGAGTTTCCGGGCTACGGCTTCGCGGTGCACAAAGGCTACCCGACGGCTGCCCACCTGGCGGCGCTGGAAAGGCTCGGGCCGAGCGCGGTCCATCGCCTGAGCTTCGCCCCGGTGCGCCGGGCGACCCGCGCCGGTTAGACTTGGTCGGCGTACCGGCAACTCCGGCCTGCGGCCACGCGCAATGAACATCGGCTTCGTACACCTGCGCCTGCATACAGAGTATTCGATCGTCGACAGCGTGATCCGCGTCCCGGCGCTGGTGGACCGTGCGCGCGAGCTGGCCATGCCGGCGCTGGCGGTGACCGAGCAGTCCAATCTCTTCTCCGCGGTGAAGTTCTATCGCGCGGCCCAGGGCGCGGGAATCAAGCCGATCCTGGGCGTGGACGTGGTCCTCGCCAACGACTGGAGCCCGGCGCGGCGCAGCCAGATGGTGCTGCTGTGCCAGGATTGGCAGGGGTTCGAGAACCTCTCGGCGCTTCTCACCCGCGGCTACCTCGAGGGGCAGCGGGACGGCGTGCCGCATCTGCTGCCGGAATGGTTCGTTGGTCGCACCGAGGGCTTGATCGCGCTGTCCGGCGGGCGGGAGGGCGAGCCGGGGCTTGCCCTCGGCTCCGGTGCGGCGGACCTTGCGCGCCGGCGCGCCGAGTTCTGGCGCCAGATGTTCCCGGATCGGTACTACATCGAACTGCAGCGCACCGGCCGGGCCGGCGAGGAGGACTACCTCGGGCAGGCGGTGGATCTGGCCGCGGACTGCGATCTGCCGGTGGTCGCGACCAACGACGTGCGATTCCTGGCCGCATCCGAGTTCGAGGCCCACGAGGCGCGGATCTGCATCCATGAGGGCCGCACGCTCGCCGATCCGCGCCGGCCCAAGCGCTATTCCGGGCAGCAGTACCTGCGCAGCGCGCAGGAAATGTGCGAGCTGTTCGCCGATCTGCCGACGGCGCTCGTCAACAGCGTGGAGATCGCGCGGCGCTGCAACCTGGAACTGCGCCTGGGCGAATACCACCTGCCGGAGTTTCCGGTCGAACCCGGCGAGAACGCCACGAGCGTGTTCGAGGCGCGGGCACGCGCCGGGCTGGCCCGGCGCCTGGAGCGGCTGGTGCCGAGCGGGTCGCGCGATTGCGAGCAGCGGCGCAAGCGCTACGAGTCGCGCCTGGAGACCGAGCTGGCGGTGATCGGCCAGATGGGATTCGCGGGCTATTTCCTGATCGTGGCCGACTTCATCGGCTGGGCGCGCGACAACGGCATCCCGGTCGGCCCGGGCCGCGGCTCCGGTGCCGGTTCGCTGGCCGCATACGCGCTGGCCATCACCGATCTGGATCCGCTCGCCTACGATCTGCTGTTCGAGCGCTTCCTGAACCCCGAGCGGGTGTCGATGCCGGACTTCGACGTCGATTTCTGCATGGATCGTCGCGACGAGGTGATCGAATACGTCACTCGCCGGTACGGCCGCGATCGGGTCTCGCAGATCATTACCCACGGCACGATGGCGGCCAAGGCGGTGGTGCGCGATGTCGGCCGCGTGCTTGGCCTGCCGTACGGCTTCGTCGATCAGGTCGCCAAGCTCATTCCGTTCGCGCTCGACATGACCCTGGAGCGCGCCCTGCAGGAGGAGCCGGCGCTCAGGCAGCGCTACGAACAGGAGGATGACGTCCGTGGATTGATGGATCTGGCGCTGCAGCTCGAGGGCCTGACGCGCAACGCCGGCCGGCACGCCGGAGGCGTGGTGATCGCGCCGCGCCCGCTGACGACCTTCATGCCGCTGTACTGCGAACAGGGCTCGACCTCCCTGGTCACGCAGTTCGACATGGGCGACGTGGAGACCATGGGCCTGGTGAAGTTCGACTTCCTCGGGCTGCGGACCCTCACCATCATCGACTGGGCGGTGCGTGACATCAATCGCGCGCGCGCGGGGGGGGGCGAGCCGCCGCTGGACGTCAGTGCATTGCCGCTCGGCGACGACGCCACGTTCAAGCTCATCCGCCGCGCCGAGACCACCGCGGTGTTCCAGCTCGAATCGCGCGGCATGCGCGATCTCATCAAGCGCCTGCAGCCGGACCGCTTCGAGGATCTGGTCGCGTTGGTGGCGCTGTTCCGCCCGGGGCCGCTGCAGTCGGGGATGGTCGAGGACTTCATCGATCGCAAGCACGGCCGCGCGCCGGTGGTTTACCCGCACCCGGCGCTTACGCCGATCCTGGCTCCCACCTACGGCGTCATCCTGTACCAGGAGCAGGTGATGCAGATCGCGCAGGTGCTCGCCGGCTACACGCTCGGCGCGGCGGATCTGCTGCGCCGGGCGATGGGCAAGAAGAAGCCCGAGGAGATGGCCAAGCAGCGCGAGGTGTTCGTGTCCGGGTCGCAGGCGAACGGGGTCGATCCGCAGGTCGCCACCCGAATCTTCGACCTCATGGAGAAGTTCGCCGGCTACGGTTTCAACAAATCGCACAGCGCCGCCTACGCGCTGGTCGCCTATCAGACCGCCTGGCTCAAGGCGCATCACCCGGCGGCGTTCATGGCCGCGGTGCTGTCCGCGGACATGGACAACACCGACAAGATCGTGCTGCTCATCGACGAGTGCCGGCGCATGGGCATCAAGGTGGAGCCGCCGGACGTGAACGTCAGCCAGCATCCGTTCACGGTCGCCGACGCGCGCACCGTGCGCTACGGCCTGGGCGCGATCAAGGGCGCGGGCGCGGCGGCGATCGAGGGCATCATCAACGAGCGGGAGGCTGCGGGCGCGTATGCGGATCTGTACGACTTCTGCCGCCGTGTCGACACCCGCAAGGCCAACCGCCGCGTGCTGGAGGCCATGATCAAGGCCGGTGCCTTCGACGCCATCGGGCCCAATCGCCGTACCATGTTCGGCGCGCTCGGCGACGCCCTGCTGGCCGCCGAGCAGCACAACGCCAACCGGCAGACGGGCCAGGACGATCTGTTCGGCCTGGGGCAGGCCGCGCCCGCGGCCCAGGCGTCTCCGCGCTGGATGGCCACCCCGGAGTGGGAGGACGACGAGCGCCTGAAGGCCGAAAAGGAAACCCTCGGCCTGTATCTCACCGGCCATCCGATCGATCGCTATGCGCGCGATCTGGCCGGCTTCGGCGGCCAGCGGCTGGTCGATCTGCGCCCGGGTACGCGCCGGGTTGCGGGCCTGGTGGTGGACCAGCGCCGCTCCAAGTCCGGCCGCATGTGCTTCGTGACCCTGGACGATCGCAGCGCGCGCGTCGACGTTCGGGTGTTCTCCGAGCTCCACGAGCGACGCGCGACGCTGCTTGCGCCCGGGCGCGTGGTGGTCATCGAAGGCGAGTGCGCGCTGGACGATTTCACCGGCGAGCACGCCCTGACCGCCGAGCAGATCTGGTCCGTGGACGAGGCGCGCGAGCGGTTCGCGCGCCGGCTGGTGCTGCGGGTGGCGCAGTCCGAGGCGGCCAACGGTTTCATCGATCGGCTGGCGCGGGTGATCCAGCCCCAGGTGGGCGGCGCCTGCCCGATCGAGATCGACTACGACCGCCAGGATGCATGCGCCCGCATCCGTCTCGGCGAAGCCTGGCAGGTGCACCCCACCGACGAGCTGTTCGCGGCCATGGCCGCGAGCTTCGGCGCGGCGCGCGTGAGCCTGGAGTACTGATGCGCGCCGGCCGGGCTGTATAATCGCGCCGCGGCCCGCGCGGCCGCGCGTGGGGCAAGCGGGGGGCGCGCGTACGAACCGATGAATCCGAACTACCTGGACTTCGAGCAGCCGATCGCCGAGCTGCAGGCCAAGATCGAGCAGCTGCGCCTCGCCAGCGACGACGCCGCCCTCAACATCAGCGACGAGATCAACCGCTTGCAGGCCCGCTGCCGCGATCTCACCCGCAACATCTTCTCCTCGCTCACGCCCTGGCAGGTCTCGCGCCTGGCACGGCACCCGCAGCGGCCCTATACGCTGGACTACATCGCCCGGATCTTCACCGACTTCGAACAGCTCCACGGCGATCGCCGCTATGCCGACGATCCGGCGCTGGTATGCGGCGTGGCACGCCTGGCCGGCCGGCCGGTGGCGGTCATCGGCCACCAGAAGGGCCGCAACACGAAGGAAAACCTGCACCGCAATTTCGGCATGCCGCGCCCGGAAGGCTACCGCAAGGCGCTGCGCATCATGCAGATGGCCGAGCGATTCCGCCTGCCGATCCTCACCTTCATCGACACGCCGGGTGCCTACCCGGGAGTGGACGCGGAAGAACGCGGCCAGAGCGCGGCGATCGCCGAGAACCTGCTGGCCATGGCCACGCTGCGCACGCCGGTGCTGTCCACCGTCATCGGCGAGGGCGGATCCGGCGGCGCGCTGGCAATCGGCGTGTGCGACAGGCTCATCATGCTCCAGTACAGCACCTACTCGGTGATCTCGCCCGAGGGCTGCGCATCCATCCTGTGGAAGAGTGCCGAGAAGGCCGAGGAGGCGGCGACCGCCATGGGCATCACCTCCGGCCGCCTGCGCGAGCTCGGCCTGGTGGACGAGGTCATCGAGGAGCCGCTCGGCGGTGCGCATCGCGACATCGACGCCATTGCCCAGCGCCTGTCGACGCGGATCCAGGCCGCGCTGGCGGAGCTGTCGGTGTACGGGCTGGACGTGCTGGTCGAAAAGCGCGCCCGGCGGCTGCGCGGTTACGGTGAATTCAAGACCGCCTGATCGCATCCGCGGCCGCGCCACGGCCCGGCGCCGCTGAGGCGTCGATGCAGACCGCCGCGCCGATCGACTGCGTGCGTGCGGCCCTGGCGCGCCATCCGGCGCCGCGCCGCTATCTGCTGGCGCTGAGCGGAGGCCGGGACTCGGTCACCCTGCTGCACCTCATGCTCCTGCTGCGCCCGCAACTGCCGGCGCCATTGTCGGCGCTGCACGTGGATCACGGCCTGCAGCCGCAGTCGGCGCAATGGGCCCGGTCGTGCGACGCCCTGTGCGCGCAGGCAGGCGTGCCGATCCGCATCCTCGCGCCGGCGGACCGGCCGCCTCCGGGTGCGAGCCCCGAGAACTGGGCGCGAAATGCACGCTACCGCGCAATCCAGGCCGCCATGATTCCGGACGATGCGGTGCTCACCGCCCACCATGCCGACGACCAGGCCGAGACCGTGCTGCTGCGCCTGCTGCGCGGTGCCGGTCCGCACGGACTGCGCGCGATGGCCGAGTGCCGCCCGCTGCCGCCGGGCGTGCTGATGCGGCCGCTGCTCGGCTGCGACGGCGCGGCCATCGAAGCCTGTGCCCGCGCTGCCGGGTTGCACTGGATTGAGGATCCCTCGAACCGCGATACCAGGATGGATCGCAACTATCTGCGCCTGCGGGTGCTGCCGGCGCTGCGCGAACGCTGGCCCGGCCTCGCGGCGAGCCTGGCGGACGGCGCCGCGTGGCAGGCCGAGGCGGCTGATTCGATCGACGCGCAGGCACGCGCGGATCTGGCGCCGTTGCGCTCCGGCCCGGATGCGCTCGATGTCCCGGGCCTGCTGCACCTGGAGCCGGTGCGTCGTGCCGCCGCGCTGCGGGCGTGGATCCGGGAGTTCACCGGTACTTCACCCGCGCGGCGCTTCATCGAACAGGTGCAGTCCGAAGTGCTCGGCGCACGCCGGGATGCGGCACCGATTGCCCACGCGCCCGATGTGGAACTGCGCCGGCATCGCGATCGGCTGCATCGCCTTGCACCCCCTGTGGCGTGCAATGACGGCCAGTGGGTCTGGTCGCCGCCGGAACCGCTGCCGATCGCCGGCGGAGTGCTGTTCGCCGAACCCGGCATCGGCAAAGGCCTGCGTCGGCTGGCGCCGGGGGAGGCGCCCTATATCGTGCGCCTGCGACGCGGCGGCGAGCGCGGTCGCCTGCCCGGGCGCGCGCACCGCAGCGATTTGAAAAAATTGTTCCAGGCCGCGGGCGTGCCGCCCTGGGAGCGCGCGCGCACGCCGCTCATCGTCCAGGCCGACCGGCTGGCGGCGGTGCCGGGCCTGTGGGTCTTCGAGCCGTTCGCGGCACGCGGCAGCGATCCGGGCTGGGTACCCATCTGGCGTCCCGGTGCCGCAGCCTGAGCCGGTTGGGATCCGGGGTGGGCGCGGCGGCCGTGCACGCATACAATCGGGCGTTTGGGCCCGGGCGCGCGTACGTGAGTGATCAGCAGCCATCCGATGCCGGCTATTTCGTCCTCGACGGCGACGACTATCGACCGCTGCCGCCGGCGATGAGCCCCTGGACCGAAGGGTTGCAGAGCGGTACGGCGATGGCCGGCCTGCTGGCCTCGGCGATCGAGGACGTTCCCGCACCCTGCCCGATGCTGGCGACCAGCTTCAAGCTCGATGTACTGCGGCCGGTGCCTTTCCGGCGCACGCAGGCGCGCGCGACCGTCGTACGCGAAGGCCGCAAGCTGCAGGTGGTTCGGGCCACGCTCGCCGTCGATGGCGCCGAATGCGCGGTCGCCACGGTCGTGCGCCTGCGCACCACGCCATCGCCAATCCCGTCGCCGCCGGCGCAGACGCTGCGTCGCTATCCCGGCCCCGAGTTCGGCCACGTGCCGTCGACCCCGATGCGCTCCGCCGCCGCCCGCCGCGCCTATGAACTGCGGGTGATCGCCGGCTCGTTCGACAGCCGCGGTCCCGGCGCGGTGTGGATGCGCATGCGCACCGCGGTGATCGCCGGGCGGCCGGTGTCGCCGTTCGTGCACGCGGCGGTGCTCGGCGATTTCGGCAGTGGCGTCGGCAACGTCCTGGATCGCGGCGAGTTCACCTACGCCAACGTCGACATCAGCGTGCACATGCACCGCGAGCCCGCCGGCGAGTGGCTGCTGGTCGATGCCGTCACCGCGACCGAGGGGCTGGGCGTGGCGCTGGTCAGCGGCATACTCGCCGATGCGCGCGGAGAATTCGGTCGCGCGCACCAGTCGCTCATCATCGAGCCGTTGGACCCGATGAAATCAACCTAGGGAGGCAGGATGACCATCCAGGCATGCATCAGTGGAATCGGTTCCTCGGCCGTTGGCCGGGCCCTGTTCCGGCACCCCACCGATCTCGCCATCGAGGGCTGCCTCGCGGCGATCGCGGACGCCGGCCTCACGCGCGAGGACATCGACGGCGTGGCCGCGTTTCACGTCGAGGGATCGGCCAGTGCCATGGACATCATGGACGGGCTGGATCTGAAGGTCGGGTGGTTCGCCGACATGGGCATCGGGCCATCCCAGATCAGCGCCATCTTCGACGCCATCATGGCAGTGCAGACCGGGCGCGCGCGGCACGTGCTGTGCCTGCATTCCTCCTGCGAGGGCACGGTGCGGCAGACGCTTGGCCGCGGCGGATCGCTGCCGGGCACGGCGTCGGCGATGCCCGAACGCATCGGCGGCATGCAGGAGTGGTGGCTGCCGTTCGGCGCGCCGTCGGCCGGAAACCACATCGCCATGTACGCGCAGCGCCACTTCCACGAGTACGGCACCACGCGCGAGCAGATGGCCCAGATCGCGCTGGTGCAGCGCGCCAACGCCGCGCGCTACGAACACGCGATCTACCGTACGCCGCTGACGATGGAGGATTATCTCAACGCAAGGATGATCACCGAGCCGTTCTGTCTGTTCGACTGCGACATCCCCATCGACTTCTGCAAGGCGGTCATCGTATCGAGCGCGGAGGCCGCGGCCGATCTGCGCAAGGCGCCGATCCGGATCGCCGCCACCAGCACGGCCTGCCGCTCGCGCATGTCCTGGGATCAATTCGACGATCTCACCACCATGGTTCTGCGCGACGCCGGCGCCGACCTGTGGACCCACACCGATCTGAAGCCCGCGGACGTCGACGTCGCCGGCATCTACGACGGCTTCAGCTTCATCGCCATGACCTGGCTCGAGGCACTGGGGTTCTGCGGCAAGGGCGAGAGCGGGCGGTTCATCGAGGGCGGGCACCGGATCGCGCTCGACGGCGAGCTGCCGATCAACACCAACGGCGGGCAGCTTTCCTCCGGCCGCATGCACGGCTGGGGCTACCTGCCGGAGGTCTGCCGCCAGCTCTGGGGCGAGGGCGGCGCGTGCCAGGTGCCGGGCGGCCCCGAAGTGGGCGTCGTCGCCTCGGGCGGCGGCGTGTTCGCAGGCGCGATGCTGCTGACGAGGAGTTGAACATGACGAACATACCAGGCCCGATGCGCATACCGCCGCTGCTGACCGAGCTCAACCGCGACTACTGGACCGGCGGCCTGAACGGCGAATTGCGGATCCAGCGCTGCCAGGCCTGCGGCCTCTGGCACCATCCTCCGACCACCGTCTGCCGGCGCTGCCTGTCGCGCGATTTGCGCGCGCAGGCGGTCAGCGGCAAAGGCACCGTCGCCGCGTTCACCATCAACCACCAGCAATGGTCGCCGTCGGCGACGCCGGATCCCTACGTGATTGCGATCGTCGAGCTTGCCGAGCAGGCCGGGCTGCGCCAGACCACGAACATCGTCAACTGCCCGGTGCGCGAGGTCTACATCGGCATGCCGGTGCGCGTGCTGTTCGAGCCGCTCGCCGACGTCGCCGTGCCGGTGTTCGAACCCGATCGTTGAGGCCGCGCCCGCGTTCTTCCGTGGGCGCGGGCGCTGCGTGTCTCAGCCGCCGGCCGCGAGCCGCGGGCCCGGCGTCCTGGTGCGCACCATGACGGTAGGATCCTGGGCCGCGCTGTCCTCGTCGTATAGGGTGAACCTGAAGGGCACGTCGCCGATGTCGATGCTGTCGCCCTCGGCGATGTCGGCGCGACGAACCTTCTTCTCGTTCACGAACACGCCGTTCAGCGACTCCAGGTCCACGACCGTGAAGCTGCCGTCGTGGCGGCGATGGATCTCCGCGTGCTGGCGCGAGACGGACTGGTCGTCGACGGTGAGGTCGTTGTTGCGGCCCCGACCGATGCGCCAGGGCGAATGCGAGATCGGGTGCCGCACGCTTTCGTCCTCGATCCGCACCAGCCAGGCGAAAGGCTTTGGAGCCGATACCGGCGCCGGGGGCGCGGCGTGGCGCTGCTGGCGCTGGCTGATGCGCGCGTAGGCGTACAGCGCCGCGACCACCACGGCGAGGAAAGCTGCGGGCGTTCCGAACCAGATCCAGCTCTCCAGCACCGTTCGTCCTGGCGCCGCGGCGGCGACCGGCGGCGCGGCAGCCTGCGCCGCAGCGGCCTCGCGCAGCGCGGGTGCGGCGGCGACCTGAACCGGGACGGTGAGCGTTTCGCCGGACCCTGCGGCGCGCAAGGCGATCTGCAGGCGTTGCGGACCGGCCAGGCCGGCGCGGATCGCCGGGCCGAGGTCGATCGAGAACGTGCCGCCGGGAACCAGGCCCGTGAACGGTGCGTCGGTGAAGGCCGGGGGCAGATCGAAGCCGGCGTCGGACTCCACGAAACGGCCGCCGGTTTCCTCGGCCAGGCGCCGCAGCGACTGCAGGCCGACCGAGCGCGGAACGTCGCGCGGGAAGCCCAGTCCGTAGACCACGACGTCTGCCTGGTCCGCGGCCCGAACCGCATCCTCGTGGCGGTAGGCGACGTCCTCGGCGAGCCCGTCGGAGAACACCACCAGCACCCGCGCGGCGGCCGGCACCGCGCCGAGCGTTCGAATCGCATCGATGACATTGCGGTACAACTCCGTGGTGCGGCCGGTGGCCTGAAGGCGGCCTGCGGCGGCGTCAATTTCGGCCGCCGGGCTGCCGACCGGCGCGAGAATTTCCAGGCTGGTATCGAAGCGGGCCAGGCCCAGGCTGTCCGCGGCACCGGCACGGCCGGCGAGCATCCGTACCTGCGCGGCATTGCGCGCGATCACGGCGGCGCGGCCGGGGTCGCTGGTGTCGACGAGGAACAGGATGGCGGTGCCGGCGCCGCCGGCGCGCGCGGGGACGATGCGCAGCGGCAGGCGCGTACCGCCGATGACCGCCTCTGCACCCTCGATGCCGCCGCCTTCGCGGTTGCGGAAGTCACATTGCACCGTCGCCGGCGGGGCCTGGGTGCAGTCGAGCACGACCGCCGCGCCGACCGTAATCGCAGCGAGGCTGCCGGCCGGCCCGAGCAACGCGGTGGCTGCAATCGTCGAACCTAGAATCCTGCGCAGTGACACCATGGGATGGGGCGGTCCCGAATCCATACGTGTTGACGGACCATGGCGTGCGGCCGATCTGCTTCGTGCGCCGTTCCGCCACCGGCCGCCGCGGGGGCGGCGCCATCCTTATAGATGGGCGGCACGCAAGCGTCAATCGGGCATGTGCCGTTCCGGCGGCCGTGGCTCACTTTTCGGGAAAGAGTGGATCGGGCAGGTCGAAGAACTCGATCCGCACGCTTTCCTGCCCCGGACGCCGCTGCGTACCGGGCCGTCCGGGCGGGCCGGTGCGCTCCTCGTCGTTCTTGATTTCGCCAAGCTGGGGCATGTTCTTGCGCAGCTTCTCGCGCGCGTCGACCACGCGGGTGTGCAACTCGGGCGTGAAAGGCAGCCGGTATGCGCGCGGCGTGTCCGCACCGGGGCCGGCGAGCATGTCGGTGGCCCAGAGGTAGATCGCTCCGCTCGCGCCGGTGGCTTTGTCCGGCTCCCGCACGAAGGCGGCGACGAGCTTGAAGCGTTGCGGCAGCGCCGACCCGGTCGGCCAGCCGAGCAACGGTGGCACGGAGTGGTAGGCGACGAAGTAGAACGCGGTGACGATCGCGATGGCCGCGGCCTTGACCTTCCACGTCCAGCGCGAGTAGACCAGCAGCGCGACCAGAAGCAGGGCGATCAGGACGTAGGCGGCGGTGAGGCCGGAGGCGTTCAGTGTCGGCACTTGGGGGTCTCCGTGGTGGCCCCGCTCAGGGTGGCGCCGCCGGCCTTGCCGCCGCGGGCCCGGCGGAGCGTGCCGCGTCGCGCGCGATTTCGCGCAACAGGGCGTTCATGCGCCGCGCGAAATCGCGCACCCGCCGGTCCCGGTGGCGTTCGGGCAGCAGGATAACACCGATCACGACCTCGTCCCGATCCTGGCGCAACGTCAAGCGACAGGGCATGAGGTTCACGAACGCCGGATCCAGCGCCAGTATCTCGCGTGCCCGTTCCAGGCTGCAGAAATGGATGATTTCGATGTCGGGCGTGCCGGCATGGCCGCGCTCGCGCAGCGCGGTGCCGATGGCGTTGCGCGAGGTGATCCTGAAGTTGCGCTCGGTGATTGCGAACTCGGCATCGAACACCGCGTCCGCGAAGCTCTTGCGAGCGCGCTGTTCGTACACCCCAAGCCCGCTCGCACGGGCGGTGAGGCAGAACAGCACCAGCAGTACGCCGGCCACGACTGCTCCCGGGGTGAAGCGCGCAGGCCCGGGCATTGCTCGACCGGCGTCGCGCCGGTCCTACTCCGAAATGACGACGAGGGTTCCGGGGTGCACGAAATTGCGCAGCTCGGCGACCTCGTCGTTGGTCAGCGCGATGCAGCCCAGGGTCCAGTCCAACGCGCGATGCAGGCGCAGCTTCTCCTCGTTCGTCTCGCCGATGCCGTGGATGCCGATCCGCCCGCCGAGGCGGGTGTTCTGCGGCGGCGGCCGGCCGTGGCGCAGCGCTTCCACGATGCGGTCGAATTCCCCGCGCGAGATGACCTTGTTCTTCAGCCCGTAGAACGCATCCTTGACGTTCGGATAATTCAGGTGCATGAAGAGGTGGTAGCGGCTGCTGTCGTTGATGTCGAGGATGCGGTAGCGGCCGATCGGCGTGCGCTTGTCGCCGGTTTCCAGCTTGTCGCCCTTGCCGCCGCGGCCGACGGCGATGCGGTACCGCCGCTCGACCTTGGCGCCATCCTTGACCAGCAGTTCGCGCCGGGATTTGTTGATCTCGATTTCGTACTGCGCGCCGGCGGTGCCGGTGTATGCCGACGCCGCCACTGCCATCGCCAGGGCGCCTGCCCACACCCGCAGGCGCGAACCCATCGAATGCATGATCGTCCAGTCGCTTCGAAGACGGTTCCGGCGCCACCCCCACAAGCCGCGCGTGCCGGGACGCGGCGGACCAGCCCTGTGTTATTCTGTCGCGGCCCGGAAACACCGGCCGCGCAGCACGGCTCGCCGCGCGGCATTCTACGCCCGGGCCCGCGTGCCCGCCAGCATCGGCACGCGGGCCGCAGCCGCGGATCCCGCCCATCGTGAGCAACCGGTACGCCGCACCGATCATCCTCGTCCACTGGCTGACCGTGCTGCTCATCGCAGCGCTGTTCGCAATCGGCTGGTCGATGGTCGATCTGCCCCGGGGGCCGGAACGGCACGCGGCATTCTCGCTGCACAAGTCCCTCGGCCTGACCGCCGCGCTGCTGCTCGCGCTGAGAGTGGCGCTGCGAATGCGCCTGGGCGCGCCGCCGCTGCCGGGGACGATTCCGGCCTGGAAGCGCCGCGCGGCGCAGGCGACGCATGGAACGTTGTACGCGCTGCTGGCAGTGCAGCCGCTGTCGGGCTACCTTTCCTCGTCGTTCTCCGGCTATTCGACCCGCTGGTTCGGCATCCCGCTGCCGCAATGGGGCCGCGAGGATCATGCGTTGAACCAGTTCTTCACCGACATCCACGTCGGCGCCTCGGTGGCGCTGTGCGTGTGCATCGTCATCCACGTCGGCGGTGCGCTGACCCACGTGCTCTCGCCGGGCGACGGGACGTTTTCGCGCATGCTGCCCCGGCGCGTGCGGCGCTGACGCGACACCGGCGGCGCCCGCACGCGGGGCTATAATCGCGCGCCATGGCCGCCAGCCGCGTCGGTTCGCTCAAGCGCCTGCTGCTCGTGCACGAACTCGCGTTCCTGCTGCTGGTGGTCGTCACGGGCGCGATGGCTGGATTGTGGGCCTACTTCTGGCAACGCAACACCCAGGAGTCGGTGCGCCTGCACGGCATGTACTACGCCGCGCAGCAGATCCGCGGCGATCTGTTTCGCCAGATCAAGGACGTCTACCTCGCACGCCTGCTGGCCGAGCCCGATGCGCTGGGTTCCTACAAGAACTATCGCAGCCTGATCAACGAGAACTTCAACCGGCTGCGACGTTTGTCCGACGGCCGTGAGGAGCAGGAGGCCGTGCAGGGAATGCAGCAGGCGTACCGCGTGATCCAGCAGGACATGAACAAGGCCTTCAACGACCCGAATATGCACCGGGTGGCGCGCATCCGCGTCCTGGATCCGGAACAGGAGAAGGACTTCGTCGCCGTGTTCGAGCACGCGGTGACCCGGCTCGAGGAACTCATCCGGGCGCGCGAGGAACGCTTGGAAGCCTCCGTCGAGCGCTGGACGCGGCTCGCGCCGATGGTGATGCCCGTACCGATCCTGCTGGCCGTGGTGCTGCTGGCGGTGTCGCGGCTGAGCGTGCAGCGCGAGTTCGTGCAACCGATCGCGGCGCTCATGCGCGGCGCCCGGCGCCTGCGCGAGGGCGAAGCGGCCGAGCGGATCCCGGAACAGGGCGTGCAGGAAGTGGTGGATCTCGCCGCGGCGCTGAACCGACTGGCGGCCGAGCTCTCGGCCTCCCGCGATCGCCTGGTTGAAAGCGAGAAGCAGGCGGCACTCGGTGCGCTGGTGCCCGTGATCGCGCACAACATCCGCAATCCGCTGGCGGCGATCCGGGCGAACGCCCAGCTCTGCGCGGACGCCGAGCGGCCGGAGGAACTGGCCGAACTGCGCCAGGGCATCATCGACACGGTGGATCGGCTCGGGCGTTGGGTCACTGCGCTGGTTTCATACCTGCATCCAATGACGCCGCAGCTCGTCCGCACCACCCCGGCCGCGCTGCTGGAGGCCGCGCTGCGCCTGCTGGCACCGCGCCTGGCGGACCGGCGCGTGTTCGTCGTGCGCGGCGACCTGCGCCCTCCGGGCGAACTGCTCGCCGATGCCGATCTGGCCGAGCAGGCGCTGTACGGGCTGCTGTCGAATGCCGTGGACGCATCACCGCCCGGCGCCGCAGTCACGGTCGCGGTCGAGGCTCGCGCGGGGAGATTGTCGATGACGATTGACGATGCCGGGCCGGGAATGCCGTTCGATCCCGAGCCGGACGGGCTGTCTCCCGGGCGCACGACCAAGCGCTTCGGGACCGGGCTGGGGATCCCGGTTGCATTCAAGGTCTGCCGCGCGCACGGCTGGACGCTCGACTACGCCGCTGCGCCCGGTGGCGGGACACGGGTGCGGATCGACGCGCCGGTTGCGCCGCCGGCATGAACGGGGAACGCGGTACGAACGGCACGGCGGTGCAGGACTGCACGTCGCCCAGGGTGCTCGTGGTCGAGGATGAGCCGCTGTTCGCCAAGGCGGTGAGCAAGCGCCTGGAGCGCGCCGGGTTCGCCTGCGAGCTCGCACCGACGCTGGCGCAGGCGCGCGATGCGTGCAGTCGTGCGCTGGCGGACCTCATCCTGCTCGACATGCGGCTGCCGGACGGTTCGGGCCTGGACTTTCTCGCCGCGCTGCGCGGTACGTACGGCGAGGACGCCGCCGTGATCGTGCTCACCGCCTACGGCGAGCTGGAGGACGCGGTCGCGGCGATGAAGCTCGGTGCCTCGGACTACCTCAAGAAGCCGATCGACCTGGATGAGCTGGTCCTGAACGTGCGCAAGGTGCTGGCGCGCGAAGCGCTGACGCGGCGGCTGGAATACTCCCGGGCACGAGAACGGGCGCCGACGGAGCCGTTGGAGTTGATCGGCTCGGATCCGGCGCTGGAGGAGATCCGCGTCCGCGCGGCGCGCGTCGGCGCGCTGGTGAGCCAGCCGGGGGCGCCGCCGCCGACCGTGCTGATCCTGGGCGAGACCGGCACCGGCAAGGATCTGGTCGCGCGGCTGCTGCATCGCGCCGGCGCGCGGCGCGACCGGCCGTTCGTGCACGTGGATTGCGCCGCGCTGCCCAAGGACCTGATCGAAGCCGAGCTCTTCGGCCACGAGAAGGGCGCCTTCACCAGCGCGGTGGGCGAGCGCACCGGCCTCATCGAAGCCGCCGAGGACGGCACGGTGTTCCTCGACGAGATCGGCGAACTGCCGGCCGCGCTGCAGACCAAGCTGCTGGCGGTCCTGGAGCGGCGCATGCTGCGCCGGGTCGGCAGCTCGCAGGAACGTGCCACGCACGCGTGGTTCATCGCCGCCACCAACCGCGATGTCGAGGCCATGGTCGCGCAGGGACTCCTGCGCCCCGATCTCTACTATCGCCTGAACGTGCTCACCCTGCAGATGCCGCCGCTGCGCGGACGCGCTGCCGACATCGAGCTTCTCGCCCGGCATTTCGTTGCCGAGACCGCGCGGCGCTATGGCGTGCCCGTGCCGGAACTGTCCGCGAGCGCGCGCCGGGCACTGACGGCCTGGCGCTGGCCCGGCAACGTGCGCGAGCTCAGGCACGTCATCGAGCGCGCGGTGCTGCTGGCGCAGGAGCGGATCATCGAGGCGCCGCACCTGGGGCTGGCGCCCATCCCGGCCGCCGCGGCGCCAGACATGTCGGTGCTCGACGCGATGACCATGGAGCAGATCGAGAAGCAGGTGCTGGAGCGCGCCCTCGCGCGCACCGGCGGCAACGTCTCGGAAGCGGCCCGCCAACTCGGCATCACCCGCATGGCCATGCGCTACCGCATGCGGCAGCACGGTTTGTAATCCACCGCCAAGCCGATTGCGGTGGTTGCGGTGCCAGGCACCGGAATATTTCCGGGGCAGCGGCGCCGGACCCAGGCGCGACCGGGGCGGGATGAATTCCCGGGCAGTTGCCGGCAGCTTGGCGTGCCATGGCCCATCGGCGATGCTGCCCGCAGCGGCCGCCACCCGGCCCGTGCACAGGGAGGTGCACGATGCACGCGCAACCAGACCGGCAGTCCGCCCACGCTTCCGATGCGCGGATCCAGGGCGACCGGCCGGCCCGGGATCCGGGCCTGGACGGGCTGTGCGTGCTTGCCGCGTTCCATGGCGTACCCGCGCAGCCGGGGCCGCTCAAGCACGCGCTGGGCGGTACCGGCACCGCGTTGGGCAGCGCCGATCTGCTGCGCGCGGCGCGCATGCTCGGACTCAGGGCGCGCGCCTCGCGCTGCCGGCCGTCGCAGTTGAGCGCCATGCCGCTGCCGGCCCTTGCGCGGATGCGCGATGGCGGCTTTGCGATTCTCGCGTGCGCCCGGGCTGATTGCTTCCTCGTGCAGATGCCCGGGGAAGATGCGCCGCGCGCCGTCTCCCGGGCATCCTTCCTCGCCGAATGGGGCGGGGATTTGATCCTGATCGCGCGCGCCGGCGTGTCCGCTGCGCGCGGGCCGTTCGGCTTCGGCTGGTTCCTGCCGGCGCTGCTGCGCTACCGGCGCGATCTGGCCGAGGTGCTCGCCGGCTCGCTGGCATTGCAGTGCCTGGCACTGGTATCGCCGCTCGCGTTCCAGGTCGTCATCGACAAGGTGCTGGCGCATCGCGCCCTGGCGACGCTGGACGTGCTCTGCGCGGCCCTGCTCGCGGTGGTGGTGTTCGAGACCGTTCTGGGCGCGCTGCGCGGCTACGTGCTCGCACACACCGCCGGCCGCATCGACGCGCGCCTGGGCGCGGATCTGCACCGTCACCTCATGCGGCTGCCGCTGGCCTGGTTCCAGGCCCGCAGGCTCGGCGACATCGCCGCCCGCGCGCGTGAGCTGGAGGCGATCAGGGCCTTCCTCACCGGCACGACGTTGACGGTCTCCATCGACGCCGCGTTCACCGCCGTGTACCTGGCGATGCTGGTGTGGTACAGCCCGCCGCTGGCCCTCGTCGTCCTGGCCACGCTGCCCGCGTACGCCGGCCTGGCGCTGGCGATCACGCCGCGAATGCGATCGCGACTCGCGGATCGGTTCGACAGCAACGCCAGGTCACAGGCCTTCCTGGTCGAATCGATCGGCGCGATCGAGACGGTCAAGGGGGCCGCGGTCGAGCCCCAGCAGCAGCGCCGCTGGGAAGAACTGCTCGCGGCGCAGATCAGCGCCGGGTTGCGCGCGACGCACCTCTCGAATCTCGCCGGCGCACTGGCCGGGCTGGTGCAGAAGCTCGGCATGCTGGCGTTGCTCTGGCTCGGAGCCCGGCAGGTGATCGACGGTGCGCTGAGCGTCGGCGAGCTGGTCGCGTTCAACATGATCGCCGGGCGCGTGTGCGGGCCGATCCTGCGCTTGGCGCAGCTCTGGCAGGACTTCCAGCAGGCGGGTCTGTCGGTGCGGCGCCTGGGCGATCTGCTCGACGCGCCGGCCGAGACCGCCTGCCAGCCCGGGCGCGGCTCGCTCCCGCGGCTCGCGGGCCGGATCACCTTCGACGACGTTTGGTTTCGCTATGGCCCGCAGGCGCCCGAGGTGCTGCGGGGGCTGAGCCTGGAAATCCCCGCCGGCCAGGTCATCGGGGTGGTCGGGCGGTCCGGGTCGGGCAAGAGCACGCTCGCGCGGCTGGTGCAGCGGCTGTTCGTGCCCGAGCGCGGGCGCGTGCTCGTCGACGGGGTCGACCTGGCGCAGGTCGACCCGGCGTGGTTGCGTGCCCGCATCGGCGCGGTGTCGCCAGACAGCCGCCTGTTCGCGCGTACGATCCGCGAGAACATCGCGCTGGCGGATCCGGCGCTGCCGTTGGATCGCGTCGTGCGCGCGGCGACGCTGGCCGGTGCGCACGAGTTCGTGCTCACGCTGCCGCAGGGGTACGACACGCCGATCGGTGAGCACGGTGTCAGCCTCTCGGCAGGCCAGCGCCAGCGCCTGGCGGTGGCGCGGGCGTTGGCCGCGGAACCGGCAATCCTGATCCTCGACGAGGCCACCAGCGCGCTGGACCACGAATCCGAGCGCGCATTGCAGAACAACATGCGTTCGATTTGCCGTGGGCGGACGGTGATCGTCGTCGCCCATCGGCCGTCCGCGCTGCGGTTCGTGGATCGCGTGATCGTCATCGAGGGCGGGGTGCTGGTCGAGGACGGCGTGCCCGCTGACCTGATGCGTCGCGGCGGCTGGTTCGCGCGCATGGTCCGTGGCGCCGATGCGGCCGCCTGACGAACCGGCGCCGCGAGCGGCGCTCGCCTTCCTGCCGGCGGTTCAGGCGATCGAGTCGACGCCGCCACTGCCCGCGGCGCGGTGGATTTCGCGCGCCATCCTCTGCCTGTGCGGTATCGCGCTCCTCTGGGCCTGGCTTGCCTGGATCGACGTGGTCGCCATCGCTTCGGGCCGCCTCGTCGCCAGCGGCCGCACGAAAATCGTCCAGCCGCTGGACGCGGGAATCGTGCAGGCGGTGCGGGTGACGGAGGGCGAGCGCGTGCGCGCGGGCCAGGTTCTGGTGGAACTGGATCCGACCCTGCCGCGTGCGGATCGGGCACGATTGGCGCGCGAGCGCCGGGCGCTTTCGATGCAACGCGCACGCCTGGATGCGCTGTTGCGCGCCGTGGCCGGCGAGTCGCAGCCACGGCTCGCCGATCTGCCTGCGGACGCCGGCGCCGCGGAACTGGCGCGCGAACGCGCGCGCCTGGAACGGGAGCTCGCCGCCTTCGCCGCCGAGACGCAGGCCCTGCGTGCCGAGCGCAGCGGGCTGCAGGCGGCGCGTGCGGCCGTCGATTCGCGCCTGACGGGCCTGCAGGCCGTGCTGCCGCTGGTGGCCGAGCGCGCGCGGGCCGCGCGTGCGGTCGCCGATCGCGCCCTGGCGCCCCGCAGCGACTGGCTGGCGCTGGAGCAGGCGCGGATCGAGCAGGTCCGCGACATCGACGTGCAGCGCCGCGAACGCGCTCGCCTGGAGGCGGCGATGGCCGCGGTCGATCATCGCCTGGCCGCGCTCGCGGCGAGCCGGCAGGCGCAATGGCTCGGCGAGCGCGACGAAGTCGGCGCCCGGCTCGACGGCGTATCCCAGGATCTGCTCAAGGCCGGCACGGCAGTCGCACGCCAGCGGATCCTCGCGCCGGTGTCCGGCACGGTGCAGCAGATCGCCGTGCACACCGTCGGCGGCGTGGTCACGCCGGCGCAGCCGCTCATGGCGGTCGTCCCGGACGGGGATCACCTGTTGGTGCAGGCGGCGGTCCTCAATCGCGACGTCGGCTTCGTGCGAGCGGGGCAGCGCGCGGTGGTCAAGATCGAAACCTTTCCCTTCACGCGCTACGGATTCATCCGCGGCGTGGTGACCCAGGTGTCGGCCGACGCGGTGGCCGACGAACGACAGGGCCTGGCATTCAGCGCGCACGTGCGGCTCGACAGCACGGTGATGCGGGTCGACGGGCGTGACGTGCCGCTCGCGCCGGGCATGCGGGCGAGCGTGGAGATCGCGGTCGGTCGCAGGCGGGTGGCGGACCTCATCCTGTCGCCGCTCGCACGGCGTGTATCGGAGGCCGGGCGCGAGCGTTGATCGCCACCGCAGCGGCCGGCGCACGGGCTCCCGTATACTGGCCCGATGCGCTCAGACCCGGCCGGCACGACGCCGGCTCCCGACGATTCCGGCATCGAAGCCGAAACGGTCCGCCTGCTGTACGCCAATGCGCGTGCGGGCGAGATCGTCACCGCCGTGGTCGCGGCGACGCTTGCAGCCGCCTATCGGGGCGAAGCGCCCGCCCCGGTCATCCTGTCCTGGGCGGCGGCGATGCTGGGCATCGTCGCCGGACGGCGTGCATTGCGCCTTGGTTTTGAACGCCGCGACGCGCAGCGTGCCGATCCCGGGCGCTGGGCCCGGGCCTTCGCCGCCGGCGCGGCCGTCACCGGCCTCGGCTGGGGTGCGTTGGGCGCGTGGGCCGTCTGGTCGCTGCCCCTGGAGCGGGCGGCGGTGGCGATCATCGTCGGCGTCGCCATGACCGCCGCGGCGCTGCCGTATCTCGCGCCGTGGCGGCCCGCCTATATCGGCTATGCCTGCGGTGCGACGCTGCCGGTGGTGGTGGCGTTCGCGCTCAGCACCGCCCCGGGTCACCTGGCGCTGGCGCTCTGGGGCCTCATCTACCTCGCCGGCGCGCTGCACGGCGCCGGGCGGCTGTCCGGCCGCCTGCGCGAATCGCTGGCGCTGAGCCTGCGCGAGGCCGCGCACGCGCGCGCGCTCGGTCACGCACGCGATGAACTGGAGGCCGAAACCGCGCGGCGCCTGGCGCTGGAGCGGGCCGGGCGGGAGGCGGAGGCACGATCGCGCGCGGCGCTGGAACGCCTGGTGGAGGAACGCACGGTGAGCCTGCGCGGCGCGCTGGACGAAATGACCGCCACCCGCGGTAACCTCGACCTGGCGCTCGACGCGGGCCGGCTGGCGCTGTTCCAGGCCGATACGCGCACGCGGCAGGTACGCCTGAGCCCGCAATGGCGCTTCATGATCGGCGGCCCGCGGGAGCCCACCGTCACCGACCTGCGCACGCTGATGGCGCTCACCCATCCGGAGGATCACGATGCCGTCGCCCGCGCCTACCGCGACGTGCTTCGTGGCCGGCGCTCGCACTACGCCGTCGACCACCGGGTCCGGACGCTGAACGGCGACTGGCTGTGGATCGAGAGCCGGGGCCGGGTCACCGCGCGCGACGATCGCGGCCGGGCACTGTGCATCACCGGCACCAACTGCGACATCAGCGACCGCAAGCGCCACGAGGCGCAGATCCTTTTCCAGGCCTACACCGATCCGCTCACCGGCCTGGCCAATCGCGCCCGCATCGCCGCCCGCCTGCAGGAGACGATCAGGCGCGCCGAGCGCGCGGGGCGCTCGTTCGCGGTGATCTGCATCGATCTGGATCACTTCAAGTACATCAACGACACCGGCGGCCATGCCGAGGGCGACTCGGTGATCCGCGAAGTCGGGACGCGCCTGGCGCAATGCGTGCGCGCGTCGGACCTGGTCGGGCGGCTGGGCGGCGACGAATTCGCCGTACTGCTGGAACCGCCGTTGGAGCCGGAGGAGGCGCTGGCCGTGGCGGAGAAGATGATCGCCCGCCTGCGCGAACCGCTGCGCGCGGGAGAGCGTGAGGTGGTGGTATCGGCCAGCCTGGGCATCAGCCTGTATCCGCTCGACGGCCGCGAACCGGGGGAATTGATGTCGCGCGCGGACATCGCCATGTATCACGCGAAGGAAAGCGGCCGCAACGCCGTGCAGTTCTTCACCGCGGAACTGAACGCGCGGATGAAGGAGAAGGCTTCGCTCATGGCCGGCCTGCAGACCGCGCTGGACAACGGCGAGCTCTGGGTCGCCTACCAGCCGCGCGTGGACGCGGCCGCCGGCAGCATCCGGGGAGTCGAGGCATTGCTGCGATGGCGCCACCCGGTCGATGGCGACGTGCCCGCGGAGCGCTTCATTCCGCTGGCCGAACTGACGGGCGCCATCGTGCCGATCGGCGAATGGGTGCTCGACACCGCCTGCCGGCAGATGCGCGCGTGGCTGGATGCCGGCGCCAGCCTCGAGCACGTCGCGGTGAACGTCTCCCCGCGCCAGTTGCACCGCGGGGACATCGTCGAGCGGGTGGCGCACGCGCTGCGCGACAGCGGCCTGCCGGCGCAGCGGCTGGAGCTGGAGATCACCGAGTCGGTGGCGATGCAGGATCCGGAACGGGTGGTCGGCCTGCTGGCCGGACTGAAGCGGCTCGGCGTGCGGATCGCGCTCGACGATTTCGGCGTCGGCTTTTCCTCGCTCAGCTACCTGAAGCGATTCCCGATCGACGAGCTAAAGATCGACCGTGCCTTCGTCGCCGGGTTGCCGGCGGATCCGAGCGACGTGGCCATCGCACGCACGATCCTCGCGCTCGCCCGCAGCCTGGGTGTCACGCCGGTGGCCGAAGGCGTGGAGAGCGCCGACCAGCGCGACTTCCTGCTGGGCGAGGGCTGCCTTGCGATGCAGGGGTTCCTGTTCGGCGGGCCGATGCCGGCTTCCGGGCTCGCCGCCGGCCGGGCTTTTTCGCCGGGTGCGCCGCCGCCCGGGATTCCCGGCGGCGACGGCTCCCGGCAGCGGCATTGAGCCCGGGCCGCCGCGCCGGGTTCAGAATTCGCCGCAATCGGCCTGCGACAGGAAGATGAGTGGAACGTGGTACCGCATCGGCACGGGCCGGCCGCCTCGGTGCCCGGGCACGAAGTCCCCCGCCAGCAGGGCACTGCGGGCGGGGCGGATGAAGTTGCCCATGTCGGCGAGATCGGAGCGTGCGAACTCGACCGGTTCATGCGGGCGGCCGGATTCGTCGATCGGTACCGACATCGTGAACAGATGCCCGGCGACATTGGCCGGCAGGTAGCCTTGCCGCTGGATATAGTTGTCGATCCAGGAGTAGCCCGTGCGGTGCAGGATCGGCTGCGGGGACTCATAGTCCAGCGTCCCGAACTCCTCGTCCTCGAAGCCCACGTTCGGCACCATGGCCATGCGGCAGGCCTTGTCCTTGCAGAAATACAGCACCCGGAACAGGAACTGCACAGGTATCGGTTCGCCATTGCGCGCCGCCGGCTCGAAGACGGTGTGCTTCAGTGCCCGGCTGGTGGCGACGCAAAAGGACTTGTCGCGCTTCTGGTCGTGCGCGAAGCATTTGCGGGTGCGCGCTTCGCCGTTGGTCCAGACATCGACCTGGCAATACACGGCGGCAATGCGCTGCGCGGACTGCGTATAGGCAGGAACGGCCAGATGGGCGACCAACGCGGACGGGCCGCTGCTGAATCGCGCGGGCTTGAACTCCGCCGCCGGCCCGGGCGTCGCCTCGTCCGTCGCGCGTGCGCTGGACGCCAGGAGCAGCAACAGCGCGGCGAGCGGGCCGCGAATCGTCGTATCCATGTCGGTCCTGCCGCAGGCCTGGTACAGGCGTCCATGCCGGCTCGCCCGCGTGCGGTTCGTGGCCGGATTATCTGCCCGGAATCTTCTCGCCGGCAACCGCGGCCCGGCGCCGCGAAACCGGCCCGGCGGCGGACGGCTCGAAAAACGCGGTCAGCCCGCGGCGGCGAGGGTGTCCATCCGCCGCAACCGCGCGGCCAGCACCCGCATCACCAGCAGGCTGAAGTGCGGCGTCTGCTGCACCAGGAACATGAACCTGCGTTCGTCGATCGGCACCAGCTCGCAGTCGCTGCGGGCGGTCACCGTGGCGCTGCGCGCCGAATCGTCGATCAGCGCCATCTCGCCGACGATCGAGCCCGGGCCGACGGCCTCGATCACCCGGCCGTCGACCTCGATTTCCAGCTCGCCGGACTTGACGACGTACATCCGGTCGCCGGCGTCGCCCTGGCGGAACACCGGGCTGCCGGCGTCGAATCTCACGGTATCGGTGGCATTGTGGAACAGATCGGTCGTGGGCATGGGCAGGTCCGGGCGGGCGGGTGAGGGCGCTTTTTGCTACACCAGTGTTACAGGCGGATGACCGTCGTGTGGCAGCCGGGCCGGCGCTGGCCGAACGGTCAGCGGAACGGGCGTTCGAAGCCGAAGTGCTGGTGGATGGTGGTGGCGATCTCCTCGATCGAGACCGCGGTCGTGTCCAGCGAGGCGATGCCCTCGTTGTAGTACATGCGTTGCGCGCCCTGCAGTTCCAGTCGGCACTGCTCGACCGAGGCGTAGCGGCTGCCGGGCCGGCGGCCGTTGCGGATCCGGCTGAGTTGTTCCGGATCGATCGTGAGCCCGAAGATTCTCGACCGCAGGCGGCGCAGCGCGGCCGGCAACGTCGGGTACTGCAGGTCTTCGTCGTTCAGGGGATAGTTCGCGCACTTCAGGTGCAGGTGCATCGCCATGTAAAGGCAGGTCGGAGTCTTGCCGCTGCGCGAGACGCCGATGAGGATGACGTCCGCCTGGTCGTATTCCTTCGGGTTCAGGCCGTCGTCGTGATCCAGGGTGTAGTTCAGCGCCTCGACGCGCCGATCGTACGCATCGTGATCGTTCAGGCCGTGCATGCGGCCGGCGGTGTGCGACGAAGCCACGCCGAGCGCGCGCTCGAGCGGATCGATGTAGGTGCCGAACAGATCGAACACGTGGCGCAGGCCCGATCCGATGATTACCTGGGACTCGGTGTCGGTGAGCGTGCTGAACACCAGCGCCGGCTCGCCGTCTGCCGCTTCGGCGGCCTGGATCTGCGCAAGCGCCTGCCGCGCCTTGTCCGGGCCGGTGACGAACGGCACGTTCGTGCGCGTGAACTCGACGTCGGGGAACTGGGTCAGCAGCGTCTCCCCGAGCGTCTCGGCGGTGATGCCGGTGCGGTCCGAAACGAAGAAGACGCGGCGGCGCATGCCGGGGGATTCTAACGCCGGGGAGAGGTCCGTGCTTATAATCGGCCGGGTTCCGTCCCGAAGGCAGGGGGCCGCGGTGGTCGACTACATCGTCAAGCTGGAGCACCTCGGCCTGTCCGACATCGGCTCGGTCGGTGGCAAGAATGCCTCGCTCGGGGAGATGATGCGGCACCTGGGGCAGGCCGGCGTGCGCGTGCCGGGCGGGTTTGCGACCACTGCCGAGGCGTTTCGGGAATTCCTGGCCCAGGACGATCTGGCCGGCCGCATCGAGCGCCGGCTGCAGGCGCTGGATGTGGACGACGTGGGCGCGCTGCGCGCGGCCGGCGCGGAGATCCGCGCCTGGATCTGCGGCGCGGCGTTGCCACCGGCGTTCGAGCGCTCGGTGACCGCCGCCTGGCGCGAACTCGAGCGCGACGCCGGCGCCGGTTTCTCGGTCGCGGTGCGCTCGTCGGCCACCGCCGAGGACCTGCCGGATGCCTCCTTCGCCGGCCAGCAGGAGACCTTCCTCAACGTCGTCGGCCTGCCGCAGGTGCTGCTGCGGATCAAGGAGGTGTTCGCATCGCTGTACAACGACCGCGCGATCGCCTACCGCGTGCACCAGGGGTTCGCGCACGCGCAGGTGAGCCTGTCGGCCGGCGTCCAGCGCATGGTCCGCAGCGATCTCGGTGCCAGCGGGGTGATGTTCACGCTCGATACCGAGTCCGGCTTTCGCGACGTGGTCTTCATCAATGCCGCCTGGGGATTGGGCGAGACCGTCGTGCAGGGGCAGGTCAACCCGGACGAATTCTACGTCTGGAAGCAGGGCCTGGCGGCCGGGCGGCCGGCGATTCTGCAGCGGACCCTGGGGACCAAGGCGTTGCGGATGGTGTTCGGCGATCGAGGCACGGCGACCGTCGATGTCCCGGCGGCGGATCGGCTGCGATTCTGCCTGGCGGATGCCGAGGTCGAGGAACTCGCGCGCCTGGCGGTGGCGATCGAGCGTCACTACGGCCGGCCGATGGACATCGAATGGGCGCGCGACGCGGGTGGGGAACTGTTCATCGTCCAGGCCCGTCCCGAAACGGTGCAGAGCCGTGCCGAGCGCCGCCTGGAGCGCTACGAGCTGGAGTCCCGCGGCGAGGTCGCGGCGAGCGGCCGCAGCATCGGGCAGAAGATCGGCGCGGGCACCGTACGCATCGTGCACGACATCGCGGACATGGATCGCGTGCGCGCGGGCGACGTGCTGGTCACGCCAATGACCGATCCGGACTGGGAGCCGGTGATGAAGCGCGCGGCTGCCATCGTCACGGACCGCGGCGGGCGCACCTGCCACGCCGCCATCATCGCGCGTGAACTCGGCGTGCCGGCGGTGGTCGGCTGCGTCGACGCGACACAGCGCCTGGTGGACGGCGAGCCGGTGACGGTTTCCTGCGCCGAGGGCGATACCGGACTGGTCTACCGCGGCCTGCACCGGTTCCGGGTGCGCGAGGTTCGCCTGGACGCGATGCCCCCGCCGCCGGTCAGGATCATGATGAACGTCGGCAATCCGGAACGCGCGTTCGCGTTTTCGCGCCTGCCGCACATGGGCGTGGGGCTGGCGCGCCTGGAGTTCATCATCAACCGCGTGATCGGCGTGCACCCGCGTGCGCTCATCGAGTTCGATCGACTGCCGGCGCAGTTGCGCGAGCGCATCGCCGAGCGCACCGGCGCATACGGCAGCCCGCTGGATTTCTACGTTGCCAAGCTCGCCGAGGGAATATCGACGATCGCGGCCGCGTTCGCGCCGCACCCGGTCATCGTGCGGCTGTCTGACTTCAAGTCCAACGAGTACGCCGATCTGCTCGGCGGCGATCGCTACGAGCCGCACGAGGAGAATCCGATGCTGGGCTTCCGCGGAGCCTCGCGCTACGTCTCGGAGAAGTTCCGCGAGTGCTTCGAGCTGGAGTGCCGCGCGCTGCGCCACGTGCGCGAGACCATGGGCCTGTCCAACGTGCAGGTCATGGTGCCGTTCGTGCGCACGCCCGCCGAGGCCGCGGGGGTGATCCAGGCGCTCGCGGCGAACGGGCTGCGTCGCGGACAGGCCGATCTGAAGCTCATCATGATGTGCGAGTTGCCCAGCAATGCCCTGCTGGCCGAGGAATTCCTGCAGCACTTCGACGGGTTCTCGATCGGCTCCAATGATCTGACTCAGCTCACGCTTGGCCTCGACCGCGATTCGGCCCTGGTCGCGGACCAGTTCGACGAGCGCAACGGCGCGGTGAAGGCGCTGATCGACATGGCCATCCGGGCCTGCCGGCAATCGGGCAAGTACATCGGGATCTGCGGCCAGGGGCCCTCGGATCACCCGGATCTGGCGCAATGGCTCCTGGAGCAGGGGATCGAGAGCGTGTCCCTGAACCCGGACACGGTGATCGAGACCTGGCTGTACCTTTGCGAAGGCGGGCGGCGCCAGGAGCTACCCTGACCGTGCCGCTCGTCCCGTGCCGCCCGCCGCCCGTCGCCGGCCCTGTGATCCCGTTCACCGCGGTGCGGCCGGGCGCGCGCGGTTGTGCTATTTTTTTTCCAGGCGGGCAGGCCTGCTGCGCGACCAGGAGATCGACACCATGACCGGAAGGATTCTCGCCACCGCGGCCGCGGTACTCGCATTGTCGCCGCTGGGCGCGGCGCGCGCGTTGGACAACACCCCGTGCGAGTGCTGGACCTCCGGCTACGAGGACGCAGCGGAATTCAGGTGGGACAACCGCGCCCACTCCGACAACTACACCGACTGCGCAAGGAAGGGCCAGGCGCCGAAGTACGAGCAGGGTTTCAAGGCGCGCCTGGCGGGCAAGGAACGCAAATGCCCGGTGCCCGGCCGCTAGCGCGGGACTTCAACCCGCGCTGGAGGTAATGCGGGCGAGGTTGTCCTCCAGCATCCGGCGCTCCTGCGCCGTGATGGCGTTGTCCTCCAGGCGGGCCCGGATCAGCTCGACCGGGATGACACCCTTGTTGATCAGCCGGCGCTTTTCCTCGGGCAGTACCGTTTCGCGGAAGAATACGTCGCCCACCGGGATCAACTTCGCCTCCACGATGATGCTGACCTCGTTCAGCAGCGCCCGGAAGCCGCTTTCGGTATTGTTCAGTCGCGCCTCGGCGAAATCGATGCGGGCCACGCCGCCCGAATAAATCGCCCGCATCTCCTTCTTGTAGCGTTCGATCACCAGCGAATTGACCGTCGCCTCGATGCGCTTCTCGACGTTCTGCAGGCGCTGCAGCAGCAGGTACTGCATCACGTCGAGCAGATCGCTGTCGCTGCGAACCGCGGCGTAGATCGACAGCACGTTCTCCATCGAAAGGTAATGGTAGATGTCCGAGACGAACACCTCGTTGCGCTGGCGGGCCAGGTCCTCGTAGCTGGTGAAACCCAGGATGAGCAGCACGTCGCGCAGCGGGCGGATGCGGGAGTTGAACCCGGCGGCGCATACGAGCTGCTGGCGGTGCAGGCCCAGGCGCATGCAGGCCCGTGCCAGCCGCTTGTCCATCTCCGGCTCCTCGACCGCGGCCAGCGGATAGACAAGGTTGACCAGGCCCTCGGCGTCGGCAGCGAGCAGTTCGTCGAATCGGGTGGTCGGTGGCTTGGCGTTCATGGCGGTGTCGGGTAGCGGGGCAATACCATTACCACATCGGGACCGGCGCCCGCATCAATCGGCGATGAGCGCGTGCAGTTCGGCGAATCGCCGGACCCAGGGCCGCCCGCCGCGCGCCGCGGGCGGCAACGCCGCGAGTGCTTCCCGGGCCTGCGCCGGGTCGGCGTAGACGCCGGCGATCGCGGCGTAGCGGCGCCCGGGCCCGGATCGTATCGGCACGCATGCGCGCTCGCCGCGCGTGCGGGTGCGGTCGAGGAACGAACGCAGGGCGGCCGCATCCTCGCCGGCGGCGAGTTGGATCGTGTAGGCCGCGGGATCCTGGAGGCGCACCCAGTCCGCGTCGCGGATGGGACCGGCATCGCTCGTGTCCGGCGTCGCAGGCGGCGCGGCCAGGTCAGGTGAACGGACGGCGATGGACTCCTGCGCCGCGGGCGCGGTCGGCGCGGAATGCGCCTGCGCATGGCGGGCCAGCCGGTCGCGGGCGGGCGCGAATCCCTGCGCCGCGGCAACTTCCAGCCAGCGACGGGCGGCATCGAGATCCGGTGCGCCGAGTATCCGTGCCTCGAGCAACAGGGCGGCATTGAACTGGGCCGGAGCGTAGCCGCCGGCCGCGGCGTCGCGGAATCCGGCGAAGGCGCGCCTGAGTGCGGTCGGCCCGCCCGCGTCCGCGTCGAGCACCGCGAGTGCGTACTGGGCCTGCGGCAACCCGGCCAGCGCGGCTCGCGTCAGCCAGGCGCGGGCCTCGGCCCGGTGGCCGGCCGGATCGGCGCGCAGCAGCATCCAGGCGAGGTTGTACTGGCTGGCGGCATCGCCGCCGGTCGCGGCCTGGCGCCAGAGCGCCTGCGCGCGTGTCCGATCCTGTCCGATGCCTTCGCCGCGCCAGAGCGCGGAAGCCAGATCATGACGGGCGGCAGCCGAGCCGGCACCGGCGGCGCGTTCCAGCCAGCGCACGCACCGCGTGGCGTCGGCATCGGGGTCGGCGCGACAGTCGATGGCCATCATCGCCGCGGCGCGGCTCTCCCCGGATTCGGCACGTGGGGCGAGCAGGGCCCGGGCTCGGACGCGATCGCCCGCGAGCCAGGCCGAAAGCGCATCGTCCGCGCGCGCGGCGCAGGCCATGAGCACCGCCAGCCCGGCCGCCGTGGATACGGCGATACGGACGGAGCCCCGGCGGCAGCTGCGCCGGCCGATCAGGCGCGCTCCTTGGCGAGCGCGTAGATCTGCTCGGCATCGAGCACCTGATCGTTGCGCTCGAACAGCCGGGCGATGCAGGCGCGATGGACCTCCAGCTTCAAGGCGCCGAACCCGATCGCACCGTAGCAGATCCGGCCATGGCGCTCCTTGCCCTTGTCCATCATGTCGATGCCGGCGATGCCCAGGGGCGGGGTGGCATTGGCGTCGACGAGAATCTGCAACGTCGGGTGGTTGCGCCACTGCTCCTCGTCCAGCAGCCTGGCGCCGGCGGCGCCGGTGGCGAGCACGATGTGCGCGCCGGCGAGCGCGGCGTCGGTACTCGCGGCGTCGTTCGCGGCGAGGGCTTCGACCTCCACGCCGAAGGTCTGCCTGACGTGCGCGGCCGCGGCCTGCGCGCGATCCAGCCGGCGCGAGGTCAGGGCGACGGTCGCGCCTTCGCGCGCCAGCATCACCGCCGCGCGCTGGCCCACCGGGCCGGTCCCGGCCAGGATCACAGCGCGCCTGCCGGTTCCGGGTACATGGCTGGTGATCCGCGCGACCGCGGCCGCGGCCGTGGTGTTGCTGCCGTTGGAATCGATCATCACCGAGACGCGGAAGTCCGCGAAGAAGCACTTGCGGATGGCCGCCAGCAGCGCCTCGCCCTTGGCCATGTCGCTGCCGGAGACGAACAGCGCGGTGTGCTTCTTGTCCTTGGGCCCACGCGTGAAGATCGCACCGGCCACCATGCCGCCGACATTTTCCGGCGTCATGCCGGCAATCGGCGTGACGACGTCGGCACCGCCGTCGTAGCCGACGACGGTATCGAAGGTGTTGGCGATGGCGTCGGTATCGAGCTGGAAAAGGAGTTTCTTCATGGCGAACCCTCGGTGATTGCGGGACGTGCGTTCCGGGCCTTTGCCTGTCGCCATCAGGCGCGAAGAAAACACGGGTCGCCCGGCACCTTAGCGCAGCCCGGCCGGACCCGGCAAGCACGCCGCGCCGGCTTGCCGGGCGTGCGCGAACGCAGTTAGATTGCGCGCCGGCGGCCGACCCTCTCGCGCCGCGCCAACCCCTAGGAGCCTGCCGATGTTCAAGGATCTCCCGGTGCACGCGTTTCTGGACGCGCTCGCCAGCAAGGCGCCGACCCCGGGCGGCGGCAGCGCCGCGGCAATCATGGGCGCAATGGCGGCGGCGTTGTCGGCCATGGTGTGCAACCTCACCATCGGCAAGGAGAAGTTCGCGGAAGTCGAGCCGGACATGCGCGCGGCCCTGGAACACGGCGAGCGCCTGCGCGCACGCCTGCTGGAGATGGTGAACGAGGACGTGGCCGCGTTCGACGCCGTGATGGCTGCCTATGCCCTGCCCAGGCAGACCGACGACGAGAAGGCCGCCCGCACCGCGGCGGTCCAGGCCGCGCTGCGAACCGCCACGGACGTCCCGCTCGCCTGCGTCCGTGCCTGCGCGGAGCTGATCGGCGTCATTCGCGCCGTCGCGGAGAAGGGCAACAAGGGCGTCATCAGCGATGCGGGCGTGGCGGTGCTCGCAGCCCAGGCCGCGCTGCGCAGCGCTGCGCTGAACGTCTACATCAACGTCGGCAGCATCAACGACCGCGAGTTCGCCGCCAGTCGCATGGCGGAGCTCGAACATCTCCTGGTGGAGAGCGGTCCGTTGTGCGAGTCGATCTACCAGCGCGTGCGCGAGCGGTTGTGACGGCCCGCCGGCGCCTCGCTCAGGCGCTGACGATCCGCATCGAAAGGTCCACCGCGCGCAGGTGCTTGGTGAGCGCGCCGACGGAGATGTAGTCGACGCCGGTCTCGGCCACGGCCCGCAGCGCGTCGCGATCGATTCCGCCGGAGGCCTCCAGTGCAACCCGCCCGGCGGCGCGCGACACCGCCTCGCGCATGCCGGCGAGGGTGAAGTTGTCCAGCAGGGCGCTGTCGGCGCCGGCGGCGATCGCCTCGTCGAGCTGCTCCAGCGTCTCGACCTCGGCTTCTATCGGGATCCCGGGGTGCGCCGCCCGTGCGCCCGCGATCGCCGCGCGCACCGAGCCGGCGGCGGCGATGTGGTTCTCCTTGATGAGGATCGCGTCGTACAGGCCCATGCGGTGATTGCTGCCGCCGCCGCATCGCACGGCGTACTTCTGCGCTCGGCGCAGGCCCGGCAGCGTCTTGCGGGTATCGAGCAGGCGGGTACGAGTACCGGCGATGAGCTCCACGCAGGCGCGGGTCGCGGTGGCTGTGCCGGAGAGCGTCTGCAGGAAGTTCATCGCGGTGCGCTCGCCGGTCAGCAGGGCACGCGCCGGACCGCTCAGTTCGCAGAGCACGGCGTCGGGGGCAATGGCGTCGCCGTCGCGCGCGTGCCAGCGAAACGCGACCCCGGCGTCAAGCTGGCGGAAGGTTTCCTCGAACCAGTCGCACCCGCACAGCACCGCCGGCTCCCGGGCGATGAGACGCGCCTGCGCACGCGCCGTGGCCGGAACGAGATCGGCGGTGAGATCGCCGCGACCCACGTCCTCCTGCAAGGCGCGTCGCACGCTGGCGCGCATGTCATCGCGATCGATTGGGTCGTTGTCGGTCATGCGGGTGGTTCTCCGGCAGAGCGCCTGGCGCGCGCCGTCGCCGTCGCGCGGTCGCATGTTACCCTAACCACCATGCGGCATGACCGGCATGGGGCCGCGATGCCGGGGCGGATCCGATGCGAGCGACGATCGACGATGCCGGTGAATGGGTGCTGGAGGCGCGCCGCGTCCCTTCGCCCAACCACGACGATCGGCCGCCAGATACTGCAATCGACCTGCTCGTGATCCACGCCATCAGCCTGCCGCCGGGTCGCTACGGCGGTGGTTTCGTCGAGCGGCTGTTCTGCAATACGCTCGATTGCGCCGCGCATCCGTATTTCGAGTCGTTGCGCGGGCTGCGCGTGTCGGCGCATCTGTTGATCGACCGCGCCGGCGCACTTGCCCAGTTCGTGCCGTTGCGCGCCCGTGCCTGGCACGCGGGGGCGTCGTCCTTCGCGGGGCGAACGGCGTGCAACGATTTCTCGATCGGCGTGGAACTCGAGGGCATCGACACCGACGGCTACACCGAAGCACAATACCTTCGCCTCGCGGCGGTGGCGCGGGCGGCCGCCGCGCGCTGGCCGGCGATCACACCCGGGCGCGTCGTCGGCCACAGCGACATCGCCCCGGGACGCAAGACCGACCCCGGACCGCATTTCGACTGGGCACGGTTGCGCGCGGATCTCGCGCTGCCCTGACTGCGCGGCTGTCTCGGACTCGGACGGAGCACGCATGAAATTCATCGCGGTGTTAATCGTGGTCGGGATGCAGCAATTGCTGCCGCAGCTCGACGACCTGCGCCGGTTCGGCTGGCTGCGGGCGTTGCGCGGAACGCTCGCCGATCGCTTCGGCACCCAGTCCTGGTGGGATGGGCGCGGTGGCGTGTTCATCGTCCTGGTGCTGCCGGCGCTGGTGAGCGCATTCGTGGTTGCCGGCACCGGCGGCGCGGCCGGCTTCCTGGCCGGCGCGGCCCTGCTCCTGTACAGCCTCGGTCCGCGCGATCTCGGCAGCCAGGTCGATCGGTGGCTCACCGGCGTGGCGGTGGCGGACGAACCGGCGACCCAGGCAGCTGCGGTGGCGATTACCGGCGACGCGCCCGACGCCCCGGCGGCGCCGGCGGACAGGATCGCGGCCGCGGTGCTGGTGGGCGTCAACGAACGGTTGTGCACGCCGCTGTTCTGGTACGTGGTGCTCGGTGCCGTGGGGCCGGCGGTGGCGATCGTCTACCGCCTGTCGAGCGAGCTTGCGCGCGAACCGGGTCAGCCCGAGCGCTTTGCGGCCGCGGCCCGCCAGCTCGCCGATCTGTTGGCCTGGGCGCCCGCGCGCCTGATCGCGCTCGGCTACGCGCTGACGGGCAGCCTCGTACACGCATTCGCTGCCTGGCGGTTCTCCAGCACGCTCGGGCCGGCGGATAACGCGGCGGTGCTGGAGCGCGCGGGCATGGGCGCGCTGCAGATCGAAGATGCGGTGCAGTATTGCGCCGCCGATGCCGGCAACGGTGTCGTCCTGGTGAACGAGGTCCGCAGCCTCGTCGGCCGCACCCTGGTGGCCTGGGTGACCGTATATTTCGCGCTGACGATCGTCGCCCTGGCTTCCTGAACGGCGCCATCCGGCCGCGCGATGCAATGCGTCAGCGCGCCAGGTAGTCCTCGACCCGCAACAGGCGCTGTCGGTCGCCAGGCTCGCAGACGAGCACGCTGTCGAGCGCGTACCAGTCGCCGAGCACGGTGCGGCGCGCGCGTTGTGCGCCGTGTTGAAACTCGTGTACCGCGGGGCGGTGCGTGTGGCCGTGGATCAGGTGCCGTACGCCGTGCCGGTCCAACGCCTCGCCGACCGCGGCGGGTTCGACGTCCATGATCTCCTCGGCCTTGGCGAGCTTGGCTTCGACGCTGCCGTCGCGCATCTGCGCCGCGATGGCGCGCCGCTCGGCGAGCGGCCTGGCGAGCGCGGCGGCCTTCCACTGCGGGTTCTGCACCGTCCGGCGCAACTGCTGGTAGGGCAGATCGCGGGTGCAGAGCAAATCGCCGTGCATCAACAGAGTCGGCACGCCGTGCAGTTCGACCACGGCCGTCTCCGCAAGCAGCGTCGCGCCGGTCGCGCGCGCGAAGCCCTCGCCCAGCAGGAAATCCCGGTTGCCGTGCAACACGCCGACTGCGGTCCCGGCCTGCACCAGGATCGCGATCGCGGCGACGACGCCAGGATTGGGCGGGGTGTCGTCGTCGTCACCCACCCAGTACTCGAACAGATCGCCGAGCACGTACAGCGCCTGGCAACGGCCAGCCAGGTGTGCGAGCAGGCGTTCGAACAGCGTCACCTTGTGCGGCCGGTCTGCGCACAGGTGCAGGTCCGAAATGAAGGCGACCGTCATCTGCCGGCAGCCGGCTCAACCATCGGCTTCCCGGACCGCGGCGACGATGAGGACGTCTTCCACCGGGACGTCGGCCATGCCGCCGCGGCGCGTCGTCTGCACGGCCTTGATGGAATTGACCACGTCCATGCCCTCGGCGACCGCACCGAATACGCAGTAGCCCCAGCCCTCCACGGTCGGCTCGGAATGATCCAGGAAATCGTTGTCCTTCACGTTGATGAAGAACTGCGCCCGGGCCGAGTGCGGATCGGAGGTGCGTGCCATGGCGATGGCGCCGATTTCGTTCGACAGGCCGTTGTCGGCCTCGTTGCGGATCGGCGCCCCCGAAGCCTTGGGCTTCAGGCCCGGTTCCAGCCCCCCGCCCTGGATCATGAAGCCGTCGATCACGCGGTGGAACACCGTGCCGTCGTAGAAACCCGAGTCCACGTACTCCAGGAAGTTGGCCACCGTGTTCGGGGCCTTTTCGGCGTCGAGGGCGACGACGATGTCGCCCATGCTGGTCTTGAGTCGGACCTTCACGGAATGCTCCTCAGCGGTGGCGCTCCGCCATTGCCGCGGAGCGCGATTTGAACGCGAATCCGCGGTACTCTACCATGCGCGCGCCCGCACGGGCGGGCGCCATCGACGCGGCCACCCCATGACGCCCGACCCGGTCCGACCCAACGCGCTCGCCATCCATGACTCGCTCGCCGGGTCCCGGCGCCCGTTCGCGCCCGTCACGCCGGGGCAGGTACGGATGTACGTATGCGGCATGACGGTCTACGACTACTGCCATGTCGGACATGCCCGGGTGATGGTCGTGTTCGACATGGTGGTGCGCTACCTGCGCGCCCTCGGCTACCACGTCACCTACGTCCGCAACATCACCGATATCGACGACAAGATCATCCGCCGGGCGGCCGAGAACGGCGAGGGCATCGCCGAGCTGACCGAGCGCTTCATCGCCGCGATGCACGAGGATGCCGATGCCCTGGGCGTCCTGCGGCCCGATGCCGAACCGCGTGCGACCGGACACATCGCTTCGATCCTTGCCATCATCGAGCGGTTGCTTGCGCGCGCCCATGCCTATCGCGCGGCGAACGGCGACGTCTACTACGCGGTGAACTCCTTCCCGGGCTACGGCCGCCTGTCGGGCAAGCGCGTCGAGGATCTGCGCGCCGGTGCGCGGGTGGAGGTGGGCGAGGACAAGCGCGATCCGCTCGATTTCGTGCTCTGGAAGGCGGCCAAGCCTGGCGAGCCCGCATGGGATTCCCCCTGGGGCGCCGGCCGCCCGGGCTGGCACATCGAATGTTCGGCGATGTCGACCCAGTGCCTGGGGATGCACTTCGATATCCACGGCGGCGGCCAGGATCTGCAGTTCCCGCACCATGAGAACGAGATCGCGCAGTCCGAGGGTGCGTTCGACGGCCGGTTCGTCGAGTACTGGATGCACAACGGTTTCGTGCGTGTCGCCGACGAGAAGATGTCCAAGTCGCTGGGCAATTTCTTCACCGTGCGCGAGGTGCTTGCGCGCTACCGCCCCGAGGAACTGCGCTTCTTCATCCTCTCCAGCCACTATCGAAGCCCCCTCAACTACGGTGACGAGCAGCTCGACGGCGCACGTGCGGCGCTCGCGCGCCTGTACACCGCGTTGCGGGGCTTGCCGTCGGCGCAGCCGGCGGCGCAGGAGGACTACACGGCGCGTTTTTACGCCGCGATGGACGACGATTTCAACACCCCGGTCGCGATTGCGGTGTTGTTCGATCTCGTGCGCGAAATCAACCGCGTGCGCGAGCAGGACCCGGCCGCCGCCGCGTCCCTGGCGGCGACGCTGCGCCTTCTGGCCGGTGTGCTCGGATTGCTGGGAGCGGATCCGGAAGCGTTCCTGCGCGGCGGGCCGGCCGCCTCGGAATCCGGGCTCGCAGACGGCGAGATCGACGCCCTCATCCAGGCGCGTGCGCAGGCGCGCGCCCGGCGCGACTGGAAGCAGGCCGATCGGATCCGTGACCAACTCGCCGCCGCGGGCGTTCAACTCGAGGACGCCGCGGGCGGCACGCACTGGCGGCGTGTCGCTGTCGAGCCGCCGGCGCGGCGTTAATTGACGCTGTTTCAGCGCCTGCGTATCATCCACGCCCTTCGCCGCGACCGGACCTGGGCGGCGGCGCGGGGCATAGCGCAGTCTGGTAGCGCACCTGCTTTGGGAGCAGGGGGTCGGGGGTTCAAATCCCTCTGCCCCGACCAACTTCGGACGATGCAGCGCCGGGAGCGAACGCCGCGCCTGTAGCTCATCTGGATAGAGCATCGGCCTTCTAAGCCGAGGGTAGCAGGTTCGAGTCCTGCCAGGCGCGCCACCTTCGCCGCGCGTGCGCCGGGCGTCGGGTACGCGCGGCGAAGTCGATTGTCGAGGTCGAGTCCGGCCGCACGGTGGCCGATGACGATTCAAACGGTGAGCGTAGCTCAGTTGGTAGAGCCCCGGATTGTGGTTCCGGCCGTCGCGGGTTCGAGTCCCGTCGCTCACCCCAGCTTCCGCAACCCCGGGTTTCCGGGCCGTTAGCTCAATTGGTAGAGCAGCTGACTCTTAATCAGTTGGTTGCAGGTTCAAGTCCTGCACGGCCCACCATCATTCCAACGACACCTGCCATCGCAGCGCCGCCGAGCGACCCGGCGGCGGCGTCGGGATCTTCAATGAATCGCCGCAGCCGGGGCCACCGCCGCTTCGAAGTGCTCGGGCGAAGGCGACGCGTGGTGCAGGATCATGTGCCAGGTGCCGCCCTGGCGCCGATAGGCGTTGGTGGCGATCATCGGCGGGCGCGTACCGCGCTCGCCGGTCACCTGGATGAACTCGTGAACGACATTGATCGCCACTTCGTCCTGCAGGAACTGCTGCTGGATCATGCGGGTGAACCGCATCGACGCGCCGCCGCGGAACATGGTCCGCCAGCTGTCCATGACCGCGCGCGCACCGCGCAGGGTCGGGCCGAGCGGGTGCACGCAGACCACGTCGTCGCCGTCCGCCCAAAGCCTGCGCATGGCCGCGAAGTCTGCACGTTCGAACGCGTCGTAGAACGCTTCCTCGGCCTCGCCGGGCGTGGTTGGCGGTGGCCGGTCGCCGGTGGCGCCCATGGCGTCGAACCTAGTCGCCGGTCGCCGGGGGCTGTGGCTCGGTTGTTCCGGACGCGTCCGCTGCCGCAGGGTAGCCGGCCGTGGTCAGCGCGGCGTCCAGCGCCTGGCGGTTGTAGCCCGTCAGCACCGTCTCGCCGATGCCGACCGCCGGTACGGTCAATCCGCCAGCCAGGCTCTTGAGCTCTTCCTGGATCCCCAGGTCCTTCGATGCATCCTTCTCCACGAACGGAACCGCACGTTTCTGCAACTGGTTGCGCACCAGGTCGCAGGCGTCGCAGACCGGCACGGCGTACAAGGTGACCGGATGCTCGCGTGCGATTTGCTCGACCGCCTCGCTGGCCGGCTTTTTCGTCGTCCGGATGGATTTTTTCGAGGCGACCTTCGCACCGGGCGGACAGAGGTCCGTCAGGTAGCGGCCACCCTTGGGATCGATGCATTCCACGACATCGACTGCGCCCGCCGTCGATACAACGCCGTGAGCCAGCGCGAGCGCGACGACGAATTTGAGGGTGTGCATGTTGTTCCGCCTCTATATGTTTGAAATGCTTGATTTTGCCTCGGGGACAGTATAGGCAGTACGAAGTCTGGGCGCCAGCACCCCGGCCGCCCTTGCCGAGCAGCGCAAGGCGCTGCCCGCCGACACCTGCGCACGGGATGCTCGTAGCCGGGATGTCCGTACCCGGGATGCCGGCGTCGCCGTGCCTGTCTATAATGCGCGGGCTTCGGGCGGGCCTGGGTTCCGGACGGTGCCTTGGACCGGGTCGCGCCGCCGGGCGGGTTGCCCAGGCCGTACGCGCTTCGGTCGTGCTGATAGCGAAAGTGGCGGAATCGGTAGACGCGCTGGTTTTAGATGCCAGTGGGGCAACCCGTGAGAGTTCGAGTCTCTCCTTTCGCACCACCCCCTAATGCCCGGCCCGCCCCGTCGCGGGCGCGGCGGAAACGTTGCAACACTTCGAGGAGATTTGGCTGACATGCAGGTATCGGTAGATTCGACCGGGCCGATCGAGCGCCGCGTCAACATTCAGATTGGCGAGGAGCAGATCACCGCCGAGGTCCAGAAGCGCCTGAAGGATCTGGCCCGCAGCGCGCGGATCGCCGGTTTCCGCCCTGGCAAGGCGCCGTTCAAGGTGGTGGAGCAGCGTTACGCCGCGCGCGTCCGCGACGACGTCGTCGGCGAACAGCTTCGCGACAGCTTCCGCGCCGCGGTTGTCGGGCAGAACCTGCGTCCTGCCGGCGACCCGACCATCGACCCGTTTTCCGCCGCCCCGGGTACCGGCCTGACCTACAGCGCAACCTTCGAAGTCTACCCGGAGGTCACCCTGGACAAGGTCAGGACCCTGGCGATTGAAAAGCCCGTATGTCAGGTCACCGACACCGATGTAGAGAACATGATCGAAACCCTGCGCCGGCAGGCCCGGGAGTGGGTCGAGGTTGCGCGCCCGGCGGCGAGCGGGGATCGCCTGGTGGTCGATTACCACGGTTTCGTCGATGAGGCGGCCCTTGAAGGCGGGCACGCGCACGATTTCGAGATTGAACTCGGCTCGGGGATGCTGATCCCTGGCTTCGAGGACGGCCTGATCGGCGCGTCGGCGGGCGAGAAGCGCACCTTGAACCTGAGCTTCCCCGAGGGCTACCAGCGGACCGAACTGGCCGGCAAGCCGGTCCGGTTCGAGGTCGAGGTCAAGACCGTCAAGCAGGGCGAACTGCCCACGCTCGATGACGCCTTCTTCGAGCGCTTCGGTGTCAAGTCCGGTGGGTTCGACGCTTTCCGCACCGAAGTGCGGGGCAACATGGAACGCGAAATGCAGCGCAAGCTGCGCGAACGGTTGCACAGCGGGATCATGCAGCGTCTGTTCGAGCAGGCGGACTTTGCGGTGCCCAGGGCGCTCATCACCAGCGAGAGCGAACGACTCGTCGAGGGCATGCGCCAGCGATTGGCGATGCAGGGCGCGAATCGGGAGATGCTCGCGGCAATGAAGCCCGAACTCGCCGAGAACGAGGCGCGCCGGCGCGTGACGCTCGGCCTGGTGATCGCAGAGGTGATACGCGCCAACGAGCTCAAGGCCGATCCGGCGCTGGTCCGCGCGCGCGTGGAGAGCCTGGCGGCGAGCTACGAAGACCCCAAGGCGGTGGTGAAGTGGTACTTCGAGGACGGAGCCCGCCTGCGCGAGGTCGAGGGCAGCGTCCTGGAGGATGCCGCGCTGGATTGGGTGTTGAATCAGGCGTCGGTCACGGAACAACCACTGTCGTTTGACGCTCTGATGAATCCAGGGCAGACTGGTTAACACTCAAGTACATGCGACGAACGACCGATATCCGAGCCATGTCGAACAGAATCGAGACGCGGGGCCTGAATCTGGTCCCGATGGTGGTGGAGCAGACCGCGCGCGGCGAGCGTGCGTACGACATCTACTCCCGGCTGCTCAAGGAGCGCGTCATTTTTCTCGTCGGACCGGTCGACGACGGAGTCGCCAATCTGATCGTCGCTCAGCTGCTGTTCCTGGAGTCGGAAAATCCGGACAAGGACATCCATCTTTATATCAACTCCCCCGGTGGGCTGGTGACCGCGGGGCTGGCGATCTACGACACCATGCAGTTCATCAAGCCCGACGTGAGCACGATGTGCGTCGGACAGGCGGCGAGCATGGGCGCATTGCTGCTGGCCGGCGGCGCCGCGGGGAAACGCTATTGCCTGCCGCACTCGCGCGTGATGATCCACCAGCCGCTCGGTGGCTTCCAGGGCCAGGCAACCGATATCGACATCCACGCCCGGGAGATACTCCAGCTTCGGGACCGGCTCAACGCAATCCTGGCGCGCCACACGGGCCGGCCGATCGAGCGCGTCGCCGCCGACACCGAGCGCGACAAGTTCCTCGGCGCCGAGGAAGCGCGCGAGTACGGACTGGTCGACGAGGTCCTTAGCAAGCGCGGCACGGTCGCGACGTCGCAACCGGCCTGAGACGGCACGGCCGTCCGGCAGGCCATTTCCAGATTGATACTGACCGAGGTGTCTGATGGTTGACAGCGGCAAAGGCAAGAGCGGCGACGGCGACCGGTTGCTTTACTGCTCTTTCTGCGGCAAGAGCCAGCACGAGGTTCGCAAGCTCATCGCCGGCCCTTCGGTATTCATCTGCGACGAGTGCGTCGAACTCTGCAACGACATCATCCGCGAGGAAATCCAGGAGAAATCTTCCTCCGGCGGCGGCAGCAAACTGCCCACGCCGCACGAGATCCGCCGCGTGCTCGACGAGTACGTCGTAGGCCAGGACCGCGCCAAGAAGATCCTCGCGGTGGCCGTGTACAACCACTACAAGCGCCTGGACACCCGCGGCAAGCAGTCCGAGGTGGAGGTCTCCAAGAGCAACGTGTTGCTGATCGGCCCGACCGGCAGCGGCAAGACCCTGCTCGCCGAGACGATGGCCCGCCTGCTCAACGTCCCTTTCACGATCGCCGACGCCACCACCCTCACCGAGGCGGGCTACGTGGGCGAGGACGTCGAGAACATCATCCAGAAGCTGCTCCAGAAGTGCGATTACGACGTCGAGAAGGCACAGACCGGTATCGTGTACATCGACGAGATCGACAAGATCTCGCGCAAGTCCGACAACCCCTCCATCACCCGGGATGTCTCTGGCGAAGGTGTCCAGCAGGCACTGCTCAAGCTGATTGAAGGCACGATCGCCTCGGTACCGCCGCAGGGTGGCCGCAAGCACCCGCAGCAGGAATTCCTGCAGGTCAACACCTCCAATATCCTTTTCATCTGCGGCGGAGCGTTCGCGGGCCTGGAGAAGATCATCCGCGACCGTTCCGAGAAGAGCGGTATCGGCTTTTCCGCCGAGGTCAAGAGCAAGAGCGACAAGAAATCCACCAGCGAGATGCTGCACAGCGTCGAGCCGGAGGATCTGATCAAATTCGGCCTGATTCCCGAGTTCGTCGGCCGGCTGCCGGTCATGGCGGTCCTGGACGAACTCGACGAGCACCAGTTGGTCCAAATCCTCACCGAGCCGAAGAACGCCATCACGAAGCAGTATGCGCGCTTGTTCGACATGGAAGGCGTGGACCTGGAATTCCGCAACGAGGCATTGCGAGCGGTCGCGCGCCGCGCGCTCGAGCGCAAGACCGGTGCCCGCGGGCTGCGTTCCATTCTCGAGCACAACCTCCTCGACATCATGTACGACCTGCCTTCGCTCAAGAACGTGGCCAAGGTCGTCGTGGACGAGGCGACCATCCAGGGAGAGTCACGACCGCTCGTCATCTATGAGGGGTCCGACATGCCCAAGGCTGCTTCGGACTGACGCCCCCCGGCGCCGGGCCGCGCTTCGTCCCCGCTCCACCTGCCCGGGCACCGCAGCGTGCCCGGTTCTTGCATTCCCATCGGTCGATCTGATGTCATGTCCCACGGTGCCGGTGCGTCGCGCCGGCCGCGCCCGGGGCGAGTCCAGCGCCACGGGCATCCAAAACGAAGAGGGTCCAACGTAAATGTCAGCCAACGAGGGTTCCCGCCAGACGGTTCCGGTACTGCCGCTGCGCGACGTCGTGGTCTACCCCCACATGGTCATCCCGTTGTTCGTCGGGCGCGACAAGTCCGTTAGGGCGCTGGAAGCCGCCATGAGCGGCAACAAGCAGATCCTGCTGGTGGCGCAGAAGAGTGCCTCCGACGACAACCCCAAGCCCGGCGACATCCATCCCATCGGCACCCTGTCGAACATCCTGCAGCTGCTCAAGCTTCCCGACGGCACCATCAAGGTGCTGGTCGAAGGCAATCATCGCGCGCGGCTGTCCAATTTCGTCGGCAAGGACGACTACTTCGTCGCCGAGGTCGAGCTGCTTGAGGCCCGGGCCGCGCACGAGCGCGAGGCAGAGGTGCTGTGCCGGTCCCTGATGGCGCAGTTCGACCAGTACGTCAAGCTGAACAAGAAGATTCCCTCGGAAATCATCTCCTCGTTGTCCGGGATCGACGATCCCTCGCGCCTGGCGGACACGATCGCCGCGCACATGTCGATCAAGATCGAGGAGAAGCAGAAGGTCCTGGAGATCGTCGACATCCGCGAACGCCTGGAGCATCTCATCGGGCTGATGGAACTGGAAATCGATCTGCTCCAGGTCGAGAAGCGCCTGCGCGGGCGGGTCAAGAAGCAGATGGAGAAGAGCCAGCGCGAGTACTACCTCAACGAGCAGATGAAGGCCATCCAGAACGAGCTCGGCGAGATCGAGGGCGGCTCGGAGTTCGACGAGATAAAGAAGAAAATCGAGAAATCCGGCATGAGCAAGGAGGCCAGGAAAAAGGCCTCCACCGAGTTGAACAAGCTTCGGATGATGTCGCCGATGTCGGCCGAGGCGACCGTGGTGCGCAACTACATCGACTGGATGATCAACGTGCCGTGGAACAAGCGCACCAAGATCAGCCTCGACATCAAGAATGCGCAGTCGATCCTGGACGAGGATCACTACGGGCTGGAGAAGGTCAAGGAACGGATCCTGGAATATCTCGCGGTGCAGCAGCGGGTGAAGAAGCTCAAGGGCCCGATCCTGTGCCTGGTCGGGCCGCCGGGCGTGGGCAAGACCTCGCTCGGGCGTTCGATTGCCCGCGCGACCAACCGCAAGTTCGTGCGCATGTCGCTCGGCGGCGTGCGCGACGAGGCCGAGATCCGCGGCCACCGGCGCACCTACGTCGGTGCCCTGCCTGGCAAGATCCTGCAGAACATGGCCAAGGTCTCGAGCAAGAACCCGCTGTTCCTGCTCGACGAGGTCGACAAGATGGCGATGGACTTCCGCGGCGATCCGGCCTCGGCGTTGCTGGAGGTGCTGGATCCGGAGCAGAACAACGCCTTCAACGATCACTACCTGGAGGTGGACTACGACCTGTCCGAGGTCATGTTCGTCACCACCGCCAACAGCCTGAACATCCCGGCGCCGCTGCTGGACCGCATGGAAGTCATCCGCCTGTCTGGTTACACGGAGGACGAGAAGGTCCACATCGCCGAGCGTTACCTCATCCCCAAGCAGCGCACGAACAATGGCCTGGACGAGGCCGAAATCAAGTTCAACGAGGCCGCCATCCGCGAGATCATCCGCTACTACACGCGCGAGGCGGGCGTGCGCAACCTCGAACGGGAGATCGCCAACGTCTGCCGCAAGGTGGTCAAGCAGGTGGCGCTCGGCAAGACCAGGGGCCCGGTCACCGTGAACGCCGGCGTCGTCGCGAAGTACCTGGGCGTGAAGAAATTCCGCTTCGGCCGCGCGGAGGAACAGGACCGCGTGGGGCAGGTCACGGGGCTCGCGTGGACCGAGGTCGGGGGCGATCTGCTCACGATCGAGGCCGCCATCATTCCGGGCAAGGGCAAGGAAACCTACACGGGACAGCTCGGCGACGTGATGCAGGAGTCGATCAAAGCGGCAATGACGGTCGTGCGCAGCCGTGCCCGCATGCTCGGCATCGATCCGGATTTCTACAAGCAGTTCGACGTGCATTTCCACGTGCCCGAGGGCGCCACGCCCAAGGACGGCCCGAGCGCCGGCGTCGGCATGTGCACCGCGCTCGTATCGGCGCTCACCGGCATTGCGGTGCGAGCGGACGTGGCGATGACGGGTGAGATCACGTTGCGCGGCGAAGTGCTGCCGATCGGCGGCTTGAAGGAGAAGCTGCTCGCCGCATTGCGCGGCGGTATCCGCATGGTGCTCATTCCGGTGGAGAACGAACGCGAGCTCGAGGAAGTGCCGAAGAACATCCGCCAGCACCTGGAGATCCGCCCGGTGCGGTGGATAGACGAAGTGCTGCAGCTCGCACTGCAACGCCAGCCCGAGCCGATTGCCGCGCAGGAGCCGGTCGCGGCGATTGCAAAGCCGGAGCCGGTGGACGGCGACGACGACGCCGACGTTCTGCGTCCGCATTGACGCAACCGCCGGGCAGCGCATGCGTCGCAAAACGACGTATGCGTTGCTTGACGGTCCGGGTTGGGCGTTGGTATAAAGCGTCCCCTCAATCGTTCGTCGCTCCGGGGTCTTTCCAGCTTTCCAAACGATTTCGCACTGGGTGTCGCGCGGCACCCAGGATGCCGGGTTTTTTCGACGATGCAGCCACGGGAGTGGGGCAAATGAACAAAGCCGAATTGGTCGATGCGGTCGCCGAAGCCGCAGACATCTCGAAGGCGTCTGCCGCGAGAGCCATCGATGCGGTCACCGAGACCATCGCCAAGGCATTGAAGAAGGACGAACCGGTGACCCTGGTTGGATTCGGGACGTTCACCGTGCGCAAGCGTGCGGCGCGGTCGGGACGCAATCCCCGCACCGGCGCACCGATCGAAATCAACGCGACGAAGGTGCCGGGCTTCAAGCCTGGAAAAGCGTTCAAGGACGCTGTAAATTAGCGCGATTGAGATCCGGCCGAGGGGGCCGGAGCAGCAGGTTGTCCGGGGTGCTTAGCTCAGCCGGGAGAGCGTCGCCCTTACAAGGCGAAGGTCGTGGGTTCGATCCCCTCAGCACCCACCAGGTTCGCCAGCACGAGGTTCGTCGGAGCGGTAGTTCAGTCGGTTAGAATACCGGCCTGTCACGCCGGGGGTCGCGGGTTCGAGTCCCGTCCGCTCCGCCATCTGATCAACGAGGCGCACGGCAATCCCGCGCGCCTTTGCTTTTTTCGGGCCGGTCGATCGGCCGCGCCGATGTCCGGCACCGCGCCGGTCCCGGGCCGGCTGGCGGCCGTTCCCAGGGCAGGAGTGCGTCATGCTGCAAACCATCCGCGATCGCGCCCAGGGCTGGTTCGCGACCGTCGTCATCGCCATCATCATCGTTCCGTTCGCGCTTTGGGGAATCCAGCAATACATCGAGGCGGCCGCGAACGTCGTCGTCGCGGAAGTCGACGGCGCGGAACTGGATCTCAAGCAGTACGACCAGGCCTACGAGCAATATCGGCGTCAGCTCCAGGCCGCGACGGGCGGGCAGATCGATTTCAGCAAGATCGACCAGGACGTGCTGAAGACTGCCGTGGTCAAGCAGATGGTGCAGGAAGAACTGCTGCGGCAGGCCGCCACGCGCGCGAACATGCGCATCGGCGACGAGCAGGTCCGGGCGTTCATCCGCGCCTTCGAACCATTCCAGCGCGACGGTGCTTTCGCGCGCGATCTCTACGAACAGCTCCTGGCGCGCGAGGGATTGCGACCGGCTGGTTTCGAAGCGCGCATGCGCGAGGAAATGCTGGGGGACCAGCTGCGCCAGGGCGTCACCGGTTCGGTCTTCGTCACCGACAGCGAAATGCGCGCCATCGAGCGCCTGGAACGCCAGCGTCGCGATCTGCGCTACATCGTGATTCCGGCGGAGCCGGCCAAGGGCGGCGTCACGGTTTCGGACGAGGACATCCGCAAGGAATACGACGCCCACCCGGACAAATACTCCACGGCCGAACAGGTCCGCGTGTCGTACCTGGAGGTCGGCATCGACGGCTTGGCCGCCGCCGTGAACGTGACCGACGACGAACTGCGGCACTACTTCGAGACCAACTCGGCCAACTATTCGGTGGCGGAACAGCGCAGCGCGCGTCAGGCGGTGGTGCGGGTGGAAGCGGACGCGCCCGTGGCGCAGGTCGACGCGGCGCTGAAGAAAGCGCAGGAACTGGTGCAGGCAGCCCGCGACGGCAAGCCGCTGCAGGATCTCGTCAAGGAGATCCCCGCGGACGCCGAGCCGGCCGTCGAGTTTGCCGAGACCGGCTTCATTCAGCGCGGCACCATGCCCGGGGCCTTCGACAACGTGTTGTTCGCACTGGAGCCGGGTACCGTCGGCGAGCCGGTACGCACTGAGTTCGGCTATCACGTCATCCAGCTCGTGGAAGTCAAGCCCGGCAGCGCCCGCGGTTTCGACGATGCGCGCGCCGATGTCGAGCGCGACTATCGCCGCGAGCAGGCCGAAAAGCAGCTCCCGGAGATCGCGGCGCGCCTGGACAGCCTGGCGTTCGAGCACCGCGATTCGCTCGAGCCCGCGGCGCGCGAACTGGGAATGTCGCCGGTGGATGGCGGCTACATCGATCGCAAGGGCGGCCAAGGCGTGCTTGGCGAGCGCGCGGTAATCGATGCCGCTTTCAGCCCCGAGGTTGCCCAGGAGGGCAACAACAGCCAGCTCATCGAAATCGGCACCGATCGCGTGGTGGTGCTGCGTGCGCTCGACCACCGGCCGGTGCAGCGCAAGCCGTTGCCCGAGGTACAGGAGACGATCCGCGCCGCGCTGGTGGCGGACCGCGCCCGCGACGCGACCCGGCAGCGCGGTCAGCAGCTCGTCGGGAGGCTCGAAAGCGGCGAAAGCGCTGATGCCCTGGCCAGCGCGGAAGCCTTGCAATGGCAGGAGGCGCGCGGCGTGGATCGCAACAACCCGGACGTCCCGCGCGCCGTGATTCGGGCCGCTTTCAAGCTGCCTCGCCCCCAGGGCAAGCCGATCTACGGCAGCGTGGCGCTTGGAACAGGCGACTTCGCGTTGATCGAGCTGACCGCCGTCGACGACGTCGAGCCGCCGGCGCTGTCCGACCCGGAGATGCGCGCGCGGCGCCAGATGCTGGAGCAGGCGCGGACGGCGGGCGAGTGGCGCAGTTTCCTGACCGCGCTCGAGCGCGGGGCCAAGGTCAGGACCCACATCGACCAGTTGTAGACGTCTGCCGCGCCGCTGCACCTTCGCGCCGGCAGCCGCACGTCCGCTGCGGCTGCCCGAGTCCCGCCGCGCCGGGCCGCGTGCCGTGCTCAGACCTCGGCCAGGCCGACCGTGCTGAAGCCGCAGTCGCAGTAGGTCACCTCGCCGGTGACCGCCGAGGCCAGATCGGAGCACAGGAAAGCGCCCACGTTGCCAACCTCCTCGATCGTCACGTTGCGCCGCAGCGGCGCGTATTTCTCGACGTACTCCAGGAACTTGCGCATGTCCTTGATGCCCGAGGCGGCGAGCGTGCGGATCGGGCCTGCCGACACGGCGTTGACGCGGATCCCCTGCGGCCCCAGGCTCGAGGCGAGATAGCGTACGTTGGCTTCGAGGCTGGCCTTGGCCAGCCCCATCACGTTGTAGCTCGGTAGCGAGCGTACCGCACCCAGGTACGATAGCGTCAGCAACGCACCCCGCCGGCCCTGCATCATCGGCCGGGCACGCTTGGCGAGCGCGGCGAAGCTGTAGGAGCTGATGTCGTGGGCCTGGCGGAAACCCTCGCGGGTGACCGAATCCAGGAAATCCCCCTGCAGCTCCTCGCGCGGCGCGAACGCCACCGAATGCACGACGATGTCCAGGCCGTCCCAGCGTTGGCCAAGGCCGGTGAACGCAGCGTCGATCTCGGTGTCGCTGCCGACCTCGCAGGGCAGCACCACTTGCGAACCGAGTTGCGCCGCGAATTCCTCCACGCGCTCGCGCAGGCGTTCGTTCTGGTAGGTGAAGGCCAGTTCGGCACCTTCCCGGCGCATGGCCTGGGCGATGCCCCAGGCGATCGACTTGTTGCTCGCCACGCCGACGATCAGCGCGCGCTTACCCTCGAGAAAACCCATTGACGCCTCTCCTTTCGGGACGGTCCGGCCGGCCAGGTGCGGGCATCGCTGCGTGCGCGGGCGCCTGGGCCCGGCGGGCACGGGCGTCGACCCGCGAGGACGTGTTTATAATTCGAGCCGCATGAAAACGCAAAAGCCCAAGCCGGGCGCGCGCCGGGCCGCGGCCGTCGCGCTGCTGGCGCTCGGCGGCTGCGGCGATCGCCCATGGAACGACCCTTACGGCGCAGTCGAGCCCGGCCGGCAGGTGCTCTACGATGCCTTCACCGAACGGCCCAAGCACCTGGATCCCACCAGTTCGTACAGCGAGAACGAAGCGGTCTTCACGCAGCAGATCTACGAACCACCGTTGCAGTATGCGTTCCTGAAAATCCCGTACACGCTCGAACCGCTGACGGCGATCGAGGTTCCCCAACCGGCCTGCGTGGACGGCGCAGGCGCGCCGGTCGAGGCGGACACCCCCGCTGAATCGGTCGCACGCTGCGTCTACCGCGTCCGCATCCGGTCCGGCATCCGCTACCAGCCGCACCCTGCGTTCGCGCGCGATGCCTCCGGCCGCCATCTGTATTTTCCAATCTCCCCGCAGGCGCTCGCCGGCAGGCATGGCCTGGCGGATTTCCCGCAAACCGGCACGCGCGAACTTGTCGCCGCCGATTACGTGTACCAGATCAAGCGCCTGGCGCATCCACGCGTACATTCGCCGGTGGCCGGGGTGCTGGGCGCCTACATCCTGGGACTGAACGATCTCGGCAAACGCCTGGCGCGCGACTACGGTCCGGGAGGCCGTTTCGCGACGCAGGCGTGGGTGGACCTGCGCGAGGAGCCGCTCGAAGGCGCCCGGGTGGTGGACCGGTACACCTACGAGATCGTCATCCGGGGGCTGTATCCGCAGTTCAAGTACTGGTTGGCCATGCCGTTCTTCGCGCCGATCCCGTGGGAAGCGGATCGCTTCTATGCCCAGCCGGGGATGGCCGAGCGCAACATCACCCTGGACTGGTACCCGGTCGGCACCGGTGCCTACATGCTCACCGAGAACAATCCCAATCGCCGCATGGTGCTCAGCCGCAACCCGAACTATCGCGGCGATCCGTATCCGGCCGACGGCGACGCCAGGGCGCGCGCCGACGGCCTGCTCGCCGACGCCGGCAGGGCCACTCCCTTCATCGACGCCGCCGTCTACAGCCTGGAACGCGAGAACATTCCTGAGTGGAACAAATTCCGCCAGGGGTACTACGACACTGCCGGACTGTCCTCGGATGTCTTCGATCAGGCGGTGCAGTTCTCCGGCGACGGCGGCGCGGAGCTGACTCCACAGATGCGCGCGCAGGGCGTGCGCATGCGCACGATGGTCGCGCCGCAGGTGTCCTACATCGGCTTCAACATGCGCGACGCGGTGGTCGGCGGAGACGGCGATCGCGCGCGGTTGCTGCGGCGCGCGATCGCAATCGCGGTGGACTACGAGGAATTCATCTCGATCTTCCTCAACGGCCGCGGCATCGCCGCCCAGGGGCCCATTCCGCCGGGCATCTTCGGCTACCGCGAGGGCGCACCGAATCCGTTCGTCTACGACGGCAGCGGCGCGCGCGCCAGTCGCAAGCCGATCGAACAGGCACGGGCGCTGCTCGCGCAGGCAGGCTATCCCGGCGGGCGCGACCGGGACACCGGCCGTCCGCTGGTGCTGAATTTCGACACCCTGGACGCCGGGCCGGACAGCAAGGCCCTGTTCGACTGGCTGCGCAAGCAGTTCGCCAAGCTCGACATCCAGCTCGTGATCCGCGCCACCGACTACAACCGCTTCCAGGACAAGGTCCTGAAGGGCACCGCGCAGATCTACCAGTGGGGCTGGAACGCCGATTATCCGGATCCCGAGAATTTCCTGTTCCTGTTCTACGGGCCCAACGGCAAGGTCGGTCACGGCGGCGAGAACGCCTCGAACTACGACAACCGCGCCTTCGACGCCCTCTTCGATCGGATGAAGACGCTCCCCGACGGACCCGAGCGCCAGCAGGCGATCGACGAGATGGTGGCCATCCTTCGCAACGACGGGCCCTGGCTCTGGGGTTTCCACCCGGTCGGCTTCGTGCTCTATCACCAGTGGTACGGCAACGCCTTCCCGAATCTCATGGCCCGCAATACGCTCAAGTACCGGCGCATCGACGCGCCGCTGCGGGATCGGCTGCGCCGGGAATGGAACCGGCCCGTGACCTGGCCCGTGCAGGCGCTCGTGGCGCTGGTTGCGGCCAGCCTGGTACCGGCATGGCTGGGCTACCGGCGCCGCGAGCGTGCCGCGGCCCTGTCTCCGGGGGCGGGCCGGGCGGACGCATGAGCGCGTACATCCTGCGCCGGCTGCTGTACGCGGTGCCGATCCTCATCGGCGTGAACCTCATCACCTTCGCGCTGTTCTTCGTGGTCAACTCCCCGGACGACATGGCACGCATGCACCTGGGGCAGAAGCGGGTCACGCAGGAAATGGTGGACCAATGGAAGCGCCAGCGCGGCTACGACAAGCCCCTGGTGTGGAACGTTGCCGCCGAGGGCGTCGGCAAGGTCACCGATACCATCTTCTACAACCGGTCGGTGCGCCTGTTCCTGTTCGACTTCGGCCGATCGGACGATGGCCGCGACATCGGCTGGGACATCCGCCAGCGCATGCTGCCGAGCCTGGCGGTGGCCGTTCCAAACCTGCTGGCGGGCGTCGTGCTCGCCATCGGCCTGGCACTCACGTTCGCGCTGTTCCGCGGCAGCTACCTGGACGTCTGGGGTGTCGTGGCGTGCGTGATCCTGATGTCGATCTCCACGCTCTTCTTCTACATCGGCGGTCAGTACGTGGTCGGCAAGCTGCTGCGCCTGGCACCGATCTCCGGCTACGGGGACGGGCCCGACGCGCTGCGCTTCGTCTACCTGCCGGTGCTGGTCGCGGTGCTCGGCGGCATCGGCGCGAGCGTGCGCTGGTACCGCACCGTGTTCCTGGAGGAGATGGGCAAGGACTTCGTGCGCACGGCGCGCGCCAAGGGACTGGGCGAGGGCCGGGTGATGGTGCGGCACGTGCTCGCGAACGCGATGATCCCGATCCTGACCGGCATCGTCGTCATCCTGCCGGCGCTGTTCATGGGCAGCCTCATCCTGGAGTCGTTCTTCGGCATCCCGGGGTTGGGCAGCTATACCATCGACGGCATCAAGAACCAGGACTTCGCCATCGTCCGTTCGATGGTGTTCCTGGGCTCGGTGCTGTACATCGTCGGCCTCATCCTGACGGATATCTCCTACACGCTGGTGGATCCGCGCGTGAGGCTGGAGTGATCATGCCGGCGGTGCTCGCGACCGACGCCGTGCTCTACCTGCTGATTGCCGCACTAGCGGTGTTCGCACTGTACGCGCGCCGGCACGAGCACCTGCGCGCGCCCTGGAGGCAGGTGCGGCGCCGCCCGGTGGCGATGGCGGCGCTGGTGGTGCTGGCCTGGTTCGCGGCCATCGGACTGGCAGACTCGATCCACTATCGTCCGCGACTGCCGGCCGCGCCCGGCGCGCCGGCCGCCTTTTCGCCCGAGGTATTGTCGCTGTTCGACGCGATCGCCACCCCCCTGCGCGAGCGCGTCGAGCAGACCTACTCCGCGCCGTTCGCCACCCACCTGTATTCCATGACGACGCGGGTCGGTGAGGACGGGCGCCAGGTCCGCAGCTATGAGCGGTTGATCTGGGGCGGTGCGCACCTGGGGCCGGACGTCGCCGGCAAATGGCGCGACATCGCTGCCACAGCGGCCCGCGCGGCGCTGGTCGCCCTGGCCACGTGGTGCGCGGTCGCGGCACTGCTGGTGTACGCGCTCTCCCGGCGCTGGCGTCGTTGCTGGCGATCCGCGCTGGACGATATCGCCCATGCCCGCACCGAGGTGCCTTGGGCGGCAATCCTGGCGACCGCCGGCGTGCTCGCCGTCGCGAGCGCCGTAATCGCGCGGCTGGCGCTCGACTGGCACGTGCTGGGCACGGACAAGGTCGGCCAGGATGTGCTCTATGCCACCTTGAAGAGCATTCGCACCGGTCTGCTCATCGGCACGCTCACCACGCTGGTCGTGCTGCCGCTGGCGATCACGCTCGGCATCATGGCGGGTTACTTCGGCCGCTGGGTGGACGACGTCATCCAGTACCTCTATACCACCCTGAATTCGATCCCCGGCGTGCTGCTCATCGCGGCCGCGGTGTTGATGCTCCAGGTCCACATGAACGTGCACGCCGAGGACTACACCAGCGTCGCCGCGCGCGCGGACGTGCGCCTGCTGTTCCTGTGCATCATCCTGGGGATTACGAGCTGGACCGGGCTGTGCCGGCTGCTGCGAGCCGAGACGCTCAAGCTCAGGGAGGCCGATTACGTGCGCGCGGCGGCGAGCTTCGGCGTCGGCCACGGGCGCATCATGGCGCGCCACGTGCTGCCGAACGTGTTCCACATCGTCATCATCTCGGTGG
>JBFXBD010000030.1:0-61833 GCA_050183625.1 Gammaproteobacteria bacterium
CTTCTCGGGCTTCACGGGAAATCTCCTGCAGGAAGACATCGTGACCCAGGTCAGCATGGGTTCGATCGTCGATCGAACCCACGAACATCTATCAAGCAGTGACGTCGCGATCATTCATGCACGCCGCACGCTGCTCACGGCCTTGGATCGCATCACGGCGGGTCATGCGCCGATCGGTGACGCGCTGCCTGCGGATCTACGCCATCTCGAGCCGATCGATCGTATCGATGCGCCTGGGGCCGCGGCGTAGCACTCTGTGGTGGCCTCGACTCGCCTGAAGCGAGCGGGCGATCGAGGAAATGTTTCTTCTCCTTGCGGCGGGCCTCTGCCCAACACGCAGTGCAGGTTCTTGTGAGCGCGTAGTGTTCGTAGGATGAGGTACTGAACGGGCGCCCCAACGGCACCGTGTGGACCTAGTTCGCGAACGCTTCGGCGAAGTCGTCACTGCCAGGCTGCTCCAATCCGGCCTGTTTCCCCTGGCCAGGCCCCGCAACACCTTCACGTTCAGCGACGTCCGCAGGCGGCATCGGCCAGGGCGATGTTTGCCGCTTATCGGCATAGCCGATATATTGACGTTATCGCTATTGCCGATAAGTGTGCAGGCATGAAACAAATCCTGACCAATGGCGCCCAACTGGGACAGATCCTCGCGACGCGCAGGCGTGCATCCAAGCTATCGCAGCGCGCGCTGGCGGCAAAGCTGGGGATAAGCCAGAACCGGTTATCCGAAATCGAGGCGAATCCCGGCACGCTGACCGTCGACCGTCTTCTGGAACTTGCCAATCTGCTCGGCCTGGAACTGCTCATCCAGGACCGGCCGCCTACGCAGCCCTCGTCCAGGGCGGAGTGGTAGGGATGGGCAGGAAGTCCCGTGCGCGCGCGCTCTCGGTATGGGTGAACGGCGCACTGGCCGGCGAGTGGCGCATTCCAACCCGAGGTGAGACCGAGTTCCAGTACGACTCGACCTGGGTCGAGTCGGAGGTAGGCCGTCCGCTGTCGTTGTCCCTGCCGTTTAGCCTCGACCGCGGCTCGATCAAGGGCCGGCCGGTCCAGTGCTACTTCGACAACCTGTTGCCGGATGCCGATCTCGTCCGAAAGCGTGTCCAGGATCGCTTTCACACCGAATCGCGCGACGCATTCGACCTCCTTGCCGCCATCGGACGTGATTGTGTCGGCGCGGTGCAGTTGCTCCCGTCCGGTGAGCATCCCACTGGCGTGCGTACGATCGATGCGATACCGCTCTCCGATGCCGAGGTCGAGCAGTCCCTGGTTCAGACCGTAGCGCCAGCGTCGTTCCCGGCGCGAGCCGCGGATGAAGGTTTTCGCATTTCAATTGCGGGTGCCCAGGAAAAGTCCGCCTTCCTTCGTCACGGCGGCAAGTGGTGCCGGCCGCGGGGCTCCACTCCCACGACACATATCTTCAAGCTGCCTCTCGGACGGGTGGGCGGCATGCAGGCTGACATGCGCACGTCCGTGGAGAATGAATGGCTGTGCGCGCGCATTCTGCGCGCCTACGGTTTGCCTTTCGCGCATTGCGAGATCGGCCGGTTCGGTTCGCAGAAGGTCCTGATCGTAGAGCGATTCGACCGGCAGCTCCATTCGAGCCGGAAGTACTGGCTACGCCTGGTCCAGGAGGACTTCTGCCAGGCCACCGCCACGCCATCCTCGATGAAGTACGAAAGCGATCGCGGACCGGGCCTGCTCGACATTGCGCGGATCCTTCGAGGATCCGTCACCCGCAACGCGGATCTGGCGTGCCTGCTGAAAGCTCAAATCCTGTTCTGGATGCTCGCCGCCACCGATGGCCACGCCAAGAACTTCAGTATCCGCATTCTCAGTCAGGGCCGCTTTCAACTGACGCCGCTTTACGATGTCCTCTCGATCTGGCCCATTATCGGCGAACGCCCCGGCAGGATTTCCTGGCACGACGCCAGGCTCGCGATGGCGGTACGCGGCAGGAACAAGCATTACCTGCTGAAGAACATCCAGCGCAGGCACTTCAACGCCACGGCTGCGCAATGTGGCGTGGGCGAAACCGCCGAGCCGCTGATCCGGGAAATCCTCGCCGCGACGCCGGCCGTCATCGCGTCGGTCCAGAAGGAACTGCCGAAGGGTTTCCCCCAGCACGTGCTCGACGCCATTTTGAAAGGCCTGATGAAGTCCGCAGGGCAGCTCGAAGCGATGCCCTCCACGTGAATCTTCGTGTTACCGGTCCGTAGCGGGCCGATCTCGCCGAATTATCGGTATTGGCGGGATCAATACCATTTAGCATAAAGCGGGTATTCGCGGATCAGCGAGGGTGAGATTCGATAATGTTTGTCACAGGCGGCAGGACGACGCGGGCGACAACCAGTATCTGCAGCGCGTGGTGGCCAAGGCGCATGACGGCCGCTACGTACTCAAGGCCAACAACCCGGATTACGCGGATCTGCCGGTCACCGACGACATGCGCACCCTCGCCCGTCTACGCGCCGTGATCGACCCGCTGGATCTCGCGGTGGGGCGGTCGTTCCAGCGCGAGGAGATTCCCGCGCTCTTCGGCGAAGCTTTCAATCCCGGCATCGCCACCGGCGGACCGGCGACCGCTCCACCATCACCTGCTTCCCCCCCGCTTCGACCCCACACCCGTGCACTGATCCCACGCCTTGCGCGCCTTCTGGCCGTAGTGGGTTCCGCACCAGCCGACGCGGATGTCCTTGAAGCTGGTGGTGCCAAGCCGGGCGTAGATCCGCTGCAGTTCGGCCACGGACGAGGGCGCGAAGCCGCCGCCCGCCGCGGTCGCTGCAAGATTCTCCATCCCGGCGAAGGTCGGCGCGGACCAGCTCGTACCGCCCGCGGCGTACCATCCGCCCGCGCCCGTGTTGGAGGGCGTGTAGTACACCCAGCCGGGCGTGGTCGGATCGGCTGCAAGCGCGACGTCCGGTACACCGCGCTGCGTGCTACCCGTAAGCGATGCGCCCGAGGCGTCGAACTGGTACGCAGGCGCCGGAAACAGCGTGCTCAAGCCGCCGCCGCCATCGGCCCACGCGACCTCCTGGATGAAATCGCCGCCGGCACTGGCGCGCAGCGTGGTACCGCCCACGCAGATAACGTTCGGCGAGACGCACGGCCAGCTCGCACCGGCGGAATCGCCGCTGGAAGCGATGAACACCACGTTTGCCTGGTTGAAGTCGGGTTCGAACGCCGCCTGCCCTGCGAACTCGCCCGAGCCCCAGCTCATCGATACCTGGCCGCCGCCGGCAGCCTGCACCAGCGCCGTGGCCCGGCGCACGGCCACCATGAGGTTGCCGATCGAGCTGCCCGCAGCTTCCACGAGGTAGAGCCTGGCATCCGGTGCCATCGCGTGCGCCCATTGCAGATCGAGCGCGGCTTCGATCTCCCAGTCGTTCGGGCTGGCGTTCGGTCGGGTGCCGTTCGCGTACACGACGGTGAGGTCCGCCGGCGGCAGGCTGAACTGCGCGGAGAACTGGTCCAGATCCGCCTGCGCGAACGGGTAGTCGAAGGCGACGACGATCGCGATCGCGCCGCCGCCGCCGCTGGGGACCGCGGTGATCGCGTTCGGATTGCAGGTTCCTGTCTTGCGGGTGACACGGTAGATGCAGGCGATGGAGGCCGGGGTCTGGAAACCGGTGTCGGCCACCGGCGGCAGGCCGGCGGACCGTGCGGCGGCGGCGATGCGCGCGTTGAAGCGGGCCTGCCCGCCGGCGATCTCGTACATCCGGTGGTGCGTGCGCGCGCGCACGCCGGCATCCTCGGGCCTGAAATGCCCGGACTGCGGGATCCGGACCTCGCCCGCCTCGCGGGCCGGTGCCTTCGGCACGACCGAAAAGACGCAAGACGCCATAAACGCAACCGCGGCAGCGCGGATCCCGTCGATCGACATCGCATTCACTCCCTGAAAAGCGGCCGTCGGGCGCGCCGATACTACGCCTGCGCACGGCGACGATCGCGAAATTTTTCAACATGAGGCGCGGGTTCGATGCGCCGCCGCGTTCGCCTGCAGCCACCCTCGGCTGCGCATGACTCTCCCGGCCGCCAAGACGTTTGCGCGGGCTTCACGGCGTTGAACGTCTCCCGACGTTTCGATTCACCACTCGTGCACCTTCACCGCATGTCGACGGCGCCTACAACTTGAAGCGGGCGATGTACTCGCCGAAATGTTCCGATATCAGCGCCTCGCTGAGCCCGAATTTCTCCAGCGTATAACCGCCCTGCTTTCCCAGCGGATCGCTGTTCACCCACAGTTCCATTCTGCGCTTGACCTCGGGCAGCAGCGTCAGGCCGAACCTGGCGTAGACCTCCTCGATCACCGCGAGGGGTTCCTGGTGAAAGCGGCGGTGGTCCACGTCCATCACCTGGGAGGATGGGATGCTCTCGCGCGCCTTCATGGCCCGCCTCACGTATTCGCTGTAGACGCGCAACTCACGGCGACCGTCCACTGACGGATCGATGGGTGTACGGCTCAACGACGAATGCAGCACCAGCAGGAGGTTGCACAACGAGGGGATTGCCCTGGCCGGATGCCGGTGGGTCTGGATGATGCAGGCATCGGGGAACAGTTCCATTACCAGGGGTAGCTGGTAGATGTGGCCGGGGTTCTTGAGTAGCCACGTGCGGTCGTCATCGGCACCGATCAACTGCATCACCTTGTAGAAGCGCGAGTACGAGGGGGCTTCGCTCTGCGCCAGCCACCAGGCATCGTAGTCCGCCACCGGGTAGCTCGAGCCCCAATGGTTGCTGCAGAAATCCTGGCGCATGACGCGCAGGCATTCGTCCACCTCGTCCGAGACCATGAGGTGCGCTGCCTTCTGCTCGGGCATGCTGTCGAAATAGGTCTTCAGCCGCGCGACCATGGCCTGGAACTGCGGATAGGATTCCCAGGAGTCACGCGGCGGGCGCACCATCGGTGCGTCGGTCAGCCACATCTCCAGGCCCTGGAACTGCGGATCGAGCGACATCAGCTTTTGCAGGGCCGTCGTGCCGGTGCGCGGAACGCCGGTAATGATGACGGGGCGACGAATCGGCCTCGTCAGCGCCGCGGGATGTTCCTTGAAGCCCTGCTCGGCATAGAGGCGGCCGGCCAGCGAATCGACGATGTCGCCGAAGGCATATTGCCTGCCGAAGTCGCTGAAATCGATGTCGTCGTCCATGGCCGCGAGCAGGACGCGCAGTCCCGCAAGGTACCCGGGGTCGCCGAAGTCCGTGAGCCCGCCGGCCATCCGTGAGGCGGCTTCATGCAGCAGCGCTTCCGCGGGAGCGAACTTGTCAGGGATGTCCATGAGGATTCCTTGTCGATTTCGAGGCCGGATGAGGCGGCCCGCCGGATCGCGCCGGTGGCAGCGCTCGATGCCACGCGCGTCCAGGCCTGCCACGACCGCAATCGGGGGAACCTGCCCGGGACGCGCGATCGGGACCGAGGCATACCCGCTACTCAGCAACTTCGACACGGGCGGTGTCTCCGTCGCCCCGCGGCCGGTGAAGCGGGTGCCGGCCGAAACGGATTGCGCGCGGATTCCGCACCGCTGCGGACTGCGGTTCGCCAATGGCGGCATCGGCCACCTCGGTTCACCGCAGGCCACTGATAGTGGAATGATTCGACCGCAACTTCGTTCGAGCCGCAAGTACCGGCTGCGTCAGGTCTGGGAGGATTTTTGCCGCGCGACCGCGCCCGCCCCTGGCGGCCCCGCCTGGGCGCGGCTTCGGCTGGATGTGCTGTTTTGTCGCCCTATTTCCCGACCAACCCCCGGTTCGTCCCCACCCCCGTGCACGGGTCCCACGCCTTGGCGGCCGAGCTTCCGTAGTAGGTTCCGCACCAGCCGACCCGGATATCGTTGAAATTCGTGGTACCGATCTGCGCGTACATGCGCTGCAACTGGGCCACGGAGGACACGGCGAAGCTGCCGCCCGGCGTCGTGGCCGCGAGATTCAATATCCCGGCGAACATCGGCGCGGACCAACTCGTTCCGCCCGCGGCGTACCACCCGCCCACGCGCGTCGAAACCCACCGGGCTCCAACCCAATTTCGGGGGCGGCGGGCACGCCCCTCAAACGCTTTCGAGCGCCAGGGCTTCCGCCGGGCAGGTCGCCACCGCTTTCTCGACGGCTTCGCGCGTTTCCGGGCTCACTTCCGGGCGCAGCACGATCATCGTCCCACGGCGCATCTCGAACACTCCGGGCGCCACCTGGCAGCAGTGCCCGGAGCTGACGCAGCGGTTTTCGCTCTTGACGATCTTCACGCGCTGCGTCCCCGAATGGCGTTGAACGCGAGATCCATCCGCCGCGGCCCGCGCAGGGCCAGGCCCTGCACGACGGCCGGCTCCCCGGCGAAGCGCGGCGAGTCCACGCGATCGAGGAACGCGTTCATGGCGGTCTCGATCTCGCGCTTGGCGAGGTGGACACCGATGCAGTAATGCGGCCCGGCGCCGAATGCGAGATGGGACTTCTCCTCGCGAAAGATGTCGAACCGATCCGGATCCGGCCAGCGCGCCGGATCCCGATTGGCGGCGGTGACGTTGATCGAGATGTGCGCGCCGGCCGGCAGCGCCGTGCCGCCCAGCTCGGTGTCCCGCGTGACCAGGCGGCGCAGCTGCGTCACCGGCGGGTCCCAGCGCAGGGCTTCCTCGATCGCGGGCTTGACCAGGGCCCGATCGTTCCTCACGGCCTCGAACTGCCCCGGGTTCCGCAGCAGTGCCGAGATGAGCGTGCCCAGCGCGCGCACGGTAGTTTCGCCGCCGGCCGACAACAGCACCATCAGGAAGGCGATGATCGAGGTGTCGGTCAGGCGCTCGCCGCCGATCTCCGCGGCGGCGAGCGTGGAGGCCAGGTCCTGGCGCGGCTCGCGCCGGCGCTGCGCGACGATGTCGGCGATGTAGCGCCGGATCTCGAGTGCGGCCTTCATGCCTTCCTCGGGGTATACGCCGAAGTTGATCTGCAGGTCCACCAGCGGCAGCAGCCGCGGCCAGTCCTCGCGCGGCGCACCGAGCAGACCGACGATCACCTGGATGGGCAGCGGATAAGTGAAGTCGCGGACGAAGTCGGCGCTGCCCCCGCCGGGCGGGAGCCGGTCGAGCAGTTCGTGGATGATGGCCGGGATGCTGCGGTTGGCCCAGGAGTCCAGCCCCTTGGTAAAGAACCCGGCGGATACAAGATCGCGGTGCTGGCGATGCTCGGGCTCGTCCATCGACAGGATCACCGGGTGGCCGAGCTTCTCGTCGTGCATGGGCGCGTAGCCGCGCGAGGAGAAGCGCGCCGCATCCACGAACGCTTCCTTGCAGGCGTCGTAGCCGAGCACGGTGAACTCGTGGACATCCTTGAACTGCACCTGGCGCGGCACGCCGAAATAATCCTGGAGCGTCATGTCGGCCACCGGGTGCCGGGCGCGCAGCCACGCCAGGTGGCTGTGGATGTCGGCGAGTTCGCCGCCGTCGCGGGCCAGGCCGGCCGGCCTGGGCGGCGCGGGCGGCGATTGCGGTATGGCGGACATGACTGCCTCCTGGCGCCGCACAGGCGCGTCGATTCGTGTCACAGCGCGAAAATCATGGCGCTTTCGACCGCCGCCGGCAAGGATGCGACGCACTCGTGCCCAGCCCGCACTTGACCGCTTCGACGCCAGCGATCACGCTGGCGCCGACCGCTACACCACGGGAGCGCACGATGGACATCGGAGTGATGGTGCCGTACCTGACGCCGACCGACGGCCCCACCATGCTGGCCTGGTGCCGGGCGATCGACGACGGCCCGTTCGCGTCCATCTCCATCGGCGAACGGATCACCTTCCACAACCTGGAGCAGCGCGTCGTGCTGTCCGCCGCGGCCGCGGTGACGCGCCGCGCACGCCTGCTGACGCACATCCTCATCGCGCCGCTGCATCCGCCCGGAATGCTCGCCAAGGAACTGGCCTCCATCGACGTCATCTCGGGCGGCCGCGTCGGCGTGGCGCTGGGCACCGGCGCGCGCGAGGAGGACTACCGCGCCGCCGGCACGACGATGCAGCAGGTATTCCAACGCCAGGACGAAACGGCGCTCGCGCTGCGGCGGCTGTGGGCCGGCGAGCCGCTGTTTCCCGGTGACGATCCGATCGGGCCGCGGCCGGTGCAGCCGGGCGGGCCGCCGCTCTATACGAGCGCGCGCGGACCCAGGTCGGTCGCGCGGGCGGTGAAATGGGCCACCGGGTTCTGCGGAGCCGCGCTGCCGGGGACGCACGCGGCGATCAAGGCCGAGTACGAATCCTTCATGAGCCTGTGGCGCGCGGCGGGCGGGGCACCGCGGCTGTTCACGTCGACCAGCACCTTCTTCGCCCTCGGCCCGGGCGCCGAGCAGCGCCTGCGCGCGGTGGAGGACGGCTACTTCAACTACACCCAGGGCGGCGCGCCGCTGCCGGCCGAAGCCATGGCATCGATCCGCAGCCAGGTGTTCAACGACGACGCCGTCCGGCGCGCGATCGACGCCGCCGCGAGCGTCGGCTACGACCAGATCATCTTCATCGCCACCACCGACGATCTGGCCGATCTGGACCGCCTGGCATCCGTCGTCGCCGCCATGTGAGCTCACGTCCCCCGGCGGGCCAAGGGGGTGCCGCTTTTGCGGCCGGCAGTCATGACGGGCGCGGGGTGCGGATCGGCCGGCGCCAGGTGAGATCGCGCAATCGCAGATCGAACAGATCGACGATGCCGGGCACGGCGTCGCACACGGCAGGCACCAGGTTCACGCACCGCGTCGCGGTGACCGCCTCGGCGCCGGATACAGGGTCGCCGTTCGCGCCGCGCACCGCGAAGCTGACCTCGATGCCCGGGAACCCATCCACGATGCAGCGGTAACCGCCCGCCCCGCCCGGCAGCGCCGGCCATCCCGGCGGCGCCTCGCCGACATAGGTGATGTGCTCGAACAGGACCAGCGGCCGGCCCGCGACGATGCCCTTCAGGCCGAAATGGCGGCCGGCCACCGTCCCGGGCTCGATCACGCCGTGCGAGTGCTCGATGCGCCGTGGCGCCGGGTGGCGAGCTTCGAACTGCTCCATGCGTTCGAGTTCCGCGCCCAGGCCGGAAGCGATCAGTGCCAGGGTGCAGCCCCAGCACTCCTCCAGCGCCGCCTGCGTGACGAAGCCGGGCGTGGGGCCGTCCATGGGCTGGCCGAAGCCGAGGAACTCCGGCATGAAGAGCAGCTCGCTGTGCCAGCCGCCATAGTCCAGCACCTCCTGGAAGCGCACCTGCTCGACCTCGCCGCACGCACCGGTGACCACGAGCGGGATCGTGTCCGTGCAGAAGCCGGGGTCGCAGCCGGTCATCAGCAGCGAGCGGCCCGCCGCGGTGCAGGCGGCCTCCATGCGCTCGACCGCCCGCGGGTTGTAGCGCCTGCCGAATGCGGCCCAGTGCAGGTAGGTCAGCCACGGCACGATGACGTTCTTGCCCGATCGCAGCAGCCGCTCGATGTCCGTCAGCGCGGCTTCTTCGCGCCCCCACACCTGCGCCATGTACAGCGCGCAGTCGGCCGGCTGGGCGAGAAGCGCATCGAAGTCGCCGCTGACGCGCACGCCGCACTCCGGCAGGCCGGCGAGCGAGGCGGCGTCGCGGCCGTGCTTGTCAGCGCCATGCGCCCACAGGCCGGCGAGGCGCAGCCCGGGGTGGCGCAGGATCGCCCGCAGCGCGTGGACGCCGACCTTGCCGGTGCTGATCTGGATGACGTCGTAGCTCACGTGCAAGCCCTCCTGCGCCGTGAATGCAGCAGCGGTGGGCGCAAGCCTCTCACGCCTTCGCGCGTGGACGAAATGATGAATGTCCCCTTTTTCAGAGGGGGGACCAGCGCGGCGGGCGCTTCTGGTTGAAGGCCTCGATGGCTTCCTTCATGTCACTGGCGAAGGCGCCGGTCGCCTGGGTGCGGTATTCGAGCATCACTGCGTGGTGCAGGGAGGGCGCGTCGATGTTGGTCCACACTCCCTCCTTGGTCATCCACACGCCCCAGGCGGAGTTGGAGGCGATCTCGCGCGCCATCTCCAGCGCGGCCGGGATCAGATCGTCGTGCGGAACGACGCGGTTGACCAGGCCGATCCGCTCCGCCTCGGCGGCGCCGATGATCTTCGCCGTGAGCATCAGCTCCAGCGCGCGCCCGGCACCGACGATGCGCGGCAGGAAGTAGGACACGCCCACGTCCAGGTTCGACAGCCCGATCTTGATGAACTTGGCCCCGAACGATGCCTGATCGGAAGCGACGCGCAGGTCGCTGGCCAGCGCCAGGCCGAGCCCGCCGCCCACCGCGACGCCGTTCACGGCGGCGATCACGGGCTGGCGCAGCGAATTGATCGCGCTGGCCATGCCCGTCAGGTATTCCTGCGCGTCCCAGAGCTTGCCGAGTTCGGACTGTGTGCCCGAGCCGGGCATTTCCGGCGTCCCGGCCTTGAGATCCGCGCCGGCGCAGAACCCGCGCCCGGCGCCGGTGAGGATCACGACCCGGCATTCGGGATCCGCGCGCACGCCGGCCAGTGCCGAGTACACGCCGGCGATCAGGTCGCCATTGATGGCATTGAGCCGCTCGGGGCGGTTCAGCGTGACCAGCGTGATACCGGGTTCCAGCTTCTCGACTTCGACGGCACTCATCGTTGCTCCTCGACGCGATGGAATATGGGCGGTCAGCGCGGCCCGGCCGGCACCTGGTCGAAGGGGATGTCCTTGTCGACCCGGATGTCCGGCGGCAGCCCGAGCACGCGCTCGGCGATCGTGTTGCGCAGGATCTCGTCGGTGCCCGCTTCGATGCTGTAGCCGAGCGAGCGCATCAAGAGCGCCTGGAAATGCCCCTGTGCCGCGGCCAGCGCCGGATCGGTCAGCACGCCCGCCTCGCCCTGCAGGTCCAGCGCGAGCTGGGCCACGTCCTTGGCGAGCGGGGCGAACACCAGCTTGCCGATCCCGCCCTCCGGCCCGGGCATCCGATTCTTCGCCAGCGCGGTGGCCGTGCGCATGGCGGTGAACTTCAGGCCGTTGTGGCGCACGGCCCAGTCGGCCAGGCGTTCGCGCACCGCGGGATCCTCGATCGCGCGCCCGCCCGGTGTCTGCAGCGAACGCACGAGCGCGAGGAATTCCGGCACGCCGGTCGGCGCCCCGGTGCCGCCGGCCACGCGCTCGTGCATCAGCGTGGTGATCGCGACCTTCCAGCCCTCGCCCACCGCACCCAGGCGCTGCTCATCCGCAATTCGCACGTCGTCGAAGAACACCTCGTTGAAGCCCGACTGCCCGCCCGCCTGGCGCACCGGCCGTACCGTCACGCCCGGGGATTTCATGTCCAGGAAGAAGGCGGTCAGGCCCTTGTGCTTGGGCACGCGCGGATCGGTGCGCGCGATCAGCAGGCCGTACGCGGCCACGTGCGCCGCCGAGGTCCAGATCTTCTGCCCGTTCACCACCCAGGCATCGCCCTCGCGCACGGCGCGGGTGCGCACGCCGGCGAGATCCGAGCCGGCGGCCGGCTCGCTGAAGAGCTGGCACCAGATCTCCGCGCCGCTGGCCATCGGCGGCAGCAGGCGCAGCTTCTGTTCCTCGGCGGCGTACTCCATCAGCGTCGGCGCGCAGTCGCCGATGCCGGTCAGGAAGATCAGCGTCAACGCGGCGTAGATGCCCTCCTCCTGCTCCCAGATCATGCGCTCGATCGGCGTCGCCTCGCGCCCGCCGTACTTCTTCGGCCAGTGCAGGCAGGCCCAGCCCGCCGCGGCCTTCCTCGCCTGCCACGCGCGCGACTCGTCGATGACGTTCGCAATGTCGGGCATGGCCGCGAAGGCGGTGCGGCGCAGGGCCTCGTCCAGGTGCCGGGGCGCGTTCGCGTCGAGCCAGGCGCGGACTTCGGAGCGGTAGCGCGCATCGGCAGGGCTGTCGGAGAAATCCATGGCGATGGTCCCTCGGCTAGATCGTGCCGGTGCGGTCGAGCACGTCGACCAGGCGCGACTTCCAGTACCGCGTGTTGCCCAGCGCGCGGGCGAGCAGGTTGGCGCGCCGGAAGTAGAGGTGGCAGTCCATCTCCCAGGTGAAGCCGATGCCGCCGTGGATCTGCACCGCCTGCCGCGCGCAGTGCAGGAATGCGCTCGAAGCGCCGATGTGCGCCATCGCCGCCGCCTGCGCCAGTTCAGGCGCCGCGCCGGCCAGCGCCCAGGCGCCGTAGTAGCAGTTCGAGCGGGCCAGTTCGACCTCGACGAACATGTCGGCGAGCATGTGCTTGATGGCCTGGAACGAACCGATCGGCCGGCCGAAGGCATAGCGCTGCTTCGCGTACTCGCTCGCGGTTTCCAGCACGCGCTGGGCGCCGCCGATCTGTTCGAACGCGATGAGTGCCGCGGCGCGGTCGCACACCGCGTCGGCCAGCGTAGATGCGGCGCCGGGGGCACCGAGCGGCTCGGCCTCGGCACCCGCGAAGGTCAGGCGCGCCTGGCTGCGGGTCGGATCGATCGACGCGAGCGCTTCGCGCCCGACCCCGGGCTGCGCGGTATCGACCAGGTAGAGCGAGGCGCCGGCATCGGCATCGTGCGCGCAGACGATGGCGAAGTCGGCGATGTCGCCGTCGGGTACCGGCAGGACGCTGCCAGTCAGTCGCCCACGTTGCGCACGCACGCCGCTCGCGGCGGGGGCGCGCACGGAAGCGAGCGCGAAGGTGCCGATGCGGTCGCCGCTGGCCAGCACCGGCAGGCGCGCGTGCCGCTGTGCCGGACTGCCAGCCAGGAGCAGCAGCTCGGCGGCGAGGTAGATCGACGAAGCGAAGGGCACCGGCGCGACCACCCGGCCCAGCTCCTCGGCGAGCAGGCACAGTTCCAGGTACCCGGCGCCCTGGCCGCCGTACTCGGCCGGTATCGCCGTGCCGCACCAGCCCAGCTCGGCCAGTTCGCGCCACAGCGCGCTGTCGAACGGCTCGGCGCCATCGAGGATGCGGTGCACGCGCGCCGAGCCGCAGCGCTCGTCCAGGAAGCGCCGCGCGTGGTCGCGCAGCAGGTACTGCTCGTCGGAAAAGTCGAAATCCATGCCGTGGACGCCGTCGGTGGGCCCCCAGTGTAATCGCATTGGCGCTGCATGATCCGCCGCCGGTGATGCGGGCTGAGCGACGGGGCTGATACGATTGGCCGGTCCAAGGGAGGCACCCATGAGCGAAGTCGCCGCGCCGGATCCGCAAGATGTCGCCGCCATCGCGTCGGGCTATGCGCTCGCGCTGACGCCGGCGGAGCTGGAGGCGATCACCTCCGTGGTCGGCGCGATGTGCGCGGCTTTCGACGGCATCGGTCGCATGGCGCCCCTGGCGCACGATCTGGTCCCCCCCACCGGCAGGCGCGAGAGCCACGTGCCCGCCGCCGGGGACAATCCGCTGGGTGCCTGGTACCGGCGCTGCGCGATCCGCACGCACGAGCGCGGGCCGCTCGCCGGCCGCACGGTCGCGGTGAAGGACAGCATCGCCGTCGGCGGCGTGCCGCTCGCCAACGGCTCGGCGTTCCTGGAAGGCTATGTGCCGGACTTCGATGCCACCGTCGTCACCCGCGTACTCGAAGCGGGCGGGACGATCGCCGGCAAGGCGGTGTGCGAGCCGATGTGCATGTCGTCGTTCGGCAACGGCGCCCACACCGGCCCGGTGCGCAATCCGCACGACCCGGCGCACGCGCCCGGCGGCTCCTCCAGCGGTTGCGCCGCGCTGGTGGGCGCGCGCGCGGTGGACATGGCGATCGGTGGCGACAACGGCGGATCGATCCGCATCCCATCGAGCTGGTGCGGCGTCTACGGGCTCAAGCCGAGCTGGGGACTGGTGCCATATACGGGCGCCTTCGCGATGGTCCCCCAGGGCGATCACCTCGGGCCGATGGCTTCGGACATGGCCGATCTGGAACTGCTGCTCGGCGTACTTGCCGGGCCGGACGGGCTGGACCCGCGCCAGCGGGCGGGCCTGGCCCTGGGCCGGCCCGCGTTCGGCGGCGTCCACGAATTGCGCGTCGGCGTGCTGCGCGAGGGCTTCGCCTGGCCCGGCAAGTCCGAACCCGATGCCGACGCCGCCGTGGAACAGGCCATCGCCGGATTCGCGAAGCTGGGCGCGCGGGTCGCCCCGGTATCGATCCCGCTGCATCGCGATGGCGCGGCGATCATGGGCGTGCTCGGCGCCGAGATGGGCCGCGGCATGTTCGACGACGACGCCATCGGCGGCCCCTTCCTGGGCTGGACCAGCCCCTCCTTGACGGCGCATTACCACGGCGCATGGCGCAGCGGCGTGCAGTCGCTGTCGCTGCCCTCGAAGGTTCAGCTCATTGCCAGCCGCTACCTGCTCGGCCGCGGCGTGCAGCCGCAGCTGGCCCTCGCGCGCAACCTGGCGCTGGTGCTGCAACGCGCGTACGACGCGGCGCTGCGTGATGTCGACGTGCTCGCGATGCCCACCGTCACGCACAAGCCGAAGCTGCTGCCGCGGGCGCCGCTCGCGCCTGCCGACGAGCTGGCGATCGCCTGGGACCAGAGCCGCAACACGCGCCCCTTCAACCTCACCGGCCATCCGGCACTGAACGTACCCTGTGCCGAAATCGACGGGCTGCCCATCGGCCTGGAACTCGTCGGCCGGCGCGGCGAGGACGCCACCGTCGTGCGCGCCGGCCGCATCTTCGCCGACCGGATCTTCGCCCCCGGCGGATGAGCCTCGCCGCGGATCCGCCACCGCGGCCCGGCGTCGATGGCTCGGCGGGCGATTGCGTTCCTCATGGTTCATGAATTTGGGTATTGTGCGGTTCGGATCCAACGGGAGGGTGGGCGATGGACTTCGGTATTCGCGGCAGGGTCGCGATTTCCAGCGGCGGCAGCAAGGGCATGGGGCGGGCGATCTCCGCGGATCTCGCGCGCGAGGGCTGCAAGGTCGTGGTGGTGGCGCGCGGCGCCGAGGCAGTGGACGACACCGTGCGTGAAATCAAGGCGAACGGCGGCGAGGCGATTGGCGTGCATGCGGACATGGCTACCCCGGCGGGCATCGACGCCGCGGTCGACGCCGCGCGGACGGCCTACGGCGACCCGGACATCGCCATCGGCAACGTCTACGGGCCGACGCACGGCCGCTGGGAGGAGACCACCGACGCGAATTTCCGCGAGGCCTACGAATCGATGGTGATGAGCCAGGTGCACCTGCTGCGCGCGGTGACGCCGGCGATGAAGCGCAAGGGCTGGGGCCGCGTCGTGCTGATCAATTCGATGGCGTCGAAGGAGCCGCACCGCGAGCTGCCGCTGGTCACCGCGAACGTCACGCGCATCGGCGCCGTGGCGCTGAACAAGTCCGTCTCCGACGAACTCGCGCAGTTCGGCATCACGATCAACACCATCGGCACAGGCGGCTTCGCCACCGAGCGCTACAACAGCTACATGCGCCGGACGATCGAGGCCCAGGGCCTGGTGTTCGACGCACGCGAGGCTGCGCGCCGCAAGGAGATCCCGGTCGGGCGCCTGGGCACGCCGGAGGAGATGTCCGCGGTGGTGGTGTTCCTGTGCTCGGCGCGCGCGAGCTACGTCACCGGCCAGTTCATCGTCGTCGACGGCGGCGTCGTCCGCTCCCTGCTCTGAAACGGCGACGGATTCGACTTGCGCACCGGCAGTCCCGGGAGAATGGCATGAAGATTTGCGTATTCGGCGCCGGCGCGGTCGGCGCGCACGTGGCGGCGCGGTTGATCGATACGGGCGACGCGCAGGTGTCGGTCGTGGCGCGCGGGGCGCACCTGGCGGCGATCCGGGAGCGCGGCATCCGGCTGCGATCCGGCGGCCGCGAAATCCTCGCGCGGCCGGACGCGGCGACCGACGACGCCGGCACCCTGCCGCCCCAGGATCTCGTGCTGGTCGGCCTGAAGGCACCGGCGCTCGGCCCGTCCGCCGAAGCCATCGCGCGCCTGCTCGCTCCCGGTGCGGCCGCGGTGTTCATGACCAATGGCGTGCCCTGGTGGTGGTGGCATGGCGCACACGGGGCCCAGGCGCTGCGCCCGCCGCAGCCGCTGCCATTGCTGGACCCCGACGCCCGGCTCTGGAACCGGGTGACGCCCGCGCGCGCGATCGGCTGCGTGCTGTACTCGGGCAACGAAATCACTGAGCCCGGTACCGTGCAGCACACGACCGCGAACGAATGGTACTTCTCCGAGCCCGACGGCATGCGCACGGATCGGCTCACGGCCTGCGTCGCGCTGTTCCGCGCCGCCGGGTTCGAGGCGCGCGTGCCGGAGGATTTCCGCACCGAACTCTGGCGCAAGCTGCTCGCCAACGCCGGCGGCAACACGCTCGGCGCGCTGACCCGCTACAGCGCCCAGTCCCTGGCGCTCGATCCCGACACGCGCGAACTGAGAACGCGCGTCATCGCCGAGATGCTGGAAATCGGCGCCGCGCTCGGCTGCGACCTGCGCGCGGCGCTGGATCCGGCACGGATGGCGACGATGGGGGCGAACATGCCGGGCGTGCGCCCGTCGATGTTGCAGGACGTCCTCGCGGGCAGGCCGAACGAGGTCGAGGCCATCGTGGGCCAGCCGCTGGCGTTCGCGCGCGAACTCGGCGTTTCCGCACCGGCGCTGGAGACCATCGTTCCGCTGCTGCGCGCGCTCGATCGCAGCGTCACCGGCCGCGCGCCCGCCCACTGAACGCATCGATCCGCCGCGGCCGGAACGGACCCGTCCCCGTTTCCTTATACTGGAACGAGTCGGTACGACGGAGGCACACATGCCGGACTTCACCATGGCCCCTGCGCGATTGCAGGCCTTCCTGGACCAGCCGCTGTATGCGTCGGTCACATCACTGCGCAGGACCGGGGCGCCGTTCACGGCGCCGCTCGGGTTCATTCACGAGGAGGGCTGCGTGTATCTCACCGTCGGCGGAACGCGGCCGGTGATCCAGCGCATCACCCGCGATCCGCGGATCTGCGTCTGCGTCTTCGACCAGGACTTCCCGCCCTCATACGTGATCATGGAGGGGCGCGCGGCCGTGATGGAGGATCCGGGCCACGCCATCAGCATGCGCATCGGCCGCAAGTACATGACGCGCGTCCCGGGCCTGGACCTGGCCGCGTTCGAGAAGAACTGGCTCGCCGAGGGCCGCACCGTGTTCCGCATGCCGGTGGAGAACTACCTCAGCACCGACGGCAAGCTGATTACGAATTTCGAGGAAGACGCATCGATCAGCCCGGTGGAACACCGCCGCCGCCAGTGATGCGGCATGCCCCCGCGATTCAGCGCAGCGTGCGGACGAACTCCGCCATCGCGGCGACGTCCGCGTCGTCGAGCGGGTCCGGATGCAGCCTGGGCATGGGATCCCGGGGGTTCTTGAGGATTTCCACGATGGCGGCCGCGTCCAGGCGATCCGCGATCGCCTTGAGCGCCGGCCCGCTTCCGCCGCCGCCTTCCTCCCCGTGGCAGGTGCTGCACGTATAGCCGTACATGGTGCGTGCGCGCGCGAGCCTGGGATCGACGTCTCCGGCCGCGACCGCGGGCGCGGGCTCGGCATCCACCTGCACCACCCGCGGCTGCGGGTCGTCGCCGCGGCCCGATCCGAGCGCCAGGATGACGAGGCTGGGACGGCCCATGGTATCGAACGTGAATCCCCGCGGCGCGGTGCTGCCGGAGGTATGGGCGATGTACTGGCGTCCGCCGCGCAGGTAGGAAATGACGCCGCCGGTCATCGAGCCACCGGTGTCGCGGCTGTACAGTTGCCTGCCCGTGTGCGCATCGAATACGTGGAACCGGCCGTCGAGATCCCCGGTCATGACCAGGCCGGACGCGGTGGCAGTGACCGCGGCAATCATCGGCGCGGGCGCCTGCCAGCGCCAGCGCACCGCACCCGAGGATGCATCCAGCGCGTGGATCCAGCCGCGCGCCTGATCCGAGGGCACCGCCGGCCGGACCTTTCCCGCGGTGTAGACCATGCCGCGCAGGTACTTCGGTTCGCCGCGCTGGAAGATGCCGCACCAGTCGACCGCGCTCGCGAACACGAGGTTGCGCCGGGCATCCACCGCCGGACTGTTCCATTGCATGCCGCCGACGTATCCCGGGCAGGCACGCACGCCTTCCGGCGTCGGCGGCGCATCCGCGTTCTCGATCGTCGTGACCGGCGTACGCCAGGCGAGCGCATGCGTGGTGCGGTCGATGGCGTAGACGTGGCCGTCCTTGCTGCCGACGATGACGAGGTCGCGGCCCTGCGGATCGCGGTGCAGCACCGGCGGCGTGCCGGCGTCGTAGTCATGGCCGTCGTTCGGCGTGAACTGGTAGTGCCAGCGGCGTCGCCCGGTGCGGGCGTCGAGCACCACCAGCGAATTGGTGAACAGGTTGTCGCCGGGACGCGCATCGGGTGAAAACATCGGCGCGGGGTTGCCCAGCGGCACGAACAACTCCCCGGCCAGCGGATCGAGCGCGAAGGCGCTCCAGAACCCGGCGCCGCCGAAGTCCGCCGGGCGCGGCTGGCGCCAGGTGTCGTAGCCGAACTCGCCTTCGGCCGGAATGGCATTGAAACTCCAAACCTGCTCGCCGGTGCGGGCATCGAGCGCGAAGATGCGGCTCTTGATGCCGAAGTCCCCGCCCGAGGTGCCCATGAACACCTTGCCGTCCCACGCCGTCGGCGCGGCGACGAAGCGCTCCCCGACCATCGGATCGGCCATCTTCCGGCGCCAGAGTTCCTTGCCGGAACCTGCATCGATTGCGAGCACGAAGCCGTCGAGCGTACCGCGGAACACACGGCCGTCGAGATGAGCGATGCCGCGGTTCACCGAGCCGACGGTCCGGCCTTCGGTCTCGTGCAGATGCTTCCAGCGCACGCTGCAGTCGGTGGGGTCCAGCGCGACGGTGGCCAGTCCGGTGGTCACGTAGAGCGTGGCGCCTATCAGCACCGGGCCGGCGTGGAAAGTGCCGGGGATGCCCATCCGGGCTTCGCAGACCACGCGCAGCCGGGCGAGGTTGCCGGCATCGATCTGCGTGTGTTCGACGAAGCGCTGCCCCTGCGGCGTGCGGTTGTAGCTGGCCCAGTCCTCGCCGCATGCGGCGCCACAGGCGAGCAGTGCGGCGGCCGTCGCCAGTGCCCTGATCACGGACAGTACCGTCATGATGGTTCCGATGCGGTGAGGCGGAACACCTCCTTTATTGGCGCCGTTCGCGCTTGATGTGGCGGATCACCGAGAGCACCTCCTCGGTGATGTAGGCCGGTTCGTCGTAGCCGCCGCGGTCCTCGATGCGCGCCAGGTTGGATTCGATCTCCTCCGGGGTGGCCGGGCGATCCTGCGGGCCGAGCCAGCCCTGCGTGACGCCGATGAACACGCGCGCGTAGCGCCCGCCGAGCGCGGACCAGATCGCGTGGGTGGACGTGCAGCGCTCGCTGACCAGGTACAGCACCAGCGGCGTGACGTGCCCGACGCTCATGCCCGGGCCGATGAGCGCGCCGTCGGGCGCGTTCTCCGGCATCTTCGGCGCCCACTGCGGCAGCAGCGTGCCCTCCGGCACCTTGCCGAGCCTGGTCCCTGGCGATGACGCCATCGGCATCAGCGCGTTGGCGAGGATGCCGTGCGTTTGCCCTTCCAGCGCCACGGTGTGCATCAGGCCGATGACGCCGGTCTTGGCCGAGTTGTAGTTGGCGCGGATGAAGTGCCCGAACATCCCGGACGCGGACGAGGTGAACAGGATCCGCCCGTAGCGCTGCTCGATCATGCGCGCGTACGCCGCGCGGCTGAGCATGAACGCGCCGGTCAGGTGCACGTCGAGCACGGAGGTGAAGTCCTCGTCGGACATCTGCTCCAGGCGCCCGTTCCGTTGGTTGCCGGCGTTGTTGATGACGATGTCGATGCGGCCGAAGCCGTCCATGGCCGCGGCGACGATGGCGTCGGCGCCGGCGCGCGTGGACACTGAATCCGTACAGGCAATGGCCCTGCCGCCGGCGGCACGGATCTGCGCCGCGACCGTCTCGGCGGTCTTCACGCCGTCGTCGCCGACGCCGATGTCGTTCACCACCACTGCCGCGCCGCGCGCCGCGAGTTGCAGGGCGTAGTCCCGCCCCAGGCCGTTGCCGGCGCCGGTGACCGCCGCGACACGCCCCTGGAATCCGATCGTGCTCATGTCCCCTCCCCCGTTCGTCGCGACGGGCGCGCGTCAAGGCGCGGCGCCGGACAGCAATGGATTGCGCGTCGCGGGCTCGACGATGACGCCGGTCTGCGTGCCGCGCGCCAGCAGCGTGCCGGCGTCGTCGTGCATCTGGGCCTCGGCGAAGACGATGCGCCGGCCGTTGCGGACGACGCGCGCGGCGACCACGACCTCGTCCGCCATCACCGGCCGAAGGATCTCGATGTTCATGGACGCGGTGGTGTAGATGTCGATCGAGGCATAGCCCATGCCCATGTCGAGCATCGCGGTGACCAGCCCGCCCTGCATTGCGCCGCCCGGATTGCGGAACTCGGGCCGCGCCTTGAAGCGCATCTTCACGTAGCCCTCCCGCAACTCGATGACCTCGGGCGGGATCAGATCCCGGATATCCGGCACTTCGCCACTCACACCGCACTCCCACGCACGCTTGCCGATCCCGGGGGATTCTACCGAAATCGGGCGCCACGATGTCTGCGCCGCCGGCCGGGGCGGATCGCGTGTTCCGGAAGCGCCCGGCCTTGTATGCTTGGCGCACAGGAGGAGCAAGCATGAAGAGACTGCAGGGGCGGGTGGCGATAGTCACCGGGGCGAGCCGCGGGCTGGGGCGCGCGATCGCATTGGCGATGGCCGCGGAAGGCGCGGCGGTGGCGGTGGCTGCGCGCACCGAGCAGGTCTGGGACGAGCGCCTGCCGGGCACGATTGGAGAGACGGTCGCCGCGATTGAAGCCACTGGCGGGCGGGCGGTCGCGATCCGCGCCGATCTGCTGGACCCGGCCGACCGCCCACGCCTGGTGGAACAGGCGCGCGCCGCGCTCGGGCCGATCACGATCCTCGTGAACAACGCGGCGTTCACCGCGCCGGGCCGGCCGCCCAGGCCCGGAACGCACGCCACGCCCAAGCCCGCGCCGCGCCCGGCCGCGGCGCAGGCCGCCACGCCGGCCGGCAAGTCGGACTGGCCGACCTTCGCCCGCACCCCGCTGCCCGCCTACCAGCGGCATTTCGAGATGGTGTTCGCCGCCTACGAGCTGATGCAGCTCGTGGTGCCGGACATGCAGGCAGCCGGCTACGGCGCGATCATCAACGTCACCTCCGGCGCCTCGCGCATGCCGGGCGACGGCCCGTACCCGCAGCGCAGCTACGGCGTGCTCGCCGGCTACGGCGGTTCGAAGGCGGCGCTGGAGCACCTCACCCGCTGCGCCGCCTACGACCTGGTCGACCGCAACATCGCGGTGAACTCGCTCAGCCCGTCCAAGGCCATCGTCACCCCCGGCGTGCAGTATTACTCGAAGGTCTTCGAGGACACGGCCCCGGAGGAGGATTTCGCCGAGGCCGCGGTGCGGCTGGCGCTTGCGGATCCGAACGTCATCACCGGCAAGGTGGTCGGTCACGCGGACGTGCTCGACGGCAGCTACCGCCCGTACGTATTCGAGAACAGGGAAGGCGCCTGAGGCGCCGGAACGATCGATGGACGCGAACAGCCCGCATAGCTGGACGGCGCTGCGCGCCGGCCTCGGCCGCGCCGCACACTGCCTCTGGGACGAAGCACCGCACGTCTTCCACGATCTGTACGGCTACGTCGTCATGGGCGCGGAGGCCGAGCGTGCGCTTATCAAGCTCCGGCGCGTGGTCGGCGAGGAGAACTACCGGCTGATGCGCGCCTCGGTCGCCTGGCGCTCGCGCGTCGCCGAGGAGGTCCTGGACCGGGCGCTGGCCGGCGGCACGCGCCAGTACGCGCTGATGGGCGCCGGAATGGACTCCTTCGCGCTGCGGCGCGGCCACCTGCTTCCGGATCTGCAGGTGTACGAGGTCGATCACCTGGCCACGCAGGCCTGGAAGCGCGAACGGCTCGCCGCGCTCGGCATCGCCGCGCCGGCGGGGCTGAACTACGTTCCCGCGGATCTCGGCCGCGAGAGCGGTGCAGCGGCGCTGCGCCGGGCCGGCTGGGACGGCGCGCGGCCCGGGGTCGTGAACTGGATCGCCGTGGCGATGTATCTCGCCGAGGCGTCGATCCTCGCCACGCTGCGCGATCTGGCCACGCTCGGCCGCGGCACGCAGGTGGTGATGACCTACCTGCTGCCCGAAGAATCGCTCTCGGGCCGGGAACTGGAAATCATGCGCAACATGCGCACCGGTACCGCGCACTACGGCGAGCCGTTCCTGTCGTTCCATACGCCAGACGGGATCGAGGCGCTGCTGCGCTCGGCTGGATTCGGCGCCGTCGATCACCACCCGCCGGAAGATTCGGAATGCTTCCGTGGCCGCCGCGACGGCCTCAAGCCCTACGGCATCGAGCGGCTCGTCGTCGGCATCGTCCGGTAGAATCCTGTTCGCGGCTGCCCGGACCGCGCGTCGAAAATGATGAATGTCCCCTTTTTGGGGATCAGTGCAGCCACTGGCCGCCGTTGACGTGGATCGACTGGCCGGTGACGGGGTTGGAAAGCTCCGAGGCGAGGTAAAGCAGCGTGCCGGCATATTCGCTGGTCGGCGGAATATAGCCGAGCGGGATCTGGGCGCGGACCTTGTCGGCTTCCTGCTCCGGCGTCGTGCCGGCCTCGATCGCACGCTGCTGCATCACCGACTGCACCTGCGGCCCCCACATCCAGCCCGGGTGCATGCCGTTGACGCGGATCCCGTGCGGCGCCAGTTCCAGCGCCAGCGTGCGCGTGATCTGCTGCAACGCCGACTTCGACCCCGCATACGCGCCGGCACCCGCCATGGGCATGTCGGACATCATCGTGTTGACCATCACGATCCGGCCGGCGTGGCGCGCAATCATGTGCGGCAGCACGGCCCGGGTCATCTGCATCGTCGCCCACACGTTCATGTCGAACGATGCACGCCACTGTGCGATGTCGGGCGTGCAGTCCTCCAGGCGCACGTACGCGCTGCGATAGACGACGTTGATCAGCACGTCGATGCGGCCGAAGCGGCCGATCGCAGCCTCCACGGCGCGGGCGCAGTCCCCGGCCACGCCCACGTCCGCGGTCAGCGCGAGCGCGGAGCGGCCGCGCGCGACGACCTCGGCGGCCACCGGATCGATCACCGTGCGGCTGCGCGCCAGCAGCACGAGCTCCGCGCCCTCGTCCGCGAACAGCAGCGCGGCATCCCGGCCCAGGCCGCCGCCGACGCCCGAGATCATCGCCACCTTGCCCTGCAGCAGTGCCATCGCCTTCCTCCGGGAATCGTTCCGTTTGCGGCGCGCGGCCGGTGCTCCGCGCGCGCGGCCACGGCATGCCGTGACGTCGACCTCGCTCAGCCCCGCAGCGCCGCCAGCGGCAGCACGCGCGCCGTCATCCGCGGCATGGCCCGCGCCTCGATCCAGCGCGACACCATGGTGCCGCACCCATGCCCGGCGGTGGACAGCCAGTTCGGCAGGCCCGGATCGGAATGCGCGATCACGATCCGCACCCGGCCGTCGGCCTCGTAATGCGCGCCGGCCTTGTTCACGTGGATGCGTTGCCAGCGGTAGTCCAGCGATTCCATCCAGGCATTGTTGAGCTGGAAGTTCCAGAAGAAGCACTCGGGCACGTCCGACTCCACCACCAGCGCCTCGTCCGGGGCGAGCTGCCACCAGCCCTGCAGGTAGCGCGCGGACGGATCGCCCGAACCCCACAGCGCCGCGTCCTCCTCCAGGCGGTTGATCCAGCCGCGCTCGCGGTAGATCGCCGCCAGCCGTGCCATGTGCTGCGCCAGCCCCGCGGTGGACGCGGCGACCGCGGCCAGGCGCGCATCGATCGCCGCCGGCGCGAGTACGGCCGGCGCCGCGCGCGTGCCGATGCGATCGAGCCGCAGCGCGGGCGCCGCCTCGCGCTCCCGGTCCAGGAAGATGGCCCGCACGAGCAGCGCCACCGTGTCCTCCCGCATCGGCAGCCAGTTGCCGCGCGCCGGTTTGCGCGCGACCGCAATCTCGAACGTTCCGTCCGCCGCCAGCGCCAGTTCCCGCGTATCCAGCGCACCGCTCACCGTGTAGTCGGTGCGCCCGGGTGCGCGCGCCAGGGTGGTGAATACGATGCGGTGCACGCTGCCGCGCGTGCCGGCCAGCCGGTAGGCATGCCGGCCGGACAGCGGCGCCATGAAGTGCAGCGTGTCGGGGTTGTCGGCGTTGAGCTTGATGGTCTCGTGGCTGGGGCAGTAGAACGCCGGAAAGTCCGGATCGGCGTATTCGAGCTGCGCCTCCAGGCTGTGGCGCAGCATGCGGGTGAGAAAGCGCATGCCCTCGGCGCGCTCGATCGAGGCGGGATCCGGCGCGGCTTCGCGGATCGTGCGCCCGGCGGCCTTGAGCGCGTCGCAGAACCGGTCCCAGGCATCCACGCCGGCGTCGGCTGCGCTCATCACTCGTACTCCAGCGCGATGCCCGCCGCGCGCAGCGGTGCGTCGATCCGGGTGTCGAACAGCGCGCTCTGCGCCGGGGTGAACCAGTTCTTCCAGTCCCCGACCTCGCCCTTGCGCATGAATTCGTCGCGCTTGACGCCGACGTTGATCTGCTCGGCCAGCCCGCTCGCCTTCATGTTCTCGAACAGCGCCGCCTCGACCACGCGCTCGAAACGCCCGGGCTCCACCGGCTTGCCGATGAACTCGATCACCCGCCGCATCGTGCCGGCCGGATCGCGGCGCATCGCCTCGTAGGTGACGTGCAGGACGCCGTCCGCCGGACCGAGGCGGCGCCAGCCGGTCACGTGATCGAGCCAGGCACCGTAGATCGTTCGGCCGGCGGCGAAGCGCTCGACCCAGGACGGCCAGTCGCCGTCGAACACCTGGCTGCCGAGCGCCTGGAGCTGATGCCGGAAGGATACGCACACGTCCTTGGGGTTGCGCGCCATGTAGATCACCTTGCTGCGCTCGGTGTACCAGGCGTGCGGCATGCGATCGGCGGGCAGGTGGCACTTCATCAGCCGCGGCGGCCGCGCCGCGAGCGACATCGCATGGCCTTCGAAATCCGGCGCGTCGTACTCGAGCTGCGGCACCCGGCGGTGCGGGGTGATCGCGCAGGTGCCCCAGTCGTCGTACAGGTTCGCGAGCATGATCTGCATCCAGTTCGTGCCCGACTTGGGAAACGCCGTCACCAGCACGTCGCTGGAGTCGCACGGGAAGAGCTTGACCGCCTCGACCAGCTCGACCGTGGTCGGCGGCCCCCAGGCGATGCCGTCGTAGTCGAGCACCACCATGCCGTAGCGGGGGTCGAATGCGCACTCGGGCTTCGCAGGGCTCATCGTCGGTCTCGCGGTTGCGGTGGCGGGCGGGATCAGGTGCCCGGGAGCACGCCGGCCAGCGCCTGCGCGGCATGCAACGTATCGAAGTACTCGAAGCCCTCGCGGATCAGTCCGCCGCGGATCACCAGCAGGATGTGGTAGCAATTGGCATACTCGCCGCCGTTGCGCAGCGTGACCTGCGACTCGGCCTGTACCGCCACCCGATCGCCCTCCGCCGTCGTCGCAATCGGCCAGATCCGCATGCCCGAGACGCTCGCCGTGATGACGGCCTCCAGCGCCGCGCGCACCTGGGTCTTGGCCAGCCGTGCGGCGATGGCCGAGCGCCCGGGGACGGTCCAGACGGCGTCATCGGCCACCAGCGCGAAAGCGCCGTCGATGTCGCCGGCCGAAATCAATTCCAGGTACCGCAGCGCGATGCGCCTGTTGTCCTCGATGCTCATCGCCGCTCCACTGCGTTCGCCATTGCGTGCGGGATTCGCCGCTGCCTACGCCAGCGCTCGGCCGGCGTCGACGCGGAATACCTCGCCGGTGATCATGCTCGCCTCGTCGCTGGCCAGGAACAGCACCGTGGAGACCACGTCCGCCAGTTCGTCCGTGCCGCCCAGCGGCGCTACCGACGGCGCGTGTTCCGGATCCCACACCCGGCCGGCCTGCACCACGTTCACGCGCGGGCCGGTCGGGCCGTTGTCCACCGCCACCGAGCGGCTGGCCAGCGCAATGCCCTCGGTCATCACCGCATGCGCGGCGCCGAAGCCGCCAGGGTGCACGCCACCGATGCTGGAGAGGTTCACGATCGCCCCGCGCGTGCGCCGCAACGCCGGCACGCAGGCGCGCATGCCGAGCCAGGTCGCTTCCAGCGTACCGCGGAACACGGCATCGAACTGCGCGAGCGAGGTCTGCAGCAGCGCCGCGGGTGCATAGGCCGCGGCGGCGTTGACGAGCACGTGCAGCGCGCCGTGGGATCGCTCGACGCCGGCCACCAGCGCATCCCACTGCGCCGCATCCGCCGGATCCAACGCCCGGCGCTCGACCGCGGCAGGCTCAGGTGTGCCCGCGGCCACTGGCCCGGCGAGGACCACGCGTGCGCCTTCGGCGGCGAAGCGCGCGGCGATCGCCTCGGCGAGCGTGCCGCCTGCGCCGGTGACGATCGCGACCCTGCCCTCCAGGCGGTGCGTCGCGTTCATGCCAGCACCCCCGCGTCCGCGGCGATTGCGGCACCGGTGATCGACCGGCCTTCGTCCGAGGCCAGTTGCAGCACCAGCGCGGCGAGCTCGCGCGGGTGGCCCACCCGCCGCATCGGCACGATCTGCAGGATCATGTTCGTGATCTCGGGCGTGGGCAGCGCGGTGGCCTTGGCGAGCGGCGTGTCGTAGAAGCCGGGAATGACGGTATTGACGCGGATCCGATCCGGCGCCAGTTCCAGCGCCGCGACGCGAGACAGCGCCACCACCGCGGCCTTGGTCGCGCAGTACGCGGACGAGCTCGCGAACCCGCGCCCGGCGGCGATCGAGGCGATGTTCACGATCGCCCCGCCGCGGCCGCCGCGGCGGATCGCCTCGGCACCGAGCTTCACGCCCAGGAAGCACCCGTGCAGGTTCACCTGCGCCATGCCGCGCAGCAGATCCGGCGGGCACAGCTCGATCGATCCGGTGCTGGCGGTGCCGGCGTTGTTGACGAGCACGTCCAGGCGCCCATGCGCGGCGAGCGCGGTATCGATCACCGCACTCCAGTCGCGTTCGCTCGCCACGTCGTGGGCGACGTAGCGGGCCGGCAGTCCACTGGCCTGCAATTGGACCTCGCGCGCGCGGCCGGCCTCGGTACCGCGCGCGGTGAACACCACGCAGGCGCCCTCGGCGAGGAACCGGTCGACGATCGCGGCGCCCAGGCCGGCGGTGCCGCCGGTCACGATCGCAACCCTGCCGGCGAGCCGCCCGGCCGCGGGCGAGGTTCGCTGCGGGGTCGTCATCGTCGATCCTCGACGCTCATCGAGCGCGCCGGCTTCACAGGTGGATGAACTCGCGCATGCGCGCGACGAACGCCTCGGCGTCCGTGGCGTCGCGGGCGGCCGCGATCATCTCCGCGTCCGCGCCGGCCGGATAACGCAGCCGCGGCGACGGATCCTGCGCCGCCTTCAGGATCACCGCCGCGACCGCCTCGGGCTCGGCGGCGGCGGGCGAGGTGGTGTCCGGCATCACCGCGGCCACGGCGCGTTCGCGATAGCCATCGTAGCCGGCGATGCGCGCGATGTCCTGGCCGGCGAACCGGGCGTGGATCGCGGTGCGGGTCAGGCCGGGCTGGACGATCGCGAACGAGATCCCCAGCGGCGCCAGCTCGGTCGCGAGCGACTCGGTCAGGCCCTCGATCGCGAACTTGCTCGCCGCGTAGAACGCATTCAGCGGCGGCCCGAACAGCGCCGCGATCGAGGTGACATTCACGAACCGGCCGGCACCGCGGGCGCGGAAATGCGGCAGCACGGCGCGCGTCATGTTGATGACGCCGAACAGGTTGGTCTCGATCTGGTCGCGGTAGCTGCGCTCGGTGGCCTCCTCGAACAGGCCGAACAGGCCGTAGCCGGCATTGTTCACCACCACGTCGATGGCACCGAAGCGCGCGATCGTGTCTTGCACGGCGGCGTCGATCGAAGCGCGATCGGTGACATCCAGCGGCAGCACCGCGAGTTGCGAACCGCCCGCCAGCGGCGCGGCCCGCTCCGGCACGCGCATGGTGGCGGCGACGTTCCAACCCGCGGCGGCGAAGGCCAGGGCGGCGGCCCGTCCGATGCCGGTGGAACAGCCGGTGAGCAGCACCGTGTGCCGGGCGGATGGCATCGGTTCAGCCCGCGGCGTCCGGTTCGGTGCGCAGGTTGTCGATCATGATGCTGTAGCGGCGCAGTTCCGTCTCGCTCTGCGCCCGCAGCCCGTACTGCGGGATCGCGCCCGTGGCGAGCACCGTACCGAAGCCGAAGGCCTCGCCGCGGCCCTCGACGTGCACCCGGATCGGCGTCTCCACCGGGAGCTGCTTCATGTCCGGCGCCTCGGGATCGTAGATGTCGTGTTCCACCAGTTCGCCGCGATGCACGCCGAAGCCGCGCTTGTCCGCGAAGCCCTCGCCGTGGCCGCCGTAGCCCTTGAGGATGGTGCCGGGCATGGCCTGGCGCGCCTGGGCGCGCCACACGGACCCGTCGCTCATCGTCATCTCGAGCTGCGCGGCGTGGTACTGGCGCCGATCGGGCGGAAAGTCGATGTTCTTCTTCAGGCCGATAAGTTCCAGGTCCGGGCGCCCGAGATCGGCGCGCCAGCGAACCCCGCCTTCGAGGGATTCATAACGCCCGGTGCCGTCCTCGGTCCACAGCGCGTGCGCGGAATACTCGCGGTCGTCGCCGAAGTGGAACACGCCCAGGAAGAACCCCTTGCCGTCGAGCATCGGGTTCGGGCCGTTCACCGGCTCGTAGCCGCCGACGCCGCCGCGCACGCCCCAGCTATGGTCACGCGCCCCGCACCAGTCGTGCACCGCGAGCCGCTCGCCGTCGACTTCGATCCAGCCGTTCCAGCGGCCGATGCCATCGAAGCGCTGCGTGTCGATGGCGGTGCGCCCGTTCACGCTGCGCCGGTTGCCGCCCCAGCGCCCCTCCAGGTACGGATCCACCGCCGCGGTCCAGGCCAGATCCAGCGCCACGCCGGAGTCGTTCGGCGCCACCGCGAAGCGCAGGCGGCGCAGCGGTTCGAGGATCTCGTAGCGGATCGGGCCGACCTCGGTTTCCAGCGGCGGGCGCAGCGGCCGCGAGGCGCGCAGGTTGTATTGGCGGCCGTTGCGCATCGCGCAGGCGAAGCCGTCGATCACGTTCATGTTCTTGTAGATGCCCATGCCGAGCATCACGGAGGCGCCGCCGGCCGGATCGAACGCCATGAAGAACACCCGATCGTAGAAACGGTGATCGCTGGTGACGGTTTCCGCGAAGGTGAGCGGCGCCTGGTGGAACAGGCTCTCGTCGTGGTGGCTGAGCATGCGTGGCCCCGGCTCCCGGCAGCGTCGGTGCGGCGATTCTACATGTATAAATCGGCGCGATGGGGACGGACTCATTTCTCCGGCCGGAAACGCCCCCGAAACGCGGGTGGGTTATTCGACGGGGGCAAGGCGGGTCTGGAAGCGCGGCGCCCAGGCCGGCCACAGCAGCGACTGGCGGCGCGCGGAGCGCCAGCTCCAGGCGAGCAGCGCGCGATCCTCCAGCCGGCCTGCCTGCAGGCGCATGTCGAGCGCTGCGCGGCCGCGCTGCACGTCGGCCGGACGTTCGCCGAGCAAGCGTTCCAGATCGTCGAGTTCGGCGCCGCGCACCGCCGCGCCGTACCGGGCGTCGGCCTGCAGGTGCAGCAGCAGGTCGTCGAAGCCGGCGTCGCCCCCGGCACGGCCGAGGCTGGCCAGCGATGCGCCCGCCTCCTTCAGGGCGTCGGCGACATCCAGCGCCTCGACGTCCGGGTCCGGCGCCGGCAGGTCGATTTCCTCCGGCGCCAGATCGGCAAGGTCCAGCAATGCCTCGGCCAGCCACAGTTGCAGCATCGGCACCAGGTGCAGGTACAGCGGCAGGGCGATGCGCGGGCCGCCGGCGGCTGGGACGCAATCCAGTTGCACCAGGGAGGTGACCGCGCCAAGCACCAGGCACACGGCGCGGTAGTAGCGCACGCGCCAGGGATCCACGCGCCGGCCGCTCGCGGCGGCATAGCGGCGCAGCATTGCGTTCAGATCGCCCATGCCCTGGAGCTGGCAGGCGCGCAGCGCCATGCGGCCGAGATCGTCGTGGAAATCCCCCAGGTGCGAGAGTTCCCAATCGACCAGGCCGGTGACGGCCTGGCCGTCGAACATGAAATTGCCCGGGCCCACGTCCCCGTGACAGACCACCGGCCTCTCGGGGCACTCGGGCGCATGCTCGTCCAGCCAGCGAAGGGCGAACCGCACCAGCGGCGCCGGCCGGCGCACGTGCGTGAACAACCGGGCCCAGGTCCGCACCTCGTTGCGCGCGGCGTCGCGCGGCGCGTGCGGGCGCGGCATGCCGGGCACGTCGACCGCGGCCGCGTCGACCGCGTGCAGGCGCGTAAGCGCGTCGACGAAGGCGTCGTTCAATGCCTCGCGCTGCGGTCCCGCAGGCAGCGATTCGAACTGCGATCGGCCGGCAAGCCGCCCGGTGAGGATCAGGCGGTCGTCCTCGCTGACGGCGACCAGGCGCGGAACGATCGGCGCGGCGCCGGTCGTTGCAAGCGCCTGGAACAGCGCCGCCTGCCGCTTCAGGCTGGTGACCCCGCGGGTCACGTAGGGGCCAGCGTCGGTGGATTCCTGCAGGACGAGGTCGCGCGGGCCATCCGGGCCCCGCACGGTGATGAGCGCCGTGCGCCGCGTACCGCCGCCGGGTATCGCCTCGACGGCGACGATGTCGGCCGCCGCCGCGTGCGATACCCACGCGGCAACGGCCGGAGCGAGCCCGGCGACCGGCGTATCGGTCAAAGGATCCTCGGCCCGCCCTTGCGCTTGCCCGGGGCGAAGGTGAAGGGCACGGACTCATAGCCGAACACGATCCCCGCCACCGGCGAGCGGTGCAGGTTGGCCTCGTCGACACGGTAGTCCGGCAGGCGCTTTAGGATTTCCGAAAACAGAATGCGGAACTCCATGCGGGCGATGTTCGAGCCCATGCAGCGGTGCGCACCGACGCCGAAGGCCATGTGACGCTTGTTCTCACGCTTGAAGTCCAGCGCTTCGGGATTGGGGAACTCGGTCTCGTCCAGGTTGCCCGAGGACCAGCACATCAACACCCGATCGCCACGCTTCATCTTCTGGCCGCCGACCTCGGTGTCCTTCATCACCGTGCGCGCCAGCGCCTGCTGCGGCGCGAACACGCGCAGGCATTCCTCGATCGCGTCGGGCAGTTCCTCGGGATGGTCGATGAGGTACCGGCGGCGGTCCGGGTTGCGCGCCATCCAGACGAAGGTCGAGCCCATGCAGGCCTGGGTGGTATCCACGCCACCGGCGATCATCAGCCAGACGTAGCCCTCGATCTCCCAGTCGTCGAGCTTGCGGCCTTCGACCTCGGCGTCCAGCAGCACGTCGATCACCGAGCCCTTGCGGCGCGCCCCGGCGCGCTGGGCGGCGACCTCCGCCGCGACGCGCTTGCGCAGGTCCATCGGCGTGACGCCCTTCGTCCGCGGCTGCACGCTGCTGCTGCCGGCGATGCCGGCCTGCACGATGTGCGCATAGTCGGCCCAGTCCTCCAGCGGCAGGCCGGCGACCTTCATGGTGTAGATGCTGGTCATCGGGGTGCCGAAGTCGCGCGAGAAATTCGCCTCGCCCTTTTCGATGACGTCGTCGATGAGCTGGTCGGTGAGCTGCTGGAACCAGTCCTGCAGGGCCGCAATCGCCTTGGGCGCGAACATCGGATCCAGCACCCGGCGGTAGGCGCGGTGGTGCGGCGGATCCAGGTCGATGGGGAAGTTGTTGATGCGCGGCGCCTCGCCGTTCGGGCCTGGATCCGGGATGGCCAGCGGGCCGGTGGTCTTGGGATTCAGCGGACCGACCATGGCCTTCTCGGGGTCGAAGTTCGGATCCAGCACCCGGGAATCCTGGGTGATGGTGATGCCGTAGCGGGAGGCGAAGGTGTCGTCGTCGCGGGCGACCTGCATGATGTCCTGGTAGCGGGTGACGACCCAGAAGCCGCCGAAGGCGTCGGTCCAGGTCACCGGCGACCTGTCACGCATGTAGGCGAAGATCTCACGATAGTGATCTGCGTACTCGGGCGTGAGGTGGTTGTAATGTCGGACGAAATCCTCGACGTCGAAGTTCTTCTGCGCTTGTGCCTGCATGCGGGTATCCCTGTGTGGAATTCGGCGCTGGCGCCGCCGATGGGTTTCTGCCGGCCCGGCGGCCGGCGGCCGCCCGTCACGGGCGAGTTCCCGGCGAGGATAGGCGGGGCGCCCGGTCGATTCAATCCCACCACCGGGAATCCGGATCTGGATCAAGTCGCGGACGTTCCCGCGCCCGGCGTGCGAGAATGCGCGCCTTCACTTCCATCCGTCACGAGGAGCGCGCCGATGAGTACCCCGGCACCGGGATTCCGCAGCGAGTACGACAAGTTCTACATCAACGGCCAGTGGATCGCCTCGACCGGCGGCCTGGACGCCGTGATCAACCCCGCCAACGAGAGCGTCATCGGCCACGTGCCGGCGGGGACCGTCCAGGACTGCGAGCGCGCGCTCGCCGCGGCACGCGGCGCGTTCGACGACGGCCCGTGGCCGAACGAGCACCGCAACGTGCGCGCCGACCGGATCGGCAAGCTGATCGAGCTCTGCGACCGGCGCCGCGAGGAAATCCTGGCCCTGCACGTGGTCGAGAACGGCTTCCCGCGCTGGGCGGCGGAGTTCCTGTACGCCCTGGCGCGCACGCAGATGGTGAAGTTCAGCGAGGTCGCGCGCCGCGATCCGACCCGGCCGTTGCCGATCATCACCACCCCGCAGGCGGACGGTACCAAGAAGCTCGGCGGCGCGATCCTGACCCGCGATCCGATCGGCGTCGTCTCCGCGATCACGCCGTACAACGCCGGGTTCCTGCTCGGCATGATGAAGACCGTGCCGGCGCTGCTCGCCGGCGACACCGTCGTGCTCAAGCCCTCGCCCTGGACGCCGCTGCAGACCATGCTGATCTGCGAGCTGATGGCCGAGCTCGACCTGCCGCCGGGCGTGTTCAACGCCGTCAACGGCGGGCCGGATGTCGGCGCGAAGATGGGCAGCGATCCGCGCGTGGACATGATCTCCTTCACCGGCTCGGACAAGATCGGCGAAATCGTCATGGCCCAGGCCGCGCCGACGCTCAAGAAGGTACACCTGGAACTGGGCGGCAAGTCCGCGCTCATCCTGCGCCACGACGCGGATCTGGCGCTCGCGGTACAGCAGGCGATCGGCGGCTGCCTGACCATGGGCGGCCAGGGCTGCTCGCTCACCACCCGCATCCTGGTCAGCAACCGCATCCGCCCGGATTTCGTCGCCGCGCTCAAGGCCGGCATCGCCCAGCTCAAGGTCGGCGATCCGGCCGAGCCGGACACCTTCATGGGCCCGCTCATCCGCCCCGCGGCGGTGGAGCGCTCGGAGATGTTCTGCCGCCGCGCACTGGAGGAAGGCGCGGCGCTGGTGACCGGCGGCAAGCGCCCCGAGCACCTGAAGAAGGGTTTCTATTTCGCCCCGACCATCTTCGACAACGTGCGCCACGACAGCCACCTGGGCCAGAACGAGGTATTCGGGCCGATCGGCGCGGTGATGGGCTTCGATACCGACGCCGAGGCCGTGAAGATCGCCAACGGCACCGACTTCGGCCTGGGCGGCGCGATCATCTCCCGCGATGCCGGCACCGCCATGGAGATGGCGTTGAAGATCCGCACCGGCCAGATCGCCATCAACGGCGGCGCGGGCGGGCTGCACCCGGATACGCCGTTCGGCGGCTACAAGCGCTCGGGCCTGGGGCGTGAGTGGGGCGAGGAAGGCTACTACGAATTCACCGAGATGAAGGCCATCACCTTCCCCGCCGGCTGAGGACCCACAACGGGGACGGATTCCTTTTTCGCAGCGTCGAGAACGGATCCGTCCCCGTCACAGTTGGACGGGGCGGCTGCCCAGGCCGTAGCGGGGCAGTTCGCCCATCGCGATCAGCGTGCAATCGCCGAAGCCCGGCATTCCATTGACTTGCACGCGCGCAGCGGCCTCTCGCTGGTTGTGGGATATCGTGGCGCCGGAAAGGACGCGGGCGGTGCCGGGATCGTCCGTGGGCAGGTAGAGGTCGGTCTCGACGCGCTCGCCGCGGTGGAAACCCAGTCCGCGCCCGTCGCTCCAGCCGCCGTCGTAGCCCCCGCCCTTGCAGATCACGGTCGGGCCGATCGGTTCGGCTCGCAGTGCCCAGGACCTGCCGTCCGCGGTCGAGAAATCGATGTCGCAGGCGTCGTAATAGCGGGAGCCGGCCGGGAAGCGCGGCCGCACGGCGGCCTCCACGATGCGCTGCCTCGGGCGGCCGTCGCCATGGACGATTTCCCCCTCCAGCCCGCACTGGCGCCCGGCGTCGTCCTCGGTGCGGGCGATGACTCCGCAGAACTCTCCGCAGTCGAACAGGAACCACGTCAGCAGCATGCCGCGGCCGTCGATCAGGCGCCCGCCGTTGTCGGGCTCGTAGCCGCCCACCAGGCCGCGGACTCCCCAACTGTGATCGCGGCCGCCGAACCAGTCGCGCACGTCAATCCGGCGACCGTCCGCTTCGATCCACCCCGACACGCGCCCGACCTGTTCGTAGCGGCGCACGTCGATGGCGACGCGCCCGTTGACCCGGTTCGCGGTGCCCCACCACGCACCCTCCTCGATCACGGGGAAGGTGGCGGTCCACTGCAGGACGAACGCCAGCCCGTGGCCGGGCTCGAGCGCCAGGCGCAGGCGCCGCAGGGGTTCGATCACTTCGTAGCGCAGGCCGCCGACCGAGGTATCGAATTCCGGGCGCAGCGGGCGGGACACGCGCACGTTGACCTGGCGGTCCGGCAGCGCGAGCGCCGCGAACCCGTCGATGACGTTCATGTTCTTGTAGACGCCCATTCCGACCGCAAGCTCGGCACCACCCGCGGGATCGGCCACCGTCAGGAACACCCGGTCGTAGAAGCGGTGATCGCTGGTCGCGGATTCGGCGAACGTCAACGGCACCTGGTGCAGCAGCGATTCGTCGAACCTGGTCAGCATCGTCATCCCCCAGGGACGGATCGGCTTTCCGCGGGCGGTCGCGTGCCGTGCGAAGAACGAATCCGTCCCCGATTCCCTAGAGGATGCGGGGACCGCCCCTGCGCCTGCCGGGGGTGAACGTGAACGGCACGGACTCGTAGCCGAACACGATCCCCGATACCGGCGAGGGGTGCAGGTTCGCCTCGTCGATGCGGAAATCCGGCAGGCGCTTCAGGATCTCCGCGAACAGGATCCGGAACTCCATGCGCGCGACGTTCGAGCCCATGCAGCGGTGTGCGCCCACGCCGAAGGCCATGTGGCGCTTGTTCAGGCGCGCGAAATCGAGCTGTTCGGAATTGGGGAACTCGCTCTCGTCCAGGTTGCCGGAGGACCAGCACATCAGCACCCGGTCGCCGCGCTTCATCTTCTGCCCGCCGACCTCGGTGTCCTTCATCACCGTGCGCGCCAGCGCCTGCTGCGGCGCGAACACCCGCAGGCATTCCTCGATCGCGTCGGGCAGTTCCCCCGGGTGGTCGATGAGATACTGGCGACGATCCGGGTTGCGTGCCATCCAGACGAAGGTCGAGCCCATGCAGGCCTGCGTCGTATCCACGCCGCCGGCGATCATCAGCCAGACATAGGCCTCGATCTCCCAGTCGTCGAGCTTGCGGCCCTCAACCTCGGCGTCCAGCAGCACGTCGATCACCGAGCCCTGGCGGCGCGCGCCGGCGCGCTGGGCGGCGATTTCGGCCGCCACGCGCTTGCGCAGCTCCATCGCGGTGACGGTCGGCGTGCGCGGCCGAACGCTGCTGCTGCCGGCGATGTTCGCCTGCATGATGAAGGCGTAGTCGGCCCAGTCCTCCAGCGGCAGGCCGGCCACCTTCATGGTGTAGATGCTGGTCATCGGCGTGCCGAAGTCGCTGGAGAAGTTCGCCTCGCCCTTTTCGATGACGTCGTCGATGAGCTGGTCGGTGAGCTGCTGGAACCAGTCCTGCAGCGCCGCGACCGCCTTGGGCGCGAACATCGGGTCCAGCACCCGGCGGTAGGCACGGTGGTGCGGTGGATCCAGGTCGATCGGGAAGGTGCCCAGGCGCGGGGACTCGCCCTTCGGGCCCGGATCCGGGACGGCCAGCGGGCCGGTGGTCTTTGGATTGATCGGCCCGAGCGCGGTCCTGTCCGGATCCCAGTTCGGGTCGAGCGCGCGCGCGTCGGGCGTGATGGTGATGCCGTAGCGCGAGGCGAAGGTGTCGTCGTCGCGGGCGACCTGCATGATGTCCTGGTAGCGGGTGACGACCCAGAAGCCGCCGAAGGCGTCGGTCCAGGTGACCGGCGACTTCTCGCGCATGTAGGCGAAGATTTCGCGGTAGTGGCGCCCGTATTCGGGCGTGAGATGGTTGAAATTGCCGACGAACCCGGCGACGTCGAACTTGCCCTGCGTTGCGGTCTGCATCGGTACCTCCTCGGTAGGATCGCGCGGCATGCGCTGCCGCCTGGTTGCCGCGATTGTAACCGCGAATCGCCACCCCCCCGTCATTGCGAGGCCGAACCGGGGTGGCCCCGGCCGATTGTGGCCATGAACGATCGTCGTCGCGAGCGCAGCGAAGCGACCCACGCGGCCTGGATGCCACCGGCAGCACGTGGATTGCTTCGTCGCTTCGCTCCTCGCAATGACGAGTGCGGTTCATGGACAGGCCGCGCAGCGGCCGCGGCAATCCATGCGGCCTGGACCCATTCGGCGCCGCATGGGTCGCTTCGCTGCGCTCGCGACGACGAAGGGGCGGACCATGGCTTCAGGCCCGGCTCAGGCGAGGATGTCCTCCACCAGCCCCTCGCGGCCGTTCTTCAACCCGCGCATGACGATGTAGCGCCCCTTGTAGCCGCGGTGATCCCAGGGCCCCAGGCTGATGACGGTGCCCGGCGCACCCATGGTGGCCGGCACCATCCGCACCTGCTCCAGGCCGCGGCGCAGCCCGTCCGGAGTCGCCGGCCGCGCCAGCGCGATGCCCTCGGCCAGCACCCGGCCGATGTCGTACATCAGCGCCGGATAGCAGTTGAACGGCCGCGGCCCGCCGAAGCGCTTCACGTAGCGCGCCAGGTAGGCCTGGAACACCGGGTTGCGCTCGTGCGGCTGGTCCAGCCCGACCCAGCCCTCGAGCTGTTCCGCCGGCGCCGGCATGTTCATCAGCACCGGGCTGCCGTACTCCTCGCTCATGCCGCTGTAGGGCACCCACATGGTGATGGTCGAGCGCGGCACGTCCCAGCCCTCGTCGACCAGGATCTTCATGCCGGCGATGGTCTGGTACCACGCCAGCCCATAGCCGATGTGCACCAGCGCCTCGGCACCCGCAGCGCGGATCGCGCGCAGCGCCTCGAGCATCTCGTCCAGGTCGCAGCGCTGGTCGACGATCTGGTCGCCGGCGATCTTCAGGCCCGCGCGGCGCGCGTTCATGCGCAGGAACGGGTAGTACTCGTCCCCCAGCGGGTTGTCCTCGCGCAGCACGCCGATGCGCTTGACGCCGCGCATCTTCGCCAGGTGCTGGACGACGATGTAGGTCTCGTCCATGAAGGTGCCGTTCGGCACCTGGAAGCACCAGTCGCCGGCGAACTTGAAGGTGGCGGTGTAGCTCACCACCGGCACCCGCTCGGCCTCGATCACCGGGCGCAGGATCTGCGTCATGTCGGTAATGAACGGGCCGGCGACGGCCAGCACGTTCTCCCGGCGCGCGAGATCGCGGTAGGCGGCGATCACGTCCGCGGCGTCGCCGTCCGGCGGGCCCTCGACCTCGCGGATCACCATCTCCACCGGCCGGTCGACGATGCCGCAGGCATAGGCCTCCTCGAACGCAAGCTGCATGCCGCGGTACCAGGCCGGGAGCTGCTTCGGCGCCCACAGGCAGAAGTCCTGCAGCACGCCGATGCGGTGCGGGGTGCGATCGCCGGTCAGCACATACTTGGAGCCTGCCCCGCTCAGGGCGTCGGCGGCGGTCTCGGCGTTCTCGGCACCGAGTACGCGCGGCTCGGTGGGCAACAGATCCGCGAGCGTCACGTCCACCAGCCGTTCGACGCCGGCGCGGATCTCGCGCACGGTGACGTACTGGCCCTTGTAGCCGCGATGATCGTAGGGCCCGAAGGCGATGACGTTGTCCGGCGCGCCGGCACAGGCGGGATGGTTGCGACACTGTTCCAGCGCCAGCCGGAAGCCCTCGGGCGACAGCGGCTTCATGCGCGAGAGGCTGTCGCCGATCACGCGGCCATGGTCGAAGCCGAGCGCGGTGTAGCAGTGCGCGGGCCGGCGCCCGAAGCGACGCTGGAAGCGATCCAGCATCCGCTGGAACTCCGCGTTGCCCTCGTGGAGTTGATCCAGGCCGGTCCAGCCCTCGAAGTCGCGGACGAGCGCGGCCTTGTCGAAGTCCCCGGCGGTGCCGAAGGCGGTGATGCCGACCCAGGTCGTGTTCATGAACTTGGGCGGGTTCCAGCCCGACGCCGCCTGCTCGCGCGCCAGGGCGGCGCGCACCGGCGCGAGCGCGCCGTAGGCGCTGAACACCAGCACCGCGTCCACGTTCGCGGCGCGCGCGGACTGCACCTGCGGGTCCACCGGCGCCTGGGTGTTGAACAGCCCGACGATGTGATCGCAGGCGATCTGCACGCCGTAGCGCGGCGCCGCGTGGCGGAAGGCGGCGAAGTACTCGCTGCCGATGATGCCGTCCTCGCGGAACACCGCAACCCGCTTCAGGCCGCGCGCGGCGAGCAGGCCGGCGAGGATGTGCGCCTCGTCCGGAAAGCCGCCGTTCTGCAGCGCGAAGCAGTAGGGTCCGGCCCAGTCGAAGGTGGCGCAGAAGGAGATCGTCGGCACGCCCGCGGCATTGACGATGTCCTTCAGCGCCAGGTTGGCCTCGGTGACCTCCGGGCCGACGATGGCGATGCAGTTCTGCTCGTGGGCCAGTTCGCGCCAGGCCTGGATCACCACCGGGTTGGTGCCCCGCATCGGCCCCATGACCTCGCGGATCACCAGTTCCACCGGCCGGTCGACCGCGCCGCTGGCGGTGCACTCGTCCAGCACCAGGCGCATGGCGTCGTAGAAGTCCTGGATGAGGCGCGTTCCGCCCGCGAACTCCATGCACACGCCGATTTTGAACGGTGCGCGGCGGCGAGTGGTGAAGTCGTTCTTCGTGGGGTCGTTCGAAGTCATGCGGCGCTCTCCCGTGGCGGTCGTGGCCGGGCGAGTATATCGGCAAAAGGTGCCCGGTTGGCGCCTCGACAGCGCCTGTACCATACGCGTATAGTTTCGGCCCCGGACTTGATCCAGGGCAAGTCGCGGCAGGCGCGCGGCGGAATCATGGCGGCCCGCCGGCACCACGAGGAAGAACGCCATGGAATTGAACGACGTGATCCTGGTCAGCACCGACGACCACGTGATCGAGCCCCCGGATCTCTTCAGCGCCAATGTCCCGCAGCGCTACCGCGCACAGGCCCCGCGGGTGGTGACGCTCGCCAACGGCGAGGAGCGCTGGGAGTTCGACGGCAAGCTGCTGGCCACGGTCGGCAGCGCAGCGGTCGCCGGCCGCTCGCGCGACGAGCGCCACCTGGAGCCATCGAATTTCTCCGACATGCGCCGGGGGTGCTGGGATCCGGTCGCCCGCGCGCAGGACATGAGCGTGAACGGCACGCTGGCGTCGGTATGCTTCGCCACGCTCACCGGCTTCGCCGGCGAACTGTTCCTCAAGGGGCAGGACAAGGACTTCATGCTCGCCCTGCTGCAGGCCTACAACGACTGGAACATCGACGCCTGGTGCGCGGCCGCGCCGGGGCGCTTCATTTCGGTCGGCATGCTGCCGCTGTGGGATCCGGCTCTCGCCGCCGACGAAGTGCGCCGGCTGGCGCGCAAGGGCGTGAACGCGATCTCCTTCCCCGAGAACTGCGCCGCCCTGGGCGTGCCGACCTTCCACAAGGGGCACTGGGATCCGGTGTTCGACGCGATCACCGAGGCGGATCTCGCAATGGTGATCCACATCGGCACCGGCGGCGGCTTCCGCACGCCGTCGATGGACTCGGCCTGCGACGTGCCGATGTGCACGATGAACATCACGCTGGCCGATTGTGCCGCGGACATCGTCTTCTCGCCCGTGCCGATGAAGTACCCCAAGCTGCGCATCGCGCTGTCCGAGGGGTACATCGGCTGGATGCCGTTCTTCAAGGAGCGCTGCGACTACGTCTACGAGATGCACCGGCGCTGGACCGGCGCGGATTTCAAGGGCATGAAGCCCAGCGAGTTGATCCGCCGGCACTTCCTGCTGTGCTTCACCGAGGACGAGGCCGGCGTGAAGGCACGCCACGACATCGGCGTGGAGACCCTGACCTGGGAGGCGGACTACCCGCACGCGGACAGCACCTGGCCCGATTCGCCGGAACGCCTCTGGCGCAGCCTGAAGGATCTGCCGGACGAGGAGATCCACGCCATCACCCACCGCAACGCGCTGCGCTTCTTCCGCTTCGATCCGTTCCGGCACATCGCGGCGAAGGACGCCACGGTCGGCGCGCTGCGCGCGGCGGCCGGTGCCGTCGACACCACGCCCATCCGCGACAACCGCGGCGGACGCAGCACGCTCGATCTCGGCAACCGGCACCTGAGCGTCGGCGATTTGGCCGCGATCGGCAGGGAACTGAACCTGGGGCTGGTGAGCCATTCCAGCACCGCCGACAAGCAGACCGGCGCCGCGGCCTGACGCGCGCCGTCCAACGCCCGGAGATTGCACGCATGCAGATGAACGACATGGTCATGGTCAGCGTCGACGACCACGTGATCGAACCGCCGGACATGTTCAGGCACCACACCCCGCACTCGCTCGCGGGGAGGATGCCGCACGTGGCCACGATCGGCCGCGGCGAAGCCTGGGTGTTCGAGGGGCGCGTCATTCCGAACCTGGCGCTGAACGCCGTGGTCGGGCGGCGCCCGGAGGAGTACGGCTTCGAGCCGACCTCGCTCGCGCAATGCCGCAAGGGCTGCTGGGATCCCGCGGCGCGCGTCGAAGACATGAACGCGGACGGCTACCTCGCGGCGCTGAACTACCCGAGCTGGTGCGGCCTGGCCGGGCAGGTGTATTCCGCGGCCAAGGACCTGGACTACGCCTGCCGGGTGATGCAGGCGCACAACGACTACTACCTGGACGAGTGGTGCGCAGCCCATCCCGGCCGTTTCATCCCGAACGCGATGGTGCCGTTCTGGGATCCTGCCCTGGCGGCGAAGGAAATCCGCCGCGTGCACGAGAAGGGCTGCAACTCGATCATGCTGCTCGCCAACCCGGTGGCCTCGGGCCTGCCGAGCTGGCACCAGCCGTACTGGGATCCGATCTTCGACGCCTGCGAGGAGATGGACATCGTCGTCAACCTGCACATTTCCGATGCCTCCACCGCTGCGCCGGGGCCGGATTCGGCGGTGGACGCATTCCTGACCTGCATGGGCGTGACGTTGTACACCACCGGCGTGGACCTGGTGTTCTCGCCGGTGATGCACAAGTGGAAGAAGTTCCGGATCTGCCTGGCGGAGGGTGGCGGCGGCTGGGTGCCGAGCGCGATGGATCGGATGGACTACATCTACAAGCGCCACCGCTGCTGGACCAACCAGGACTTCGGCGATCGGATGCCGAGCGAGGTGTTCCGCGAGCGCTTCCTGTTCTGCGTCGTCGACGATCCGATCGCGATCCGCAACCGTGACGTCATCGGCGTGCCGTCGATGGTGTGGGAAAACGACTACCCGCACGCCGAGGCCACGTGGCCGCGCTCGCCCGAGCACCTGTGGGAGGTGGTCAAGGACATCCCGGACGCCGAGATCGACGCCATCACGCACGCGAACGCATTGCGCGCGTATCGCTTCGATGCCTTCGCCCACCGACCACGCGCGCGTGCCGGGGTGGGCGCGCTGCGCGCCGAAGCCACGCACGTGGACCGCGGCTACCTGCCGGCGGGCAACGGCATCCCGCCCGCACGCGGCGGCCAGGGCTACGTGACCATGCGCGACTGCGCGGCGCAGATGGGCGAAGCCTATACACTGAACCTGGGCAAGTCCGCGGCCGCGGGCTGAAACGGAGGCAGGCGCTTGGAAGACATCAAGGCGATCACGTTCACGGATCCGAAGGTCCTGGAGTGCCCGTTTCCGGCCTATCGACGCCTGCGCGACGAGGCCCCGGTCCACCGCGACCCGGTCACGGGCATGTTCGTCATCACCCGCTACGAGGATTGCAAGGCCATCGCCGCCAATCCCGCGCTGTTCTCCAATCGCACCTGGCAGGCGTCGGATGCCGGCGCCACCTCGCCCGAGGCGGTCGAGATCGCCCGGCTCTGGCGCGAGGAGGCCAGCCCGCACGTCGACACCATGCAGAGCAACGACCCGCCCAGCCACCGCAAGTACCGCGGGCTGGTCGACGCCGCCTTCCGGCCGACGCGCATCGAGGCGCTGGCGGGTGGGATCGAAACCATCGCCCACGGGTTGATCGACGGCTTCGCGGCACGCGGCAACGCGGAGATGGTATCGGCGTTCTCGGTGCCGCTGCCGATGTACGTGATCGCCGACCAGCTCGGCGTGCCGCGTTCCGACCGCGACGATTTCAAGCGCTGGTCCGATGCGCTGCTGGTCGCGGGTGATCTCACCGCGCCGGCCGCGGCGCGCCTGCCCGCGGTGCGCGAGGTGGTGAAGATGCACCGCTATCTCGCCGAGCGCGTGGAACACTTCCGCGCGCAACCGGCCGACAACATCATCAGCGATCTCGCCGCCGCGACCTACGAGGGACGGGCGCTGGAGATGCCCGAGATCGTCTCGATCCTGCAGCAGCTCCTGGTGGCCGGCAACGAGACCACCACCAACACCATCGCCATGGGCCTGGAGCTCATGATCCGCGAGGGCCTGGAGCCGGCACTGCGCGCCGCGCCGGAGCGCATCCCGGATTTCGTCGAGGAAGTGCTGCGCCGGACCTGCGCGCTGCAGGGGCTGTGGCGGCGCGCGGTCGAGGACACCGAGCTGCACGGCGTGGCCATCCCCAAGGGGGCCATCCTGATGCTGCGCTGGGGCTCGGCCAACATGGACGAACGCAAGTTCCCCGATCCGGAGCGCTTCGACATGGATCGGACGAACGTGAAGCAGCACCTCACCTTCGGCTTCGGCATCCACTACTGCGTCGGCAACGTACTCGCCCGCACCGAGCTGCGCGTGGCCTTCGCCACCCTGCTCGCGCGCCTGTCAGGCTTGCGTCTCGCCGCCGGCCCGGACGCCGTGCAGCGCGTCGCCTTCGGCCACGCCTGGGGCCTGTCCCGCCTCGCCGTGGAATTCTCCCCCTGACTTATCCCCGTGCCTGGCACCGGAATTTTTCCGGTGCCAGGCACGTTCGGATTTCCCCGCCAGCGCGGGGCATCTTCAAGCGTCGGACGATCGGCACACGTCCCAGCGACATGGGATCTCGCGCTTGTCCGGAGCGGTTGATCGATGTGTGCGCGCAGGTCGATCAGTACATGTTGCCGACACGGTATGCGAGTCCCATGACAATCATGTGACCTACCGCTGTGCATGGCCGCTGACGCCTGCATGCGCGTCCTCCATGCGTCACGCTCGACTGAATGCGACTGTCACCGGCAATACATATTCGTTCCACACACTTCGGCTACGCGTCACGTTCAGGGGACAACGAATCGACGGACGCGGGCTGCAGTTCCACAAACATCAGGACAGACATCCAAACTTCTTCGAGGAGAATACCTATGCGCACCAAACTCGCCATTGCGGTGAGCCTGGCGATTGCCAGCGGCCAGGCCTTCGCGGCCGGCAACACGACGTTCGACGAATTCACTCCACTGGGAAGCTCGACCGGCCCGATCGCTGAAGGCCCGGCCTCCGGCATCGTGATGGCATCGCCGAACTTCGTCTTCAACACCATCGCCGATCGTACGACGCAGAACACCATCTCTCCGGGCTCCAACTCGGGCAACTGGGACATGATCGACACCAACCGCACCGGTGTCGATGCCGGCCGCTACCTGTTCATGCCGTTCGAAACCGGTACCGGGGGCGTGCAGCGCGTGGATCTGAACGACTCGAACTACAACACCCGCACGGTGACCATCGTCGCTCCGGGCACGCAGGGCTTCGTGTCGGGCGACGCGTCGCGCTGGACGCCGTGGGGCTCCTATATCACCGCCGAGGAATCCTGGTCGACGGGAGGCAACGGCAAGGGTCGTCTGTTCGAAGTCACGAACCCGGTCACCGCCGGCGAGAACGGCGGCGACCTCGTCTGGCGTTCCATCGTTCCACGCGTTTCGCACGAAGGAATCGTCTTCGACGCTGCCAACAGCATGTACTTCGTCGACGAACTCAACGGCGGCTCGATCTACAAGTACGTGTCGACCAACCCCCTGGCCACGACCGGGGCGGACTACTTCTCCGCCGGCCAGACCTTCGCGTTGAAGGTCGGCGCGGGCGGCCAGTTCGAGGGAAACAACGGCCCGGCGATCACCGGCGCCGGCGATTGGGTCGCGATCACCGACGTGAACGGCGGCGCGCTGGCCGGCATCTCGACGGTGCTCGGCGACGGCACGATCGACGGCCGGGCGACGGCGGACCACGCCAGCGTCCTGGGCACCGGTTACAACCGTCCGGAGGACATGGAAATCCAGATTTCTGGTCTCGGTGACGAACTCGTCTACTTCGCGACCACGGACTCCGACAACAATGGCGACACCAACGACGGTCGCAGCCGGGTTTACACGCTGAACCTGTCGACGAACGAGGTCAGCCTGTTCGCCGATTCGAGCACGCTGGACCTGGCGACCAATCTCGCGGTCGGCGGCGGATTGCGCAACGCGGACAATCTGGCGATCGATGCCGATGGCAACATCTACATCATCGAGGACCGCAATGGTGGCGACGACGACGACATCTGGATGGCCGTGGATCTCAACAAGGACGGCGACCTCCTCGATGCCGGCGAAGGCCTCGCTCGCTGGGCGACCAACGGCGTCGCCGGGTCCGAGTTCACCGGTTTGTTCTTCGATCTGGTCGACCCGAACCGCGCGTTCGTGAACATCCAGCACCCGGCCAGCGGCAACGATCGGCTGCTCGAGATCAATGCGGTTCCTGTGCCGGCCGCGCTGCCGCTGCTCATCTCCGCGCTCGGCGGCCTGGGCTTCGTCTCCCGTCGCCGCAAGTAACTTCCGGCCTGAAACGGACCGCGCCGCCGCAATGGCGGCGCGGTCTTCCTTCCCGCGCGTCGCGCGTGAAATCACGGTTCGACGCGGGTGCAGCGGCTTAAAAAGTGCCGCTCCGGTGCGCCTAACCCGGAAAATGCGGATGTCAGCCCCCAAGCACGGGAGCTGCGCGAGGAACTCAGATTAGCCCGTCGGGAAATCGCAGGAAGGTTTTCTGCGCACCCGAACGCCAACGGCGTCCGCGGCGCGAGTCAGCGCAGACGGGCGCGCCATCGGAGGATCCAGGGCAACGCCAACAGCAGATTGACGGCGGCTGGGGGGACCGGTACCGGCGACGAACGAATATAGCTGAAGCCGCCACCACCGGCGTTCTCGCGATTGCTCTGCCAGGAGAGCATGCGCAGATCGAGGTAGATGTCGTCGCTGACGAGGTGAACGACCAGGGGCACGCCGATACGCGACGGCGGGTTGTTCCCCATCGCGGAAAGCCATGTGCCGAACTGCAGATTTTCCAAGCCGTCATCCAGCGAACCGATGGCCCAGCGTGTGCCGGCCGGGCTTCCAGCGGCCACCGAAAATCCGGCTTCACTGTTGGCGTTGAACAGGCCCTGCACGTCGGCGCGCGTGATCCACACGGCATCCGTCATCCGGTCCTGATTCCCGGGCAGCGTCCAGTCGACGAAATTCTCCCGTGTGAAATTGATTTCCGGGCCGGTCCACAAGGTTGCGGCCGCGCAGGACTGCATCGCGCACCAGCAGGCAGCCAAGGCGAGCATTCTGGACATGACACGGCCTTTCTCGATCGGAAGAGGAGTGGCCGATGGTATGAGCGGAAGGTTGCCGTTTCGTGATGCCACGGCCGGTCAACGCCGGGCGCGCGTTCCGCGGCCGGTATCCCACGTCGGGTCCGGTCGCCGTGGAATTCTCCCCCTGACTTATCCCCGAGACTTATCCCCGTGCCTGGCACCGGAAAAATTCCGGTGCCAGGCACGGGGATAAGTCATGAGTCAGCCGAAGTCGAAGGTGATGCCGCGGGCGGCGAGGGGGGCGACGATGGCGCGGTCGAAGGCCTCGCTCTGCGCCGGGGTGAAGTGCTCGCGCCAGCCGCCCACGCGACCCTCGCGGCGCGCGACCGGACCGTTGTAGAGCCGGGCACCCTCGGCCTGCTGCATGCGCACGAAGCCGGTCTGCTCGATCACGGCGTCTACCCGGCCCGGCCCGACCGGCCGGCCGACGAAGTCGACGATGCGGTCCAGGGTGACCCGCACGTCGCGCTTCATGTCTTCGTAGCGCAGGTGCAGCACGTGGTCGCCCGTGCCGAGTTCGAGCCAGCGGCCCGCGTGATCCAGCCAGGGCCCATAGCAGACCCGCCCGGCGATGAAGTGCTCGACCCACTGATCCCAGTCGAGCGTGAACTCCTGGTGCGCGCGCAGCGTGTCGAGCTGGTTGTAGTACGAGTCGCAGACGTCCTTCGGATTGCGCGTGACGCAGATGACCCGGCCGACCCGCTGCTCGCGAAAGGCCGACGGCATGTGGCGGAAGTGGCTGTGCGACTTCATCAGGCGCGGGTGCGGCGCGGCGGCGCAGTATTCATGGCCGCTCACGCCGGCGAAGCTGCCGATGTCGATGTGCGGCACGACCTCGGAAACCCGCAGCGTGCCCCAGTCGTCGTACAGCTTCTGCACCATCGCCTGGACCCAGTTGGTGCCCGATTTCGGAAAGCCGACGATCGTGACGTCGCGCGGATCGCAGGCGAACGCGTCAATGGCGCGCATCAATGCGGCGGAATTGCTCATCGGGAAGGAGGTGCCGTCCCAGGCGAAGACGTTGTGGCCGTACTCGGGTTCGAACCGGCCTTCGAGCGGGTACATCAGGTCCATCGCGCTTCCCGATGCGTGAAGCCACACGGTCGGGCCCGGTATGCGCGGCGGCGGCGCATGTGCGCGTTCAGTCCCCGAGCCACTCGATCCAGTGCCCGTAGCCATCGGCGTGCGCAATCACGCGCGAGGACTCCACGGCGCCCGCGGCGTAGACGGTCCAGGTGACCTCGGAGACGACGTGGCCATCCACCGTGGCCACGCGCCCGGCGGCGTAGTCCTCCGGGAACGTGCCGCGCATCGCTCCCGGCACCTCGATGGTCACGAAGTGCAGCCGGCGATGCCGGCTGAGCACGCACAGGGCGTCCTGGAGGGCGTCCAGTGCCGGCTTCGCCCACTGGTACAGGCAATGAGAGGTGTAGATACAGATCGGATCCGGCAGCCCGGGGAGCACGCCCGGCAGCGCCGAAATCGCGTCGCAGCGCACGAACTCGATCGGCGTAGCCGCCCGCATTTCCAGCGCGGCGCGCAGGTTGGCGCGCTGGCGTACCCACTCCGGATACAGCGTCGCGATCAGCCAGCGCCTCTGCGCTTCATCGCGCGGATCGAAATCGAGCAGATCGATGCCGACCCGGCGCGCGACCCGCGGCAGCACCGCCGGCACGGGGATGGGCCGGCTCCCGCGCGTGGCGCAGGCAACCTGCACCGGGGAGCCGGCGTCGCCGGCGCTGCCCGCGACGCCGAAATCGTATCGATAGCGGTCGAACAGCAGCAGCACGCCGGCCGAGCAGCCGATCTCGACCAGCGACAACGGCTCGCCGGCGGCCGCGGCCACGTGCGCCAGCGCGATGGCGACGTAGGTCGCGCGATCCGCGGTGGTCTGCTGGAAGGTCCGCACCGCGAGCTGGGCCGCGATTTCATCCGCATTGCGCAGGCAGAACTCGCGGAACACCGGCCAGGCCTCGCCCGCCGGGCGCGGCTGCGCGGTCACCGAGCGATAAAACGCCGCCAGCGGCTCGTGCGGCCGTTGCAGCACCAGGGCGTGTACGACCGACAGCAGCACCGAGCCGACCGGCTGGCCGCGCGCGACGTGGCCGGCGAGCGCGAGGATCTCCGCATCCTCGCTCCCGCGCCGCATGATCTCCGAGTGCAGCGGCGAGCCGTAGTCGCGCATCGACCGGGCCATGACCCGGAAGTTCGCGGCGACCGATGGCGGATCCCAGCCGGTGCCAGGCACCGGACCCGTGCCGGGCACCGGACTTTTTCCGGTGTCAGGCACCGGCGAAGATTTCCAGGAGCGCGGTGCGGTCCTGGGGCGACATGGGGTGATCGAGGGCGGCCACGAGCGGATCGAGTTCCCCGGGGTGCTGTACGCCCACGGTCGCCGCGGCGACGGCGGGCTGCCCGAATACGGCGTCGAGCGCGAGCTGGATCCGCGGGCGGCCGAGGCGCGCCGCGAAGTCGGCGAAACGCGCCATGCGCTCGCGATTTGCCGCGGTGACGAACTGCTGCTGGTAGCCCGGGCGCGCGGCCAGCACGGTGCCGGGGCGGATGGCCTCGTCGTGCGCGCCCGAGAGCATGCCGCCCGCGAGCGCAGAGAATGCGATCACGGACACGCCCGCGTGCTCGCAGGCCGGGAACAGGTCGGCCTCGGGCTGGCGCATCAGCATCGAGTACTGCGCCTGGATCGAGTCGAAGCGCGCAAGGCCGTGCCGGTCGCTCTTCCACAGCGCCTCGTAGAGCTGCCACGCGCGCGCATTCGAGCATCCTATGTAGCGCACCTTGCCGGCGCGGACCAGGTCGTCCAGTGCGCGCAGCGTCTCCTCGATCGGCACCGACGCATCCCAGCGGTGGAGCTGGTACAGGTCGATGTAGTCGGTGCGCAGTCGCCGCAGGCTGTCTTCCACGGCCTGCAGGATGTGCTGGCGCGACAGGCCCTGGTCGTGCGGCGCGATGCCGGCGGCCCAGCGCGCGCCGTCGTCGAGCGTGCCCTGCAAGGCACGCGCGTGCTCGGCCGGATCGTCGCCGACGCGGAATCCGACCTTGGTACAGATGACGAGCTGGCGGCGCCGTCCCTGCGTCAGCCGGCCGATGATCTCCTCGGCACGGCTGCCGGCGTAGATGTTGCCGGTGTCGATCGTGTGCACGCCCAGATCCCAGGCGCGGTGCAGCACCGCGCGCGCGGCCGCTTCGTCCATCAGCTCGCCGAACATGGTCGAGCCCAGGACGAGCCTCGACACGGTGAGGCCGGAGCGGCCAAGCCTGGCGTACTTCACGGTTGCCCCTTTTTCCCGCGTTGTGCCGCGCGCTACCAGCGCACCGGCAGCGCGGTCAGCGCGCGTACCTGGAACGCCTTGCGCCAGTTCAGTTCCCCGGCCAGTCGCAGCGTCGGCATTCGGCGCGCGAGCGCCGCGATGGCGATCCGAGTCTCCATGCGCGCCAGTACCAGGCCGATACAGGAGTGCACTCCATAACCGAACGCGATGTGGCGGTTGGGCTTGCGGCGGATGTCGAACCGGTCCGGGTCCTGGAAAATCTCCGGATCGCGGTTGGAAATCGCCTGCACCGGGATCACCTGTTCCCCGGCGGGGATCGTGACGCCCGAGAACACCCGGTCCTCGCGCGCGACCCGCGGCTGCGCGATCCGCGCCGAGGCGCAGATCCGCAGGATCTCCTCCACCGCGTTCGGCACCAGCTCCGGGTCCTCGCACAGCGCCTGCCACTGGTCCGGATGCGAGAGCAGCAGCGCCATGCCGTTGGCGATCTGGTTGCCGGTGGTCTCGTGGCCGGCGACGTGCAGCATGATGCAGGTGGCGATCAGTTCGTCGCGCGAGAGCCGCCCGCCCTCCTCCTCGACCGCGATCAACGCCGAGAGCAGGTCGTTGCGACGGTCGTTGCGGCGCGACTCGATGATGCCGTCGATCATGTCGCGGAACTTCGCGATCATCTCCTCGGCGTGCGCGATCAGCGCCGGCGACTTGTTCCCGGGCCCGCCCATCTCGACGGTGATGTCGGTGAACTCGGCGAGGAAGCTCTCGTAGTCGACGCTGAATCCGAGCAGATCGGACATCACCCGCACCGGGATCGGCAGGGCGTAGTCGCGCAGCAGATCGCCGCCGCTGCGCGGGGCGATGTCGTCGATGATCCGATCGACCACCGCCTGGATCGCAGGCCCGCGCTCCTCAATCGCACCGACCTGGAACGCCTTGGCAATGAGGCCGCGCAGCCGGGTGTGCGTGGGCGGGTCGCGCGTCAGCAGCATGTCGCCCATGGTGCGAACGAACAGCGTCTTCTTCATCGTCGCGTTGCTGTGCGCGCCGGCACCGATCACCATCGGGATGGTGGGCTCGCGGAACCAGACCTTGCCGTCGTCGCCGAGCAGTTCCTTCACGTCCTGGTGCCGGGAGATGATCCAGTTGCCGTCCCGGCTGCGCGAGACCGGGCATTCGGCAAGGAATCGCCGATACAGGTCCGACGGATCCTGGCGGATCGCATCGTCCGTGAGATCCAGCAACTGGTCTGCGAGCGATGGCGCGGGAGAGGTTTCATTCATCGGCGTGCTCCTTGCGAAATCAATTCGACGTTGTCATTGCGAGCCCGCGCAGCGGGCGCGGCAATCCAGGCAGCCTGGACGATGCCGAGGCCGCTTGGGTCGCTTCGCTGCGCTCGCGACGACCATCGGCCGGGGGCTCGCAACGACGCCGTGCGGACCGGCGCCTTGTCAGCCCTGCAGGATTTTGATCAATTTGGCGAGGTTCTCCGCCGAGGTCTTCGCCGCCTCCTCCGTGGGATCGGCAAACAGCGCGTAGTCGACGATGCCGCAGTAGTCCAGGCCCGCGTCCACGTACTGCTGGAGCTGGCGCGCCACCTCCTCGACGTTTCCGGTGTGGAACCCGAGCTGCATCACGGCTTCCGGCGGCACCTTGTCGATCGCCGGGCCGAGCGTGGAGACGTCGATTGTGTCCGGGCGCAGCTTGCGGGCGTAGCCGAACTCGTCGCCCAGCGGGTGCTCGAAGCCGAACTCGCGCCACTGTTCGCCGCGCTCCTTGGCGGTGAGCATGGTCTGCAGCTTGAGCTTGCGGTGGCTGGCCATGCGCCGGAGTTCCTTCGGGTCGTCGTGCATCAGCACCTGCGGGCAGGCCGTGACGACCAGGTCGTCCGGATTGCGACCGGCCGCGACCGCGGCGGCGCGCATGGACTGCACGTCGCGCGCGAAGCCCTGCACCCCGCCCGGATGGCGCTTGGTGTTGGTAAGCATGCCGTCGGCATACTTGCCGACCAGCTCCCAGGACATGCCCGGCGCGACCACGACCTTGGGCGGCTTGGCGCCGTAGGGCAGCATCGACAGGCAGCCGCCATTCATGGACCAGTGCTCGCCCTTGAAGTGGATCGGCTCGTGCGGGTTGTCGAACATCATGCGGATGAGGATCAGCGCTTCCTCGAGCTTCTTGGAGGAACCGATGCGGCTGTAGCCGTACGGGGAGATCTGCTTCATCTCGCTCGCGCCCAGGGCGAAGAACGCCCGGCCCTTGCAGGCGTGGTCCAGGGTCATGAAGGTCTGCGCGAGCTTGGTCGGGCCGTGGCGGACGGTGTCGATCGCGCCCAGGAACAGCTCCATGTGGCTGGTCTTGTCGGCGATCACCGGCATCGCGATCGCCGGATCCAGCAGGCCCATGCCGCGCTTGGGCATGGCCATGACGTTGAAGTTGGGAATGTAGCGGCCGTCGTGCATCATCTGGCCGGGGCCGCAGTCCTCCGGCCCGAACAGCGCCTCGCCATCCTTGCGGAACAGGTAGGCGATGAGCTGATCGGTGAAGAACTGCACCTTGTGCCCGGCCCGCTCGCCCTCGATGCCATTGTTGATCGTGTCTTCCCAGCGATCCCAGCCCATGTTGTAGATACCGCATTTGGCGGTGCGTCTGCTCATCGAAGGACTCCTCCGGTGTGGATGCGCCGGCGAGTCGGATCGCACCGGCGGCCGCGCGGTTTCGCGCGCGGCGGGAATATAACCTATACGTGTATAGTTGTGAACCGGGCCGGGGCCCGCGGTGCCGGTCCGCGGCAGGCGCGACGCCCGGACCGGCTCAGCGCCGCAGGCGCCGGGCTGCGATGTCCGCGCCCTCGGCCAGGGCGCGCAGCTTGGCCCAGACGATCTTCGTATCCACCTGCCCGAGCCGGGCGACGGTGTCGAAGCCGCAGTCGACGCCGGCGATCAGGTTCTCCAGGCCGAGCACCGCGGCGTAGCGCCCGATCCGCTCCGCGACCGCTTCCGGGTGCTCGATGATGTTGGTGGTGGAGTCGATCACGCCCGGCACGATCACCTTGCCGGGCGGCAGCTTCACCGACTCCCACACGCGCCACTCGTGCGCGTGGCGGCCATTCGCCCCGGCGATGGTCATCCCGTGCGGCGCGAGCTTCAGGAGGATGTCGATGATCCGCTCCAGCGGCGGATCGCGGTGATGCGGCGCCTCGTCCGCGCCCCAGCACACGTGCACCCGGATCCGATCCGGCGGCAACCCCCGCACCGCGTGGTTGATCAGTTCCACGAAGCGGGCAATGGTCGCGCGATATTCGTCGAAGCCGATGTCGCGCATGCGGTACGTGGTCGTCATGTCCGGCGCGTCGATCTGCAGGATGAAGCCCGCGTCGACGATGGCCTTGTACTCGCGCGCGAGCGCGTCGGCGATGGCGACCAGGTATTCCTCCTCGGAGTGGTAGTGCAGGTTGGGTGGCGCGTAGGTGGCCGGCGATATCGCACTCATGAAGACGTCCGCCACCGGTGCGCCGGTGGTCGCGGCCTTCAGGTTGGCGACGTCACGCTCCACCTCGGAGAAGTCGCGCCACCCGATCGGCCCGGTGCAACACAGCACCGGCGCCTGCCGATCCGCCCCGGCCCCGGCCCGTCCGCCGGCGAGCCAGCGGGAATAGAACTCGGGGTAGTCGCGCGCCTCGGCCGCGATCGGGTTGCCGACCGGCCCGCCGACCGAGGCCGGATCGACCGGTGCGAAGCCGGACAGGCGCGCGGTGCGATAGTTGAAGAAGTCGATCTTGCTCTGCTCGCCGTCATTGACGACGGTGAGCCCGGCTTCGACCTGGCGGGCGACGACGTCCGCGACCGCGGCGCGGATGGCTGCCTCGCAGGCGGCGCGATCCTGGAGCCGGTGCTCGTTGCGCGCCACGAGCATGTCCACCAGCGCCAGTGGCCTGGGCAGGCTGCCGGTATGGGTGGTGAGGATTTGATTCGGACTGCTGCGCTGCATGCCTGGCCTCCGAACGGGGACGGATTTGATTCCCCGCGCCAATTGATTCCGTCCGCGACCCCTACAGGGAGCCGAGGATTTCGCCGTCGTGTTCGCCCAGGCGCGGCGCGCGGCGCTGGATCCGCCACGGACTGCCGTGCAGCGCATAGGGCGCGCCCGGATAGCGCAGCGTGCGCCCGAACTCGGGGTGCGCGACCTCGACCTGCATGCCGCGGGCGCGGAAGTGCACGTCCTCGAACGCTTCCTCCGGCGCGTAGATCACCCCTGAGGTGAGCCCGGCCTCCTGGCAGCCGATGAAGAAATCGTAGGCCGTCACCCGCGAGGCGATCAGGATCAGCGCCTCGCGGCCGGCAGCAAAGATGGCGGTGATGGTGTCGTCGATGCCGATCTTCGTCAGGTCGAACGGACCTTCCCAGTCCGCGCCCATCTGCAGGAACACGGTCTCGGGAAACGCCTCGATCAGGCCGAGTTTCTCCAGCCACGCGAGCAGGCGCTGGAATTCCACCGCGAAACGCGGCGGTACGCCCGTGTTGACGTAGCGGCCGTCGGCACAGCGGATCTGCGTGGGGCCGGTCGGCACCGCGGCGGCGTGGCGGCCGGTCTGGCGCTGCACCGTCTCGCCCGCCACCAGCCACGAGAACGAGGCCGCCTCGGTGCAGACATTGAGCGCGGCATGGATGCTGACGTCGATGAACTGCCCGCTGCCGCCCATCTGCCGGTGCAGCAGCGCGGTGAGCACGGCCATCACGGCGTTGTGGCTGGCGGTATGCCAGGCCTGGTTGCCACCGCCGCGGATCGGCGGCAGGGCGTGATCGTCGTAGCCGCAGCTCCACACCGGGCCGGCACCGGCCATGAGGGTGAGATCCGTGCAGGGCAGGTCGCTGTCGGGGTCGCTGCGGCCGTAGGGCGTGACCGCGGCGTGCACCAGCCCCGGCGCGCGCGGGGCGAGATCGGCGTGATCCAGGCCGAGCGTCGCGAGCCGGCGCACCGGCTCGGATTCGATCAGCACGTCCGCACCGGCGACCAGCCCGCGGAACCGTTCGCGGTCCGCGGGCGCGTCGAGATCCAGCACCACCGAGCGCTTGCTGGTGTTGTAGTGCAGCCAGTACAGGCTGCGATCCGGGCCGGGTACGTCGTCCACGAACGGCGCATACCCGCGCGCCGGATCGCCGCCCGGCGGCTCGACCAGGATCACGTCCGCGCCCATGTCCCCCATCAGCTTGCCGGCGAAGGCGATGCGTTCGCTGGCCAGTTCGATCACGCGGATGCCTTCCAGCGCGCTCATACCACGCCCTCCTCGCGCAGGCGCGCGACCTCGGCGGACGACAGCCCCAGCAGCCGCCCGAGCACCGCCTCGGTGTGCTCGGACAGGCACGGCCCGCCGCGCTGCACGGACCAGTCGGTACGCGACAGATGCACCGGCAGGCCATCCACGCGCACGCGCCCCATCTTCGAATGCTCGACCTCGGGCCACAATCCGAAACCCGATGTCTTCGGATCGCGATCGATGCGCTCCTGCGGCCGCTGCACGGCGGAAGCCGGGATCCGTGCCGCCCGCAGCCGCGCCTGCAGGTCGAACTTGCCGTGGCGGCGAGTCCACGCGCCCAGGGCGGCGTCGAGTGCATCTTCGTCGTCGCGGCGGCCCGCGAGCGTGGCCCAGGCCGGGCGGCGGCACCAGTCCTCGCCGATCAGGTCGCACATCGCCGCCCAGTCCGCGTCGTGGCGCACGGAGATCGCGATCCACTCGTCGTCGCCCGCGGCGGGATAGATACCGTGCGGCGCCATCGGCGGCCACTCGCTGCGGTTGCCGTTCGGCTGGCCGGGCCGGCGCAACGGACGGCCGTTCGCGCTCCAGTCGAGCAGGGCCGGGCCGTTCAGCGTCAGCGCGGCATCGGCGCAGGCGAGGTCCACCCACTGGCCCTTCCCGGTGCGCTGCCGGTGCAGCAGCGCGAGCAGGATCGCCATGCACATGTAGTAGGCGCCGGTGTGATCCATGTACGAGTAGCCCCAGCCTGCGGGCTCGCGATCCGGCAGGCCGGAACTGAAGGTGAGCCCGGAGACGGCCTGCACGATCGGTCCCCAGGTCTTGTAGCGCGCGTATGGCCCCTCGTGGCCGAAGCCGCAGTTGGAGACGTAGATGATTTCCGGCCGCAGTTCGTTCAGGCGTTCGTAGCCGAAGCCCATCTTCTTCATCACCCCGGCGGCGAAGTTTTCGGCGACGACGTCGCTGCGGCGGACGATCTCCGCCAGGATCCCGCGCGCCTTCTCGGTCCGCAGGTTGAGGGTGATGCCGTGCTTGCCCGGGTTGTGGTTGTTGAAGCCGCCGGCGAAATCCACGCCCCGGCGCTTGTCCACGAACGGGCCGCCGCCGCGCATGATGTCCCAGCGGCCCTCGCGCACCGGGTCCTCGATGCGGATCACCTCGGCGCCGAACGCCGCCAGCCACTTGGTGGCGGCGGCGCCGGCAAGCTGGCCGGTGAAATCGCAGATCCTGATCCCGCCCAGCGCTGTCGTCATCGTGCCGATTCCGTCGTGGTCATGTCCCGCAGTGTACGGGCTGCGGTCAAGCGGCGGAACGGCATCGGCGGCGACGGCCGGCGCCTTCGACCGGCAGGCGGCCGCTGCGCCATGCATCGGTTTTTACGAATGGCGGCCGGCATCGTTCGGCTGCAACAGTACGCGCGCCGCTTCCACGAGATCGGGGGAACTCATGCCGGATCGGACTTCCGCGCACGCGCACTGGCGGATCCTGCTGGTGCTGATGGTGGTGGAGACCACCGCGAGTTTCGAGACCGCCATGATCTACACGGCGCTCTCCACGCTGTATCGCCAGTTCCACGACCCGGCGGCGGTGGGCTGGCTGGTGACGGGGTACCTGCTGGTGTCCGCCGGTGCGGCCGCCGTCTGCGCGCGGCTCGGCGACATCTACGGCCGTACCCAGGTGCTCACGGTGATGCTGGCGCTGGCGTTCATCGGCTCGATGGTGAGTGCCCTGGCCGACGACCTGGGCTGGATCATCTTCGGCCGCTGCATCCAGGGCGCGGCGGCGGCGATCCTGCCGCTGTGCTTCGGCGTAGTGAAGGAGTCCATCGAGCAAAAGCGGGTGCCGATGAGCATCAGTATCCTGGCCGGCATCGCATCGATCGCCTCGGGCGCTGGGATGCTGCTCGGAGGATACCTCGTCGATCACGTCGGCTGGCAGTCGATCTTCTTCTCCACGGCGGCGGTGGCGGCGCTCGGCATGGTGCTGATCTTCTTCTTCCTCACGCCTTCGCCGCGGCCCGCGCAGCCGCCACGGATCGATCTGCTCGGCGGGGTGCTGTTCGTGCCCGGCGTGGCCGGAGTGCTGTACGCGATCACCGAGGCCCCCGACTGGGGCTGGGGCGACATGCGCACGCTCGGCACGCTGGCGGCAAGCGCCGCGATCCTGGCGCTCTGGGCCTGGCACGAGCTGCGCCTGGAGGATCCGTTGATCGACGTGCGGGCGCTGGGCAAGCGCCAGATCCTGCTCGCGAACCTCGCGTACGGCCTGCTCGGACTGGGCGTGATGCAACTGGCGCTGGTATTGCTCCTGCTCGTGCAGCAGCCGGTGTGGACGGGCGTCGGGCTGGGCGTATCGGCGCTGATGGCCGGCGTGCTGAAACTGCCGTCGAACGCGATCGCCGTGGTCGCAGCGCCGTTCAGCGGCTTCATCGCCGGCCGGCACGGCGCGCGCCTGGCGCTGATTATCGGTACCAGCCTGCTCACGGCAGGCTGGGGTGCGCTGATCTTCTGGCACCACGACGTCTGGTTCGTGGTGGCGGCGACCACCGTCACCGGCTTCGGCATGGCGATGTGCGCGGCCGCGGTCCCGAACCTCATCGTCGAAGTCGCCCCGCCGGACCGCACCAGCGAGGCGACCGGGCTGGTCCAGGTCATCCGCGCGACCGCGATGGCGATCGGCGCGCAGGTGTGCGCGATCCTGCTCGCCACCTCCACCGTCAGCGACCCCGCGCAGGGGCCGGGCACGTACCCCTCCCTGGCTGCCTACGAACTGACCCTGACCTACATCACCCTGACCAGCGCCCTCGCCCTGGCCGCCGCCCTCGCCCTCCCCCGCCGCACCAAAACGGGGTCGGAGTGATTTTCGCGCCGAGGGCTGCAGCGATTTAAATCACTCCGACCCCGTTTTGGACGGGGGCGTCAGGCGACGCGGTGGACCTCGTCCTCGAGCGAGTTGAGGCGGTTGTAGGCCTCGAGCGTCATGATGCCGGTACGGCCCTTGGTCATGTGCTCGGGCACGTTCACTTCCAGCGGGGCGACGTCCACGTGCGCCGCGCGCCGGCGCAGCGCGGCCACGGTGCAGTCCTGCCGCGGAATGTGCTTGAAGGGGTCGAAGCTGTAGATCCGCATCGCATTCAGGTGCGTGATCTTGTCGATGTCGGCATCCGGGATCGACTTCAGGCTCTCCCACAGCACCTCCGGCGAGTTCGGCCAGGTGCAGTCCGAGTGCGGATAGTCGACTTCGTAGGTGAGGTTGTCGATCCCGCACCGGTAGCGGTTCTCGACCGCGGTTTGATCGTCGATGAAGCACAGCGAGACGTGCTGCTTGAACACCTCCGACGGCAGCCGCCCGCCGAAGTCCTGCTTGGTCCAGGCATGGTGGTGCCGGTAGACGTAGTCGATGCGTTCGAGAAAGTGCGGCACCCAGCCGGCACCACCCTCGGTGAGGGCGAAGTGGATGTTGCCGAACTTGCGCAGGACGGGCGAGAAGACGAGGTCCGAAGCCGTGGCGTACAGCGACACCGGCATGTTGGAGATGAACACGTCCACCGGCGCATCCATGGAGGTGACGGCGCCCGTCGCATCGCCGATGTGCAGGCAGCAGACCACGCCGAGCTCGTCGCAGGCGCGCCAGAGCGGATCCCAGTGATCGCCGTGGATGCTCGGGAAACCCATGCGCGCCGGTTGCGGCGGCAGCGAGATCGCGTGGCAGCCCTTGGCGTTGACGCGCCGCACCTCCGCGGCCGCGAGCACCGGATCCCACATCGGCACCATCGCGCAGGGGATGAAGCGGCCGGGATGCTCGCCGCACCATTCGTCGATGTGCCAGTCGTTGTAGGCACGGATCACGGCGAGCGCGAGTTCCTTGTTCCGGAACTCGAAGATGCGCCCGCCGGCGAAGGTCGGCCAGGTCGGGAAATTCAGGCTGGCGAGGATGCCGTTGACGTCCTGGTCCTCCACGCGCGCCCTGGCGTCGTAGCAGCCCTTGCGCATGTCCTCGAACTTCTCCGGATCCACGCCGTAGTGTTCCGGGCGCCGGCCCGCGACCGCATTCAGGCCGGAGCCCCGGTACGCCACGCCCTCCTCCTCGACCACCCACACCACGGCGTTGTCCTTGGCACGCACGCACTTGGGCATGCGGCCCTTGAACGCGGCCGGCGTGTGCCGATCAAACATGTCGGCGGGCTCGACGATGTGATCGTCGATGCTGATGAGGATCATGTCTTCCATCTTCATGCGCTGCGCTCCAGGTCCGATTGCATTACCGAAACGGGGTCGGAGTGATTTTCGGCCGTCTGCGCCCGAACCCCGGGACGCGCGCGAAAATCACACCGACCCCGGTTATTTGGCGCCCATCATGGCACGGATGTGGGGGGCGGCGAAGGCCCCGGTGAAACCGGCGCTGACGTAGCCGGCGTCGGTGATCATGTTCACGCCGCTGATGTGGCTCGCCGCGGCGCTGCACAGGAAGACCAGAGGATAGGCCTGCTCCTCGGGCGTGGACGCCGAGATCCCGGCCTGGGCGCGGTAGTCCTTGCCGAACGTGAGCCAGGTGTCCGCGTTCGCGCGCGCAAGCGGCGTATCGGTGGGCCCGGGCATGATCGAATTGATGCGCACGCCGTGCTTGAGGAACGGGAACGCCTGCCGGGCGACGTAGGCGCACATCGCCTTCTTCGACCAGCCGTAGGTGGCCGTACCGGGGTGCGATTCAATCCACTGCACCGCGGCGTCGAAATCCGGGGTGCCCAGGTACTCCGCGAGTTGCGGCAGCGACGCCTCCCAGCCCAGTCCGGCCACCGAGGAGATCATGCCGATGCCGGAGCCGCGGTTCATCCGGCCTTCGTTGACCAACCGCTCGACCAGGTGCCGCTGGCCGATGAAGTTCACCTTCTCGATGCCGGGCGTGCCGTCGGCGACGCCGGCGCAGGCCAGCACCGCGTCCCAGCGTCCCTCGGCCTGCGCGAGCGCCCGATCGATGCTCGCTCGGTCGCGCAGATCCACCTGCACCGCCTTCACCTGCAGGGAGACCGGGGCGAAGTCCAACACCACCACCTCCGCGCCCAGGTCCTTCGCGATCCGCGCCGCAGCCGCGCCCATGCCCGTCGCGCCGCCGACCACCAGCACGCGCTTGCCGTCGAACCGGAATGCCTCGATACCCATGTCGCACCTCAACCGTCGTGGTTCCAGCCGATAGTGTACGCGACGGCGTTCGGGCTGCGGCGCAGCCCCAAGTCAGCGTCGGCCCGGCGTCCAGCGCAGATGCAGGGCCTGCGGCTGGAACATCAGCGTGGTCACGTAGCGCACCCCGGTGCCCGGCTGCAGGTGGAAATCCGGCATCCGGCGCAGCCATTCCGCGACCGCGACCCGCAGCTCGCGGCGCGCCAGGTGCGAGCCCGCGCAGCGGTGCACGCCGGAGGCGAAGGCGAAGTGGGCGATGGACTCGCGCCGGAAATCGATCCGCTCCGCATCCGCGAGCAGCGCCGGGTCGTTGGACGGGAACCCGAGCGGAAGGTGGACGTGGTCGCCGTACTTCATCGTCACGCCGCGGAACTCGACGTCCTTCTTGACAGTGCGCTGCGACGGCACCCAGGCGTGGTAGCGCAGCAGTTCCTCGATCGCGTTCGGGATGAGCGCCGGCTCGTCGATCAGTTCCTGCTTGCGGTCCGGGTGCGAGGCGAGCCAGGAAAAGATGTGCATCAGGCCGGCCGTCACCGTGTCCAGCCCGGCGAGAAAGAGCAGGAAGCACATGTCGTGGGCGTAGTCGGGGTCGATCGGGCGCCCGTCCACCTTGGCGTGCGCGATGGCGGAGATGAGGTCGTCGCGCGGGCTGCGCCTGCGTTCCGCGAGCGCCTCGCGCAGGTAATCGGCGACCACCTTCGTGCCCGCCATCGCGTCCTCGCGGGTCTGCGCGGTGTGCGCGACATGCACCCACTCGACGAACGTGGCCTGCATCTGCATCGGCAGGCCCATCAGCTTCATGAACACGGTGACCGGGAACGGATGCGCGAAGTCGCGCAGAAACTCGCACTCGCCGCTCTCCGCGATGCGGTCGATCAGATCGGCGCAGATCGCGCGCACGTCGTGATCCATGCGATCGACCGCCTTGGGCGAGAACACCGGGTTGAGGATCGCCCGATACTTGCCGTGCTCGGGCGCCTCCAGTTCCAGCGGAACCATGCGGCGCGAGAAGGGCGACTCGCCCATGATATCCTCGCGTGTGAATATCTCAGGGTGCTGCAGCGCCTCGCGCACGTCTTCGGCGCGCGTCATGCACCAGGTACCGCGCGGGAAGAACGGCTGCGCCGGCCGGATGAAGAAGATCGGCGGGGCCTGCGCGCGCACCCGGCGCAGGACCTCGAACGGGCGCTCGTGAAACTCCGGGTCGGTGAACTGATCGAACCCGAACACGAGTGCCGGCGGAACGTGGGCGGGAACTCCGGTGGCGGTGTTGGCAGACATGGCGTTGCTCCTGGGTGTGCTGCGCTGGACGGTATCCCGCGGCCGGGGCGACTACGTGGTGCCCCGGCCCGGTCGCGCACACCGGGGTGGGCCACTCACTCCGGAACTCGATTGTCCGTTCAAATCACCGCGGGCTGCAAATTCGACGGTCCGCTTGACGCCCGGTCGGCGCTTCGCAGACCATCGCCGGGCACCGCGGAATACGATTGCGCGGTGCAACATGCGGGCGCGGGGCCGCGACAACTCACATGCTCTTCTACTTCCGGAAGCGCGCGGGCGGTCGCCAACACCTCCTCGATGCCCATCTCGGTCTGGGCATGCGCCGGGATCGCGGCCGTTGCCCCCGCAGGCGTGCCGTCGAGAAGTGACGCAGCGGATAGCAGTTCAAGTGCGTGGGACATGTGCGGCCCCAATTTCAAAAATGGACCAGAGTCTAGTGTAGCAGTTCTATGACGGCAAAAAGGCAGCAGAACGGAGGCGACACGGCACCGGCCGGGAAGCGCGCCCGGACACGGAGGCGCATCTACGACACCGCGATGCATCTGTTCCAGAAGCACGGTTACAGTGAAACGACCGTCGCGGATATCTGCGCCGCAGCGGACATCGCACGCGCCACGTTCTTCCTGCACTTCCCGACGAAGTCGGCCCTGCTGCTGGACTGGAGCCGCACGATGGCAGCCGAATGGACGGACCGTCGGCTCCGGTCGCCGAAGATGACACCGTCCGAAACGCTCAGGCAGTTACTGGAATTCATCGTACCCGTGCAGTCCCGCCAGAGGTCGCGTTGCCCTTTCTCGACGAGTTCCGGCAGGATTTCGGCGGAGACAACCCGCAACTCGACGCGCCGGG
>JBFXBD010000031.1:0-61620 GCA_050183625.1 Gammaproteobacteria bacterium
CCGCGCCGGCAGTACACCACCCACCCCGGCGCCGTGCCCCACCCCGCAGCGGTTGCGCCGCCGCACAAGACCCGCACGAGGTCGCACGCGGCCCAGGAGGCGTCGCTCGCCGCCGGCGTGCAGCTGTCGCAGGGCAATGTCACCGGCGGCGGCTACAGCCTGTTCGTGCAGGACGGAACGCTGAAATTCGCCTACAGCCTGTCCGGCGCGCGGCGCACGGTGATTGCCGCGGATGCACCCCTCGCTGCCGCCGCCCGGCAGCTGCGTGCGGAGTTCCGATACGACGGCGTCGCCGGCCGGGACTTCGGCAAGGGCGGGTCGATCACCCTGTTTGCCGACGGCGCGCGCATCGGCGCCGGCCGGCTCGATGCAACGATTCCCTACCTGATGTCGCTGGACGACATGCTCGACGTCGGCATGGACCTCGGCGGGCCGGTTTCGGAATCGTATCAGGCGCAGTTCGCCTACCAGGGAAGACTGGTTCAGGTCACGGTCGAACTTCAATAGCGCCCGCCGCGTGCCGTCCTGACGGCGGCGGGTGAGCCCGGTCGGCGGTCCCGCACCGACCGGGGATAGGCGCGCCCGACATTCCTTGCAATACTTCCGGTCCGATGTCGGTACCAGGAGATATTGCCATGGGTGTCGAATTCATTCCCTTTCCCCAGGAACGCAGCATCCCGCCCATCACCTGGCGCCCGCCGGCGGGGACCCGCGTCATCTCGGCCGACGATCACTACCAGGAGCCGGCGGGCCTGTACGAGGAGCGCCTGCCGGCGAAGTACAAGGACCGGGCGCCGCGCATCTTCCGCGACGGGAACGGCAACTGGCAGATGACCATCGACGGCGCCTCGCGCGCGTCCAAGGGCGTCGCCAAGCTCGCCAACGTCACGCGCGACCGCGACGGCGGGCACGATCTGGCCGCGCGCCTGGCCGACATGGACGCCGAGCTGATCGAGAAGGCCGTGGTCTATCCGCAGAAGTCGCCGCCGATCCTGGGCATGCCGGACAAGGATCTCGTCTTCGCCTGCTGCGACGTCTACAACGAATGGATTGCCGAGGTCGGCCGCGCCTCCGGCGGGCGCATCGTCGGCATCGGCTTCCTGCCCACGCTCTACCGCCCGGAAGCCAGCCGCGACTACGTGCAGAAGATCAAGGCGCTCGGGCTCAAGGGCATGCAGCTGCCGTCGGCGCCGAGCGAAGTGCAGTACAACCGTTCGGCGATGGAGCCGCTATGGTCCGCGATCGAGGACAGCGGCCTGCCGTTGTCGTTCCACGTCCGCGGCCACACCACCACCGGTGCCGGCGCGCTGGGCTCGGATCTCACCACCTCGTTCGCGCCGTTCCGGCGCCTGCTTTCCACGCTGTTGTTCTCCGGGATCCTGGAGCGCCACCCCGGCCTGCGCGTGGTATTCGCCGAGGGCGGGATAAGCTGGGTTCCAAGCAACCTGCACGACGCCGATCGCGTGCAGCGGATCTACGGGCGGATGATGACCCCGCAGCTCGCGGAGCCGCCGAGCAGGTACTGGCACCGGCAGTGCTTCGCCACCTTCGGCGACGATCCCTGCGGCATCGAGCAGATCGATCGCATCGGCGCCGGCCATGCGATGTGGTCGGCGGACTATCCGCATCCGGAAGGCACGCTCGGCGAGAGCGTGGCGATCATCCGATACATCTTCGACACCGTCGGCGTGGAGAAGGCGCAGCAGATCGTGGGCGGCAACGCCGCGCGGATCTGGGGCATTTGAGCCCGGCGGGCCGGGCCATCGAACGAAAATCGCAGTTCAGTTCCAGACGAGGGGGCGAGTCATGAAAGCATTGGCGGGAAAGGTGGCCATCGTCACGGGTGCCGGGCAGGGCGTCGGCCTGGGAATCGCGCAGGCGATGGCGGACAGCGGCGCGAACATCGTCATCACCGGGCGTGATGCCGCCAAGCTCGAACGCGCTGCGGCCGACATCCGCGCGCGCGGCGTCGAGGCGCTCGTCTGCCCGGGGGACGTGCGCGAGCGCGGCTCGGCGGACCGAACCGTGGCAGCGACCGTCGCCCGCTTCGGGCGCCTGGACATCCTGGTGAACAACGCCCAGATCGCCGTGATCGGCAAGCCGCTGTCCGATTTCGACGACGAGAACATCATGGCGGTGATCGGCTCCGGGCTGCTCGGCTCGCTGTACTTCATGCAGGCAGCGCTCCCGCACCTGAAAGTGCGTGGCGGCTCGATCATCAACCTCGGCTCGTACGAGGGCATCCACGGCAGCAAGGGCTCGGGTATCTACGCCGCCACCAAGGAGGGGATCCGCGGCCTGTCGCGCACCGCGGCGCGCGAGTGGGGCGAGTTCAAGATCCGCGTGAACGTGCTCAACCCGGCCGCGCTCAGCCCGGGCGCGGTCGAGTTCCTGGAGTCGCACCCGAAGGAGGCCGAGATGTACCGCGCCAATATCGCGCTGGGCTATTTCGGCGATTCGGAAGCCGACATCGGCCCGGTGGCGGTGTTCCTGGCGAGCGACGCCGGCCGCTACGTTACCGGCCAGACCATCAACGTCGACGGCGGCCAGGCGATGCTCTGAGCCGCGACGGGACGGATTTCCCTACCGCACCGGCGCACCTGTCCACCTCTCCCATCATCGATGGCCGCCACGAAGAGTACAGCCGTGCCGCGCGCACGGAAAGTCTCCAAGGGCGAACTCAGCCGCGCGAAGCTCCTGGAAGCGGCCGCGCGGGTCTTCGTGCGCAAGGGGTTCGGGCAGACCACCATCCGCGACATCGCCACGGAAGCCGGCGTCGCGCTCGGCGCCCTGTACTTTCACTTCCCGTCCAAGGACGAGTTCGCGACCGCGGTGTTCGAGCAGGCGATCCGGGCCATCTGGGATCACGTCGAACAGGACGTCGCCGCCCTGCCGCCGGGAACCGACGCCAGGACGCGGATTGAGGCCGCGCTCCTGTCGCACGTGCTGGCCACGGTCGACCATGGCGACTACGCGGCGGCCATCCGCTTCGCGCGCGACAGCCTCGCGCCCAAGGCCGTGCAACGCCGTTACCGCCAGAACGTGGATCGCTACCGCCAGTTCTGGCAGGCGATGATCGAGCAGGGGCAGCGCGACGGATCGATCCGCAGCGATCTCAGCGCGGGCAAGGTACTGTTCTTCCTGTTCGGCGCGGTGAACTGGCTGAGCGAGTGGCACGACCCGCAGCGTTCGCCGGTGGAATCCATGGTAGGTGATTTCGCGACCATGCTGTTCGAGGGCATCCGCCCGGCGAAGCAGTGACGGGCGCGGGGAAGTGGCGCCGCCGCCCCGGCGCGTTCGCGCGCCTTGCGGGCGCGGCCGGCCCATCCGCCGGGCGCCGCCGGCGGGTGGGCGACGGTGGTGGCGCGTCGGATCAGTGCGACCGCGGCAGCATCCGCCTGCCGTTTTCGTGCATGATCTTGCGGACCACGTCGTCGGGCAAATCGGTGAGCGCCTCGGTGTAGAAGTCCTTCGGCGTGGGCACGCCCTCGGCGTGCGGATAGTCCGAGCCCATCAGGATGCAGTCCGCCGTGCCGAGCTGCTCGACGATACCCTTGACGTCGTCCTCCGGGTACGCCACCGCGAAGCAGTGCCGCTTGAAGATCTCGCTCGGGCGTTGCTTCAACTGCCCGTTCGGCCAGTAGCCGTTCTTGGCCATGCCGCGCATCTTGTCCATCTTGGTCAGGAAGCGCGGCACCCAGTCCGCGCCGTTCTCGACCGTGGCCAGCTTCAGGTTCGGGAACCGGCCGAAGAGGTTGTTGTAGATCAGGTTGGCGATCGACATCATCACCGGGATCTCGGAATACGTGAACATCCATTGCCAGGCCGTCTGCCCCAGGCGCCGCGACTGCAGTTCCTTTTCACCGAAGGCCCGGATGACCGGGTGCATGAAGTTGGCTTCCGAGACGTGGTAGGTGACGAGCACCCCGGCTTCGTTCAGGCGTGACCAGACCGGATCGTAGTAGGGATCCGCCGCTGAGCGGTTGTCCGCACCCGGGCCCATGGGCATGATGACCGCCCGCACGCCCTGCCGCAGCATCCAGTCCAGCTCCTCGAGCGCCTTGTCGAGATCCCAGAGCGCGAGCAGGCCGGTGCCGTAGAGGCGGTCCTTGTAGTTGAAGCCCCACTGGTCGCAGACATAGCGGTTGTAGGCGTGGAAGACCGCGTGTCCGGCGTCGGGCTCGGGAAAATACCCCACCGCCGAGACGAACGAGCCGGTGAACAGCAGCGATCCTTCGACGCCGAACTCGTCGAGCTTCCTGACGCGCTCGTCGCGGTCGAGCATGTCCGGCGTGGGCTTGACCCGGCCGGCGACGGTCGGTTCGCCGTTCTTGATCGCGCGCAGCCATTCCTTCAGGCGGCCCGGCGGGGGTACCAGCCCGCTGGGGTCGAAATCGGCGTTCTCGACCATGCGCTCGCCGATGTACAGGCCGTAGCGGCCGTCCTTGCCCGTCTTCAGGGCGGGCAGCCATTTTTCATGGTATCTCGCCGGCAGGTATTCCTTCATGAACTCCAGGTTGCCCTCCTGGATGTGGGTGTCGCCGTCGAAAATCGGACCGTCGTAGATCCTGGAGCGCAACTGAGGATTCTGATTCGCCGCCATGGGTGCCCTGCCTCGCTTCATAAAACTGAACATGTGTTCAAGAACGTATCGTGCGCCGCCGCCGTCCGGCTGTCAAGCCGGGGCAGGGTCATGCCGTAGCCCGGGAAGCACGGCCGCCGCCGTCGATACGGAACCCGTTGCCGGAGCGTACGCGAAGGCGCCCGACGCGCGGCGTGGCATCGCGTCCCGCGCGCCAGGCCGGCGCGTGCATGACCTCGGCGCGGCATCGATCGGGAAGGTGCGTTCACCTATAGTGGCGGCACCACGCATCCACGAGGCAACGGGAATGAAAATCGAGGAACTGCTGATCCGCGAGGCGATCCGCTACACCATGCAGGTGTACAACATCAGCGGCGATCGGGGGGATCTCGCCGGGCTCGCGTCGGCGTTCTGCGAGGACGGCGTGCTGAACATCGGCAAGGACAGGGTCCTGCGCGGCCGCGCAGAAATCATTTCGGGGCTGGGCAGCGCGACGGTCGAGATCCGCAGGTACAGCTTCTGTCGCCATCACCTGAGCACCTCGCGCATCGAGATCGAATCGCCGACGCAGGCGAGCGGCCGGTCCTATTTCCTGGTCATGGCCGACAACGGGCCAGACCATTGTGGCGTCTACATCGATCGCTTCGCGCCGTTCGGCGAGCGCTGGCTGATCGTCGAGCGAACCGTGCGCCTGGACTGGGTGGCTTCGAACTCCCTGTTCCCGCCCGAAACCACGCGCGCGTCGCTGCGGCCGCGCTGAGTCAGCCCAGCCGCTCGCGCTTCAGGACGATCCCGGCGGCCTCGCGATCCCAGCAGTCGGGCGTGAGCCCTGCCTCGCGCAGCGACGGCTTCTGTACCTTGCCGGTCGGCGTGAGCGGCAGCGCGTCCATCACCCGCACGTAGCGCGGCACCATGAAGTGTGCCATGCGGGGGACGAGGAACTCCACCAGCGCGCGCGGATCGATGCTCAGGCCCGGCAGCGGCGCGACCGCCAGCATCACCTCCTCGTCGCCGCCGGGTTCGCGCACCGGGATCGCGGCGGCATCCTGGACGGCGGGATACAGCCTGGCCTCGGCCTCGATGTCGTTGGCGGAGATGTTCTCGCCGCGGCGCCGGATCACGTCCTTCAACCGATCGACGAAGAACAGGTTGCCGTGCGCGTCCGCACGCACCGCGTCGCCGGTGTGAAACCAGCCGTTGCGCCAGGCCGCGCTGGTGGCAGTCGGATTGCCGTGGTAGCCGGCGTTCAGCACCCACGGCAGGTCCGCGCGCAGGATCAACTCGCCGACGGCACCGGGCGGCAGGTCGAGATCGTTTTCGTCGACGATCCGGGCCTCGATCCCCTTGCGGATGCGGCCCATGGTGCCGGCCACCGGGGGATTGACCTCGGAGATCGAGATGCACGAGGTCTCGGTCATGCTGTAGCAGGCCATCACGTCGCAGGCGAAGCGCTGCGAGAACGCGCGGACCGCCGGGGTCACCGCGGTGACGATGGCCATGCGCAGCGGGGTGTCGCGATCGTGCGGCTGCGGCGCGGGCTTGGAGACCAGGTCCACCATCATGTTGCCCAGGCCGCAGACGGTGGTGCTCGCGGTGCCGCGGACGACATCCCAGAACGCCGAGGCCTTGAACGCCTCCGTGACCGCGAACGAAGCTCCCGCCGCCAGCGTTCCGAACACCGCGCCGATCGAGGCGACGTGGAACAGCGGCAGCACCAAGAGCATGCGGTCGCGCGCGTGCATGTAGCCGTAGAAGCTGCGGCCGAGCGACCAGAGTTGCGCGAAGGTGGTCCGCACCCCCTTGGCCGGGCCGGTGGTGCCCGAGGAGTAGATGATGGCGGCGACGTCCCAGGGCTGGTTGTCGCGCGGTTCGATCAGTGCGGGACGGATCGCCTGCTCGGCCAGCACGTGCGGCCGGCCGGCGGGTGGCGGCGAAGCGCCGGCGACGACCAGCGTGCCGACCCAGGATGGATCGATCGCATCCAGGTGCGGGACCAGCGCCGGGTGGGCGAGAAGGATGCGCGCCGCGCCATCGCGCAGTACGTGCGCGAGTGCGCTGCCGCGCAGGCCGACGTTGATCGGCAGGTGGATCGCGCCCAGCATCGAAGCGGCGAACAGCATGCGCAGCGCATCCGGGCCGGTCGGCAGCCAGCTTGCGAAGACATCTCCGGCGCCGACGCCGAGCGATTGCAGCCGCCCGGCCGTGTCGCTGCACAGTTGCAGGGCCCGTGCATTCGTCCAGGCGCTGCCATCGTCGAATACGGCGAACGTGCCGTCCGGATCGGCGTGCGCGCGCTGCGCCAACGCGATGCCGGGCGAGCATTCGGCGGGCTGCGGCAGGCGCGGTTCGAACCAGGCGGGCAGCGTGCTGGTGGGCAGGCTCATGCGGGCTCCCGGTGCCGTCGTCCGGCGGCGCGTGTTGTCGGTATCGTAGCGGACGCGGGGCAGGCAGCGCCTCGTGCGCATGCGTACGGTCCGGCCGGCCCTGGCCGAACGATAACCGGGATCGCACCGGGAAGACACAGGCCTGGTGTTCCGGCAGGCGTGCAATAATCACCGCCATGGACAAGCTCTCGTACGGTTTCCTGTGCGCCGAGCCGCGGCGCAGCCATGTCGTCGCCCTCGAAGCGCTCGGCATCGATTCACTCTGGGCCGCCGGGCATGTCGCCTCGGGCCGGCCGGACCCGGAGGCGGTGGTCGTGTTGTCGCACCTGGCGGCGCTGACCTCGCGGGTGATCGTCGGAACCGCGGTGCTGCTGCTGCCGCTGTATCCGCCCGCCATCGTCGCCAAGCAGTTCATGGAACTGGATCGATTGAGCGGCGGGCGGATCGTGCTGGGGATCGGCGTGGGTGGCGAGTATCCGTCCGAGTTCCGTGCCCTGCAGGTTCCGATCACCGAGCGCGGTCCGCGCACGGACGAGGCGATCGACCTGATCCGGCGCTGGTGGGCGGGCGGTCCGGTCGATTTCAACGGCCGGTTCTGGCAGATCGAACAGGTGAGCATCGATCCGGCGCCGGTGCACGCGGGCGGGCCGCCCATCGTGGTGGCGGGCCGCAAGCCGCCGGCGATGCGCCGCGCCGCGCTGCGCGGCGACGGCTGGATGCCGTTCCTGTTTTCACCCGAGCGCTACGCCGAGTCCGCGGCCGTCATCCGCGATACCGCGGCCGCCGCGGGGCGCAGCCTCGCCGGCTTCCAGTGGATGTGCTTCGTCTACACCAGCATCGACGACGATCCGGCGCTGGCGCGCGAGCGGGCGCTGAATTTCATCGGCGGCGCGCAGGCGGGCGACGGCGGGCGGTTCGCGCAACTGCTCGATCGGGTCGCCGCCGTCGGCACGCCCGCGCAGGTCGGCGCGCGGCTGCAGGCCTTCGTCGACGCCGGCGTGCGTCATTTCGTGTTCGCGCCCTGCGAGCGCACCGACGTGCTCGGCGCCGCCCGCCGCCTCATGCACGACGTCGTCCCCACCCTGCGCCTGCCCTGACTTATCCCGGTGCCAGGCACCGGACGGATTCCCAGGCGATTTGCCATTCCCGCCGGGACTCCTTCCGGTGTCAGGCACCGGGATAAGTCAGGCGGACGATGGCGGGAAGGGCGTCGAGTGCGGCGCGGCGGCCGGCGGCGATTGCCTCGTCGGCGCGGTAGAACTCGAGCAGGCCGATGTCCTGCACGGCCGGTGCGATGGTCAGGTCGGGTGGTGCGTGCAGCAGGCGCTGCCGTACCAGTTCCACGCGCGTCACCGCGAGTGCGCGTTCCAGCACGCGCATCGTCGACCAGGACCGGTGCAGTGGGCCCGGGGCGGCAACCTGCGCTACCAGTGCGCGCCGTGCCGGAACGCTGCGCTGTTTCGGCGCGAGTGCGGGTATCGGCGAACCGGGCCCAACCGGCATGGGCAGGGCCCGATCGGCCCGGCGCTGCGAGGCGGCGTCGACGGCGACGGCGACGATCGGGCGGCCGAAGCGCGCCAGCGCCACGTCCACCGGCAGCGGATTGACCACGCTGCCGTCGATCAGCAGCCGGCCGTCCAATTCGAAGGGCGCAATCAGCCCCGGAATGGAAATGCTCGCGCGCACCGCGTCCACCGTACTGCCCGAGTCGAAAACCACCTGCTCGCCGCGATCCAGATCGGTGGCGACCGCGACGTAGCCGAGCGGAAGTTCCTCGATGCGGGTGCGGCCGAGCGCGTCGTGCAGGAAGTCGACGATGTTCTGCCCGGACACCAGGCCTCCGGCCGCCAGATCGGGCATGAAAAGCTGCAGCGTCTGCTTCCAGTCGAAGCGGGTGGCGAGCGAGGTGATCGCGGCGGCGTCCATGCCGCTGGCGAGAAAGGCGCCGATCTCCGCGCCGATGCTGGTGCCGGCCACGGCACGCACCGGGATGCCGTGCTCGGCCAGCACCTGCAGCACGCCGACGTGGGCGATACCCTGCGCGCCGCCGGCGCCCAGGGCCAGGACGATGCCGGCGGGCGGCGAGAGCCTCGTTCGACCCGCGGGAGCGCGCGCTGACGGCATTTGCGGATTATAGCCGGCGGCTCCGAGTTGACCGGTTGCCCCGGTCCTGCGCCCCTCGCGGGGGGTCAAAAGCCGATACGCTGCCCGCTGCCGCCGCCTCTCATCGCGATTTCCTCGCGCAGTGCGACGAGCAGGCTGGCCGCCGGCGTGCGCGTACCGACGAGGCGCAACCGCGCCATGGCCGCAGAGAAATCCCCTGGCGCCAGGCGCGGCAGCCGCGCGATCTCGGCAATCCGCGCGTCGGAGGGCGCGACTGCCTCGCCGAGTTGCAAAATCGACCGCAGCGCCAATTCCGTCGCCTGGTCCGGGCGCAGGTAGTCGAAGCGAAGCTTGAGGCCGAAGCGGCGCATGCAGGCGCGGTCGAGAAGATCCGCCATGTTGGTCGTGCAGACGAAGATGCCCTCGAAGCGCTCCATCTGCGTCATCAACTCGTTGGTCTCGCTGAATTCCCAGCGTGCACGGGCATGCCGCCGATCGAGCAGGAACGTATCGGCTTCGTCGAGCAGCAGCACCGCGCGCTCTTCGGCAGCCTCGCGGAACGCGGCCGCGATGTTGCGCTCGCACTGCCCGATCCATGGTGACTGCAGGTCCGACGCACGTCTGACGATCAGCTCGCGATCGCTCGCCCGCGCCAGGTCGCGGGCGAGCGCGGACTTGCCCGTTCCGGGCGGGCCGTGGAACAGCAGGCAACCGTGGCCCGTCGCGGCTACCGCCGCCACGAGCGAATCGATGTCGACCCCGCAGTTGAGGAAGCGCCGGTCGAACTGTCGATCGGACACGGAATCGGTCATCTCGGCCTGCCCCAGCGCCCGCATCCCGTTGGTCAAGGTGCGGATCGCCGCATCTGCAGGATCGATCGTCGTGCCGACGAGGCGTGCGACGCGCGCCGCCGCACCGATCTGCGCCGGCGTGATGCCCGCAGGTGCTGCCATGGCCCGGATCCGATCCGGCTCGATGCCCGTGCCGGTAAACGCGCGGGCCGCGATCCGGGCGCGGAGGGCCCGGCTTGGCGGCCTGACTTCCACGATGCAGACGAAGCGTCGCAGGAATGCCCGATCGATATGGCCGATTTCATTGGCGGTCCAAACCATCGGGACGGCGTTGTTTTCCAGCAGGTGATTGAACGCCGCCTTGCCGATCGCGCGGCCGTCGGCTGGCCCCTGCGGTGGGAGCAAATCCTCGGCTTCGTCGAACAGCAGCAATGCGCCGCGGGCCGGTGCGAGGAGAGCCTGGGCAAGGAGCGCCTGCGACATACGCGCCCGGGTGAGATCCTCGCCCGACTCGTCGCGGTGCCGAACGCCGAACAGTTCCAGTCCGGTGTGTGCGGCGAGAACGCGTGCCAGTTCCGTCTTGCCTGTCCCCGGCGGCCCGTACAGCAGAACGTTGATCCCGACTTCGTCCGTCGCGCACGCACGCGCAAGCAACGCCGACAGCAGGTCGACGTCCGCGCGCAGGTGCGCGTAGTCATCGATGCCGAGGCGGGCCGGTCGCTCCGGGGCCGCGAATCCGGCGAACACATCCTGGGGTGACGCGTGGGGCTCGGCGAGCAGGGCGGCGAAGCCGTCGCGAACGACCAAAGGGATGCAGGTGTCGTCGGACGCACGCAGATGGACGAGCCCGGTGCGCGCCAGTCGCGCATCCGGGCGCAGTGCGGCGGCGATGCCCTCGGCGGGGCAATCGAGCATCGCGGCGAGGATCCGCGCCGCCGAGGTCCGGTCGCGCATTTGCGGCGCGAGTGCTTCCAGCGCGTTGCCAAGCGCCTCGACACAGCGCGCCATGGTCGCCAGGATCAGCAGGCGGTGCTCGGCGTCGTCCAGCTCCAGGCGCGCGGCGAGCACGCCAGCGTTGCTGAAGACTGCGCCGATCCAGGCACCGTCATCGATGCCGCGCCGGCATTCGTCAAGCGCCGCGGCGAGTGCTTCGATCTCGTCCGCTTGCAGCATGTTCCGCGGCCGATCCGGTCCGCGCGCGGGAACGTCGAGCAACCTTCGCACGTCCCAGAGGATAAAGACCGCCGCCATCGCGCGCGTACCGGCGCGCACCAAGCGTGCGAGTGCAAGCGCCGCGTAGCGGTCGTAGTGCGAGTCGAACCGTGCGCCACCGTCGTCCGGCGGGCGCGCAAGGGGCTGTGATGCGTTCACGTGTCCAATCCCGCCCGCGGCGCGGGCAAAGCGGCCGAAACCCGGCGCGAGGCGCCGGGCAGTGGAAATATCGGGGACGGAAACGGGTGCGGATCAGGCCGGCGTCATGGCAAGACCGCACGTACGCGCGGACGCTTGCGCCCGACCGGGCCCGTTACGTCTCACGATGTGTTGCGATGCAGTCATGGCGGCCGACGCCGTAGGCAAGGAGGGCGCGCATTATCCCCACGGCGCGACGCGTGTCAAGCGCGAGAGTATGCCGGCCATCCGGTTTCGCAATCGCTGCATCCGCGGATGCAGCGTCAGGGCCTCAGACGCTGAACCCCTCGGCGGAGATAGGCAGGCGCCGTACCCGGATGCCGCTCGCGGCGTGGATCGCGTTCGCCACCGCCGGCGCGAGCGGCGGCAGTGCCGGCTCGCCGGCGCCGGTGGGTGGATACCCGGAATCGATGAAGTGCACGTCCGCCGCGGGCGCGTGGACGCGGCGCAGGATGGGGAAGCGATCGAAATTCAATTCCTGCACGCGACCGTTCTCCACCGTGCTTTGCTGGGCGAGCATGCTCGACAGGCCGTCGACCACGGAGCCCTGGACCTGGTTCACCGCGGCGCTGCGGTTGACGATCGGGCCGATGTCGGCGGCGACCGTCACCCGGTGCACGGTCAGCCGCCGCGCGCCGTCGACGCTGACCTCCGCGACCTCGGCGAAATGGCCGGCATGGCTGAAGTAGAACGCCAGGCCCAGGCCGCGGCCCGCGGGCATGGCGCGGCCCCAGCCGGCCTCCTGCGCGGCACGCCGGATCACGGCCGCGGCGCGGCCGGTGTGCAGCGCGAATTCGTTGCCGTCCTGCAGCCAGCGTGCGGCGCCGTAGAAATCGAGCAGGAACGCCAGGTGATCGCGCCCGGCGGCGAGCGCACACTCGTGCAGGAAGCTCTGTTCGACGAAGGCGAAGGTGTTGGAGTAGGGCGCACGCCACGGGCCGCACGGTGTCGCCAGCGGCAACAGCGTGCGGGTCAGCTTGACGTGCGGAACGAACGAGGCGGGAAACGGCGGTATGTCGACCCGGCCGCCGCCCATCGGATCCTGCCCACCCGCGACGGCGTTGCTCCCGTCCGCCGAGCAGGTGACGTGGTGCGCATCCCAGCCCTGGATGCGGCCCGCGCGGTCGAGTGCTGCGCGCAGGCGAACCACGCCACCGACGCGGTAGAAGTCGTGCGCGAGATCGTCCTCGCGCGTCCAGGTCAGCTTGACCGGCTTGCGGATGTGCGCCGCGATTGCCGCGGCCTCGCAGACCGAATCGTTGATCAAGCGCCGGCCGAATCCGCCGCCGCCGCGCACCGTGTGAATGACGACGCGGGCCTTGTCCAGGCCGAGCAGCGCCGCGACCGACTCCTGTGCGCGCTGCGGCGTCTGCGTCGGCGCCCAGATTTCGATGCCGTCGCCACGCCAGGCGGCGGTGCAGTTCTGCGGCTCGAGCGTGGCGTGCGCGATCATCGCGAACTGGTAGGTCGATTCGACGCGGCTTGCCGCCGCGGCGAATGCGCCGGCCGTATCGCCCGCGGCGTGCACGGCGATCGGGCCATCGTCGGCGGCGCGGGCCAGTGCCTGCGCGGTCAGCGCCGCGGTGCTGTCCGTGGAGGCCGCGGACTCGTCCCAGCGCACGCGCAGTGCCTTCTTTGCCTGGAAGGCTTCCCAGGTGGACGCCGCGACGATCGCCACGCCCGCGCGAAGTTCGCTCGGCTTGCCGTTGCCTTCGAGCACGAAGGCGTCGACGACTCCCGGGCGGCGGCGGACTTCGTCGAGATTCGCGTCCGCGACCCGCCCGCCGACGGCGGGGCAGCGCTCGTAGACGGCGTACATCATCTCCGGCAGGCGCTGATCGATTCCGAACAGCGGCCCGCCGGTGACCAGCGCGCGATTGTCGACGCCGCTGATGCCGGTGCCGATCAACTTCCAGTCGCTGCGCGGCTTGAGCGTGACCGTCGCCGGATCCGGCACCGGCAGCGTCGCTGCGGTGGCGGCGAGTGCGCCGTAGGCGAGCGAACGACCGGACGCCGCGTGGTGCACCCGCCCGGCGGCGGTGCTGCACCCGGACTCGGGGATCTGCCACTGCCGCGCCGCGGCGCTGACCAGCATGGCGCGCGCGGTGGCGCCGGCGCGGCGCAGAATGTCGAACAGGGTCGGCACGGCCCGCGAACCACCGGCCACCTGGCGGCCGAATACCGGATCGGTGCGCGCCTGCTCGACCTGCACCAGGCTCCAGTCCGCGTCGAGTTCCTCGGCGACCAGCATCGGCAGCGCGGTCTTCACGCCCTGGCCGACCTCCGGAACCGGCGCGTGGATCAGCACGCGGCCGTCGGCGTCGAGCCGCAGCCAGGCATTGGGGGCGAACGCTGCCTCCGGCGCCGCGGCGGCGACGGCGGATCTGCCCGGGTGCCCGACGAGAAAGCCGAGCGTGAATCCGGCGCCGGCGATCTTGACGAAGGCACGCCGGCGCAGCGGCCAGCGGCGGAGTTGATTCGAACCGACGGCGGCTTCGATCAGATCGCGGACGCCGGCGTCGGATGCGGCGTTGGGCGCGGGCGGCTTCATGTCCGCTCCTGCGGGCGCGATGCCGCGGCCGCGTGCACGGCCTCGCGCATGCGCAGGTACGTTCCGCACCGGCACAGGTTGCCGGCCAGCGCCGTGTCGATGTCGGCGTCGGAAGGCGCCGGCTCGCGCGCGAGCAACGCCGCCGCGCTCATGATCTGGCCGGCCTGGCAATAGCCGCATTGCGCCACGTCCGCGTCGATCCACGCCTGCTGCAGCGGATGCAGGGTGCCATCGGCGCCGGCCAGGCCCTCGATGGTGGTGACCGCGCGTGCGCCGACCTGCGCCAACGTCACCGAGCAGGAACGCGCCGGCGTGCCATCCAGGTGTACGGTGCAGGCTCCGCACTGGCCGATCCCGCAGCCGTACTTGGTGCCGACCAGGCCGAGCCGATCCCGCAGCACCCACAGCAGCGGCGTGCCGGGATCGATCGCGCCGAGCGCGTGCCCGGTGCCGTTCACATTCAGTCGCAGCATGCGCGCAGATCCCCGTGCGTCGACGAGCGGTGCACCGATGATGCAGCGCACGCCCGGGCAGTTCAAGCGGCGTCGTCCATCGTACCCGCGGCACGGCCGCGGTCATCGGCGATCGCGACGATCGCGTCAGTGCCGACCAGCCGGATCCGCGCGCGCGATCACGCCGCCGCCAAGGCACTCCTCGCCGTCGTAGAGCACCACCGACTGCCCCGGGGTGACCGCGCGCTGCGGCCGGTCGAAGCACAGCTCGAAGCCGCCGGCCTCCACGCGCGTGATCGTGCACGGCTCGTCGGCCTGGCGATAGCGCGTGCGCGCGGTGCAGGCGCTGCCGGCGGCGGGTGCCCGGCCCGCCGTCCAGCTCGGAGCCTCGGCCGCGAGCGCCCGGCTCATGAGCGCGGGGTGATCGTGCCCCTGGGCGACGAACAGATCGTTGGCGGCGACATCCTTGCCGACGACGAACCAGGGCGCTTCGCCCGCACCGCGTACGCCGCCGATCGCCAGCCCCCTGCGCTGGCCCAGGGTGTAGAAGAACACACCCTGGTGAGCGCCGATCTCGCGCCCGTCCAGGGTGCGGATCGCACCCGGGCGCGCCGGGATGTAGCGGGCGAGAAAGGCCCGGAACGGCTGCTCGCCGATGAAGCAGATGCCGGTGGAGTCCTTCTTGTCGTGCACCGGCAGTCCGGCCTCGCGCGCCAGCGCGCGCACCTGCCGCTTGTGAAGCGCGCCGATCGGAAACAGCGTCGCGCGCAGTTGCGCCTGCCCGAGCGTGTACAGGAAATAGCTCTGGTCCTTGCCCGGATCGCGCCCGCGCAGCAGGCGCCAGCGTCCGTCGCGTTCGTCCACGCGCGCATAGTGGCCCGTGGCGATCCGCTCCGCGCCGAGGGAACGCGCGTGATCCAGGAAGCTCTTGAACTTCACCTGCCGGTTGCATAGCACGTCCGGATTGGGCGTGCGGCCCAGTTCCAGTTCGCGCAGGAAGTGGACGAACACCTCGTCCCAGTACTCGCGGCTGAAATCCACCGTGTTGATCGGGATCCCCAGGGCGTCGCACACCGCCAGGGCATCCGCGACGTCGTCTTCCCAGCGGCAGGCGCCGTCCTGCAGCGGCTCGTTCCAGTTCTTCATGAACATGCCCTGCAGCACAGCGGCTGAACGGTGCAGCAGCAGCGCGGCGACGGAGGAGTCCACGCCGCCGGACATCGCGATGACGGTAACGCTACTCAACGACGTCTGCGAGCAGCGACAGGTCGTGACGGGCGCCCGCCAGGTAGTCCGCGAGCGTGCGCGCCACCAGCGGCGAGCGATGCTCGCCGCGGCGGGCGTCGAGTTCCGCGGGTGTCAGCCAGACCGGCCGGACGATGTCGGGATCGAGGCTGGCGCCAGGATCGCGCGCGCCGGCGCGGCCGGCGAAGGCGAAGCGGATGAAGGTGTCGTCCTCGATCGGATTGGGGTAGCGATACACCGCCACCAGCGCGGTGGGGGTGAAATCGCAGCCGGTCTCCTCGCGCACCTCGCGCACGACGGCCTGCAGCAGCGACTCACCCGGATCCAGGTGCCCGGCCGGCTGGTTCAGGACCAGCCGGCCGCCCGCGATCTCCTCGACGAACAGGAACCGGCCTTCGGACTCGATGACCGCCGCCACCACCACCCGGGGTTTCCAGATCGCCATGTCTGCTCCGCGGTGCTCAGCGCGCGCCGATCGAGACGTCGCCGTTCTTGACCTGCTCGATCACCGGCTCCTGCCAGTGGCCCTTGATCGTGTACTGGCGCGTGAGCACCTTGTCGAGCTGGTTCGGAATGCCCTTGAACACCTTGCCGCCCAGGTACAGCACCGCGCCGACGCCGATGCCGGCCGGGCCGAACAGTGCCCCGGCCACCGGCAGCGTGCTGGAAAGCTGCGGCCGCACGGTCACGACCTGGTCGTAGTCCTGCTCGGCGAGCCCGGTGCGGCCGGTCACCTCGATGCGGGCCGAAGGGCCGTCCATCGCCAGGTCGGTCGTGTAGGCGTTGCCGCGTTCGAGCCGGAACGCGCCGTTGAGGGTGTCGAAGCTCATGCCCTTGGCGAACAGATCGTTGAAATCCAGCAGCAGCCGCCGCGGCAGGGTCTGGAAGCTGAGCAGCCCGAACAGGCGCCCCGCCTTGGGATCGACGTCCAGCAGCCGGCCGTCCTCGATTTTCATGTCGAGGACGCCGTCGAGATTGGCGAGCTTGAATTCCGCCGGCGGGCCGGACCACGCGGCGTCGATCCGCAGTTCGGTCGAATCGCTCTCGATGGCCGCGACGTCGTAGCCGAATCGCTTCAGCAGCGCGCCGATGTCGCCCGCCTTGACGTCGATCCTGAAGTGCGAGGTATGCCCGCCTCCACTCGCGAGCCAGTCGCCGCTGGCGTCGATGTCGAAGCCCGGCGCCACGAAGTGCAGGCGCGTCAGGTGCAATCCGTCCGCGCGCGGCTCGCTGGTGAGATCCGCCGTGCCGAGATCCGCGGATTCGAAGATGAAGCTGTCGCAGTGGGCCTCGATTGGCGGCAGCCCGGCTGGATCGACCCGGGTTTGATCGTCCGGATCGCGCCTGGGCTTGCCGATCTGCAGGCGTGCCAGCGCCACGCGTACCGGCGCGCCGCGGGCGCGACCGACGTCGACGTTGCCGGCGATGCGTTCGCCTTCCAATTCCAGCTTCCAACCCGGCGCCGCTTCCGTCCCCCGTGCCCGGACCCGGCCGAATGCCTGGCCGAACGCTTCGAGATCGCCGACATCGAGATCGAACGCCATGTGCCGCGCGCCGGGCGCGGCCGGCGCAGGCCCGTCCTTCGCGGCGGCGGGGGGCCGGGCGTGCCCCAGAAGTCGCGTCCATCGCGTCACCGACAGGCTGGCGACGGCGCCTTCGAGCCAGATCGGCGCCGGCGGGGCGGTGCGCGGTTCGCCGCCGCCGAAGCGCACGGCGGCGGCGTTCATGTGCAGCGCGCCGGCCGGATCGCGCACCAGGGTGAAATCGGCGTCGAGGTCGTCGCCGTAGCGGATGCGCAGGTGCCGGTCCGCGTCGCCGAAGCGCGTGGCGATCTCGATCGCGCGCTCGTCGTCGGCGTCCTTGCCGACCGGTGCCGGCATATCGATGGCGATGCCGGCCAGTGTCGAACGTACCGTGAGATTGCGCGCCCGGTTTCCAGCCTCGTCGGCAAAGCCACTGGTGACCTCGGCCTGCCAGGGCGATTGCCCGGACAGATGGTCGAGCAGATCGCGATCGGCGAACCAGCGCGACAGCAGCGGCGCCGCCGCCTCCATCTGGCGGCGGATGAAGTCGCGGTCGGCACTGCCGTGCATCCGGTATCGGCTGGCGAACTCGCCGTCGGAACGGCCGCCCTCCAGATCCAGGGTCACGGGCGTGCCGAGATAGCGCGCGGCGAGGTTCGGCGCCGTCCATGCACCGTTGACGAACTCCAGGGCACCACTGACCCGATCGAATTCCAGGCGCAGATCGCGCGCCACGATGCGGTTGCCGGCCAGGTGCACGCGGCCGCGCGTGGTGCGGGTGGCGCCGGGGTACAGCGGCAGCGTGAGGTCGAGTTCGAGCGCGAGCGCGCCGTCGACGTCGATGCCGGCCAGTTGCGGCCCGAGCTTTGTGGCCAGCGGACTGGCCTGCATGATGCGGCGCGCCTCGGCCGCCGGTGCCCGTGCCGTGCCGCGCAGCGCCAGGGTTCGATCCTTGAAGCCCAGGCCGTCGATGACGGCGCTGACGTCGGCGAGATCCGCGCCGAGGATGCGGCCGTGCGGCGCATTCACGGTCATCCGGCGGCCGTCGAAGCGCACGTTCGCCCGGATGCCTTCGGCGGTCGGCCACAAGGGCGAGAATGCGAGCAGGCCGTCCTGCACGTCCGCGCTCACCTGGAACTGGCCGCTGCCGTCGTCGAAGGGGAACCGGTCGAGCGGACCGTACAGCAACAACGTGCCGCCGGTCACGCGGCCCGCGCGCAGGGCGCCGGCGATCCATGCCTGGCCCTTCGGGGACAGTGCACCGGGCGGCAGCGTCCCGGCCAGGCGCGAGAGGTCGCCGCCGAGAATGGCGCCGGCAATCCGTGCCTGCGGTGGCTCACCGGCGCGCCCGTCGACCGCGCCGGACAGTTGCAGCGTGAGCGCCGGCAGCTCCAACTGCACGCGATCGCCGCGGGCCTGCCAGCCCGCGTCGCTACGCTGCCAGGCCACGGCGCCTTCGAGCCGGCCGATACCCAGGGGAGCCGTCAGGCGGCCACCGGGATCCAGTGCCAGATCGCGGCTGTCGAGCCGCAAATCGCCACCGGCGGCGTCGGCCTTGAGCGTGCCTTTCAGGCCCTTCACGCCGGGCACGCCGCGGAACCGGCCGGTCTGAATCCGGGCGAATTCGGTCCGCACGTAGAACCGCTGGTCCGCCGGCCGTTCCGGGAAGTAACCCACGCGCAGATTGCGCAGCTCGCCGTGCGGCGCAATTTCCGCGAGCGGGATGCGGATCGCGTCCGGGACGGCGTTGATCGAGGCGATGAGCGGCGCCAGATCCTCCAGGCGCAGGTAGCTGGCGCTGGCGACCAGGCTCGGCGAGGCGCTACCCGCCGCGGGTACCAGCGTGACTTCCAGGGCGGCGGCCGGCCAGCGCCCGCTGCCGGTCAACACGTCGATGTTCCGCAGCCCGATCGTCCAGCGACTGTCGTCGCCGCGCTGCACCTTCAGGTCGCCCGCGGCGCGCGCGAACGTGACTGCGCCGGCCCCGCTCCCGCGCACGCCCATCGCCACGTCGTGGCCCTCGATACGGCCGTCGATGGCGGCGAGCCGCGCGCCGCTCCAGCGCGACCAGAGTCGAAAGTCGACTTCACCGCCGGTCAAATGCAGGCCGAGCCAGTGCTGGTAGTTCAGCACCGTCACCGGATTGATGCCGGCACCTTCGACGTACAGTTCGCCCGACCAGCGCGTGGTGAGCAGATCGCCATGGGCGTCGAGCCGGAACTCGAAGCTGCGTCCGACCTCCGCGGGCAGGCGCGCCGAGCCGTTCAACTGGCGCCGTTCGCCGTCGCTGCGGATCTGCACCCGCACGTCGGAGAATACGACCGGCGCGAGCAGCGCGATCTCGTCGCGCCAGGTGATGGTGGCCGAATCCACCGTCAGGTTCTGCTGCTGCAGCAACCAGTCGGCGAGCGCGTTCTGGCGATCCCCCGGCAGATCGGGCGAATTCGGGTCCACGCCCTCGATCCTCAGCAGGCCGTCGCCGGTGCGCAGCAGCGAGATGCGCACGCCGGAAACGGTGAGCTGGGCCGGCACCAGGCGGCGTGCCCGCAGCGACCGCCAGAGATCGATCGCCACCGCGGCGCTGGCGAAGCGGGTAATCGTGCGCCGGCCGCCGCCGTCGCGCAGTTCGATGTCGCTCAGGGCGATGACCGGCGTCCAGCCGCGCCAGTCGGCCTCGATCGCGCCGACGACCACCGGCTGGTGCATGTACTGGCTGACCCAGGCCTGGATCTCCTCGCGGTAATCGCCGATGCCCGGCAGCAGGTGGCGCATGATCGCCATCAGCGCCGCCACGGCGACGATCGCGACGGCGCCGCGGCGCAGGAACCAGGCGTATGCGCGCTTCATCGAGCCGGCGCGCGGATGTTCACAGCAGCACGACGTCGTACTGCTCGGGCAGGTACGACGGCTCCACCTGGAAGCCGATCGGCCGGCCGATGAAGGCCTCGAGCTCGGCGACGCCGTTGGATTCCTCGTCCAGCAGGCGGTCCACGACCTCGCGCGCGGCCACCACCAGCAGCTTCTGCGCGTCGAACTGGCGCGCCTCGCGCATGATCTCGCGCAGGATCTCGAAACACACCGTCTCGGCGGTCTTCACCGAGCCGCGGCCGGCGCAGGTCGGGCAGGCCTGGCAAAGCACGTGTTCCAGGCTCTCGCGGGTGCGCTTGCGGGTGATCTGGACCAGACCCAGCGAGGTGATCTCGCTGATCGCGGTCTTGGCGTGGTCGCGGTCGAGGTACTTCTCCAGGGCGCGCAGGACCTGGCGCTGGTGCTCGGTGCTGGCCATGTCGATGAAATCGACAATGATGATGCCGCCGAGGTTCCGCAGCCGGAGCTGGCGGGCGATCGCCTGGGCCGCTTCGAGATTGGTCTTGAAGATGGTTTCATCGAGGGTACGGTGGCCGACGAAGCCGCCGGTGTTGACGTCGATCGTCGTCATCGCCTCGGTCTGGTCCAGTACCAGGTGGCCGCCGGACTTCAATTCCACCTTGCGCTGCAGGGCCTTCTGGATCTCGTCCTCCACGCCGTAGAGGTCGAAAATCGGACGTTCCCCCGGATAGTGCTCGATCCGGTCCACCAGCGTCGGGCTGAACTGAAGCGCGAATTCGACTACGCGCGCGAAGGTCTCGCGCGAATCGATGCGGATGCTGTCCACCGCGGCGCCGGACAGGTCCCGCATCGTGCGCAGCACCAGGGGCAGGTCCTCGTAGATGAGCCCGGGCGCGGACGTGGAGCCGATGCGCTCGCGGATCGATTGCCACAGGCGCGCCAGGAAGTGCATGTCGCCGGCCAGTTCGTCGGCGCCGGCGCCTTCGGCGGCGGTCCGCACGATGTAGCCGCCGCCGCAGGGCGGAGCGGTGCCCGCGCAGCCCGGGGCTGGCTCCTCCGCACCGCGGCCGCGCAGGGCGGGCTCGGCGGCGAGAATTGCCTCGCGCAGCCGGTTGCGTTCCTCCTCGTTCTCGATGCGCTGCGATACGCCCACGGTGAAGGCGCCGGGCATCAGCACCAGGTATCGCGACGGGATGGCCAGGCGCGTGGTCAGGCGCGCGCCCTTGGTGCCGAGCGGGTCCTTGGTGACCTGCACGATGACCGTCTGGCCTTCCTTGAGCACCTGCTGGATGCTGAGATCCGAAGGTGCCGCCGGGCCGGCGCGGGATATCGGATTGCTGACGATGTCGGAGACGTGCAGGAACGCGGTGCGCGCCAGGCCGACGTCGACGAAGGCCGCGCCCATGCCCGGCAGGACGCGCGAAACCACGCCGCGGTAGATGTTGCCCACGAAGCCGCGGTTGCGCGCCCGCTCGATGGCGAGTTCCTGCACCACGCCGTTCTCGATCAGCGCGACGCGGGTCTCCTGCGGAGTGACGTTGACGAGAATTTCCTCGGCCATCCTCTATGCTGCCGGTCTGGGCCAGGGGCGCGACGCCGCCGGGGCGTGCGGAAAGGGCTGGTAATCTTAATGTATTTCAGGGATTTAATGCCACAATTCGCAGTGCCGGTCGAACCCCGGCCGCGGCGTTGGCAGACCGCTTGCACATTGGCTCGCGGCCCGCGCCGGTCACGGCGTGCGCGCAATCCAAGGACAACATCGCCCAGGAATCCGTTCCCATGACCGAGACCATCGACGCCATCGCCGTCGTGCTGGCCATCAACTCGGGAGGCGAACTCGCCCCCCTGACCGAGAACCGGACCGCCGCGGCCATGCCTTTCGGCGGCAATTTCCGCCTGATCGATTTTCCGCTGAGCAATTGCCTGAACTCCGGGCTGCGCAAGGTGCTGGTGCTGACGCAATACAAATCCCATTCCCTGCACAAGCACTTGCGCGACGGCTGGTCGATCTTCATTCCCGAACTGCGCGAGTTCATCACGCCGGTGCCGCCGCAGATGCGCGACGGCCCGTACGGCTACCGCGGCCCCGTGGACGCCCTGCGCCAGTGCCTGTTCCTGCTCGAGCGCAACAGCGCCGATCATGTGCTGGTGGTGGGGGGCGACGAAATCTATCGCATGGACTACGCCGCCATGCTGCGCAGCCACAAGGCATGCGGGGCCGACATGACGATTGCCTGCCCGCTCGCGGACGTCGGCGCCGACGCCGGCGGTGCACCATACCTGTGCGTCGATGCCGACGAGCGGGTCACCGCGGTGCAGACGACGCCCGCAGCCGGTGCGCACTGGATCCGGTCCATGGGCGTGGCCGTGTTCAGCAAGGCCGCGCTGTCGCGGATGCTGGCTGCCGTGGAGCCCGCGACGCTGGACTGCAACGATGTCGGCCGCGAATTGCTGCCACGGGTGGTGAACGACTACCGGGTCATGGCCTACCGGTTCGGCGGCACGGCCGGCCGGGTCACGCCGGACCGCTTCTGGTGCCGGCCCACGAGCGTGGACGATTTCTACGCCGCGAACATGGCCTTGCTGGACTTCGAGCCGCCGATCGATCTGTACCAGAGCGACTGGCCGCTGCGGACCTACCATATGCCTTCGCCGCCGGCGCGGATGGCCCCCGGGCGTTCCTGCGCCGAGGGCGTGTGCATCAATTCGATCGTCGCCGCCGGCACCATCGTCGCCGGCGGCGGGGTGCACCGTTCGATCCTGTTTCCGGGCGTCATCGTCGACGATGGTGCAATCGTCGAGGACTGCATCCTGATGTCCGGCGTGCGCGTCGGCGCCGGCGCGGTGGTGCGCCGCTGCGTGGTCGAGAAGGGCATCGAGATCCCGGCCGGTGTCGAACTCGGCGGGGGCGGGCCCGGGCGCATCCCGGATCTGCACGTGAGCCCGGGTGGCGTCACCGTGGTCACCGGCGCGGATGAGTTCGATTGGACGCAACCGCCGCCGGCGCAGCCGCGTACGCCGGCAGCCTCCCCGCGCAGCCTGGACGGGCGGGCCTTGCAGGCGGCCTTCCGCCGCCGCTGACGCGCTCAGCGGCGGGTGCCGCCGATGGTGATCCGGTCCAGCCGTACGGTGGGCAGGCCGACGCCGACCGGCACCGACTGGCCTTCCTTGCCGCAGGTGCCGCGGCCGCCGTCGAGCGCCAGGTCGTTGCCCACCATCGCCACGCGCGTGAGCACGTCGGGCCCGTGGCCGATCAGTGTCGCGCCCTTGACCGGCGGACCCACGCGGCCATGCTCGACGAGGTAGGCCTCGGCCGCGCTGAACACGAACTTGCCGCTGGTGATGTCGACCTGGCCGCCGCCGAAATTCAGCGCGTACAGGCCGCGATCGACACTGGCGAGGATCTCGGCCGGTTCGCGATCGCCGGCGAGCATGAAGGTGTTGGTCATGCGCGGCATGGGCCGGCGCGAGAACGACTCGCGGCGGCCATTGCCCGTGGGTGCCATTCCCATCAGCCGGGCGTTGAGCTTGTCCTGCAGGTAGCCGCGCAGGATGCCGTTCTCGATCAGCACGGTGCGGCCGGTGGGCGTGCCCTCGTCGTCGATGCTGAGCGACCCGCGCCGGTGCGCGAGCGTGCCGTCGTCGACCACGGTGACGGCGTCGGACGCGACGCGCTCGCCGATGCGGCCGGCGAAGGCCGAAGTCCGCTTGCGATTGAAGTCACCCTCCAGGCCATGGCCGATGGCCTCGTGCAGAAGGATCCCTGGCCAGCCCGGGCCGAGCACGACCGTCATCTCGCCCGCCGGGGCATCGATCGCCTCCAGGTTGACCAGTGCCTGGCGTACCGCTTCGCGCGCGTAGCCGAGCGCGCGATCCTCGCGCGTGAACCAGCCGTAGTCGACGCGCCCGCCGCCGCCGGCGCTGGCGGTCTCGCGCCGGCCGTTGCGTTCGACGGTGACGGTGACGTTCATCCGCACCAGCGGACGCAGATCCGCACCGAGCGTGCCGTCGCTGGTTGCGACCAGTACCGTGCCGTGGCTGCCCGCGAGGCTGGCGATCACCTGCTTCACGCACGGGTCCAGGCGCCGGGCCTCGGCGTCCACCGCGCGCAGCAGCGCGACCTTGGCGCCGGCATCCAGCGCCGTGCATGGGTCCGATGCGGCATAGCGCGGCGGCACCGCGACGGCGGCCGGCACGGCTGCACCGGTGCTGCCGCCCTGGCGCGCGATCGCGCGCACCGCATCGGCCGCATCGAGCAACGCCTGCCGGTCGATGACGTCGGTGTAGGCGAAGCCGGTGCGCTCGCCGGCGAGCGCGCGCACGCCCACGCCCTGGCTCACGCCGTGGCCGGCTTCCTTGACGATGCCGTCCTCGAGCACCCAGGACTCGGAAGTGCTGCGCTGGAAATACAGGTCGGCCCAGTCGATCGCATGCCCGTGCAGGCGGCCGAGCACCGCTTCCAGGTCGGCGGTGCCGATGCCGGCGGGATCGAGCAGTACGCCGGCCGCCTGGGTGAGGACATCGCTCATGAAATTCCCGTCGCCACGGCGCTCAGGGCCGGGCATTGGCGCAAGTTTGACATAACTGCGGCCCACCGGTAGTGTCCGCGCGTCCCGCGCGACCGGCGCCGGCTTTTCCGGCGGCGCGCGGCTTCCTGCAGGAGAAATCGCAGTCGTGGACCAGCGTTTTGCGCGCATCGAACGGCTTCCTCCGTACGTCTTCAACACGATCGACGAGTTGAAGATGGCGGCGCGCCGGCGCGGCGAGGACATCATCGACTTCGGCATGGGCAATCCCGACCAGCCCACGCCACAGCACATCGTCGACAAGCTGATCGAGGTGAGCCAGCGGCCGACCACGCACCGCTATTCCACCTCGCGCGGCATCCCGCGCCTGCGGCGGGCGATCTGCCGCTGGTACAAGACCCGCTACGACGTCGACCTGGATCCGGACAGCGAGGCGATCGTCACCATCGGCTCAAAGGAGGGCCTGGCGCACCTGGCCATGGCCACCGTGGATCGGGGCGACGCGGTGCTGGTCCCGAATCCGGCCTACCCGATCCATCCGTACGGTTTCGTCATCGCCGGCGCGGACATCCGCCACGTGCCGATCGGGCCCGGCATCGATTTCTTCGCCGAGCTGGAAAAAGCCATCCGCATGTCCTGGCCCCGGCCGAAGATGCTGCTGCTGAACTTTCCCAGCAATCCCACCACCCAGTGCGTCGAACTGGACTTCTTCGAGCGCGCGGTGGAGATCGCCCGCGAGCACGACCTGTGGGTGGTGCAGGACCTCGCCTACGCGGATCTCGTCTTCGACGGCTACGTCGCGCCCTCGATCCTGCAGGTCAAGGGCGCCAAGGATCGGGCGGTCGAGTTCTTCACCCTTTCCAAGAGCTACAACATGCCCGGCTGGCGCGTCGGCTTCATGGTCGGCAACCCGGTGCTGGTCAAGGCGCTCGCGCGTATCAAGTCCTACCTCGACTACGGCACCTTCACGCCGATCCAGGTCGCGGCGATCTCCGCGCTGGAAGGTCCGCAGGACTGCGTGAACGAAATCCGCGACATGTACCAGGTACGGCGCGACGTGCTCTGCGAAGGCCTGAGCGCCTCCGGCTGGCCGGTGGAGAAGCCGCGCGGGACGATGTTCGTCTGGGCGCCGATCCCGGAGGAGTTTCGCGCCATGGGGTCGATGGAGTTCTGCAAGCTGCTGCTGGCGGAGGCCAAGGTCGCGGCCTCGCCGGGGATCGGCTTTGGCGAGTACGGCGAGGGCTACGTGCGTTTCGGCCTGATCGAGAACGAGCATCGTACCCGCCAGGCGGTACGCGGGATCCGCGCCCTGCTGCGCGGCGGGCGCGCCGATCGCGCCGTCACGGGCTGAGGCATGCGCATGGCGGCAGCGGAAAAACCCGTCAAGGTCGGGTTGCTCGGGCTCGGTACGGTGGGTGGCGGCGCGCTCGGCGTGCTGCAGCGTAACGCCGGGGAGATCAGCCGTCGCGCCGGGCGTGGCATCGAGGTGACCCACGTCGCCGCCAAGGAGGTCAAGCCCTCGCCGCGGTTCTCCACCGCCGGCATCCGCATGACATCCGATCCGCGCGCCGTGGTGAACGACCCCGAGGTCGAGATCGTCTGCGAACTCATGGGCGGGCTGGATCCGGCCTGCGATCTGATCCTGGCCGCGATCGCCAACGGCAAGCACGTGGTGACCGCGAACAAGTACCTGCTCGCGGTGCGCGGCAACGAAATCTTCAAGGCTGCGCGCGACGCCGGCGTCACGGTCGCCTTCGAAGCCGCGGTCGCCGGCGGCATCCCGGTGATCAAGACCGTGCGCGAGGCGCTGGCCGGCAACCGCGTGCAATGGCTGGCCGGCATCATCAACGGCACCAGCAATTTCATTCTCACCGCCATGCGCGAGCAGGGTCGCGAGTTCGACGCCGCGCTCGCCGAGGCACAGCGCCTGGGCTATGCGGAGGCCGATCCGTCCTTCGACATCGACGGCCACGATGCGTCGCACAAGCTGACAATCCTGGCCGCGATCGCCTTCGGCATCCCGCTGCAGCACGGCCGCGTGCACGTGGAGGGGATCCGCGGCATCGCCCGCGAGGACGTCACCTACGCCGAGGAACTCGGATACCGGATCAAGCACCTGGGCATGGCGCGACAGGGCGCAGGGGGCGTGGAACTGCGGGTGCATCCCACGCTCGTACCGCGGCGGCGCCTCATCGCCAATGTCGACGGGGTGATGAACGCGGTCCTGATCAACGGCGACGCCGTCGGCCCGGTGCTGTTGTACGGCGCGGGCGCGGGCGCCGAGCCCACCGGCTCGGCGGTGGTGGCGGATCTGGTCGACGTCGTGCGCGCGCTCACCTCGGATCCGGGCAATCGCGTACCGCACCTGGCGTTCCAGCCCGACGCGCTCGCCGACCTGCCGATCCTGCCGATGGCCGACGTGCGTACCGCGTACTACATGCGCCTGCACGCGGCGGATCGCCCCGGCGTGCTCGCCGACATCACCCGCATCCTGGCGGACCGGGACATCAGCATCGAGGCCATCCTGCAGAAGGAACCCGCCGAGGGCGCCGCCGGCGTGCCGATCGTGATGCTCACCCACCAGGTGCAGGAGCGCTGCATCGACGACGCGATCGCGCGCATCGAGTCGCTGGACGCGGTCAGCGGCCGGGTGGTGCGGATCCGTCGCGAGGAGCTGGCATGAGCGCACGCGCCGGGATCATCGCCCGCTATCGAGAGCGACTGCCGTTCGCGCCTGACGTGCGCATCGTCACCCTGAACGAGGGCGACACACCGCTCGTGAAGCTGGAGAACCTGCCGCGCCTGCACGGCGTGCAGGCCGAGGTCTGGGTGAAGTTCGAGGGCCTGAACCCGACCGGTTCGTTCAAGGATCGCGGCATGACCACGGCTGTCACCCAGGCGGTCGCCGAGGGCAGCAGGGCGATCATCTGCGCCTCCACGGGCAATACCTCCGCCGCCGCGGCGGCCTACGCGGCGCGGGCCGGGATCGCCTGCTACGTCCTCATTCCGGAGGGCAAGATTGCGCTCGGCAAGCTTGCCCAGGCCATGATGCACGGCAGCCGGGTGCTGCAGATCCGCGGCAATTTCGACGACGGCATGGAACTGGTCAAGCAGGTGTCGGCGAGCGCGCCGGTGACGCTGGTCAACTCGGTCAATCCCTACCGCCTGCAGGGCCAGAAGACGGCGGCGTTTGAGATCGTCGACGTACTCGGGGACGCACCCGACTACCACTGCCTGCCGGTCGGCAACGCCGGCAACATCACCGCCTACTGGATCGGGTACAGCGAGTATGCGGGCATCCAGGGCACGGGAGCGTGCCGGTTCTGCGCGGGCGATTGCCGGTTCGCGACCCCCGTCGCCTCCCGGCGCCCGGTGATGGTCGGCTACCAGGCGAGCGGCGCGGCGCCGTTCCTGCGCGGACAGCCCGTGCCGCACCCGGAGACCGTGGCGACCGCGATCCGCATCGGCAACCCGCAGTCCTGGGATCAGGCCTGGGCCGCGAGCCGCGAGTCCGGCGGCTGGTTCGACGAACTGGACGACGAGGAAATCCTGCACTGGCAACAGGAACTCTCCGAGCGCGAGGGGATCTTCTGCGAGCCCGCCTCGGCGATTTCGGTCGCGGGCGCGTTCCGCGATCTGAAAGCCGGCCGGATCCCGCCGGGCCGGCGCGTGGTCTGCACGCTCACCGGCCACGGGTTGAAGGATCCGGACACGGCCATCAAGCGCTGTGCCGGCCGGGTGTCGCAGATCGACGCCAGCCTGGAGGCGGTGCAGCGCGCGATCCTCGGCACCCTGTCCTGAGCGCGCCCGGCGCCGCGCCGCCGCAACGCGCATCGCCGGCCGGTCCCCGCCCATGGCCGCGGCTGCCCTGACCCTGATCCTTCCCGGCCTCGACGGCCGCCCCGAATGGTGGGCCGACCCCGGTTTCCAGCCGGACGCACCGGCCCTGGCTGCCATCGGCGCGCGCGCGCTGCGCCGCGCGCAGGATGTTCCGCCATACCTGCGGCTGTGCGCGCAATTCAACCTGACGGCCGGCGAAGCCGACCCGCCGCTGGCCGCGCTCTGGCACCGGGTCGAATGCGCCGGGCCGAATGACGGCGCCTGGCTGCGGGCCGATCCCGTCCACCTGCACGCGCAGCGCGACACGCTGGTGCTGTTCGACGAGGCGGCATTCGAACTCGGCGTGGCGGAGGCCGCCGCGCTGCGTGCGAGCATCGATGCCCACCTCGCGCCGGACGGTCTCGTGCTGCAATGCGGCGCGGTGCCGACGCACTGGTATCTGCGCCTGCCGTCGCCGCCGGCACTGCGGACTGCGCCGCCCGACAGCGTGCGCGGGCGCGACATCCGGGCCTGCCTGCCGCAGGGGCCCGATGCCCGGCGCTGGCGTGCGCTCATGAACGAGGCGCAGATGGTGCTGCACGAGCACCCGGTGAACCGGGAGCGCGGCGCGCGCGGCGAACCCGAGATCAACAGCGTGTGGTTCTGGGGCGGCGGTGCCGTGCAGGCGCCCCTGGCACGACCGTTCGACGCGGCGATGGGAGACGCGGCCCAGGTCCCCGCCCTGGCCGCGGGGGCCGGGATCCCGTGGAGCCGGCTGCCCGAGCGCGCGGACGATCTGCCGCGCGCAAGAATCCTGGCCGCCGATGGGCGCCTGGCCGCGGCGGTGATGGCCGGGGATCCGGCAGCCTGGTGCGCGGCGCTGCGGGACCTGGATCGGCAATGGTTCCTGCCGTTGCTGCGGCGCGTCCAGCGCGGTGCGCTGACGGCGCTGGAACTGCACGGCGAGCGGTTCGAACTCGTGCTCACTCCCGCGGCCGCGCGGCGCATCTGGCGCAGGCAGGCGATCGCATCCGTCCTGGGCGCGATTGATCCACCGGATTAAAGATCGCCTCGCCGTCGCCGTTAACGAGGTCGAGCGGACGCTCCGGGAATGGCCGCACGGTCAGGCCGTGCGACCCGGGGACCGCACGGATGCTGGCCGGAACTCGATGTCGGAATTCCGCGGCGTGGTCGCGGCAATGGGATGTAGCATGGCGGACCTGACCCCCACACGCGTTTTGCTCGTCGAGGACAACGACATCGACGCGGCATTGGTGCAGGCGACGCTCGCGCATACCAAGGGGCGCGAATTCGAACTCACCCACGCCCGCTCGTTGCGGGTGGCACTGGATCAGCTCGCCAGCGATCGGTTCGACGTCGTCCTGACCGACCTCGGGCTCGCCGACGCCCGCGGCGTGGGCGCGGTGCAGCAGATCCAGGCCCTGCAGCCGGAACTGCCGATTGTCGTATTGAGCGGGACCGACGACGTGGAGACCGTCGCCGAGGCGGTGCGGATCGGCGCCCAGGACTACCTCGTCAAGGGCGAGGGCGATGCGTTGCTGGTGGGGCGCGCGATCCGCCACGCCATCGAGCGCAAGCAGGTCGAGGTGCGCCTGGCGATGCTGGCGCATTTCGACAGCCTCACCGGGCTGGCGAACCGCAGCTCGTTCCGCACCCGGCTCGAGAGCGCCATCGATCGCGCGCGTCGCGACGGCAAGTCGATCGCCGTGCTGTTCATGGATCTGGATCGATTCAAGGCGGTCAACGACACCCTGGGCCACCGCTGCGGGGACGAGTTGTTGATCGCGGTGGCCAACCGCCTGCGCGGCTGCGTGCGCGAGAGCGACACGATCGCGCGCCTGGGCGGGGACGAGTTCACCATCATGATCGAGGAGGTCCGCAGCGTCGAAGCGGTGGCGGTCGTGGCGCAGAAGATCCTGCAGTCCATGGGGCAGCCGTTCGTGATCCAGGGGCATACGCTGTTCGTCACGCCCAGCATCGGCATCACGATATTCCCGGACGACGACGATGGCGTCGACGGGCTGCTCAAGAACGCCGACACGGCGATGTACAAGGCCAAGGAGCTCGGCCGCAACAATTTCCAGTACTACCGCGCGGACATGAATTCCCGCTCGGTGGAACGCTTCGAGCTCGAGCACAAGCTGCGACTGGCGATCGAGAACAGGCAGTTCGTGCTGCACTACCAGCCCAAGATCGACGTCAATACCAACCGGGTCGTCGGCGTCGAGGCGCTGATCCGCTGGGATCCGGGCGACGGAAAGCTCATCCCGCCCGGCAAGTTCATCCCGATTGCCGAGGAGACCGGTCTCATCGTTCCGATCGGCGAGTGGGCCCTGCGCGAAGCCGCCGCCCAGCTCCGGCGCTGGCGCGAGAACGGCTTTGCCGGCCTGACGATGGCCGTGAACCTGTCGGCGCGGCAGTTCCGGCAGGTCGATCTGGCCAGCATCATCGACAGCGTGATCGAGGACGAGGGCCTGGACCCGGCGACGCTGGAATTCGAAATCACCGAGTCCCTGCTGATGGAGAACACGCAGTCCTCCAGCGCCACGCTCGCGGCGCTGAAGGCCAAGGGCGTGCGGATCTCGGTGGACGACTTCGGCACCGGCTATTCCTCGCTCAGCTACCTGAAGCGCTTTCCGATCGACACGCTGAAGATCGACCAGTCCTTCGTGCGCGACATCACCACCGACGCCGACGATGCGACGATCGCCTCGGCGATTATCGGCCTGGCCCACAACCTGCGGCTGAAGGTGGTTGCCGAGGGCGTGGAGACCGACAGCCAACTCGCCTTCCTGCGCGAGAAGGGCTGCGACCAGGCCCAGGGCTATCTGTTCAGCCGCCCGGTGCCGGCGCAGGATCTGGACGGAATGCTGCGCAGCCATCTCGGGCGCGTGCCCGTCATCCGCACGCTGCGCGCGGCACGCGCGCGCGTGGGCGAGGACTGCGCTGCCCCACCCAGGTTGTCCAAGCACGAAGCCGGCTGAAGCCGGCTGAGGTCGGCGCGGCGCCGGGCGCCGCGAGTCGCAATTGCGGCCGTGAACGGCTAGAATCCGCCGTCTTTTCCCTTCGGCGCGCATCCCATGGCAGAAGTCACATCGCTCATCACCAAGGTCCGCGATCTGCAGGATCGCACCGCGCAGTTGCGGAGGTATCTTTGACTACGACCGCAAGCGCGAGCGGTTCGTCGAGGTCGGCCGGGAACTGGAGAATCCGAAGATCTGGGACAACCCCGAGCGGGCGCAGGAACTGGGCAAGGAGCGCTCCGCGCTCGAGAAGGTGATCGGCGAACTGGACGCGATCGGCACCGGCCTGACCGATGCGGACGAACTCATCGAGATGGTCCGCGCCGAGGACGACGATGCCGGCGCGGCCGCGGTCGCCGCCGACCTGGACGCACTGGAAAAGCGTGTCGCGGGGGTCGAGTTCAAGCGCATGTTCTCCGGCGAGATGGACGCGCACAATGCCTTCCTCGACGTACAGGCCGGATCCGGCGGCACCGAGGCTCAGGACTGGGCCGAGATGCTCCTGCGCATGTACCTGAAGTGGGGCGAGAAGGCCGGCTTCAGGACCGAACTGCTCGAGGCCTCGCCCGGCGAGGTCGCCGGGATCAAGAGCGCCACGGTGCGCTTCGAGGGCGAATACGCCTATGGCTGGCTGCGCACCGAAACCGGCGTGCACCGGCTGGTGCGCAAGTCGCCGTTCGATTCGGGCAATCGCCGGCATACCTCCTTCGCCGCGGTCTTCGTCTCCCCCGAGGTGGACGACGACATCAACATCGAGATCAACCCGGCCGATCTGCGCATCGACACCTACCGCGCGAGCGGTGCCGGCGGCCAGCACGTCAACAAGACCGACTCGGCGATCCGCATCACTCACTTTCCGACCGGGATCGTCGTGCAGTGCCAGAACGAGCGCTCGCAGCACAAGAATCGCGCGCAGGCGTTCAAGCTTCTGAAGGCGCGGATGTACGAGCTCGAGATGAGCAAGCGCAACGCCGCCAAGCAGGCGCAGGAGGATGCCAAGGCCGACATCGAGTGGGGCTACCAGATCCGCTCCTACGTGCTGGACCAGTCCCGCATCAAGGACCTGCGTACGGGCGTGGAAGTGGGCAACACCCAGGCCGTCCTGGACGGCGACCTGGACCAGTTCATGGAGGCGAGCCTGAAGGCCGGCCTCTAGCCGCGCCACGGCACGCCCCGCTTCACGAAGGACCGTCATGGCAGACGACACCGACAACCAACTCGTCGCCCAGCGCCGCGCCAAGCTCGAGGCGATGCGCGCCAGGGGTGCCGCATACCCGAACGACTTCCGCCGCGACGCGCTCGCCGCGGCATTGCACGCCGAGTTCGGATCGCTCGACAAGGACGCCGTCGAGGCCGCCGGACGCAGCGTGCGGATCGCCGGCCGGATGATGACGCGGCGCGGCCAGGGCAAGACGTCCTTCGCGCACCTGCAGGACATGTCCGGTCGCATCCAGATCTACGTGCGCCGCGACGACGTCGGCGAGGCGGTGTACGAGGACTTCAAGCACTGGGACCTGGGCGACATCGTCGGCGTGGAGGGTCCCGTGTTCCGTACCAACAGCGGCGAACTGTCGATCCATGCGCGCGCCGTGCGCCTGCTGACCAAGTCGCTGCGGCCGCTGCCGGAGAAGTGGCACGGCCTCACGGACCAGGAGGTGCGCTACCGGCAGCGCTACCTGGATCTCATCGTCAACGAGGACACCCGGCGTACCTTCGCCATTCGTGCCCGCGTGATCGACTACATCCGCCGTTATCTGGCCGCGCTGGACTTCATCGAAGTCGAAACGCCGATGATGCAGGTGCTGGCCGGCGGCGCCGCGGCGCGGCCGTTCGTCACCCACCACAACGCGCTCGACATGGATCTGTACCTGCGCATCGCGCCGGAGCTGTACCTCAAGCGCCTGGTGGTGGGCGGCTTCGAGCGCGTATTCGAGATCAACCGCAATTTCCGCAACGAGGGCCTGTCGACCCAGCACAATCCCGAGTTCACGATGCTGGAGTTCTACCAGGCCTATGCCGACCATCGCGATCTCATGGATCTCACCGAGGATCTCCTGCGCGGGCTGGCGGCCTCGGTATTGGCGACGACCGAAGTGAACTACCAGGGCGAGCAGTTCGATCTGTCCCGGCCGTTCGAGCGCATCACCCTGCGCGAGGCGGTGCTGCGCTTCAACCCCGATCTCGCGGCGGCCGATCTCGACGACATCGACCGCGCCCGGCGCGCGGCGGAGCAACTGGGGATCCCGCTGCAGACCGGCTATGGCCTGGGCAAGGTGCAGCTGGAGATCTTCGAGAAGACGGTCGAGCACCGCCTGCGCCAGCCGACCTTCATCACCGCCTACCCGGCCGAAGTCTCCCCGCTCGCCCGGCGCAGCGACGCGGACCCGTTCGTGACCGACCGCTTCGAGTTCTTCATCGCCGGGCGCGAGCTCGCCAACGGCTTTTCCGAGCTGAACGATCCGGACGATCAGGCCGAGCGCTTCCGCGCCCAGGTGGCAGCCGCCGCCGCCGGCGACGAGGAGGCGATGCGCTACGACGCGGACTACATCGCCGCGCTGGAATACGGCCTGCCGCCCACGGCCGGCGAGGGCATCGGCATAGATCGGCTGGTCATGTTCCTGACCGATTCGCCGTCGATTAGGGACGTTCTCCTGTTTCCACACATGCGCCCGCGCTGAATCCGGGTGTAGTATCGCCGGGCCCCAAGGCGGGGCGGCGATTGCAGTTTTTCGATTCGCTGCCGTTGCAGTCTGGGCTTTCGTTGGCCGGAAAAGTGGAATGTCACCATTTCACTGCGGAGGATGACGATGGGCTCCACGGGGATGCACGAGCTTCTGTTCGCGGCGCTGACCATCCTGGCGGAATTGTTTCTGCTCGCCGTCGGGATCATGGCGCTCGCGGTCGCGGTGATGTACGTCGTCGACCGCAGCCAGACCACCCACGCGGTACGCCGGAACTACCCGGTGATCGGCCGCTTCCGGTACCTGTTCGAGCATCTGGGCGAGTTCTTCCGCCAGTACTTCTTCGCGATGGACCGCGAGGAACTGCCCTTCAACCGCGCGCAGCGGTCCTGGTGCTACCGCGCGGCCAAGAACGTCGACAATACCGTCGCCTTCGGTTCCACCCGCGACCTGCGTCCTCCGGGAACCGTACTGTTCGTGAACTGCCCGTTTCCGACCCTGGACGAGGACGCGGTCGCGCCCGAGGCGGTCACGATCGGCCCCTACGCGCGCGAGCCCTACACCACCGCGTCGATTTTCAACATTTCCGGCATGAGTTTCGGCGCGATCTCCCGGCCCGCCGTGCTGGCCCTGTCGCGCGGGGCGAAGATGGCCGGCTGCTGGATGAGCACGGGGGAGGGCGGCCTGTCGCCCCATCACCTCGAAGGCGGCGCCGATATCGTGTTCCAGATGGGCACGGCCAAGTACGGCGTGCGCGATCTGGACGGCCGGCTCAGCCTGGAGAAGCTGCGGGAAATCGCCGCGCACCCGCAGGTGCGCATGTTCGAGGTCAAGCTCAGCCAGGGCGCCAAGCCGGGCAAGGGCGGCATCCTGCCGGCGGCCAAGGTCACCGAGGAAATCGCGGCCATTCGCGGCATCCGGCCCGGCCACGATTCGATCAGCCCGAACCGTCACCCGGACATCGAGGACAACGAGGAACTGCTGCGCATGGTGCATCACATCCGCACCGTGACCGGCAAGCCGGTGGGCTTCAAGGCCGTGGTCGGCTCCGGGCAGTGGCTGGACGAACTGTTCTCGACGATCAACGAGCGCGGGGTGGAGTATGCGCCGGACTACATCCAGGTCGACGGCGCCGAGGGCGGCACCGGCGCCGCGCCGCTGCCGCTCATCGACGACATGGGCCTGCCGCTGCGCGAGAGCCTGCCGATCCTAGTGGACAAGCTCTGCGAGCACGGGCTGCGCGATCGCATCCGGGTGGTTGCCTCGGGCAAGCTGATCACCCCGGCCGACGTGGCCTGGGCGCTGTGCATGGGCGCGGATTTCGTCAGTTCCGCGCGCGGGTTCATGTTCGCGCTGGGATGCATCCAGGCCCTGCAATGCAACAAGAACACCTGCCCGACCGGCATCACCACCCACAATCCACGCCTGCAACGCGGACTGGTGCCGGAGGAAAAGGCCGTGCGGGTGATGAACTACTGGAAGAACATGGTGCACGAGGTCGGCGTCATCGCCCATTCGTGCGGGGTGCGATCGCCGCGCCACCTGCGCCGCCATCACGCCCGGATCGTCTCGCCCAACGGACTGTCCATCGGCATGGACGAACTGCACCCCGCCGCAGCCAAAGGGGTCGGAGTGATTTGACGAAACGGGGTCGGAGGACGAAACGGGGTCGGAGTGAATTTCCCGCCTGACGGAAATTCACTCCGACCCCGTTTCGTACCGTTGCGTCAGGAACGGCGGCGGGCGGCGGCGATGCGCATGCGCAGCGCGTTGAGCTTGATGAAGCCTTCGGCGTCGTGCTGGTCGTAGGCGCCGGCGTCGTCCTCGAAGGTGGCGATGTTGGCGTCGAACAGGCTGTCGGTCGCCGAACGGCGGCCGACGACCAGCACGTTGCCCTTGTAGATCTTGACCCTGACCTCGCCGTTGACGTGCCGCTGCGTGTCGTCGATCAACGTCTGCATCGCGCGGCGTTCCGGCGACCACCAGTAGCCGTTGTACACCAGGCTCGCGTACCGTGGCATGAGGTCGTCCTTCAGGTGCGCGACCTCGCGATCCAGCGTCAGCGATTCGATGCCGCGATGCGCCACCAGCAGGATCTGCCCGCCGGGCGTCTCGTAGCAGCCGCGCGACTTCATGCCCACGTAGCGGTTCTCGACCAGGTCCAGCCGGCCGACGCCGTGGCGCCCGCCGATGCGGTTCAATTCCGCAAGCAGTGCCGCGGGCGAATGCGGTACGCCGTTCAGCGCGATCGGATCGCCGCCGCGGAACTCGATCGTGAGGTACTCGGGCTGGTCCGGGGCGCGCTCGGGGCTCACGGTCCAGCGCCACATGGCTTCCTCGGGCTCGTGCCAGGGATCTTCCAGGCCGCCGCCTTCGTAGGAGATGTGCAGCAGGTTCGCGTCCATCGAATACGGTGACTTGCCGCCGCGCTTCATCTCGATCGGGATCTGGTGCTGCTCGGCGTACTTCAGCAGCGTTTCGCGCGAGGTCAGGTCCCATTCGCGCCAGGGCGCGATCACGCGGATGTCGGGCTTCAGGGCGTAGGCGCCGAGTTCGAACCGGACCTGGTCGTTGCCCTTGCCGGTGGCGCCGTGGGAGATGGCGTCCGCGCCCGTGGCAACCGCAATCTCGACCAGTCGCTTGGCGATCAGCGGGCGGGCGATCGAGGTGCCGAGCAGGTAGTTGCCCTCGTAGATGGTGTTGGCGCGGAACATCGGGAACACGAAGTCGCGTACGAACTCCTCGCGCAGATCCTCGATGTAGATTTCGCGCACGCCCATGGCCTGGGCCTTGGCGCGCGCCGGCTCGAGTTCCTCGCCCTGGCCGACGTCGGCGGTGAAGGTGACTATCTCGCAGCGATACTGCTCGACCAGCCACTTGAGGATGACCGAGGTGTCCAGGCCGCCGGAGTAGGCGAGGACGACTTTCTTGACGGGGGCGGGCATGGCAGGCTCCTGATCGATCGATTCGTGCGCGAAGGGCGCACATTGTGCCGACGGCCCCGCGCAGGATCCAGATCGGCCCGTGCCCCCGTGCGACCCTCGCCGGCGCGTCGAGGGCGGCGGGCGGCGCGGTACCGGTGGCGCATGTAGCCGCGCCGCGCAAGCCCCGATGCCTCAGTTCCCGGCCAGGAACCGCTGCACCCGTGCCAGGAACGCCTCCGGCATCTGCGAATGGGGGTTGTGGCCGGCACCGTTCATCCGCTCCACGATCGCCGCCGGAAACCGGGCTGCGATCGCGGGCTCGTGCTCGGGAAGGATGCCGGTGGAGTCCCCGCCGCCCAGGAACAGCGCCGGGCCGCCATAGGTGGCGTCGCCGGCCGCGGGAAAGCCCATCAACCGCGGCAGGTTCGCCCGGATCGCCTCCAGATCGATCCGCCAGCGCCAGCCATCGCCTTCGCGCAGCAGGTTCTGCAACAGGAACCCGCGCGTCTCGGCGTCGGCCACGGTCTGCGAAAGGGCACGGTCGGCCTCGGCGCGACTGCCGATGCTCGCCAGCGGCAGCGCCCGGAGCCGCGCCACGATGCGTTCGAACTGCGCGACGTGGTGGGCGGGGTAGGCGACGGGCGCGATGTCCACGACGATCAGTCGCTCGACCCTTGCTCCGTGGTCGAGCGCGAATTGCATCGCGGTCTTGCCGCCCATGCTGTGCCCGAGGATCGCGGCACGCGCCACGCCGGCGGCATCCATGGCCGCGGCGACGTCCGCCGCCATGACCGGATAGTCCATTGCCGGTGCGTGGAAGGACTCGCCGTGATTGCGCAGATCGACGACCAGCACCCGCCGCTGCGTCGCCAGGGCACGCGCGATCGACTGCCAGTTGCGCCCGGAGCCGAACATGCCGTGCAGGATCACTATCGGTTCGCCGCTGCCGCTGTCGCGCAGATGCAGGGTTGGACTCATCGCGACCTCACCCGGCATTGCGAGGCCGCGTATCGGCCGCGGCAATCCACGCGCTGCCGCCGGCATCCAGGCCGCCTGGGTCGCTTCGCTGCGCTCGCGACGACGATGGGGCGGTTCATGGTTTCAACGAGCCGGAGCCATGACCGGTCAGGCCTCGCAATGGCGGATCAGAGCAGCACCTTGCGGATGTCGGCCAGCACCGTCGCCAGGAAAGTGGTGAAGCGCGCGCCGGCCACTCCGTCGATCACGCGGTGGTCGTAGGACAGCGACAGCGGCAGGATCAGACGCGGCACGAACTGCCCGTCGGCATACACCGGCTTGGTGATGGTGCGCGAGACGCCTAGGATTGCGACCTCCGGCACGTTGATGATCGGCGTGAACGCCGTACCGCCGATGCCGCCGAGGCTGGAGATGGTGAAGGTTCCGCCCTGCATGTCCGCCGGCCCGAGCTTGCGCGCGCGCGCGCGCTCGGAGAGCTCGCCGATCTCGCGTGCGATCTGGTGCAGGCCCTTCTTGTCGACGTCGCGCAGCACCGGCACCACGAGTCCTTCGGGCGTGTCGACCGCGAATCCGAGGTGGTAGTACTTCTTCAGGATCAGCGTTTCGCCTCCCGGGGCGAGGGAGGCGTTGAACTCCGGGAATTTGCGCAGTGCCACGACCGCGGCCTTGAGCAGGAACGCGAGCAGGGTGAGCTTGACCCCCTGCTCGGCCGCGGCATCCTTGTTCTCGCGCCGGAACTCCTCCAGCTCGGTCACGTCCGCCTCGTCGAACTGGGTGACGTGCGGCGCGACGATCCATGCGCGCTGGAGATTCTGGCCGGTGAGCCGCTTGATCTTCGTCAACGGCCGCGGCTCGATCTCTCCGAACCTGGAGAAATCCACCGGCGGGATCTCCGGCAGCGCGAAGCCCTCGCTGCGCCCGACCGCGGTGCCGCGCAGCGCGCCTTTGACGAACGTCTTGACGTCCTCCTTGACGATGCGGCGCTTGGGCCCGGTGCCCTGAACCAGGCCGAGATCGACGCCGAGTTCGCGCGCGAAGCGCCGAACCGAGGGGCTGGCGTGAGCCTTCGACGAGGCGCTCATGCCGACCGTGTCGGAGGACGGTGGAGCCGGCGGCGGCGCGCGCAGGCCGACGACGTTCGACGCGGCCGGCGCGCCGGGTTCGATCGCCAGGGTGGCCGGCGCGGACGCGGGCGGCGGTTCGGGTGCCGGCGAATCCGGCGGCGCCGGATCGGATCCGCCCGCGGTGCCGGCGGCGGCTTCATGCTCGTCGATCCGCACCAGGCGCGAGCCCTCGGAGATCTTGTCGCCGACGTGGATCAGTACCTCGGCGACGCGTCCGGCCGCGGGCGAGGGGATTTCCATGGTCGCCTTGTCGCTTTCGAGCATGACCAGCGGCGTGTCCACGCCAACCTCGTCGCCCGGCTTGACCAGGATCTCGATGACGTCGACGTCCTTGAAGTCGCCGATGTCGGGCAGGAGGATTTCGCGCATCAGCACAGCGCCGGGTTGGGTTTGTCGGGATCGACGCCGTAGCGGGCGATGGCCTCGACGACGCGCGCGCGCGGGATCGTACCCTCGTCCGCCAGCGCCTTGAGCGCGGCGATGGCGATGAAATGCCGATCCACTTCGAAGAACCTGCGCAGCTTCTCGCGCGTATCCGAGCGCCCGAAGCCGTCGGTTCCGAGCGTGACGTAGCGGCGCGGCACGAACTCGCGGATCTGATCGGCGAACAGCTTGACGTAGTCCGTGGCCGCGATCACGGGCCCGTCGGTCTGCGCCAGGCATCGTTCCACCCATGACGTGCGCGGCGGCCGGTCCGGATGCAGCAGGTTCCAGCGCGTCGTTGCCAGGCCGTCGCGCCGCAGCTCGTTCATGCTGGTGGCGCTCCAGACGTCCGCGCCGACGTCGAAGTCGCGTTCGAGCAGCTCCGCGGCCGCCAGCACCTCGCGCAGGATCGTGCCCGAGCCCAGGAGCTGCACCCGCCCGGTCCCGGCCTGCGCGGGCCGCAACCGGTACAGGCCCTTGAGAATGCCCTCGCGGTATGCTTCGTCGTAGCCGGGATGGACGTAGTTCTCGTTCATCACCGTGATGTAGTAGTACACGTTCTCCTGATCGACGAACATGCGGCGCATGCCGTCGTGCAGGATGACCGCGAGCTCGTAGGCGAACGTGGGATCGTAGGCGACGCAGTTGGGTATCACCGAGGCGAACAGGTGGCTGTGGCCGTCCTGATGCTGCAGGCCCTCGCCGGCCAGCGTGGTGCGGCCGGCGGTACCGCCGAGCAGGAAGCCGCGCGCCTGCATGTCCGCGGCCGCCCAGGCCAGGTCCGCCACGCGCTGGAAGCCGAACATCGAGTAGTAGATGTAGAACGGCATCATCTGCATGCCGTGGGTGCTGTAGGCGGTGCCCGCCGCGATCCATGACGAGAACGCGCCGGCCTCGTTGATGCCTTCCTCCAGGATCTGGCCCTTCCTGTCCTCGCGGTAGTACATGACCTGGTCGTGGTCCACCGGCTCGTAGAGCTGCCCGACCGAGGAGTAGATCCCGAGCTGGCGGAACATGCCCTCCATGCCGAAGGTGCGTGCTTCGTCCGGTACGATCGGCACCACGCGCTTGCCGATGTTCTTGTCGCGCACCAGGATCCCGAGCATGCGCACGAACGCCATCGTGGTGGAGAAGTCGCGTTCGCCGGAATCCTCCAGCAGCGCCTTGAATGCATCCAGGCCCGGGATGGCGAGCGGCTCGGCCTTCTTGCGCCGCGACAGCAGGAACCCGCCGAGCGCCTCGCGGCGCGCGCGCAGGTATTTCATCTCGGGGCTGTCCGCCGGCGGCTTGTAGTAGGGCATCTCCTCGAGCTTGTCGTCCGGGATCGGCAGGTTGAACCGGTCGCGGAACGCCTTGATCGAGGCGAGATCCATCTTCTTCTGCTGGTGGGTGATGTTCTGGCCCTCGCCGGCCTCGCCCATGCCGTAGCCCTTGACCGTCTTGGCGAGGATGACCGTCGGCTGGCCGGTGTGCTTCACGGCCGCCGCGTAGGCCGCGTACATCTTGTGCGGATCGTGGCCGCCGCGGTTCAGGCGCCAGATGTCCTCGTCGGACATGTGCGCGACCATGGCCTTCAACTCGGCGTACTTGCCGAAGAAGTGCTCGCGCGTGTATTTGCCGCCGAGCGCCTTGTAGGCCTGGTACTCGCCGTCGACGCATTCCTCCATGCGCTGCAGCAGCAGGCCCTTGGTATCGCGCGCCAGCAGCGGATCCCAGTACGCGCCCCAGATCACCTTGATGACGTTCCAGCCGGCGCCGCGGAATGCTTCCTCGAGCTCCTGGATGATCTTGCCGTTGCCGCGCACCGGGCCGTCGAGCCGCTGCAGGTTGCAGTTGATGACGAAGATGAGGTTGTCGAGCTTCTGGTGCCCGGCCAGCGATATCGCGCCCATCGACTCGGGCTCGTCCATCTCGCCGTCGCCCATGAACGCCCAGACCTTGCGCCCGGTGGCGTCGATCATGCCGCGGTCGCGCAGGTAGCCCATGAACCGGGCCTGGTGGATTGCCATCATCGGCCCCAGGCCCATCGACACGGTGGGGAACTGCCAGAAGTCCGGCATCAGCCACGGGTGCGGGTAGGACGACAGGCCGTGGCCGTCGACCTCCTCCCGGAAGCGCTCGAGCTGCTCCTCGGCGAGCTGGCCGTACAGGAACGCGCGCGCGTAGATACCCGGCGCGCTATGGCCCTGGAAGAACACCAGATCGCCGCCGTGCCGGTCGGTCGGCGCGTGGAAGAAGTGATTGAAGGCGACTTCGTACAGTGTTGCCGCCGACGCGTAGCTGGCGATATGGCCGCCGATGCCTGGGTTCCTGCGGTTGGCCCGCAACACCATCGCCAGCGCGTTCCAGCGGATGATCGAGCGCAGGCGCCATTCGATCTCCGGGTCGCCGGGGGTGTATTCCTCGCGTGCGGGGGGGATGGTGTTGATATAGCCGGTACGCGCCGAAAACGGCAGGTACACGCCCGATCGGCGGGCCTTTTCGACCAGCTTGCCGAGCAGGTAGTGGGCCCGGTCGCCACCCTCGTTCTCGATGACCGCGTCCAGCGCTTCGATCCACTCCCGGGTTTCCTGCGGATCCGGATCCGCGGGAGTCGGTTCCATCGGCTTGGGTGTCGCCATCTGCGTTCGTGCCCCGGCGTGTAGTGGACGGACCGTCCGGATTATAACTTGCAATTCCCGTGCAGGCGGGATGCCGGCACGGGCGCGCCGGGCATCGCGCGGCCCGCTGGCGGCAGCAGGCAACGCCAGGCCGGATCGTGGACAATCGGTTCACCGGCCGCCCGGGCCGCAGTCGAGCCGGACGATGCGTACGACGACCCCACCGCCCGCGTACACGCTCGCGGCCCTGACGCTGGTCGGCGCCTTGACCGTCGTGGATCGGCAGATCCTGTCGATGCTGATGCCGCCCATCAAGGCCGACCTGGGCTTGTCGGACTCCCAGCTCGGCTTCCTGTCGGGATTGTCGTTCGCGTTGTTCTACGCGTTCTTCAGCCTGCCGATCGCGGCACTGGCCGATCGCACCAGCCGCAAGTGGGTCGTCGTCGCGTCGCTGGCGGCGTTCTCCACGCTGACCGCGGCCTGCGGCGCGGCGGCGAGCTACGTGCAGTTGCTGGCCGCGCGCTTCGGCGTCGCGATCGGCGAGGCGGGGGTGTATCCGGCCGCGCATTCGATGATCTCGGACCTGGCTCCGGCCGCGCGGCGCGCGCGCGCCATGGGCATCTTCTCGCTGAGCGTTCCGGCAGGCATGTTCATCGGCATGTTCGCCGGCGGATGGATTGCGCAGTTCCACGGCTGGCGTGCCGCGTTCTTCGCCGTCGGACTGCCAGGGCTGCTGGTTGCCGCCTGGCTGGGCTGGTGGATGCGCGAGCCACGCCGCGAAGCGGCCGCGGGTGCGGCCGAACGCATCCCGCTCGCCCAGGCCTGGCAGGTGCTGCGTGCGCGCCGGGCCATCCGGCACATCGTCCTGGGCAATGCACTGGTGGTGTTCTCGAATGCTTCGCTGGCGATCTGGATGCCCACCTATCTGCAGCGGACCTTCGATCTCGGCCTGCACGTGATCGGCACCGCGATGGCGCTGATGGCGGGCGTCGCCGGTGCCGCGGCCACGTATCTGTCGGGGTGGGGCGCGGATCGGCTCGGCCGGCGCGATCTGCGCTGGAACATGTGGCTGCCCTGCCTGGCGCTGGCCGCGGTGCTGCCGGCGAATATCGTCGTGCTGACCACGGGCAGTCCCGCGGTCGCGCTCGCGGCGCTCGTCATCCCCGTCAGTTGCGGCGCATATCACTCACCGCCAAGCTACGCCATGCTCCAGGGGCTGGTGCCGCCCCGCATGCGCGCCCTGGTCACCGCGGTGCTGTTCTTTTTCATCAACGTCGTCGGCATGGGCCTGGGGCCGCAGCTGGTCGGGTTGCTCAGCGACTGGCTGGCGCAGCCCGCCGGTGCCGATGCGCTGCGATGGGCGATGCTCGGCCTGGTGGCCCCGGGCGCCTGGGGTGCAATCCACTTCGCGCTCGCCGCACGCAGCCTGCGCGCGGATTGGGCAGTCGCGGCGGGCGAGGCTCAACCAGCCGCCGGGGGATGAGGGCCGCTCAACGGGCCGCTGGGACGGTGCCGCCGAGTTCGCGCCGGTAGGCCGCGGTGACTTCGGCACCGAAGCAGCAGAACACGACCTTGTCGATGCCGGGGTGCGCCTCGAGCGTTTGCCGGGTCTCGGCGACGGCTGTCCGGGCGGCGTCGCCGATCGGATAGCCGTAAACGCCGCAGCTGATGGCAGGCAAGGCGATCGAGCCGATGCCATGGGCGGCTGCCAGCGTCAGGCAGTTGCGATAGCAGGCGGCGAGCAGTTCAGGCTCACCCTCGCCGCCGCCGCGCCAGATCGGCCCGACGGTATGGATGACGTAGCGGGCCGGCAGCCGGTAGCCGCGCGTGATCCTGGCTTCGCCGGTGGGGCAGCCGCCCAGGCCGCGGCACTCGGCGAGAAGTTCCGGCCCGGCCGCGCGGTGGATGGCGCCGTCCACGCCGCCGCCGCCCAACAGGGTGCTGTTGGCGGCGTTGACGATCGCATCCACCGCGAGACGGGTGATGTCGCCCTCGACCAGGACCAGCTCGGCGCCTGTGCCGGAAGGGGCGCTCATCGCGGCGCCGGATCTCAGAGCTGGGTCAGGACGTGCTCGGCGCTGGACTTCTCCAGCTTGGCGGCGTCGACCTCCACCGATTTCACCACGCCGTTGTCCACGATCATCGCGTAGCGCTGCGAGCGTACGCCCAGCCCGCGGGCCCGGAGGTCCAACTCCATGCCGATGGCGCGCGTGAAGTCTCCGGCGCCGTCGCCCAGCATCAGGATCTCCTCGGCATTCTGCGCCTTGCCCCAGGCGCCCATGACGAAGGCGTCGTTCACCGCCACGCAGGCGATGGTATCCACGCCCTTGGCCTTGATCTTGTCCGCGTTGACCACGAAGCCCGGCAGGTGTGCATTGGAGCAGGTAGGGGTGAAGGCGCCGGGGACGGCGAACAGCACGACCTTCCTGCCGGTGAAGATGTCCTTGGTGGCGACGGGCTGCGGGCCTTCCTTGCCCATCGTGTACAGCGTAGCGTCTGGAATGCGATCACCTGCCTTGATAGTCATGACGTCTCCTCGTGGATCGATGGCTGCGACGAACAATCGGGACCGCGCCGGAAATTGGCGCGGTGCGGCATCATCGGATACGCGCGCACGCGGGGCAACCCTTGGTATTGCAGGGTTATTTCGTCAGTGCGGGGCAGTCGGCCGCGTCCGTCCCCACGGCCGGTCCGGGTGCGCGGCGGCGCTGCGGTATCCGCCGGCGCCGGCCACCGCGGCGGACCGGCCGTGCGCCGAAAGCGTCCGGTTTCGTGTAACCAATCGTGGCCGCGGCACCCCGGGTGCCCCCGGCTGGGCTAGGATTGTGCATGGCTCCCGATGACGGTCGGCCGCCGGCGCCAGGCCGTCCGGTGCGCCTGGGCGATCCGCGCATCCTGCTCGCCACCGGCCTGGGAGCGGGGCTCGCGCGGCGTGCGCCGGGTACCTGCGGCACGCTGGTGGCACTGCCGCTATACGGGTTGTTGAGCGGGCTGCCGCCGGCGGCTTATGTCGCGGTGGTGCTGTCGTTGTTCGCGGCTGGCATCTGGGTGTGCGGCCATGCAGCCCGGGAACTGGGCGGCCGCGATCCGGGCATGATCGTCTTTGACGAAATCGTCGGCTACCTGGCGACGATGACGTTGGCACCGCCCGGTTGGGGCTGGGCGGTGGCGGGCTTTGCGCTGTTCCGGCTGTTCGATATCGCCAAGCCCTGGCCGGTCAGCGTAGCGGATGCACGCGTCCACGGTGGCCTGGGGATCATGCTCGACGATCTGGCGGCCGCCTGTTACGCCGCTTTAAGTTTGCAATTATTAGTGTTTATAAATAGACTGTTATAAAACTAATCTAGAAAACAGATTAGGAATTTCAGGACGGATTCCATGGCAGCGGTACCAGCCCCGGCAGTTGTGGCAGCGGTGATGACGGTGATCCTGGCGGGGCATGCCCCGCGGGCGTTCGCGGACATCTACAAGTACGTGGACAGCCAGGGCCACGTCTACCTCACCGATCGTCCCGACCACAAGGGCTACAAGCTCATCGTCCGGACATGGAAGGGCTGGCGCGCGGCGTCGAGCCGGATCGATCTGGCCCGCGTCAACGAGAACCGCAAGCGCTTCACCCCGCTCATCACGCAGGTGGCCAGGCAGTACCAGCTTCCCGAGCCGCTGCTGCACGCGGTCATCAAGGCGGAATCGGCCTATGATCCGAACGCGGTGTCGACCGCGGGCGCGGTGGGGCTGATGCAACTCATGCCGGGGACGGCCGAGCGCTACGGCGTGCGGGACCGGCGCGATCCGATTGCCAACGTCCACGGCGGCTCGCGCTACCTGCGCGACCTGCTGGGAATGTTCAACAACAACCTCACGCTGGCCGTGGCCGCCTACAACGCCGGCGAGAACGCCGTCATCGGCAACGGCTACAAGGTCCCGCCCTACGACGAGACCCGGGTCTACGTCCAGCGCGTGCTCCAGTACTACAAGGAGCAGAACAAGGCCGGCCGCGTGATGTAGGGGGCGTGCGTCACTCGTCGGTGACGCAGCCCTCGCTCGCCGATTTCACCGTCTTGATGTACTTGAACAACGTGCCGCTGGTGGCCTTGTAGGGCGGGGCCCGCCACTCGGCCCGGCGGCGCTGCATCTCGGCCTCGCTCACCTCGACGTCCATCCGGCGGCTGTCGGCGTCGATGACGATCCGGTCGCCGTCGCGTACCAGGGCGATCGGCCCGCCTTCCTGGGCTTCCGGCACCACGTGGCCGACGATGAAGCCGTGCGAGCCACCCGAGAAGCGGCCGTCGGTGATGAGAGCGACGTCCGCACCCAGGCCCGCGCCCATGATCGCGGAAGTCGGCGTCAGCATCTCGGGCATCCCGGGGCCGCCCTTGGGGCCCTCGTAGCGGATGATGACCACGTCGCCCTTGCCGATGCGGCCCTGCTCCAGTGCCGCCAGCATCAGTTCCTCCGAATCGAACACTCGCGCCGGGCCGGCGAACTGCAGCCCCTCCTTGCCGGTGATCTTGGCCACCGAACCGCCCGGTGCCAGGCTGCCGTAGAGGATCTGGATGTGCCCGGAGGGCTTGATCGGATCCTCCAGCGGCTTGATCACCTTCTGGCCGGGCGTGAGCGGCGCGGCGCCGGCGAGGTTCTCGGCCACGGTGCGGCCGGTGACTGTGATGCAGGAGCCATCCAGCAGGCCGCGTTCCAGCAGGTACTTCATCACCGCCGGCGTGCCACCGACGTTGTGCAGGTCCTCCATCACGTAGAACCCGCTGGGTTTCAGATCGGCCAGGAACGGAACCCGATCGCTGACGGCCTGGAAGTCGTCCATGGTCAGATTCACGCCCACCGCGCGCGCCATCGCAATCAGGTGCAGCACGGCATTGGTCGAGCCGCCCAGGGCGCTGACGATCACCATCGCGTTCTCGAATGCGGCGCGGGTCATGATGTCGCGCGGTTTCAGATCCAGTTCCAGCAGGTTGCGGATGGCGGCGCCGGCACGGAAGCACTCCTCGAGCTTGGCCGGGTCCACCGCCGGAATGGAGGAACTGTAGGGCAGGGACATGCCCATGGCCTCGATCGCCGCGGCCATGGTGTTGGCGGTGTACATGCCGCCGCAGGCGCCGGCGCCGGGGCAGGCCCGGTGGACGATTTCCGAACGGCCGGCCTCGTCGAGCCGGCCGGCGATGAATTCACCGTAGCTCTGGAACGCGGAGATGATGTCGATCGCCTGGTTGCCGCGCATGCCGGGCTTGATCGTGCCGCCGTACACCATGAGCGCCGGGCGATTCAGACGGCCCATGGCGATCAGGCAGCCGGGCATGTTCTTGTCGCAGCCGGGGATGGAGACGTTGGCGTCGTACCACTGCGCGCCCATGACGGTCTCGATCGAATCGGCGATGAGATCGCGCGACTGCAGCGAATAGCTCATGCCGTCCGTACCCATCGAGATGCCGTCGCTGACGCCGATGGTGTTGAAGCGCATGCCGACCATGCCGGCGGCGGCCACGCCCTGCTTGACCTTCTCGGCCAGGCCGAGCAGGTGCATGTTGCAGGTATTGCCCTCGTACCAGACGCTCGCGATGCCGACCTGCGGCTTGGCCATGTCGGCGTCGGTCAGCCCGGTGCCGAAGAGCATCGCCTGCGAGGCACCCTGCGACTTGCGCTGGGTGAGATGTGCGCTGAAGCGGTTCAGAGGCTTGGTCATGACGGGCTCCGTGATCGGTGCCGGCCGGCGCCGGGCGCGGAAGGATACTACAGTCCCCCGGCGCGGGGATCCGCGCGCGCGGCCGGGCGTGTACACTCTGCGGCCCGCAGGAAGGCCGCACGTGAAAAGCAACCTACCGGACTTCGAAGCCATGCTGGCGCCGCTGGTCGCCTGTGCGTCGGTCAGCAGCCAGGATCCGCTCCTGGACCAGAGCAACCGCGCGGTGGTGGAACTGCTGGCGCAGTGGTGCGCCGACCTCGGCGCGCGGGTCGAGGTCGTGCCGATCCCCGGCCACGCCGGCAAGGTCAATCTGATCGCGACGCTGGGCGAGGGCGCCGGCGGCCTGGTATTGGCCGGGCACACCGACACGGTGCCCTGGGATGCCGATCGCTGGCAGTCGGATCCCTTCGTCCTGCAGGAACGCGGGGGCAGGCTCTACGGACTGGGCGCCACCGACATGAAAGGCTTTTTCCCGATCGCCCTGGCGGCCATGGCGCAGGCCGACGCCGGCAGGCTGCGCGCCCCGATCGTGCTGCTGGCCACGGCGGACGAGGAGAGCTCGATGTCCGGCGCGCGCGCACTCGCCGCCGCCGGGCGCAGGCTGGGGCGCCATGCGGTCATCGGCGAACCGACCGCGATGCGCCCCGTCCGCGCCCACAAGGGGATCGTCATGGCGCGGATCCTCGTCCGCGGGCGGGCCGGGCACGCCAGCAATCCCGCCTTGGGCAATTCCGCCCTGGAAGGCATGCACGCGGTGATGGCCGCACTGCTGGCCTGGCGTGCCGCGCTGCAGGCGCGCTGGCAGGATCCGGTGTTCGAGGTGCCGGGGCCGACGCTGAACCTGGGGTGCATCCACGGCGGTGACAATCCGAATCGCATCTGCGCCGATTGCGAGCTTCAGATCGATCTGCGCCTGCTGCCGTCGATGCCCCCGGAGGAAATCCTGCACGGCCTGCGCGATCGGGTCGCGGACGCGCTCGCCGGTACCGGGCTGGGCTTTTCCGTCGAGCCGATGATCGATCCCGTGCCGCCGTTCGCCACCGCGGCCGGCGCACCGATCGTTGCCGCGGCCGAACGCCTGACCGGCAGCCCGGCCGGCACGGTCGGCTTCGCCAGCGAGGCGCCGATGCTGGCGGCCGCCGGCATGGACGTGTTGCTGTTCGGCCCCGGCGACATCGAATGCGCGCACCAGCCCGACGAATCGATCGATCGTGCGCGCGTGGCGCCCGCCGTCGATATACTGCGCGGCCTCATCCGGCGATTCTGCGTGGAGCGGTCCGATGACTGAACCTTCACCCGGCTTCGTACGCCTGTTCCGCGAGGCGTCGCCGTACATCTACGCCCATCGCGGCCGGACCTTCGTCATCGTCTTCGGCGGCGAGGCGCTGGCGGATGCCGGGTTCATCCACCTCGTCCACGATCTGGTGCTGCTGTCGAGCATGGGGATCCGGATGGTGGTCGTGCACGGCGCCGAGCCGCAGATCGACGAACGCTTCCAGGTTTCCGGCGCCGGGCTGCACTACGTGGACGACATCCGCGTCACCGACCCGCAGGCCATGGAGTGCGTCAAGGACGCCGTCGGCAGCGTGCGCGTGGACATCGAGGCGATCCTGTCCCAGGGCCTGGCGAACTCGCCGATGGCCGGGGCGCGGATCCGCGTCACCTCCGGCAACTTCATCACCGCGCGTCCGCTCGGCATCCGCGCCGGCACCGACTACGGATACACCGGCATCGTGCGCAGGGTGGATACCGAGGCGATCAACACCCACCTGGCCGCCGGCCAGATCGTGCTCGTCTCGCCGATTGGCTATTCGCCCACCGGCGAGGCGTTCAGCATCAGCGAGGAGGAGGTCGGCGCGGCGGTCGCGGTCGAGCTTCGGGCCGCCAAGCTCATCTACCTGACCGAAGGCCGCAGGCTGCTCGACGACGACGGCGCGCTCCTGCGCGAACTCACGGTCCAGGAACTCGGCCGGCTCCTGGATCGGCGCGTGGACATCGTCGGCGAGGAGCGCGCGGTGCTCAAGCTGGTGTCCGGCGCGTGCCAGCAGGGCGTGCAGCGCGTGCACCTGCTCGAGCGGCGCATGGACGGCGCGCTGCTGCGCGAGCTGTTCACCCGCGACGGCGCCGGCACCATGGTCAGCGGTACCTCGTTCGACGCGATGCGCACCGCGACCATCGACGACGTGGTCGGCATCATCGAGATCATCGGCCCGCTGGAGGCCGACGGCACGCTGGTGCGACGCCCGCGCAAGAAGCTGGAGATGGAGATTGGCCAGTTCACTGTCATCGAACGCGACGGCGCCATCATCGGCTGCGCGGCGTACTACCCCTACACGGCGGAGAACGTCGTAGAACTCGCGTGCCTGGCGGTGAACCCGGACTATCGCCGCGGCGGCTACGGCCAGGCGTTGCTGGACAGGCTCGAGCAGATGGCCCGGCAGGCCGGTATCGGCCGCATGTTCGTGCTGACGACGCAGACCGCGCATTGGTTCATCGAACGCGGGTTCGTGCAGGCGACGCTCGAAGCGTTGCCGGTGGAGCGCAAGGCGCTGTACAACTACCAGCGCAACTCCAAGGTGCTCATCAAGGTGCTGTGACGCCGCGTGGCGGTGCCGTCAGCCGCCGCGGTTCGGATCGAATTCGTGCGCCGAACACGCCGGCGAGCTGAAGCCGCGGATGAGGCAATCCTCCACGGTATCGGCGGCCAGCAAGTCCTCGCAGGCCTGGATATTGGCTGCGTGCGAATCGAGCATGCGCGCGAGCGGGGCGCGGATCGCCGCCTCGTCCGTCAGTTCCAGCGCCTCGCCGAGCTTGCGCACCACCCAGGCCTGCCCGCGGTTCAGGAACGCGAGTCTTTCGCGCGGCTCGCGCAACGCAATTGCGCGCGTTGCGAAGGCGCCCGTGGCGGTGCCCGGCGTGGCGCCCAGGCGCTCGATGAGATCGATCAGCACGCCGCAGTTGTGGGCTTCGTCGCGGTGCACCGCATGCAGCGTCGCGTGCACCGCGCTGCCGGGCGCGAACTGCGATTGGAACACCAGTGCGACCCGGGCGCCGGCGCGTTCGGCCTCCAGCAGCGCGTTCAGGCGTGCGACGAGTTCCCCGTGGCTTGCCATGACTTCAACCTCACGGCCTGCTCGCTCAAGCGCAGGAAGCGGCGGAGCTGGTAGCGGAAATCCGCGAGCGCGTCGTAGTGGCGCTTTTCGAGCCTGTTCCGGTCGCGTCCCATCCGCGGGTGTCCCGGTGCGTTTGATATGTCACAGTGTGATATGAATTCGCGAATAGCCGCAAGCCAGTCCGGAGTACACCATGCCAATCGTCACCGCATTTACCGAAGCCTTCGGCCTGCGCCATCCAATCGCTCTGGCGCCGATGGGGGCAGTTGCCGGCGGCGCTCTGGCCGCCGCGGTGAGCAATGCCGGTGCGCTCGGGTTGGTCGGCGGCGGCTACGGTGATCCCGATTGGATGCGGCGCGAGCTGGCGCTGGTGCGCACGCATGCGCGCGGTCCCTGGGGCGTGGGATTCATCACATGGTCGCTGCGCGCGGATGTACTCGCACTTGCGCTGGACGCCGGACCCGCGGCGGTGATGCTCTCGTTCGGCGATCCGCGCCCATGGGCCGCCTCGGTACGCGCCGGGGGTTGCCGTCTCATCTGCCAGGTGCAGGATCGGACGGGCGCCGAGCAGGCGGCACGGGCGGGCGCGGACTTCATCGTCGCCCAGGGAACCGAGGCCGGTGGTCACGGCGGCGGCCGATCGCTATTGCCGCTCGCCTGCGCGGTATCGCGCTGGGTTGAACCGATCCCGATCCTGGCGGCCGGAGGTATTGCCGATGGGCGGGGCCTCGCGGCCGCGCTGGCGCTCGGGGCCGCCGGCGCGCTGATCGGCACCCGGTTCTACGCCAGTGCCGAGGCGCTCGGGCCCGACGCCGCCAAGCGCCGTCTGGTCGAGGGCTCCGGCGACCGGACCGTGCGTACGCGCGTCTTCGACATCGTGCGCGGCTACGATTGGCCGGGCGGCTACACCGGACGCGCGCTGCGCAACGAATTCACCGGGCGCTGGCACGGCAGCGAGGACGCATTGGCCGAAGCACTGCCGCAGGCCGGCGAGGCTTTCCGGCGCGCTCAGGCCGCGGGCGATTGCGACACGGCGATGGTCTGGGCCGGCGAGGGCGTGGACGGCATCGACTCTGTCGCGCCCGCGGGTGACCTCGTCGGCGCAATTGCCGCGCAGGCGGAAGCGGCGTTGATGGGCGCCGCGCATCGCGTCCGCAACCGGCCCTGACCGGGCGCCCGCCCGCTTGGCACGCGCCCGGGCGCCTTGCTGCCCGCGGCGCTGCTAAGATGCGGCCCGGGGACCGCGCGCCGCGGTTCAGGCGTGTCCGGCCGGGTCGAGGCTCCGGCCGGTGCGTGCAAAGTCAATCGAACGACGAACGGGAGACGCCCAGATGAGCGCACACATCGTATTCGAGATGCAGTTCAAGCCCGAGGCCGCCGATGGCTTCGCGGCCGCCATGCCGGGGCTGCTGGTCGAGACGCGGCAATTCGAGGGCTGCGAACGGGTCAATGTGCTGCGCGATCAGGCCGACCCGACGCGCTTCGTCCTGGTGGAGCAGTGGCGGTCGAAGGCGGACTACGAGAAGTACCTCGCCTGGCGCCAGAGCACCGGCATGATGGATCAGTTGCAGAACACCCTGGCCGCCGCCCCGGTGCTGCGCTATTTCGACTTCGTCGCCTGAGTGCAGTCGATGATCACGGTGACGGTGAGCGAGGAGATCGAAGGCCCGGCCGCCGCCGTGTGGGCGGCGCTGGAGAATTTCGGAGCGCCGCGATCCGGCGGCGGATTGAAGGATTTCAGGGTCCAGGGCCGCGGCGTCGGCATGACACGCACCTTCGACATGGGCGACCACTGCATCGTCGAGCGCCTGGACAGCCACGATCCGAACACCATGACGTTCGCGTATTCCATCGTGAACGAGGATCACCCCCTGCCGGTGAGCCGCTACTCGGCCCAGGTCCGTGTGAGCGATGCCGGCGGCGGGCGCAGCGGCGTGCAGTGGGTCGCCACGTTCGAGCCGCGCGGAGACGAGGCCCGGGCGCGCTCGACAATGGAAGCGGTCTATCGCGCGGCCATCGCGCGCGCGCGCAAGACCGTCTGCGGCTGAGCGGGCACGACCGCCCCGGTCGCCGGCGGCTGAATGGTCCGGGCGTCAGGCCAGCCAGTCGATCCAGCGGGCATGGCCGTCGACGTACCCGAGCAGGGTCTGCTCGCGTCGGCCGCCGTCATAGAGCGTGTGGATCAATTCGCTGTGGATTGACGATCCGGGCGGAAACCGTTCGAGGATCCGCGCCGGTGCGTTGAAGTCCGGCTCCATCGATATCCTGTGCACCGGCCGGCGCGCGCCGGCGTCCCGCAGGATGCGTTCCACGGCCTGCCGGGGCGCCTCCGGCCACTGGTACAGGCAATTGGAATGCAGCACGCAGACCGGGCCCGGTATCTCATCAATCAACGGCCCGACGAGTTCCACGGCATCGCCGCGCAACACCCGCAGCGGATACGCGCGACGGACGGCGAAGGCGCGCTCGATGTTGCGCACCGTATCCACGAACTCGGGCGGATGCAGCGCCTGCATCCAGCGCCGGGTGTCGGGGTCGTGCGGGTCGACCGGCGCGAGATCCACGCCCACCCGAACCGCCACCTCGGGCATCCGTGCCGGCAACGGCGCACGCGCATGGATCATGCGCGGCCGCAGTACCACCGGGCTGTCCGGGTCGCCCAGCGCGGGCAACGCGTCCGCGCCGTGGGTGAATTCGTGACGGTACCGATCGAACAGCAGATTGAAACCCGCGCTGCAGCCCATCTCGATGATCGACAGCGCTGTGCCGGTCGCGTCCTGCACGCGCGCGAACGCCAGCATCAGTACTGCGGCGCGCTCCACCGTGGTGGCCTGGGTGGTTCGGGTCGCGACGATCTCCACGATCCGATCGCGTCGTTCCAGGCAGTAGGCGCGGAACGGGGCGAAGGCCGTGGAAGGATCACGCGGGTGTTCCTCGATCGACGCGTACCACCGGCCGAGCGGGTGGTCGGGATCGGCCAGCAGCAGGTAGTGCACGGCGTTGAACAAGGTGGGCGCGATCGGCTGGCCCTTGCGCGTGCGCGCGGCGATGTCGATGAGGTCCGGATCCCCGGCGACGCCGCCTGACAGTGCGGCGTACAGCGGCGCGTGCATCGCCGCGTAGAATCCCACCCAGCGTTCGAATTCCGCGCGAGTATCCGGTGTGGCGGTCTGGATCGGAAAATCCGCGGTCACGCCTCGGTCTCGGACGGCGCCGGCAACTGCGCGGGCGCCGAGGAGCGGATCTCCACGGCGAGATCTCCGTCACGGACGATCACGTCGACGTGGCCGCCGTGTTCGAGCTTGCCGAACAGGATTTCCTCGGCCAGGGCCTTCTTGATCCGTTCCTGGATCAGCCGCGACATCGGCCGCGCGCCCATCAGCGGATCGTGGCCGTGCGCGGCCAGCCAGGCGCGCGCGTCCTCGTCCACGTCGACGCTGACGTTCTTGCCGTCGAGCTGGGTTTCCAGATCGACCAGGAACTTGTCGACCACCATGGCGATGGTGCGGGCGTCGAGCGGATTGAAGGCGACGATCGCGTCCAGGCGGTTGCGGAATTCCGGGCTGAAGATCCGCTTGATGACTTCCGTGGAGTCGCTGCTGTGATCCTGCTCCTTGAAGCCGATCGACGCGCGGCTGATGCGGTCGGCGCCGGCGTTGGTGGTCATGATGAGGATCACGTTGCGGAAATCGGTCTTGCGGCCGTTGGTGTCGGTCAGCGCGCCGTGGTCCATGACCTGCAGCAGCAGGTTGTAGACGTCCGGGTGCGCCTTTTCCATTTCGTCGAGCAGCAGCACCGCGTGCGGGTGCTTGTTGATGGCTTCGGTGAGCAGGCCGCCCTCGTCGAAGCCGACATAGCCCGGCGGCGCGCCGATGAGGCGCGAGACGGTGTGCCGCTCCATGTACTCGGACATGTCGAAGCGCACCAGTTCGATGCCCATGACCCGGGCGAGCTGGCGGCAGACCTCGGTCTTGCCCACGCCGGTCGGGCCGGCGAACAGGAACGAGCCGATGGGTTTTTCCGTGTCGCCCAGGCCGGAACGCGACATCTTGATCGCCGCGGCCAGCGACTCGATCGCCTGGTCCTGCCCGAACACGACCATCTTCAGATCGCGCTCCAGGTTCATGAGCACGTCCTTGTCGGAGCGGGTCACGGTCTTGGCCGGGATGCGGGCGATCTTGGCGACGATGTTCTCGATGTCGGTCACGCCCACGGTCTTGCGCCGGCGCGAGGTCGGCATCAGGCGCATGCGGGCGCCGGCCTCGTCGATGACGTCGATCGCCTTGTCCGGCAGGTGGCGGTCGTTGATGTAGCGATTGGTGAGATCCACCGCGGCGCGCAGCGCCTGCACCGTATAGCGCACGTCGTGGAACTCCTCGAAGCGTGACTTCAGGCCGGTGAGGATCTTCACCGCATCCTCGACCGAGGGCTCGGCGACGTCGATCTTCTGGAACCGCCGCGACAGCGCCCGATCCTTCTCGAAGATGCCGCGGTACTCGTGGTAGGTGGTGGAGCCGATGCACTTCAGATCGCCCGAGGCCAGCACCGGCTTGATGAGATTGGAGGCGTCCATGACGCCGCCGGAAGCGGCGCCGGCGCCGATGATGGTGTGGATCTCGTCGATGAACAGGATCGCGCCCGGTTCGCGGTGCAACTGGTTCAGAACCGCCTTCAGGCGCTTTTCGAAGTCGCCGCGGTACTTGGTGCCGGCCAGCAGGGCGCCCAGATCGAGCGAATAGATGGTGCTGTTCGCCAGCACCTCCGGTACCTCGCCGTCGACGATCTTCTTCGCCAGCCCCTCGGCGATCGCGGTCTTGCCGACCCCGGCCTCGCCGACGAACAGCGGGTTGTTCTTGCGCCGCCGGCACAGGATCTGGACCGTGCGCTCGATCTCGGTCTCCCGGCCGATGAGCGGATCGATCTTGCCCAGCCGAGCCTGCTGGTTCAGGTTGGTGGTGAAGGTCTCCAGCGGGTTCTTGCCGCTTTCACCTTCGGCGGATTCCTCGTCCTGCGGGCCGGGGGGCGGGCTTTCGTTTCCTTCCTCCTCGCCGACCTTGGAAATGCCGTGGGAGATGTAGTTGACCACGTCCAGGCGGGTGATGCCCTGCTGGTTCAGCAGGTACACCGCCTGGGATTCGCGCTCGCCGAAGATGGCCACGAGCACGTTCGCGCCGGTGACCTCCTTCTTGCCCGAGGATTGCACGTGGAACACCGCCCGCTGCAGCACGCGCTGGAATCCCAGCGTCGGCTGGGTATCGCGCTCGGAGCCTTCCGACAGCACGGGCGTCTCGCGGATGAAGGCGACCAGATCGTGCCGCAGGGCGTTCAGGTTCGCGCCGCAGGCGCGCAGCACGCGCTGTGCCGTGGGGTTGTCCAGCAATGCCAGCAGCAGGTGCTCCACGGTCATGAACTCGTGGCGCCGTTCGCGGGCATCCTTGAACGCCATGTTGAGGGTGACTTCGAGTTCGCGGCTCAGCATCTTCGTCCCGTCCGCTAGGCCTGCTCGAGCGTGCAGAGCAGGGGGTGTTGGTTCTCGCGCGCGTAGGCATTGACCTGCGCGACCTTGGTTTCGGCGATCTCGTGCGTATAGATGCCGCACACGCCCTTACCGCGCGTGTGCACCTCGAGCATGATGCGAGTCGCGTTCTGGCGGTCCTTGCCGAAGAACATCTCCAGGATGTGCACGACGAACTCCATCGGCGTGTAGTCGTCGTTCAGGAGCACCACCTTGTACAGCGGCGGCTGCTTGATCTGCGGCTTGGCCTCCTTGATGGCGAGGCTGTCATCGCTGCGTGTACGGCTGCGGTCCGACATCGTGCGTGCCCGGGCGTTCTGTCCCTGCGCCGGGTGTTCGGTCGAGGCCCCGGCCAACCCAATTATACGGTCCGACCGTCGGGTTTCCAGCGCCGGCCGCGGATGCACGGCGAGTGTTCATTCGGGCGCCTTCTGCTGTGCGCAATGCTCGTGCAGCAGGTCGATGAATTTCTGCGCCGCGGTGGACAGGTGGCCGTCGCGCATCACCGCCAGCCCGTAGCGGCGCTTGGGGAACCAGTCGCCAAGGGGCCGCACGGCGAGGTTCTCGTCGCGTTGCAGGCAGATGCTCGCGACAATCGATACGCCCACGCCCGCCTTCACGTATTCCTTGATGACTTCCCAGCTCCCGGCTTCGACCGCGACGCTGTAGGCGACGTTGCGCTGCCTGAAGAACTGCTCGACGATCCGCCATGTGGAAAGATGCCGCGGCGGCAGGATCAGCGCGTGACCGGCGATGTCCTCCAATGTCAGCCCGGGCTTGGTCGATAGCGGATGCTCTGGCGGGGTGATGAGCACCGGCTGGTATTGCAGCATGGGCTGGTACTCGACGTCCTCGGGAACCTCCAGGATCGAACCGACCGCCAGATCGACCGTGCCCGAGCGCAGCAGCGCCAGGCCGCCGCGGCCGGTGGTGTTGTGAAGCTTGAAGCGCACGCGTGGAAACAGCGCGGCGAAGCGCTTCACGACCGGCGGCAGGATGTAGAGGATGGTCGATTCGCTGGCGGCGATGTCGAGCTGGCCGGCCTCGACCTTGTTGCAGCGTTCCAGGAAAGCGGCGGGCAGGGTCTCAATCCCGTCCACCAGCGGCTCGGCCAGCTCATGCAGGATCCTGCCCTCGGGGGTGAGCGAGATGCGCGGTCCGCGGCGCTCGAACAGCGCCACGCCCAGGTCGTCCTCGAGCGCCTTGATGAGCAGCGAGACGGCCGGCTGGCTCAGGAAGATAAGTTCCGCGGCGGCCGACACGCTCTGCGTCCGCGCGGCGTGGCAGAATGCATGCAACTGCTTGAAGCGATTGCGCTTGTAGTAGAAGCGGCGGGGCGCGTCCGAGGCCATGGTCGAGGCTGGCGTGTGAGTATTCTCAAAGTTAATTGTGAGTATTGAAACATTTAATTTGTGAATCTTCACCCCCCGTCCTAAGGTGGCCACGCACCGGGGCGGTGCGCTGGCGCACTATCCCCGACCGGCAGCCCGCCTGCGCGAATGGTCATCGCGAGGCTTCACCGGGCTTGGCGATGGCAGATCGAGGCCATGAACCGCCCCGTCGTCATCGCGAGCGCAGCGAAGCGATCCACCTGCCTCGACATCTTCGCGCGCGGTTCGGGTTCGAAATGACGAAGGAGAGATTTCGATGAGTGCCAATCCGCAAACCGCAGATGGACGGCTGCGCGTCGTCGGGCCGATGAGCCCCGCCTGCCAGGACGTCCTCGGGCCGCAGGCCCTGGCGTTCGTTGCCGATCTGGTTTCGCGCTTCGGCCCGCGCCGGGCCGAACTCCTGCAGCGCCGGCGCGATCGCCAGCGCGCCTTCGATGCCGGTGCGCTGCCGGACTTCCTGCCCGAAACGCGCGAGATCCGCGAGTCGGCATGGACGGTGGCGCCGATCCCCGCCGATCTGGCCGACCGTCGCGTCGAGATCACCGGGCCGGTCGACCGCAAGATGATCATCAACGCCCTGAACTCGGGCGCACGCGTCTACATGGCCGACTTCGAGGATTCCTCCAGCCCGACCTGGTCGGGAATGATCGAAGGGCAGGTCAACCTGCGCGACGCGGTCCGGCGCACCATCGAGTTCACCAACCCGGACGGCCGCAGCTACCGGCTGAACGAACGCACCGCGACCCTGATGGTGCGGCCCCGCGGCTGGCACCTGGAGGAGGCGCACGTTCAATTCGACGGCGCGCCGATCCCGGCCTCGCTGTTCGATTTCGGCCTGTATTTCTTCCACAACGCCCGGGCGCTGATCGCGCGCGGCACCGCGCCCTACTTCTACGTGCCGAAGATGGAGAGCCATCTGGAGGCACGGTTGTGGAACGACGTCTTCAACCATGCGCAGGACTCGCTGGGAATCCCCCGCGGCACCATCCGGGCCACGGCGCTGATCGAGACCATCCCGGCGGCGTTCGAGATGCACGAGATCCTGTGGGAACTGCGCGAGCACGCCGGCGGGCTGAACTGCGGCCGCTGGGACTACATGTTCAGCTTCATCAAGTGCTTCCGGAACCGCCCGGAATTCGTGGTGCCGGAACGCTCGCAGCTCACCATGACCACGCCCTTCCTGCGCGCGTACTCGCGCCTGCTGATCCAGACCTGTCACCGGCGCGGCATCCACGCCATGGGTGGGATGGCGGCCCAGATCCCGATCAAGAACGATCCGGCCGAGAACGAGCGCGCACTGGAGAAAGTACGCCAGGACAAGCTGCGGGAAGTGCAGGACGGCCATGACGGGACCTGGGTCGCACACCCGGGGCTGGTTCCCGAGGCGATGGCAATCTTCGACAAGTGGATGTCGGGACCGAACCAGATTGACAGGAAATGTGACGACGTGATCGTCACCGCACAGGATCTCCTGCAGGTGCCGCGCGGCACGATTACCCTGCCTGGCCTCGCCACCAACATCGGCGCCGCGCTGCACTACACCGAAGCCTGGATTGCCGGCCAGGGATGCGTGCCCCTGGCCAACCTCATGGAAGATGCGGCCACGGCCGAAATATCCCGCGCACAGATCTGGCAGTGGATCCGGCATCCCGGCGGCGTGCTCGACGACGGCCGCCGCATCACCGCGGCGCTGTTCCGGGAACTGCTCGGGCAGGAGATGGCGCGCCAGCGCGCCGAACTGGGCGATGCCGCATTCGCCCGGCGCAAGTTCAACGAGGCAGCGGACCTGTTGGACAAGATGATCACGGGAGGGGATCTCCCGGCGTTCATGACCTTGGAAGCCTATGGCCTGCTGGCCTAGGGCGAGAGAAAAATCATCATTCCGACTGGAGACCGCTCATGGCTGATCGCAACTCGCAAATCGCGCAACTCGAACAGGACTGGAAGACGAACCCGCGCTGGAAGGGCGTCAAGCGCGGCTACAAGGCCGCGGACGTGGTGCGCCTGCGGGGCAGCTTTCCGATCGAGTACACGCTCGCGCGGCGCGGCGCGGAGAAGCTCTGGAACCTCGTCCACGACGAGCCGTACATCAATTGCCTCGGTGCCCTCACCGGCGGTCAGGCGATGCAGCAGGTCAAGGCCGGCATCAAGGCGATCTACCTGTCCGGCTGGCAGGTGGCGGCGGACAACAACACCTACATGTCCATGTACCCGGATCAATCCCTGTATCCGGTGAACTCCGTGCCGGCGGTGGTCGAGCGCATCAACAACAGCTTCAAGCGCGCGGACGAAATCCAGTGCGCCAAGGGCATCGGGCCCGGCGATCCCGGCTACGTCGACTGCTTCGCGCCGATCGTCGCCGACGCCGAGGCCGGTTTCGGCGGCGTGCTGAATGCTTTCGAACTGATGAAGGCGATGATCCGCGCCGGCGCCGCAGGCGTGCATTTCGAGGATCAGCTCGCGTCGGTGAAGAAGTGCGGCCACATGGGCGGCAAGGTGCTGGTACCGAGCCAGGAAGCGGTGCAGAAGCTGATAGCGGCGCGTCTGGCGGCAGACTCGGTCGGCGTTCCCACCGTGATCCTGGCGCGTACCGATGCCGACGCGGCGGACCTGCTCACATCGGACGTAGACGAGAACGACAAGCCGTTCGTCACCGGCGAGCGCACCGCCGAGGGCTTCTACAAGACGCGCCCGGGCATCGGCCAGGCGCTTTCGCGCGGGTTGGCCTACGCGCCATACGCGGATTTGATCTGGTGCGAAACCGCGACCCCCGACCTGAAGCAGGCCAAGGTCTTCGCCGAAGGGATCCGCAAGCAGTTCCCGGACAAGCTCCTGGCCTACAACTGCTCGCCGTCCTTCAACTGGAAGAAGAACCTGGACGATGCGACCATCGCGAAGTTTCAGCGCGAGCTGGGCGCGATGGGCTACAAGTACCAGTTCATCACCCTCGCTGGCATCCACTCCATGTGGTACAACATGTTCGACCTCGCGCAGGACTACGTCGCCCGCGGCATGAGTGCCTACGTCGAGAAGGTGCAGGAGCCCGAGTTCGCGGCCCGTGATCGCGGCTACACCTTCGTCTCGCACCAGCAGGAAGTCGGCACCGGTTACTTCGACGACGTCACCACGGTGATCCAGGGCGGCGCGTCGAGCGTCACCGCGCTCACCGGCTCAACCGAGGAGGCGCAGTTCCACGCCGGCGGCGGCAAGCACTGACGCCGCGAACGATTCTCGCCGCACAAGCCAGGCCGGGCGCGGGCAACCGCCCCCGGCCTTTTTTTCGCCCGAAACGGGGTCGGAGTGATTTTCGAATGCCGAAACGGGGTCGGAGTGATTTTCCGCGCCTGTGTGCAGGACTCGGCACGGCACGGGCGCGGAAAATCACTCCGACCCCGTTTCGGCGGGGCGAAAAAAAACCCCGGTGCGGGAGCACCGGGGTTCGGGGTGGGAAGCGCCCGGGGGCGCCGGCGCTTACTGGCCGAACTTGTAGTTGACGTTCACGCCGAAGGTCGCCGGGTCGCCCGGGTACGCCGCGGTGATGCCGACGGCGTTGTACAGGCACAGGCCGGAGATGTAGTACTCGCGGTTGGTGATGTTCTTGCCCCAGGCCGTCACCGACCAGGCGGGGTTGCCCATCACGTTCTCCCAGTCCAGGCGCGCGTTCATCAGCGCATAGCCGCCGCCGTACGCACCCTCGCAGGTGTTGCCGGAGTTGTCGTTGAAGTTGTCGACGTACAGCGCCTGGCGGGTCTGGCCATAGACATTGCCCTGCAGGTAGACATTGCCGACCTCATACGTTAGTTCTTAAGGGGTGCCGTAAACGTGCTGCAGCCCGAGCTTGAGTCGACCGGACTTCGCCTCGCGCGCCGGATGCGCGCGGCGCGCGTTTGTCGCCAGGAAGTCGATGGCGTTCA
>JBFXBD010000032.1:0-60647 GCA_050183625.1 Gammaproteobacteria bacterium
TCAACCGCGCGCGCTTGAGGAACAGGTGGCAGTCGTGTTCCCAGGTGAAGCCGATCCCGCCGTGCAGTTGCACCGCGTCCTCGGCGATGCGCTTGTAGGCGTCGCAGGCCATGTACTTGGCGTTCGAGCACCACAGGTCCCGATCCGCGGCCCCGGTTGCGTGCTGGCTCACTGCCTGGCGGGTGAGCGCCGATGCCGCCTCCAGCAGGGTCTTGAGGTTGGCGGCGCGCGCCTTCATCTGCTGGAACGAGCCGATGACACGGCCGAACTGCTGGCGCGTCTTCATGTACTCGACCGTCTGCTCCAGGATGTGCGCGGCGCCGGCAATCGAATCGCAGGCCATCGCGAGCGCGGCGAAGGACAGCAGTTCGCCCTCCACGACCGGGTCCAGCACGCCCCCGCCCAGGATCCGATCCGCCGGCAGGGCGAGATCGTCGAACGCCAGATCGCACAGCCGGCGGGTTCGATCGAAGGTGGGGCGGTGGCGGGCCGCGACGCCATCGGATGGCTGCACCAGCACCAGCATGCGGCGGCGGCGCTGATCCTCGGCCAGGACCAGGATCGCATCCGCGGCGTCCGCGTCCAGCACCGCGGCGGCGGTGCCGCGCAGGCGGATGCGATCCCCGTCCGCGACCAGCACCAGCGCCGGGCGCTGATCCGGCGGGGAGATTGCGCCGATCAACTCGCCGGCAGCGACCTTCGGCAGCAACGCCGCACGTTGATCGGGCGTTCCCGCGGCGGCGACCGCGCGCGCGAACAGCATCGTCGACAGGAACGGCACCGGCGTGAGGTAACGGCCGAGTTCCTCGAACACCACGGCGAGTTCGGCACTGCCGAGCCCCATGCCGCCGTGTTCCTCCGGGATCGCGAGCGCGGCCCAGCCGAGATCGGCCACCGTGGGCCAGAGCGCTTCGCGCAGGGATCCGGGGCCATCGAGCGCGGCGCGCAGCTTCTTCGATGCGCTCTCCACGCTCAATACGCCGCGGACGGTGTCGCGCAGTTCGGCGGTGCTGATGATCGATTCGGACATTGACGTGTTCCCCTGAAAGTACTCACCCGCCATTGCGAGGAGCGAAGCGACGAAGCAATCCACGTGCTGCCGGTGGCATTGAGGCCGCATGGGTCGCTTCGCTGCGCTCGCGACCACGAAGAGGCGGTTCATGGCTTCAATCCGCCGGGGCTGCCCCGGTTCGGCCTCGCGACGACGAGGGTCTCGATCGGCCGAAGGCAGGCGCGGTACGACCACGCGCCTGCGGCCACCGATCACCGTATGCTATCCTGAAATTCGCAGCTCGACCAAGCGCATCGCGCCGCGCCCGACGCCCCGATTTTCCGAGTACCACCGAATGAAAGAACTCGAACGACTGGAAGGTTTCCGCAACGATGTGCGCGGCTGGCTGCGCGACAACGTGCCCGCCGGCTGGCGCGAGCGGATGTTCCACGCCACGGGCGAGGACTACTGCGACTTCCAGAAGCAGTGGTTCCGCACGCTCAGGGCGGGCGGCTACGCCGCGCCGCACTGGCCGCGCGAATGGGGCGGCGCCGGCATGGGCCTTGCCGAGCAGATCGTTTTCTACGAGGAGTTCGCCCGCTCCGGCGCGCCGCGGCCGACGCTGTACTTCATCTCGCTGTACCACGTGCCCGGCACGCTGCTGCGCTTCGGCACCCAGGCCCAGAAGCAGCGCTACCTGCCGGGCGTGCTCGAACGCGGCGAGGTGTGGTGCCAGGGCTTCTCGGAACCCAACGCAGGCTCGGACCTGGCTTCGCTGAAGACCCGCGCGGAAAGGCGCGGGGATCGATACATCGTCAACGGCCAGAAGATCTGGTCCTCCGGGGCGCAGTACGCGGACTACTACCTGCTGCTCGCGCGCACCGATCCGGCCGCGCCAAAGCACAAGGGCATTTCCTTCCTGCTGGTCGACATCCGCACCCCGGGCATCGACCGGCGGCCGATCCGGCAGATGACCGCGGACGCCGAATTCTGCGAGGTGTTCCTCACCGACGTCGAAGTGCCGGTGGAGAATCTCGTCGGTGGGGAGAACGAAGGCTGGGCGGTCGCCAACGCGACCCTGTCGTCCGAGCGCGGGCTGACCATCCTCGAGCTCACCGAGCGCATGCGGATCGCCTTCGACTGGCTGGTCGCCGAGGCGCTGCGCGAACAGGCCGGGGGCCGGCTGGCGGATGACGATGAGATCCGCCGTGAACTGGTGCGCGTGTACACCCGCTGCGAGGCCTGCCGGGCGCTGGTGAACGAACAGCTCGGCCGCGAACTGCGCGGCGAGGGCACGGGCACCGAGGCCTCGATCATCAAGCTCTACTACAGCGAGGCCCTGCGCGACTTCACCGACCTGGGCGTGCGCATCACCGGCCTGGAATCGCAGTACTTCCTGCCGATGCTGCTCGGCGGCGGCTACGAGACGCAGAACTGGATGATGGACTACATGCTGTCCTATTCGTGGACGATTGCCGGCGGCACCAACGAAGTGATGCGCAACATCATCGCCGAGCGCAACCTGGGCCTGCCGCGCGAGCGGCTGGGCTGACCGCGCCCGGGCCGGATCAGGGCCCGGCCGAGGCAATCAGGTCCAGGATCCGCGACGGCGACAGCGGCAGGGTGTTGACGCGCACCCCCAGCGGAGCGAGCGCGTCGGCCACCGCGTTCAGCAGCGCGGCAGGCGCCACGATCGCCCCGCCCTCGCCGATGCCCTTGGCGCCGTTGGGCGCGTCGCCGGGCGTGACCAGGTGCCCGAACTCGATCTCCGGCACGTCCAGCGCCAGCGGCATGAGGTAGTCCTTGAAGCTGGTGGCGATCGGGTTGCCGTCCTCGTCGTAGGCCGCGTGCTCGTACAACACGCCGCCGATCCCCTGCACCACCCCGCCCGCGACCTGCCCTTCGACGATCATCGGGTTGATCATCACCCCGCAGTCCTCGCTGACCAGCCAGCGCAGGATCCGCACCTGTCCGGTGCGGCGATCGATCTCGCACACGCACAGGTGGGTGGCGTTGGAGTGGTTCTGCAGATGCCCGCGGTGGTAGCGGGCGCGCGTTTCCAGGCCGGCTTCCATGCCCGCCGGCAGCCGCAGCACGTCCAGGTAGGCGATCCCGGCCAGCTCGCCCAGCGAGATCCACTTGTTCGCGCCGGCCGTCGAACGGATTTCGCCGTCGACCATTTCCAGTTCGCCGGGATCCAGCTCCAGCAGGTGACCGGCGATCTTCAGGACCTTGGCGCGCATCTGCGCCGCCGCCAGCTTGGCGGCGCTGCCGCCGAATTCCGCCTGGCGGCTGCCGCCGGAGCCGGCACCGAAGCCGGCGTGCGCGGTATCGCCGAACCGCACGCTGACCTGCTCCATGTCCACGCCGAGTTCGTCGGCGATGAGCTGGGCCATGGTGGTTTCGATGCTGTTGCCGCCCGTGCCGGCGCTCATCTGCACGTTCACGCGGCCATCGGGCTCGATCCGGATCTCGGCCACGTCGCTCGGCCCCACGCCCTGCGGGTTGGATCCGGCGCTGGAGGGCTCGATGTAGACGCTCGCCCCGAGCCCCACCAGCCGGCCTTCGGCGCGCGCCTGCGCCTGCATGGCGCGGAACGCGTCCAGGTCCAGCATCTTCAGCGCCTGTTCCATCGATTCGGCCGGCGTGACCGCGTAGAAGGTCAGGCCCGTGGGCGTGGTGAAGGGTTGCTCGGCGGCGGTGATCACGTTGCGCCGGCGCAATTCGAACGGATCCATCCCCATCTGGCGCGCCGCGATCTCCATCATCGACTCGCGGATGAGCGACTCGGTCATCCACGGCCCTCGATAGGCGCAGCGCCCGGCGGTATTGGTGAAGTAGGAGGCGGCGCGGAAGCCGTAGCGCGGCACGCGGTATGGCCCGGTGAAATACATCGCGGCCATCATGCCGATGCCGCCGGGGGAGACGAGCGGAAAGGATCCGACGTCGTCCTTGTGGTCGAAGTGCGCGGCGACAATCCTGCCCTGGGCGTCGAAGCCCATCCGGCAGGTCACCGTCTCCTGGCGCGCATGGCCGGCGACGGTGAGGTGCTCGACGCGGTCCTCGATCCACTTCACCGGCACCTTGAGCAGCTTCGCCGCGGCGATGACGCCGATCTCCTCGCGGTCCACGTGCGCCTTCAGTCCGAAGCCGCCGCCGACGTCGCGCGCGATCACGCGCAGCTGGTGGTCGCCCAATCCCACCGCCAGGCCGATGTAGCGCCGCGCCATGTGCGCGATCTGCGTCGACAGGTGCACGGTCATCTCGCCCGCCGACCAGCTCGCCACCACCCCGCGCGTCTCCATCGGCACGCAGGCGTGGCGCTGCTGGGAGAAGGTTTCGGTGATGACGTGGGCGGCGCCCGCGAACGCCTTTTCGAGCCCGGGGTCGTCCGGCGTGGCGAATTCCAGGCCGACGTTGGTGCCGATCTCGGCGTGCACGGGCGGGGCGTCCCGGGCGGTGAGGAAGTCCACCACCGGATCCTCGGGCTCGTAGTCCACGACCACCAGCTCCGCGGCGTCCTCCGCGATATAACGGTCGGTGGCGATCACGAGCACGACCGGATCGCCGACGAAGCGCACGTCCTGGTCCGCGAGCGGCAGGTGCAGGACCTGGGCCGCGCCCGGCGCGTTGGAATGCATGTAGGGCTGTGCCTTCACGTGCCGGCTCAGATCCGCGGCGGTGAAGATCGCGTGCACGCCGGGCAGCGCGCGTGCGGCCTGGATGTCGATGCCGGCGATGCGCGCGCGCGCCACGGTCGAGCGCACGAAGGTCGCGTGCAGCATGCCCGGCAGGACGATGTCGTCGACGAACTGACCCTGGCCGGTGAGCAGGCGCAGATCCTCGCGCCGCAGCACCCGCTGGCCCATGAAGCGGGCGCCTTCGCCCCGGATGGCGGTCATGGTTCAGCCCTCCGCCTGCGCACCGCGCGCCAGGCGGCGCACCGCGCGCAGGATGCCCTGGTACCCGGTGCAGCGGCAGATGTGCCCGGACAACGCGTTGCGCATCTCCTCCTCCGATGCCGGCGGCGTGCGCTCGGCCAGGGCGGTCAGCGTCATCACGAAACCCGGGGTGCAGAACCCGCATTGCAGGCCGTGCTCCTCGCGCAGCAGGCGCTGCACCGGGCTCAGCGTGCCGTCCGGCGCCGCGACGCCCTCGACGGTGCGGACTTCCACGCCGTCGGCCTGGACGGCGAACATCAGGCAGGACCGCACCGCGTTGCCGTCGATGACGACGGTGCAGGCGCCGCAGACGCCGTGCTCGCAGCCAAGGTGCGTGCCGGTCAACGCGCAGTCGATGCGCAGGAAGTCGGCCAGCGTTCGCCGCGCCGGTACCTGCCGGGTCATCGGCACGCCGTTCACGGTGACGGTAATCGTATGTTCGCTCATCGGGACTGGGCTCCGGTCAACGCGGCGTGGAGCACGCGTGCTGCGAGATTGATACCTGCGGTGCGGCGGTAGGCGGCGCTGGCCTGCGCGTCCTCGCGCGGCTCGATGCCGGCCATTGCGACCTGCGCGAGTTCGGCGGCGTCCAGGCCGTCCGCGCGCCGGCCGACGAGCGCGCGCTCGAGTTCGCCGGCGCGGGTCGGCTCGGAGGTCAGGCCGAACCACGCGATCCCGGCCTTGTCGATCACGCCGGCGCCGTCGCGGTGCAATGCCGCCACCATGCCCACCAGCGCGAAGTCCCCGCGCCGGCGCATGATTTCGTCGACCGCGATGGTCGTCCCCGCGCCCCACAGCGGGTAGTGGATCGCCGCGACGATCTCGTCGGAGGCGATCTCGGTGACGTAGGCGCTGCTGAAGAACCCGGTGGCGGGCAGGGTCCGTGCGCCGCGGCTGGACTGAAGCTCGATGCCCGCATCCAGCGCGAGCGCAAACGCCGGATTTTCGGCTGCGGGATCGGCGAGCGCGATGGAACCGCCGATGGTGCCGCGATTGCGGGTCTGGTGGTGGCCGACCAGGCTGGTGGCGCGCGCCAGGCCCGGCAGCAGGCGCTCGACCTGCGGATCGGCGAGCACCTGCACCTGGCGGGTCATCGCGCCGACACGCAGCGCGCCGCCGTGCGGCGCGATGCCGGCGAGGCCGGAAACGCCATTCAGGTCCACGAGCACCGCCGGCCGCGACAGCCGCAGCGCCATCATCGGTACCAGGCTCTGCCCGCCGGCGATGACACGCGCCTCGTCGCCGTGCCGGGCCAGGACGTCCAGGACCTCGTCGATGCTCCGGGCCCGGACATAGTCGAACGGCGGTGGTTTCATCGGCTGGGCGCCCCTCCGGCGGTGCGTGGTCGTTGGATGGAAGCGCCAAGTATAAGCGCAGGACCGGCACGACCGGTGTCCGGCGGGCGCATCGCCGGCCCGACCGATGCGCGCCGGTGGAACCGCCGCGGTCCGCCGTTCGGCATCCCTTTCCGATGCCTGGGGCTTGAATTATCCTGCCATCGGCATCTACGCCACCGCACCGGTACCGGAGGATTGAGGCATGGAATCGGAAAAGTGTCCGTTCGAATTCAATTTCGATGCAACGACCTTCAAGGTCGGCGACCTGGTGAGCTACCGCGTGCCCGAGCGCTTCGGCGACATGCCGTTCGTCGGCACGCTGACCGCCGTGGAGAACGACCACGTGCTGATCTCGGCCAATGATCCGAGCGACCCGGACCGGCGCATGCGCGGCACGCGCGAGAGCCGGCCGGTGGTGACTGCACAGGAGGCGCTCGGTTGATGCGAACCCATGCAGCGGCGATTGCGGTCGCCGCCACCCTGGCGGCGGGCGCCGCGCCCGCGGCGGTGCTCTACGATGCCGGGCTGGGCACCCTGCCCTCCGCGCAGGGCTGGAGCTTCCTGGCGCTGCCGGGCGTCACGCAGTCCGTCGGCGGCGGGGTCTATACGCTCGATTCGACCCTGACGCCGGCGCTGCAGGGCGGCATCGGCCGCAGTGACCGGGTACTCGACACGGTGGCCGGGTTCGATCTGGATTTCACGCTGCGCATCACGGCCGAGTCCCACGGCAACGCCAATCGCGCCGGGTTCTCGGTGATCGCCGTCGGATCCGATCCGACCCGGGCCATCGAGGTCGCGTTCTGGACCGATCAGGTCTGGGTCTACACCGCGGGATTCCAGCACGGCGCCGGGTTCGCGACCGACACCACGGACGCCGCGCACGACTACCGTCTGCGCGTGCACGGCGGGCAGTTCACGTTGCTGGCCGACGGTGGCGAGTTGGTCAGCGGCCCGTTGGTCGACTACGGCCCGGCGGGGCCGGCCATTCCCTACGAAGTGCCGAACAGCCTGTTCTTCGGCGACGATACGACCAGCGCCCAGGGCCGGGTAGAGCTGTCGCGGATTGCGCTGTCGCCGATCCCGCTGCCCGCGGCCCTCACCCTGCTCGTGGCGCCGCTGGGCGCCCTGCTGCGGCGGCGCGCCCGGGGCTAATCCCCCAGGACGTTGCCGCCCGCGCGGCGCGCGGCGGTTGCCGCATCGAGAGTCGGATCCGCGCCGATCTGCACCAGGGTCTTGCCGAAGTTCTCGCCGTTCAACATCGCGCGGAAGGCCTCAGGCGCCTGCTCGATGCCGCGCCACAGGCTCTCGCGGTACTTGACCCGCCCGTCGCGGATCCAACCCGCCATCGTCTCCAGGAACGGCGCCTGCCACCGGTCGACGAAATTGCCCACGTGCAGCTTGGATGCCCGCACCTGCCGGCGTTCGAACACCGGCTGGCCGCGGCGCATCCACGCTTCCTGGATGTCCTCGCCCAGGTCGTCGCCGTAATTGGCCAGCAGGCCGCACAGGCTGATCCGGGCGCCGCGGTTCAAGAGCGGCAGTACGGCCTCGAACACCGCCCCGCCGACGTTCTCGAAGTACACGTCGATGCCTTCCGGGCAGGCGGCGCGCAATGCGTCCGGAAAATCCGCGCGCTTGTACGAGACGCAGGCGTCGAAGCCGAGCACGCCGGTGACGAAGTCGCATTTGTCCTGCGCTCCGGCGATGCCGACGACCCGGCAGCCCAGGATGCGGCCGATCTGCCCGGCGATCTGGCCGACGCCGCCGGAAGCGGCCGAGACCACCAGCGTCTCGCCGGATCTCGGTTGGCACTGCACGCGCACGCCCGCGTAGGCGGTGAGGCCGAGCATGCCGAGCACCCCCACGGCGGTGGAGATCGGCGCCTGCGCCGGATCGATCCGGCGCAGGTGCATGTAGCCGAAGACATCGGTATTCGCGCCGGCGAGCGCATGGGACTGCCAGCCGCCCGGATTGAAGACGAAGTCGCCCTCGGCCAGGCCGGGCATGCGGCTGGCGACCACCTGCGACACGGCACGGCCGTGGCAGACATCGCCGGGCCGCTCCACGCCGGTACGCCGCCGCAGCCACTGGTAGGGATCCATCGACAGGTAGATTGCGCGCGCCAGGATCTGGCCCGGTCCCGGCTCGGGGATCGGCGCCTCGACGAGGCGGAAGTCCTGTGCCACGGGCATCGGCCCGGGCGGCGTGCGCGCCAGCAGCCACTGGCGGTTGATTGGCGCAGGCGTGCTCATCGCGGGGTCACTCGGCCAGGAACTCGCGCACGTGGCGCATGAAGACGTCGAACTGGTCGTGGTGCGACCAGTGGCCGGCGCCGGCAATGTTCACCAGCCGGGCATTGCGGAAATGGCTGGCGCGGCCGTCGAGCACCGGATCGGAGGCCCAGGACTCGGTACCGCGCACCAGCAGCACCGGGCACGTAATGCGGTTCCAGAGCCGGTACTGATCCTCGAACGGCACGTAGACCGGCGAGATCAGGCGCACGTAGTTGTCGAACTTCCAGCTGTAGGTGCCGTCCTCGTTCTGGTGGCTGCCGTGGATGGTCAGGTGCCGGGCCTGCGCGGCGCTCAGGTGCGGGTTCTCGGCCTGCATGCGCTCGTAGGCGTCCTCCAGCGTCGGGTAGCGGCGCGGCAGGCGCGCGGCCGACTTGCGCAGATCGTCCACCCAGTTGGCGATGCGTACCTCGATGGATTTGCTGAGCCGCTCGCGCACCATGTCGGGCGGCGGCCCCAGGCCCTCGATCGAGATGATCTTCCGTACCGTTTCCGGGTAGACGCCGGCGTAGTGCAGCGATACCGCCCCACCCATCGAATGGCCGAGGATCGTCAGCGGCGCGAGGCGGGCCTGGCGGATGAGCTGGGCGATGTCGTAGACGAAATCGACGATGTTGTAGCTGCTGCCATGGGCCCACTCGGAATCCCCGTGGCCGCGCAGATCCGGCGCGATGACGTGGTACTCGTGCCGCAGCGCCTCGGCGACCCAGTCCCAGTTGCGGCAGTGATCGCGCCCGCCGTGGACCATGAGCAGCGGCGGCGCATCGCGGTTGCCCCAGTCGACATAGTGCAGCCGCAGGCGCTGGGAGAAATAAATGTGCGAGGTGGGGCCTTCCATCGGCGGATCCTGTTCGTGCATCGCGCAATCGCGCCGGTGGCGCGGAACCCGGATTATGCCGCGCGGATCCGGCGCTTAGAAGGCGTGCACGCGCATCGGCCGGGATTGAGCGGCATCAGCGCCAGGCGAAGCCCGGCTGCTCGTAGTGCGCCACGCGCACCAGGTTGTCGCGCAGGCAGACCTCGCGGAACTGGTACAGGATCGCGGCCGTCGGCGCGCCCACCCAGGTGTCGCCGAGCAGCAGGCGCAGCAGCGGCGCGCCGGCCTCGCCCACGGGCTCGACGACGGGCGAGTCCTCGCGCAGCAGTTCGCCGGCCGGAATGCGGAAGATCGATGCGACCTCGTGGGCGTTCGGCACCAGTTCCCGATCCGGCCCGGCCCACACCACCACCGGCGTCATGACGAAGCCGGATCGCGTGACGAAGTCGTCCAGCCGGCCGAGCACCGAGCCCGGATCGAGATCCAGGCCGACCTCCTCGCGCATTTCCCGCAACGCCGTCTGCTCCGGCGTCTCGCCGGCGTCGATCCGGCCGCCGGGCAGCGCGAACTGGCCGGGGTGATTGCGTAGCTTGTGCGACCGCAGCGTGAGTACCACCGCCGCTTCCGTGCTGCGCTCGGCATGGCTGGGCATGCCGGGCAGCCCGGCGCCGAACGCCGCGTCGATGACCGCGACGGCCACCGCGGATGCGTGGCTGCGCCCACCCGCGCCGGCTTGAACCGGAAACCGGCGCAGACGCTCGGCGATACGGGCCCGAAGCGCGGGTTCGCAGCGCATCGATCGCCGCTCAGCGGCGGCGCTTCCTGCGCCTGCGTTCGGTCTTCTCCGCCGCCGGCCGGGGCGGGACGCCGGCATCGGCAGTCGGCGCGCGCACGAGCGCCGGCCCGACGATGACCGTGCGGTCGTCGTCCCCCTGCGGCTGCGACTCGCTGCCCGGCACCGGATCCTGCCGGGCCTGGGCACCGGGAAGCGACTCCACCGGCAGTACCAGTGTCTCCAGGTGGGCGCAGGACTGATCGCGTACTTCCGGGGCCGGCGGCGCAGCATCCGGGATCTCGCCGGCTGCCGGGGTGGCGATCGCAGGCGGATCCTGCGCCGGCGGTTGCGCAACGCCCGCGTCCGGATCGTCCATGCCTGCCTGCACCACCGGCTGGTCGGCGCCGAGTTCCAGGTCCAGTCCGTTGCTGGCGATCGAAGCGGAAGCCTCGAGCACGTCGCGCTGCAGATCCGAGGCGATGGTGCTGTCGTTCGGATCGGCGCCTGCCGGTTCGCCGCGCACGGCGCGTGCCTTCGGCCGGCGTTCCTTCAGGGCGTTCACGCCGAACACCTGCGTGCCGTACAGCCCGGTGTCGATGCGATCGCGGGCGATGTCGGCGACCAGGATGGCGTCGACCTCCTTCTTGTTGTCCGCGTAGCCGTAGACCAGGGCGAGATCGCACAGCGTATTGATCACGCGCGGGATGCCGCCGCTGTTGTAGTACACCAGCCGCAAGGCGTTCTTGTGGAAGATATTCGGATCCCCGCCGGCGATGGCGATGCGGTGCCGGACATAGGCCACGGTCTCGGCTTCGTCGAGCGGTTCGAGCCGGTAGGAGATGCTGATCCGTTGCGCGAGCTGGCGCAGCTCGTGGCGCTTGAGCAGCTCGTGCAGCTCGGGCTGGCCGACGAGCAGGATCTGCAGCAGCAGGTGGTCGTCGGCATTGACGTTGGTGAGCAGGCGCAGTTCTTCGAGGGTCTCGGGGTCCAGGTTCTGCGCCTCGTCCACGATCAGCAGCACCTGCCGGCCCTGGGCGTATTCGCGGATGAGGTACTCGGTGAAATCGCGGTAGAGCTCGACCTTGTCACGATCCTTGAACGGCAGGTCGTAGGCCAGCGCGACCCACTGCATCAGGTTGCCGAACGCCCGGTGGGTGTTGGAGATCAGCCCGACCGACACCGACTCCCCGAGCCGGGTCAGCAACTGCCGCACGAGCGTGGTCTTGCCGGACCCGACCTCGCCGGTGATCACCGACAGGCTCAGGCGGCTCTGCACGGCGTATTCCAGCATCGACAGCGCCAGCTTGTGCTTGCGGCTGTGGAACAGGAACGCGGGGTCGGGCAACAGGCTGAAGGGCTTCTGCTTCAGCCCGTAGAACTCTTCGTACATGGGGGCGGGCGATCTTGTGACGGATGGACAGCCTACCCCGATTCCGACGGGCATTCATCCAAACAGTTCCCGAACCGGAGATCCGTGCCCGCCGCGCCCGCCCGCGGCCCGGCCACGCACGCGATCGCGCCGTGGGCCGCCCCGGCGTTCGCGCGCGCCTTTGATTTCATCGGTTTAACGCCGCTCGCGGTCCGCGCAGCCGAAACCCGCGGGGCACCGGGTCGTGTCAACGATGGTTTCCGGCGCAGCGCCGCCGGCCGCGTCCCGCGACCGCTTCCGCAACGCCGGGCCCGCACGGCATTCCAGGCCTGCACGCGGGCACCCATGGCGCCGGCCGTCCGGAGTCCGTACCGGCATCGGAACGCGGACGACCGGCCGTGCCATAATCGCACTCTGGTTGGAAAAAGGTTTCGACGGGGATGCTGGCGCACTCGAACGATCTGGAAAATTTCAGGCTGCAGCTACGCGACTGGCTGCAGGTGAACGTACCGGCCGGCTGGCGGGATCGCATGACCGGCGCGACCGACGGCGATTTCGAGGCCTTCCAGCGCGAATGGTTCTCCACGCTGCGCTCCGGCGGCTGGCTGGCACCGCACTGGCCGCGCGAATGGGGCGGCGGCGGGTGCAGCATCCCCGAACAGATCGTGATCTACGAGGAGATGGCCCGGGTCGACGCACCGCGGCTGGGCCTGTACTTCGTCTCGCTGGTGCACCTGCTCGGCACGCTGATGGAGTTCGGCACCCAGGCGCAGCGTCAGCGCTACCTGCCCGGGGTCATCGAGCGCGGCGAGGTCTGGGCGCAGGGCTTCTCCGAGCCCAACGCCGGCTCGGACCTCGCATCGCTGAAGACGCGCGCCGAGCGCCGCGGAGATCGCTACGTGGTCAACGGCCAGAAGATCTGGTCCTCGTACGCGATGTTCGCGCGCTGGTACCTGCTGCTGGTGCGTACGGATCCGGCGGCCCCCAAGCACCGCGGCATCACCTACCTGCTCGTGGACCTGGATGCACCGGGGATCGAACGCCGCCCGATCCGCCAGCTCACCGGCGAGGCGGAGTTCTGCGAGGTATTCCTGACCGACGTCGAGGTCCCGGTGGAAAATCGGGTCGGGGACGAGAACCGCGGCTGGCAGGTGACGCAGGCCACCCTGTCGGCCGAGCGCGGCGTCGGCATGGTGGAGGCCAGCGCCCGGCTGATGCGCGTGTTCGACCAGCTCATCGCCGACGCGCTGCGCGCGCACCCGGGCGGGCGGCTGATCGACGACGACGAAGTCCGGCGCGAACTGGTACGCCTGTACGCGCGCACCCAGGCCTGCGTGTGCCTGGTCGGCGAGCAGATGACGCGGCTCATCCACGGCGGCAGCCGCGGCGCCGAGGCCGCGATCATCAAGCTGTACTACAGCGAACTGCTGCGCGAGGTCGGCGACTTCGGCGTGCGCCTGAACGGCTTGCAGGCGCGCTACCACGCGCCGCGGCAGATGGGCGGCGGGTTCGAGACCGGCGACTGGATGAACGACTACCAGTCCCACTACGGCTGGACCGTCGCCGGCGGCACCAACGAGGTCATGCGCAACATCATCGGCGAGCGCGAACTCGGCCTGCCGCGCGAACCCTGATCGAACCACCGCGGGCATCGGTACGGAGCGGACTGGACCCATGGAAATCCGGCTTGACGGGCGCGTGGCGCTGGTGACCGGCGGCAGCCTGGGGCTCGGGCTCGCCACCGCGCGGCTGATGGCTGCCTCGGGCGCCTCGGTGGCGATCGCGGCCCGGCGCCGCGATCTCCTGGACGCGGCCTGCGCCGGCATCATCGCCGCGGGCGGCAGGCACGTGCAGGGATTCGCCTGCGACGTGACGCGTGCCGATGAGATTGACGCCCTGTATCGCGACGTGACCACCGCCCTCGGCCGCGTCGACATCCTGGTGAACAACGCCGGCCAGTCCGCCGCCGGCCGGTTCGAGGACGTCACGGACGCCCAATGGCAGGCGGACATCGATCTCAAGCTGATGAGCGCCATCCGCCTGTGCCGGCTCGCGCTGCCGGACATGAAGGGCCGGGGCTGGGGGCGCATCCTCAACGTGCTCAACATCGGCGCCAAGGCACCCACGGGCAATTCCGCACCGACCTCGGTGACCCGCGCGGCGGGCCTGGCACTCACCAAGGTGCTGGCGCACGAGGGTGCCGCGCACGGCGTGCTCGTCAACGCGATCCTGCCCGGCATACTGGAAAGCGACCAATGGGCACGCGAGCACAAGCCGGGCGGCCCGGATCCGCGGATGCCGGATCGCCTCGCCCAGCTCGCCCTGAAAGTCCCCCTGGGCCGCATCGGCACCGCGCAGGAGTTCGCGAACCTGGCCTGCTTCCTGGCCTCCGACGCCGCTTCCTACATCACCGGCTGCGCGATCAACGCTGACGGCGGCATGTGCCCGCTGCCATGAGCGCGGCGCAGGGACGTGATCCCGCCCGCTGGTGGCTGCTGGGCGGGGTGTGGATGATCTATGCCTGCTTCGGCCTGGTGGTCGCCTCGATGGCGCCGCTGGTGCCGATCATCGTCGAGGATCTGCACCTGTCGCTGTCGGCGATGGGCAGCATCCTGGGCGCCTGGCCGCTGGTGTACATCCTCACCGCCATCCCGGCCGGCACGTTCATCGATCGCGTCGGGCTCAAGCTCGCGCTGTTCATCGCCGCGCTGGTCATCGCCTGCTCCGGCCTGCTGCGGGGGCTGGCCGGCGGGCACGCAAGCCTGTTCCTGGCGGTCGCCGTGTTCGGCATCGGCGGGCCGCTGGTGTCGGTCGGCGCGCCCAAGCTCATCGCGCAGTACTTCAGCGGCGTCGATCGCGGCACGGCGATGGGGATCTACCTTACCGGGCCGTCCGTCGGCAGCCTGGCAGCGCTGTCGCTCACGCACAGCGTGGTCATGCCGGCGGTCGGCGACAGCTGGCGCGCGGTGATGTTGTGCTATGCCGCGGTCGGGTTCGCCGGTGCGGCGCTGTGGCTGGCGATCGCGCAGTTCGCGCTGAAGCCCCAGGCCCAGGACGACGCCCACCCCCGGGCGCCGGAATCCTCCCGCAGCGTCGTGTCGCAGCTCGCGCGCCTGCCCGTGCTGCACGCATCGATGTGCATGGGGCTGTGCATGTTCTTCTTCAACCAGGGCCTGAACAGCTGGGTGCCCGCGATCCTGCGCGCCAGCGGCATGAGCCTGGTACACGCCGGCTACTGGGCGACGATCCCGGTGGTCGTGGGCATCGTCGCCTCGCTCGTGATCCCGCGCCGCACGCCGCCGGAGCTTCGGTTCCGCGTGCTGCTGGTGCTGTTCGTGTGCGGCGCCGGGGCGACGCTGTGCCTGCACAGCACCCAGCCCTGGCTGCTCGGCAGCGGGCTGGTCCTGCAGGGCATCTCGCGCAGCGTGATGATGCCGCTGGTGATGCTGGTCATGATGGAGTCACGGGCGATCGATCCGCGGCACATGGGCACGGCAGGTGGCATGTTCTTTTCGGCTTCGGAGATCGGCGGCGTGCTTGGCCCGCTCGTGTCCGGCTTCGCCGCAGATGTCACCGGCGGGTTCGATGCCACGCTCTGGGTGCTGGCCTCGATATGCGTGGTGATGGCCCTGCTGCTCGGCTGGCTCAGGCGCGCAGCCGCGACTGCGCCGCTACCCGCCGCCGCCTGAGCGAACCGCGATTGTTGCGGGCGCCGGAGCCGGCGCCCGGTCCCGGCGCGATCAGGCGCCGAGCGGACCGCGCGGATCGCCCGGCAGATCGCGGTCGGTCCAGACCATGCACAACCCCTGGGTATCGTCCGGATGGGTGACGATCTCGCCCTCGGGCGCGCTGCCGCGCAGGATCCGCACCCCCTCGCGCCCGAACGTCGCCTGCGCGGCGGCGAGATCGCGCACCCGGAAGGCCATGTGGTGGAACCGCGGCTTGGCCACGCGCGTGCCCCACAGGCGCAGCGCCTCGGCCTCGTCGGCCGGCGCCCGGTACAGCGTGAGCAGGCCGTCCTGCAGCGACAGCGCCGCCGCCGGCGCGCCCGCCGGCGCATCGTAGCGCTCGAAGGCGACGTTCATCGGGCACAGCTCGACGATGCGGGCGACCGCGGCCTTCGGATCCGCGACCATGCCGCCCCAGTGCGCGATCCGCGGCGCATCGATGAGCGGCGATCCGCGCGCGGGCGCCTTGGCCAGGTGGCGCGGATCCCAGTCCAGGTCGCGCATGTCGGCCCATTCGAACTGCAGTCCGCAGATGTGCGCGGGATGGGTGAAGGTGAAGTGGTTGTCCGGCGGCAGGATCGGCACCGCGCCGCGGGCGCTGAACCATTCATGCGCGGCGCCGAGGTCGTCGACCTGCACCGCGAGGTTCAGGTAGCCGGGACCGAAGCGCTCGATGAACTTCGCGGTCGGGGAGTCCTTCGCATTGGGCTCGGCGAGTTCGAGCTGGTTGTCCGCGAGCCAGCAGCAACCGCCGATGCGTGCCACCGGCGGCGGCGCATCGCTCCACTCTAACGCCTTGCAGCCGACGAAGCGGTCCAGCCAGGCGAGCGTGTCTGCATAGCTGCGCACCGCCGCGGTGCCGTGAAAGGTCCATCGAACTGCGGGGGGACGTGCCATGCTGCCTCCGGATGGGAATTCGCCGAAGCCGGCAGGATTCCGCATCGCAGCGCGGAAGACAATACCGGCGCGCGAACGTCGCCGCCCGCGCGCCGGCATCGTCAGGCACCGCCCGTCCCGGCGGGCTCGACCGCCGGGACGGGCGACGGGCTCAGGCAGCCGCGGGCAGGAAGCGGCGACCGTTCTCGTGCATGACGTCCCGCACCTCGGCGTCGCTCAGGCCGCCGAGGGCCTCGACCGCGAAGTCCGCCGGCTCCGGCACGCCTTCGGCGTGCGGGAAGTCCGACCCCATCATCAGGAAGCTGGACGAGCCCGTCGCCTCCACGATGGACCTGACGTCGTCCTCGGGGTAGGCCACCACGTACACGTTGCGCTTGAAGATCTCGCTCGGGCGCTCCTTCAACTGCCCGCAGGGCCAGTAGCCGAGCTTGGCCATGCCGCGCGACTTGTCCATCTTCACCAGTGTCGCCGGCACCCACTCGGCGCCGTTCTCCACGCTGGTCAGCTTGATTTTCGGGAAGCGCGCGAAGAAGTTGTAGAAGATGAACGAGGACAGCGTCTCGATCACCGGGCGCTCGCTGTAGCAGTTCATCCAGGTCCACGCCGACTGGCGCTGGCGCGACTGCAGCGGCGTCTCGTTCCAGACGTCGCGCATGTAGCCGTGCATGTGGATCGCCTCGGAGGTGTGGAAGGCGACGTTGACGCCGGCCTCGTTCAGCACCGACCAGAAGCGATCGTAGGCCGGATCCGCCGGCGCCTTGCCGTTCGCCGGGCCCATCGGCATCACGACGATGCGCGCGCCCTGCTTCACCGCCCACTCGGCTTCCTTCACCGAGGCCTCCAGGTCGAACAGGTTCAGGATCGGAGTGGAATAGATGCGGTTCCTGTAGTTGAAGCCCCAGTCCTCGCTCATCCAGCGGTTGTAGGCGTGGATGACCGCGTTGGCCGGCTCGACCTGGTCGAGGAAGCCGATGGACGACACCATGCTGCCGATGAACATGATGCAGCCGTCCACGCCCCAGGCGTCGAGCTTCTTCATCCGCGCGTCGCGGTCCCACTGGTCCGCGGTGATCGGCACCCGCATGTCGACGTTTTCCTTGCCCTGCTTCATCGCCCGCAGCCACTCGTGCAGCCGGCCCGGAGGCGGGCCGCGGCCGTCCTCGGTGTAGTAGCCGCCCGACACCTCGACCTTGCGGTCGCCGATGTGCAGGCAGTACTCGCCGTCGGTGCCGGTGCGCATCCGGTAGCTCCAGTCCTTGCGGAATTTCTCCGGGAGATAGCCGTTGACGCGGTCCCAGACCGCGTTCGTCTCCCAGACGTGCATATCGGCGTCGAAAATCGGCCCCTTGTACGGCTGTCCCTTATGCGCTGCGGCTTTCATCGTCGGTCCCCTGTGGCTGGCGTTGGATCGCGGCCGGTGTGGCCGGCCTCATGCCGGTTGCACCCGGCTTAATTCAGTACACTGGATGCGAATCCTGACAACCGGGACGGGGACGGTCTTGATCGACATCAAGCAGGCGGGTGCGCGGACGGCCCGCGTGCGAAGGCGCGGTCCGTATACGGCCCGGGCGGCGCCGGGGATGGCCGGGCGGCGGGCACCCGCGGCCGCGAAATCAATCGCCGGTGGCGGCCTCGCGCGCCTTGCGGTAGGTCTCGTAGTCCGCCGCACCGCCGGGTGGTGGAGCCGTCATGCACTGCGCCTTGCGCGCAGCCTCGTCGTGACGGTTGTCGGCGGCGCGGGTGCAGGCGTATTGCTGGCCGGCGCCGTAGATCGCGCGCGACAGCCCGCCTTCTGCGCACCCGGCGAGGCATGCGAGCGCAAGCGCGAGCAGCGCCGTGCGGCGCGCGGCCGGGCCGCGGCTGGGACGGCGGCCGTGCAGGCCGTTCACGAATTTCCCGAGCATGCCCACTCCCCCGGCGCGGCCGATCACGCCAGGCCGCGCGCGGCCATGTGGCCTTCGGCGATCGCCACCAGCACGTCGCGCGGCGCGGCGGCGTCGCCGACGATCTGCAGCCCCGGCAGCGCCGGCCGCAATTCGTCGTACAGATCGCGCAGAGGCTCGCCGAACTGCACCAGCACGACCGTGTCGGCCGGCACCTCGCGGGTGCGCGTGCCCTGCAGCGGGCGCACCAGGCACCTGCCGGGCTGCACCTCGACCAGCGCATGGCGGGTGAGCAGATCGAAGCTGCCCGTGTGCAGGCGCGTCAGCGCCGGGATCGTGCGCGCGAACGACTCGACCTGCGGCGCCATCAGCGGATGCCAGGTGACGTAGGTCACGGCGACGCCCTTGCCGATCAGGAACTCCGCGGCGGCGATCGCTTCGTAGTGCCCGACGTCGTCCAGCACCAGGGCCGTGCCGCCGAGCTTCAGGTTCGGGTTGGTCAGCAACTCGGTACTGCTGACCACGTGCGGCTGATCCACCCCGCGCGCCGGCTCGCCGGGGATCGCGATCTGGAAGCCGTCGGTGCGCGGCAGCGATCCGGTGGCGACGATGACGTGGTCCGCGCCTTCGGCACGCACCGCGTCGGCATCCATGTAGGTGTTCAGGCGTACCTGCACGCCCAGGCGGTAGACCTCGCGCTCGAGCCAGTCGGTCGAGTCGCCCAGGCCGTGCAGGTGCGGCGCGCGCTTGGCGACGTTGACGGCGCCGCCCAGGCGCGGGCTCGCCTCGGCCAGTACCACGCGATGCCCGCGCAGCGCGGCGACCCGGGCGGCTTCCAGGCCGGCCGGCCCGCCGCCGACGATCAGCACCTTGCGCGGCGCGGCGACCCTGGTGATCAGATCCTCGGACAACGAGGCCTCGAAGCCGACCGCGACGTTCATGGTGCAGCCGATCGCACCGTTGCGCGTCGTGCCGCCCAGGCAACCCTGCTGGCAGCCCAGGCAGGGGCGTACCTCTTCCATCCGCCCCTCGCGCGACTTGCGCACCAGTGCCGGATCGGCGATGTGCGCGCGCACCATCGAGACCATGTCGGCGGTGCCCTCGCGCAGCACCTGCTCGACTTCCTCCAGGGTACGGAACCGCCCGGTGACGATGCGCGGCACGCGCGCGGCGGCGGCGATCCGGCCGCTGGAATGCAGCTCGTAGCCGGTCGGCCGGTGCATGCCGCCGATGATCGCGTCCATGCTGTAGTAGTCGCCGTAGGAGGCATCGACGAAGTCGATGAGGCCCTCGTCCTGCAGCAGCCCGATCACCTGGATGATGTCTTCCTCGCCCAGCCCGCCGACCGCCGTGCTGGCACTGAAGCGCGCGCCGACCGGAAAATCCTCGCCGACCGCGCGGCGCACGGCGCGCAGCACTTCCTGCAGCAGGCGTGCACGATTCTCCAGGCTGCCGCCGTATTGATCATTGCGCCAGTTCGACAGCGGCGCCATGAACTGGGAGAACAGGTACCCGTGCGCGGCGTGGATCTCCACGCCATCCAGGCCGCCCTCCCGGCAACGCACCGCGGCGCGGGCGAAGGCGTCGATGACTTCCGCGATCTCGGCCTCGGTCATCGGATGCGGAACCACGCCCATGTTCACGCTCGGCAGCGAGGACGCGCTGCGCGGCACGACGCCGCCGACGCCCGGATAGTGATGCCCGCCGTGCCAGAGTTGCTGGAACACCCGCATGCCGTGCGGCCGGATCTGCGCCATCATGCGCCGGTAGCCCTCGATGACGCTGTCGTCGTCCACCCGCAGGTGCGGCCCGAGCGAGGTGCTGCGATGCACCGGCGCCGCCTCCAGGATGCTGAGCCCGCAGCCGCCCTTGGCGCGTTCGAGGTGGTAGGCGATGAATCGATCCGAGACCACGCCCTGGGCGAAGCCGGAGCCGTGCGCGGTGCGCGCCACGCGATTGGGAATTTCCAGGTTGCGGATGCGCAGCGGTTCGAAGATGCGGGTCAGTGCCATGGCAATCGTTCCTCCCTGGTCCGGATACTATGCCGAAGCGGGGCGCCGGGAAAAGTTGCCGGCGCCGCGATGCAGGCCCGCGGCCGCAGCCCGGTTCAGTGCCGGCGCCGCTCCCGCCAGGCGCGCAGCGTCGCCACTGCGAGCGTCAGCACGGTCAGCGGCAGTACCACGGCCTGCATCGCCAGGGCGAACGTGGCGCGCGCCTCGTGCTGCTGGGCCGTCAGGACCAGGAAGGCGACATAGGCGACGTAGTACCCCAGGAACACCGCGCCTTCCCAGCGCGCGATCGTCGCGCCGGTGACGAACACGGGCAGGCAGGCGAAAGCCACGGCCAGCATCACCAGCAGGTCGAACTCCAGCAGCGACTGCGGCACGGCGAGCGGCACGGGCGCCAGCAGGCCAGACAGGCCGAGCACGCCGAGGATGTTGAAGGTGCTGCTGCCGATGACGTTGCCGACGGCGATGTCGCGCTGCCCGCGGACCGCGGCGGTAATCGAGGCCGCAACTTCCGGCAGCGACGTGCCGGCCGCGACGATGGTCAGGCCGATCACGAGTTCGGAGACGCCGAAGGACTGCGCGATCGCCACGGCTGCCGCGACCAGCCAGCGCGAGCCGAATACCAGCAACACCAGGCCGCCGACGATCAGCAGAAGTTGCACCGGCAGCCGATCGTCCCAGTGGCGCTGCGCCGCGAGATGCGGCTCGCCTGCGTATTCACTGCGGATGGCCTGCGACTCGCGCCGGCTCTGCACGACCAGGAACGCCGTGTAGGCCAGCAGCAGCCCGAACAGCACGCCGCCCTCCCAGCGCGCGATGCTTCCGTCGAGCGCGAAGGCCGCCAGCAGCAGCGAGGCGCCAATCATGATCGGCACCTCCTGGCGCACGATCTGCGCCGATACCACAAGCGGCACGATCAACGCTGAAATGCCCAGGATGAACAGCACGTTGAAGATGTTGCTGCCGACGACGTTGCCGAAGGCGATGTCCACCTGTCCCGACACCGCGGCCTGCAGGGAGACCGCGAACTCCGGCGAACTGGTGCCGAAGGCAACCACCGTCAGGCCGACGACCAACGGTGAAATCCCGAGCGACACCGCGAGCTTCGAAGCGCCGCGCACCAGCAGTTCACCGCCGGCAATCAGCAGGACCAAACCCCCGATCAGCATGAGCATCGTCACCGCACCATCTCCCCGCAGACCCGTCCGTGTTCCGTGGCGCGCATTCTAGCCGGCCGCGCGACGCCCGCGTCGCATGCGTTCTCCTGCGACCGCGCCGGATCGGCGGCCGGGGCCGCGTACTGGCGATGCCGGAGTACCGGCGCGATAATCGGCGCCTGCCGTCATCCATCCGCAGCGGAGGCCCGCCATGAGCGTGAACATCGACGATCTCATCCTGGTCAGCATCGACGATCACCTGCTGGAACCGCCGGGTATGTTCGACCGACACATGCCCGCGGCGTACCAGGACCGCACCCCGCGGCTGGTGCGCGTCAACGGCACGGACGCATGGAGCTTCGAGGGCCGCCGCTATCCGCTCATCGGCCTGAACGCCGTGGTGGGGCGGCCGCGCGAGGAGTACGGCACCGAGGCGCTGAACTACGACCAGATGCGCCCCGGCTGCTACGAAGTCGCCGCGCGCGTGGACGACATGAACGTCAACGGCGTGCTCGCCGGCATGTGCTTCCCGACCTTCCCCGGCTTCGGCGGCACCACCTTCCTGCAGGTCGCCGACAAGGCCGTCGCGCTGGCGGCCGTGCGCGCCTACAACGACTGGCACGTGCACGAGTGGTGCGGTGCCGCGCCGGGGCGCTTCATCCCGCTCGGCATCCTGCCGCTGTGGGACATCGCCCTGGTGGTGCAGGAGGTCGAGCGGCTGGTGAAGCTCGGCGTGCACGCGGTGACCTTCCCGGACAACCCCTCGCTGCACAAGCTGCCGAGCATCCACTCCGATCACTGGGATCCGTTCTGGAAGGTCTGCGCCGACAACCGCGTCGTCATCAACTGCCACATCGGCACCGGGTACCAGCCGCCGCATGCGTCGGAGGACTCGCCGGTGGACGCCTGGATCACGGCCATGCCGATGGCCATCGCCAACAGCGCGGCCGACTGGACCTTCGCGCCGATGTGGAGGAAGTTCCCCGCGCTGAAGATGGCGCTGTCCGAGGGCGGGATCGGCTGGATCCCCTACCTGCTCGAACGCGCCGACTTCACCTACGAGCACCATCACGCCTGGACGCACTCGAATTTCGACAGCGGCAGGCCGAGCGAGGTCTTCAAGCGCCACATCATCACCTGCTTCATCGACGATCGCTTCGGCCTGAAGAATCGCGGCGACATCGGCCTGGACATGATCACCTGGGAATGCGACTACCCGCACTCGGACTGCACCTGGCCGCAGACGCCCGAGATCCTGGCCCGCAGCCTGGAGGGCCTGCCGCAGGCGGACATCGACAAGGTCACGCACCTGAACGCCATGCGCGAGTACAGCTTCGATCCGTTTTCGATCCTGGGCCGCGGGAATTGCACCGTGCGTGCCCTGCGCGCCCGGGCCGCGCACGTGGACACCGCGCCCACGCTCGGCCTGGGCGGCATCGCCATGCGCGAGCGGCCCGGGCAGGTGACCTCCGGCGACTTCAAGCGCCAGATGGAGCGCCAGTTCGCCGGGTTGCAGGGCTGAAGCTCTCGCGCGGGCGAGCCCGCAGATCTGCATCGACCAACCGGCGCGGTTCTCCGCCTCGCCCTTTGGCGAGGCTACGGGACGCGTTCTTCAGAACATGGAGCCGCCGTCGATGTTGACCCAGGCGCCGCTGACGTAGCTGGCGGCGTCGGAGCACAGGAAGGCTGCGACGCGGGCGAATTCCACCGGGTCGCCCATGCGGCCGGACCAGGTGACGTGGTGCATCTCGGCGTTCAGCACCTCCCAGGCGTCCTGGCGCGACATGCCCGCGTGCGTGCGCGCGACCTCGTAGCCGCGGTTCAGGGATTCGGCCGCGCCCAGGTCGCTGCGGCCGCGGATGCGATCGAGCATCTGCTCGACCTGCTCGGAGGCGATCGCCCCGGGCAGGACGATGTTGGCGCGGATGCGGTCCTTGCCGAACTGGATCGCCAGGTTCTTGGTGAAGTGCGCCACCGCCGCCTTCTGCGCCGAGTAGTGCGCGATGGTCGGCAGGTAATGGCGCGTGGACAGGGCGGAGGTGTTGACGATCGCCCCGCCGCCGTTCATCTGCATGATCGGCACCACCGCGCGGCAGGTGCGCACCGCCACCATGAGCACGGACTGGAACGCCTCCTCCCACAGCGCATCCTCGCCGAGCGCGCCGGCCGGGCTGACCGTGGTGACGCCGACGGTATTGACCAAGGCGTCGATCCGGCCGTAGTGCGCCGCGATCGACGCGGCGATGCGCGCCGGCTCCGACGCGATGGTGAAATCCGCCGGGAAAATCTCCACCGGGACGTCGCGGATCGCGCGGGCCTCGGCCGCGACCTTCTCCAGTTCGGACCGGCCGCGCGCCACCAGCGCCAGCCTCGCCCCCTCCTGCGCGAACACCGAGGCGCAGGCGCGGCCGAAGCCGCGCGTCGCGCCGACGATCATCGCCACCCTGCCTTGCAGTCCGAGTTCCATGCCTGCCTGCCCCCCGTCTTGCGCGGCACGATGCCGCGGTCCGAAACGCCCGGTCACGACGATGTCCCGCCCGCCGCGCCGTCGCCGCGCGGGCACCCGCCATGGACAACGCACGTGGATTGCGCTAGATCTTTTTTCCAGTCTCGGCCCCGCCCGCCGCGCTGTCAACGCGCCGGGCCGCTGCGGAGGATCGTGCGTTTGCAATTCGGCATCGCCGCCATCGTCAACGATCGCACCCTGTCGATCCTGTCGGTCGCACCGCAGGCCGATGCGCGCGGCATGGATGCGCTCTGGGTCGGCGAACACACCCACATGCCGGTCGAAACGCGCCACCGCTACGCGCGCAGCCCCGAGCTGCCGGACATCTACAAGCGCTTTCCGGATCCGTGGACCACACTGGCCGCGGCCGCCGCGTGCACGCGGCGGATCCGGCTGGGCACCTGCATCTGCCTGGTTGCCGAGCATCCGCCGCTCGCGCTGGCCAAGACCATCGCCACGGTGGACGGGCTGTCCGAGGGCCGGGTCGACGTCGGCATGGGCTACGGCTGGAACGCGCCGGAGATGCGCAACAACGGCGTCGATCCGCGCCGCAGGCGCGAGGTGTTCCGCGAGCACGTGCAGGCGATGCAGCGCCTGTGGACGAAGGAGACGGCGTCCTTCGCGGGCGAATTCGTGCGCTTCGGAGAATCCTGGTCCTGGCCCAAGCCGGTACAGCGGCCGCATCCGCCGCTGCTCGTCGGCGCCGCGCCGCTGCGGCACACGTTCGACGACATCGCCGCGATCGCCGACGGCTGGATCCCCGACCTCGGCTGGGCCGGCGACCGGCTCGGCGAGCACGTCGCGGCGCTGCGCGCCGCCATGAAGGCGGCGGGGCGCGATCCGGCCGGCATGCCCATCGTGCTCACGAACGTGAACGGCTTCCGGCGCGACACCCTGGACGAGTTCCGGGCGCGCCTGCCGGCGCCGCGGCTCATCGAGGGATGGGCGGCGCTGGGCGTCACGCAGATCATCCTCGGCGTGCCCGTGCACGCGTACGACTTCCTGTGCGAATGCCTGGATCTTCTCGCCGGGCTGAAGCGGACCTGGGCCGGCGCCGGCAAATGAACGCGGACGGACCAGGCACGCGCCCGCCGCGGCCACGCCCGGCGGTCGAGCCGCACACGCGGGAGTACTGGGAGGGTGCCGGCCGTCGCGAGCTTGTCCTGCAGCGCTGCGGTGACTGCCGGCGCTGGATCCATCCGCCGCAGTTCGCGTGCCCGGACTGCGGCAGCGAGGCCGTGCGCGGCGAACGCGCGCGCGGGCACGGCACGCTGTACTCGTTCTCGGTCATGCACATGACCGGCAGCCCGGGGTTCGACACCCTGCCCTACGCGGTGGCGATCGTCGAACTCGACGAGCAGCCGGGCCTCATCACCGTCGGCCACGTGCTCGACTGCGCGCCCGGCGAGTTGCGGATCGGCATGCGGTTGGAGGTGGATTTCGAGGACCTCGGCGACGGCGTGGTGCTGCCGCAGTGGCGACGGGCGACACCATGAGTCCGGCCGGACTGCGCGATCGCGCCGCCATCGCCGGCATCGGCCACACCGGCTGCTTCAAGCAGGCAGACGTCGCCGGTCCAGTGCTGTGGCTGCGTGCCTGCCGCGAAGCCGTTGCGGACGCCGGCCTGCGCCTGGCCGACGTCGACGGCATCGCCTGCGTGAACACCGACCCGGTCGCCGATGCGGTGAAGCCAACGCCCTACTTCTTCGTCGAGGCGCTGGGCCTGCCGGACGTGCGCTGGCACGGCGGGCCGCTCGGCGGCGGCTTCGCGGTCGGTGCGCTCGGCGCCGCGGCGACCGCGATCGCCACCGGCCAGTGCCGGCACGTACTGGCGATCCACACCATGTCCCGGCCGGTACGATCGCAGGGCATCCCGCACAATTATCTCGGCGCGGATGTGGCCGCCGGGCTGCAGGCGTTCCTCGCCCCCTACGGCTTCGGCGTGTTCATCCAGTACATCGCGGCCTGGTACCAGCGCCTGCGCAGCGTGTACGGCATCCGCCGCGAACAGATCGGGCGCATGGTGGTCGACCAGCGCGTAAGCGCGAGTCTCAACCCGCGCGCGGTGATGCGCGCACCGATCACGCTCGACGACTACCTGGCCGCGCGCTGGCTGGCCGAGCCGCTGTGCCTGCTCGATGCCGACATGCCGGTCGCCGGCGCGGTCGCGTACCTGGTGACCTCGGCGCAGCGCGCGCGCGATCTGCGCCAGCCGCCGGTGTACGTCGCGCACGCCGCGTCCTGGCTCGGGCCGCGCGGGGATTTCGTCTTCCACCACGACTACACGCAGATGTTTCCGGCACGGCGGGCGCAGGAGTTCTGGAGCGCCGCCGGCTTCGGCCCGGGCGACATGGACTTCGCGCAGCTCCACGACGGCTTTTCGGTCTACGTGCCGTACTGGCTGGAAGCCATGGGATTCGTGGACTGGCGCGACATGGGCGATTTCATCGGCGGCGGCGGCCTGGCGCGCGACGGCGGCCGGCTGCCGACCAACACCCACGGCGGCAACCTGAGCGAAGGCCGCTTCCAGGGTGGCGGGCACGTGATCGAGGCGGTGCTGCAGATCCGCGGCCAGGCCGGGCCGCGCCAGCTCGCGCGCGCCGCCGCGGGCCTCGTGACCGCCGGCGGCGCGCCCTCGCTCGGCGCCGCCGTCCTGCATCGCTGAACCAAACCGAGGAGCGCTTTCGCATGAACGCAGTCGCACAGCAGGAATTCCCGGTCCCGGACCACGTACCGCCTGAACTGGTGCGGAGCTGGGACATCTACTCCGCGGCGGCGCAGAGCGTATCCACGGCTGCCGATCCGTTCCAGAGCATCGCCGACATGCGCACCGTGCTGCCACGGGTGTTCTGGTCCACGCACCTGAACTTCGTGCACCCGGGCGCGTGGTACCTGACGCGCGTGGAGGACATGCGCGAGGTCATGCTCGACACGCAGCGGTTCTCCAACCGCGACCAGACACATTTCTCGGAGCTGGCCGGCGAATCCTGGCCGCTCATCCCGCTGGAGGTCGACCCGCCGGCGCACACGCGCTACCGGTCGCTGCTCAACCCCCTGTTCAGCCCGCAGGAAGTCGCGCGCCTGGAGGACGGCCTGCGCGCCGATGCCGGGCGCCGGGTCGCCGCGCTGCGCTCCGCGGGCGGCTGCGAGTTCGTCGACGACTTCGCGCGGCCATTCCCAATCCTGACCATCCTCGGCCTGCTCGGGCTGCCGGCCGACATGCTCGGCACGTTCCTGGATTGGGAGTACAAGATCTTCCACGCGCCGGACCTGAAGCTGAAGGCCGAGGGCGCGACCGCAATCGCGTCCTATCTCAAGGGCGTCATCCGCGAGCGGCGCGCGCGGCCCGGCACGGATTTCATCAGCCGGCTGATGGCGGCCGAACTCGACGGCCGCCGCCTGGACGACCAGGAACTGCTCGGCATGGCGTTCCTGATGTTCGCGGCCGGGCTCGACACCGTGACCTCGGCGCTCGGGCTGCAGTTCCTGCACCTGGCGCGCGATGCCGGCGCGCAGCGCTGGCTGCGGGCCAATCCCCAGGCAATCAACGACGCGGTGGAGGAGATGCTGCGCGCGTTTCCGATCGTCACCACCTACCGGCGCGTGACGCGCGACACGCACTGCTGCGGCGTGGACATGAAGGCCGGCGACGTGATCTGCCTGCCGACGCCGTTCGCAGGCAGGGACATCACCGCCTACCCCGAGGCCGACGCTATCCGTTTCGATCGCGACACGGTGCGGCACATCACCTTCGCCTACGGCCCGCACCGTTGCATGGGCTCGCACCTGGCGCGCCGCGAGCTGCAACTGGCACTGGAGATCTGGCTGCGCGAGATGCCGCCATTCGCCATCGCCCCGGGCACGGCGCCGGTGCTGCACCCCTTCAGCGTGGACCGCCTGCAGCTCGCCTGGCCCCGCCCCTGAGCGCCGCGCCTGCGCCGCCGGGAAGATGAAGGCGCCCGCGTCCGGGCTCAGATCAGGCGTGCACCCGCCTGCCGTTGCAGGCGCCGCGCGTAGCGGCGGTGACCGGCATCGAGATTGATCACGAAGGTCTGCGGCGGCAGCGCGACGTGGCCGACGATCTCGCGCTGGGCGCGCGCCGCGCGCCGGGGATCGTGCAGGCGCCACGGCGCGGTGACCGAAAATCCGAGCACGAAGCACGATCCATGCGACGGGTCGCGCATCTGCTTGCGCGCGAGCCACGCGTGGCGCAGCCCGTCGACGCGCCGCAGCCGGTTGCACAGCGCCTGCACCGTGGCGCCATCCAGGCCGTGCGCCGCGAAGGCGTCGCGCGGACCCATGGCGGATCGCTCGTCCTGGGCCTGCTGCAGGAACAGCCGGCGCTCGCGATAGCGCGTATCCCATTGCCCGGCGCGCGCTTGGGCGCCGTTGCGCAGGCAGAAGTCGCGCAGCATCTGCGCGCCCGGCAGCAAGGCTTCGTCGTCGAGTGCGATTGCCGCTTCCAGCAGCGGCTCGCCGGACGGATCGTCGCGCGCGAGCAGCCGCGCACCGAGCGCGAAACAGGTGATGGCCAGCGCCGGCTCGCGCGCGTGCGCGGCGCGGAACTGATCGAGCGCGGCTTCCGCACCGGCGCCGAACGTCTCCGTCAGGCCGGCTCGCTCGATCGCGTGCCGGGCGGCGAGCGGCCCGCGCTCGGCCGCGGCATCCAATGCGGCCAGGCGGCGGCGCCCGGCCCTGACCTCGCGGTGGCGGCGTTCCCAATGCGGCGCGGCGCGTTCCTGCCAACGATCGTCGAACCGGCGCGTGATCGGCTCCCGCGCCGCACCGAGCAACCCGTCGGCAGCCATGCCCCGCGCCGGCAGCGCGAGCCGCGGCGGCTGGCCGAGCGCGGCGAGGCGATCGGCCAGGGCGGGATGGGTCTCGTCGGTTGCAGTCGCCTGCGCCATCGCCCGGGCGAGCAGTGCCGGCGCCGCGCCGCCTTCGAGCCCCGCGGCAATGCCGGCCGCCAGCGCGGCGTAGGGCGTGAAGCCCGGATGCTCGCAGTCGTCGGCGCGCCGGAACAGGTCCGCCCAGTACCGTTCATTGAGGAACAGCTCCAGGACGCTGACCCCCGTGAGCGCCTCGGCCACGATCTCCGGCGAGGTCGAGCGTGCGCTGGCAGCATCGGCCTCGTACTCGATCGCGCGTGCGAGCGGGAACGCGCAGGCGTTGAAATACGGCCCGTACCAGTGCAGGAACGGCGCGAACAGGAAGGCGCCGGCGCGGTCGACGGAATCCAGCGCGTCCGCGAGCCGCAGCCAGCGTGCACGCAGGCGATGGACCCAGCCCGACAGCCGCCCGTGCCCGCGCGCCAGGTGCGCAAGCTCGTGCGCGAGCACCGCCTCAAGCTGGGGAACCGACAATCCCGTCAGCAACGGCAGGCCGAGCAGCAGTTCGTTGGTGGCAGGCGCGAGCGGCCCGCGCTGCCTGTGCTGCACCAGCGAGGCGTTGAAGCCCTCGCCGATGAGCACGCGATCGATGCGTGGCGCGCCCATCCGCACCCGCAGCGCTTCGATTAACGCGGCCAGCGCCGGTGCCTCGCCGGGACGCAGTTCGATGCCCTGCGCCACCGGCATCTGCACGTGCAGCACGCGGCCCGCCAGCCACGCGACCAGTGCCGTCGCCGCGAGGCATCGCACGAGGAAAACGATGGGGCCGTCCACCGGCAGCGGCACGAACAGCACCGCCGCGGCCAACAGCATCAGCACGCCCCACAGGTAGGCATTGCCCAGCAACGCCAGCAGCAGCACCTGCAGCCGGTAGGCTGCGGGATGGCGGCGCGCCCGGCATTCCAGGCGCTGCACGAGCGCGTCGAACGAGGCTCTGGTCATGGGCGACTCCGCCCCCAGAGTATAGCCCCGCCCCTTCCCCGACACCCCCTATCCCGGTGCCTCCCGGTGCCAGGCACGTGGATAACTTATCCACGTGCCTGGCACCGGGATGGATCGGCGAGGCAGCCGGGAGCGCTGCCGGCCGCCGTCCATGGCGAGCCGGGGCGCGCGACGAATCAGCGGGCTGGGCGTCGAGCGGCGCCGCTACCCTGGCGGCGCGGCAGCATCCCCAGCAGGGCCAGGCTGGACACCATCAATGGTATGGCGGCCGGCAGCGGCACCGGCGCGGGCAGGGATTCGACGATGAAGTCATAGCGGAAGGCCGCCGGGCCGTCGATGTCCTGGACCCAGAAGGTGTAGTCGCCCGCGGCCAGCGGAATGGCGAACCCGGTCGATCCGAACACCGGCGCGCTCATCGCCGGCAGCAGATCGGTGCCGGCCGCCGGCGGGTCGGTGTAGTGGGTCCAGCCCAGCAGGCCGGCTGCCGTCGGCGCGCTGGGCGCGACCGTGAACGTAGAGCCCGCCTGCACGGCGATGAAGGACACCGCGACCGAGACTTCCGAACCGGGCAGGAGCATGAGATTGGTCAGCACCGTGCCTGCCGGTACCGTGACCGTGAAGTAATCCAGGTCGCTCGCACTGCCCAGGAACCCCATGGTCCCGCGGACCTCGTTGGATCCGGGGGCAAGCGCCACGCGGGTCGGCGCCCCGCGATCGCCGGAAAGGTCCCCGGCGGCGGCTTCATCGTAGACGACCGCCGCCATGGCCGGCGCGGCCCCCAGGCCGGCCGCCAGCAGCGAAAGCGTGCGGAGCACGGTTCCAATGCGCATGTGTCCTCCTCGATTGAACAAAGCGTGATCGCCGACGGTGTGGCGCGCCGCCGGCTTGGCCCTCACCTCGCCATCCCACGGCCGGCGTGTGCCGGCGCGCCGCCCCGACGACGCGCGATGACGCCCAACAGCAGGCTGCCGAGCGCGAACCCGCCCCAGGCTGCCGGCAGCGGCACTGCCGCGATCCGGAACATGACCCCGCCGGTGCCGTTGGCCGGTGTGTTCGTGGCCAGGATGTAGAGTTCACCCGCGGCATCCTGGCCGAAGCCGTGCACCGTCAGTCCGTCGGGCAGGCGGCCGTCGGCGAACTGCGGCAGCAGGAACTCCAGGATGAGGCCGGTCTGCAGATCGGCATAGAACAGCCGCCCGTCGACGCGCGGCGGCAGGTTCTGCAACGCCAGGTCGCCGAACACGAACTTGCCGGCCAGTTCCGGTATCGCCGAGCCCCGGTAGACGAAGCCGCCGGTGATCGAGATGCCGTCGTTGTGGTCGTACTCCAGGGTGCCCAGCGGTCCGCTGATCGGATCGATGAGCCCGGCCGGATCGCCGGGGCTGCGCGGGCCGTTGGTCCCCGCGCCATCGCCTTCGCGGATGAACAGGAAGTCGCCTTCCTTGATGGCCCAGCCGTAGTTGCCGCCGATCTCCAGCCTGTCGATCTCCTCGACGTTGTTCTGGCCGACGTCGGCGACGATGATTTCGCCGGTGGCGGTATCGACGCTGAAGCGGTACGGGTTGCGAAAGCCCAGCGCGTAGGTCTCGGGCACCTGCCCTGCCTCTTGGAAGGGATTGTCCGCCGGGATGCGGTACTGGCCGTTGCCGCTGACCGCATCCGCGCTGCCCGGGGTGAGTGCCGGCGCCAGCGGATCGATGCGCAGCATCTTGCCCAGCGGCGTGGCGAGGTTCTGCGCGTTGCCACCCGGCTCGATGTGGCTCGCGCCGACGTCGTTGGCGTTGCCGCCATCGCCCAGGCCGAGGTACAGGTAGCCGTCGTGCCCGAAGGTGATCGTGCCGCCGTTGTGGTTGCCGGCGTTCTTGCCGAAGGAGATGACCTCGCGGCGCGAGCCCGGATCGACGAGGTCCGGATCCGTCGCGCTCATCTTCCATTCGTTGATGACGTTCTTGTAGTTCTGCACCGCGCCGTTGGGAGCGACGTAGGTGGGCGAGGTCCCGGCCGGGATCGGCTCGCTGTTATAGGTGTACAGGGTGCGATAGCCGGCGCTGCCCGGCTTGTCGAAGTCGGGATGGAAGGCCAGGCCGAGCAGGCCGCGCTCGTCGTTCGCACTCGCGGGGTTGAACGGCGGCGACACGCGCGCGCTGACATCGAGCGCCGGCGCCGGCAGCAGCGCACCGTTGCGTACCACGCGAAGCTGCCCGCCCTGCTCGACGACGAAGAGCCGGTCGGTATCCCCGGGCGCGTTGATGGCGTAGGCCGGGGCCCCGAGCCCGGAGGCCACCGTCTGCAGGTGGATGGCAATCGAGCCGCGCTCGATCGCAGGCAGCAGTTCGGTGGCCGCCCGCGCCGGCAGCGGCGAACCCAGCGCAAGCAGGAGGGAAACGGCAGACGCGACCGGATAGTTGTTCAGGTTCATGGCGATGTTGCCTCCGTTCGATGACTTCCAGGGCAGCGGACGCAATCGGGCGATCCGGCCCGACGGTACACGCATGAATCCGCGTGCCCGGCTGCGGGGTTCACGCGGCGGCGAAAAAAATTCCTGCCATGGCGCGCGTGGCGCCGCAGGCCGCGGCGTCCCCGCAGGCGCTGCATTCGGGGCACCCGCATTGCGCGCCGGATTGGAGCGCCAGCCCGCACCGACGGCACACGTTTGAGCGTCCCCACCATTGGTGGCATCCTGCGGCGTGCCCCGGTCATGCCAGGGCACCTTCGCCATCGCCGCCCCCACGGAGCCCCGCATGCACAACGATCGCCGCCTCGCCCGCCCCCTGCTCGACGCCGAAACCCGCGTCGGCGACGCCATCGTCCGCGCGCTCGTGGATGCCGGCATCGACACCGCGTTCGGCATGCCCGGCGGCAACACCGGCCCGATCTTCAGCGCCCTGCGCGAGCACGCGGAGCGGATCCGCACGGTGCTCGTGCGCGAGGAGGCGCGCGCCGGGGTGATGGCCGAGACCTTTGGCCGGCTGGCCGGGCGGCCCGCGGTCGCCATCGGCCAGGCCGCGTTCCTGGTGCACGCGAGCATGGGCGCGATCGAAGCCCTGCTGTCGAGCAGCCCCATGCTGCTGCTCACCGATCTCAGCGACGGCGCCCCGTACTCGCAACACGGGCCGTACCAGTCCGGCACCGGCGACTACGGCGCGTGGAACGCGCAGCAGGCCTTCGGCGCGTTCTGCAAGGCGGTGTTCGTGGCGCGCGATCCGGTGCAGGCGGTGCAATTCACGCAGATCGCGATCAAGCATGCGCTCGACGGCGCGCCCGGCCCGGTCGCAGTGCTCTACCACAGCAGTGCGCTGCGCGGCCGGGTCGGCCCGGACAGCCGGCCGCTGCTGTATGCGGGCCCCGCCTACTACGCCCCGCCCGCCGTGGAAGTCGCGCCCGCGCGCCTGGATGCGGCGGTGTCCGTGCTTGCGCAGGCCGCACGCCCGGTCATCATCGCCGGCAACGGCGTGCGCGTGGGCCGCGCGATCGAAGCACTCGCCACGCTCGCCGACACCCTGGGCGCTCCGGTCGCCACCAGCGCGGCCGGCAAGGGCGTGTTCGACGAGACCTCCGATCTCGCGCTCGGCGTATACGGCAACTTCGGCACGCCGGTGGCGAACGCCGTCGTCGCCGGTGCCGACGCGGTGCTGATCGCCGGCTCCAAGCTCGCCCCCGGCGACACCGCGTTCGAGAACCCGGAACTGCTCGATCCGCGCCGGCAGGTGCTGGTGCAGATCGACGTCGAGCCGCGCAACAGCAGCTGGACCTTCCCGGTGGAACTGACACTGACCGGCCAGGCAGGCGCAATCATGACCGCCATGGCGCAACGCCTGGCGGCATCCGGCATACCGAACGAGGCCACGCGCCGGGCGCGGCGCGCGGCGCTGGCGGCGGCACGCGACGCACACGGGTTCTTCGACGCGCAGGAATTCACTTCGGATGCCGAGCCGATCCTGCCGCAGCGGATCATCCGCGAGCTGCAGGCCGCGCTGCCGGGCAACGCCATCGTCACCTGCGATGCCGGCGAGAACCGCCTGTTCATGATGCACTGGTTCCAGACCACCGCCGGCAACTACGTCCAGCCCGCGGGCGTGGGCGGCATGGGCTATGCGCTGCCCGCGGCGCTCGCCGCCAAGCACCTCGACCCGGCGCGGCCCGCGGTGGCGGTGTGCGGCGACGGCGGCTTCGCGATCGCGATGAACAGCCTGATGACCGCACTGGAGGAACGGCTGCCGATCGTCGCCGTGGTGTTCAACAACGGCGCGCTCGGCTGGGTCAAGCACGGCCAGGGCGAGCGCAACATCGCCTGCGACTTCGGCGCCTTCGATCACGCCGCCATCGCACGCGCCATGGGCTGCAATGGCATCCGCGTCGATCGCGCCGCCGACCTCGGCCCGGCTTTCCGCGCCGCGCTCGCGGACCCGCGCCCGACCGTGGTCGACGTGCGCAGCTCGCTGCAGGAGACCTTCCTCAAGGTCACCTCGCCGCTGGTCTCGCCGCGCTGAGGCCCACACGCCGCGTGCTATTCTTGCCGGATAGTCAATCAAGGAGTTCGACGATCCGATGCAAAGGCACCAGAAAGGCATTCTGGCCGCGCTGCCCAAGGCCGCGCAGTTCCTGACCTTCACGCTCAAGTCCGGGGCACGGCCGCGCCGCGCGCTCGCCGAGCTCGTGGCCCGCGCCGATGGGGACCAATGCGTCCTCGGCGTGGGCGTGCCGCTGGTGCATGCGCTCGGTGCCGAGATCCCCGGGCTGCGCAGCTTCCCGAGCGGCTTCGGCACCGGGCTGGCGCTGCCGTCGACCCAGGCGGCGCTGTGGTGCTGGCTGCGCGGAACCGATCGCGGCACGCTCCTGCACCAGGGCCGGCACCTGCGCGAAGCGCTCGCGGGCGCATTCGAGATCGACTCGGTCGTGGACGGCTTCCAGCACGACGGCGGGCGCGATCTCTCCGGCTATGTCGACGGCACCGAGAACCCCAAGGGCGCGAAGGCCGCCGCCGCCGCGATTGCGCGCGACGCGGGCACGGGGCTGGACGGCTCCAGCTACGTCGCCGTCCAGCTCTGGGTGCACGACTTCGCGCGCCTGGAAGCCATGTCCCCCAAGGCGCAGGACAACGCCATCGGCCGGCGCAAGGTCGACGATGTCGAACTGGAGAAGGCGCCCAGGTCCGCGCACGTCAAGCGCACCGCCCAGGAGAGCTTCGATCCGGAAGCGTTCGTGCTGCGGCGCTCGATGCCCTGGTCGGATGGCAACCGCGCCGGGCTGAACTTCATCGCCTTCGGCCGCACGCTGGATGCCTACGAGGCGCTGCTGCGGCGCATGGTCGGCGCCGAGGACGGCATCACCGATGCCCTGTTCAAGTTCACCCGCCCAATCTCGGGCAGCTACTTCTGGTGCCCGCCGATGCGCGGGACGAAGCTGGATCTGCGCGCCATCGGACTGTGATTTCCACGAGCGCCGGCGCCCGGCGCGTGTAGTCCATCCCTCGCTTGCTCTACCGGCGACCCGGGAGTCGGGTCGCCGGCGGAGAGCCGCATCCTCGTCAGGGGCACGTCCTCAGATTTCCAGCACCCGCGGTCCGGGAAGTTAATCGTGCCTTAATCCTGGCGCCTGATCGTGTCCGCATGGCAACCACCTGCGGTATCACGATGCGCAATACGATCCTGATCGCGGCGCTGCTCGCCGCCGGCGCCGCGCGCGCCGACAGTCCCGCCGATCTCGCCGCCGGATATACCGGCCAGGCCCGCGCCCGAACGCCAGCGTTCGTGGCTGCACCGAGCCGCGGCGAACGGTTCTTCCGCGTCCGCCACGGCCACGACTGGAGTTGCAGTTCCTGCCATACCGACCACCCGGCGGGCGCCGGCCGCCATGCCGTCACCGGCAGGGCGATCGAACCGCTCGCGCCGGCCGTGAATTCCTCGCGCTTCACCAGGCCGGCCAAGGTCGAGAAATGGTTTCGCCGCAACTGCAACGACGTCATCGGGCGCGAATGCACGGCCGCCGAGAAAGCGGACGTGCTCGCCTGGCTGATGACGCTGCGATGACCACGCCGTCATTGCGAGCCGCGTGGACCGCGCCCCGTCATTGCGAGGCCGCGCGGCGGCCGCGGCAATCCATGCAACCTGGACGAATTCGACGCCGTGTGGGCCGCTTCGCTGCGCTCGCTACGACGATGGGTCGTGGCGGCCATCGGCCGGGCATGCGACCCGAAAAATCAGGAGATGCACATGAAGCCCGAGCCTCGAACTTCGAATAAGCGCACCATCAAGGCGACCGCACTGGCCGGCCTCGCCGCCGGCGCACTCGTCGCCGCGTGGTCCGCATGGGCCGCGCCGGCGAAGACGACTCCACCCGGTCCGGACGAAGCGCGCTGGCGCGAGGAATGTGGCGCCTGCCACATCGCCTACCCGGCCCGGATGCTCGACGCACCGTCGTGGTCCGCGGTGATGAGCGGCCTGCGCAAGCACTTCGGCACCGATGCCAGCCTCGAGGCCGAAACGGCAGCGGCAATCGGCGCCTACCTGCAAGCCCACGCGCGCAAGCGCCCGACCGTCGGCGGCGACGGCCGGCCGCTGCGGCGGATCACCGACAGCGGCTGGTTCCGGCGCGAGCACCGCGGCCACGGCATCGAGGCGGCACGCGCCTCCGGGCGGGTGAAATCGCTGTCCGCCTGCGAAGCCTGCCACGCCCATGCCGCCGCCGGCCGCTTCGGCGAGCACGACATCCACGTACCTGCGGAGAACGCAAAATGAAGACGCGCATCCTGGTCTGGGACCTGCCGGTTCGCCTGTTCCACTGGCTGCTGGTCGCCTGTTTCGCGGGCGCCTGGCTCACATCCGAGAGCGAGCGCTGGCGCGACGTGCACGCCATGCTCGGCTACACCCTGCTCGGACTCATTGCGTTCCGGGTCGCCTGGGGCTTCGCCGGTACCCGCTACGCGCGCTTCTCGCAGTTCCTGGCCGGCCCCGCGGCCGTGCGCGACTACCTGTTCGGGCTGGTGCGCGGCAGCGGTGCGCACCACATCGGCCACAACCCGGCAGGTGCGGTCGCCATCGTGCTGTTGCTCGGCCTCGGCGTCCTGGTGGGCCTGAGCGGCTGGGCCACGTTCAACGACCTGGGTGGGGACTTCGTCGAGGAGGTGCACGAAGTGCTGGCCTCGGGCATGCTCGCGGTGGTCGTGGTGCACGTGGCCGGCGTCGCGGCCAGCAGCCTTTTGCACCGGGAAAACCTGGTGCGCGCCATGGTCGATGGACACAAGCAGGGCGAGGCTGCGGAGGGCATCCGCGGTGCGCGACCGCTGATCGCCGCAGCGATGGTCGCGGCAGTGGTCGCGTTCTGGACCGGCGCCGACTGGAGCGGCGGCGGCACCGGGCCGGCGGCCGCAGCGATAGAATCGCTCCCGCATCCCACGCCGCACGGCCGCCCGCACCGCGAGGATGACGATTGAAGTGCGCGCGGCGGGCGGCGCGCGGCGGAACTGAAACGATGCGCATACTGCTGGTGGAGGACGATGCGATATTCGGCGATGCCATCCAGGCGGGGCTGCGCCAGCGCGACTGCAGCGTCGACTGGGTGCGTGACGGCCAGGCCGCGACGCACGCGCTCGCGGCCGAGACCTACGCCGCGGTGATCCTGGATCTCGGGCTGCCCCGGCGATCGGGCTTGGAGATACTCGCCACGCTGCGCGCACGCAGGGATCCGGTGCCCGTGCTGATCCTCACCGCGCGCGACACCGTCGCCGATCGGATCGGTGGCCTCGATGCCGGCGCTGACGACTACCTGGTCAAGCCGGTGGACATCGGCGAGCTCGCCGCCCGCCTGCGTGCACTGGTGCGCCGGGCGGCCGGCCAGCCGGCCGGCGTACTGACCGTCGGCGCGCTCGCCCTGAATCCCGCCACCCGCGAGGTCGCATGGCACGGCGAACCGCGCACCTTGTCGGCACGCGAGTTCGACCTGCTGCACGCATTCATGCTGCATGCCGGCCAGGTGCTCAGCCGCGCTCAGCTCGAGGAGAAGCTCTATGCCTGGGGCGAGGAAGTCGGCTCCAACGCCGTCGACGTGCACCTGCACCACCTGCGCCGCAAGATTGCCCCGGGGATCGTGCGCACGATCCGTGGCGTCGGCTACGTGATGCCGAAGGACCTGCAGTGACACCGGCCCCGGGTCCCAGCCTGCGGCGGCGCCTGGCGGCCACGCTGCTCGGCGGCATGGCGCTGGCGTGGATCGTCGCCGCCGGCTTCACCGTGGCCAGGACACGCGCGGAACTCGGCGAACTGCTCGATGCACACCTGGCGCAGAGCACGGCGATGCTGATCGCGCAGGTCGGCCACGAGGTCGAGGAGATGGAGGAGGTCCACGCGCCGGATCTGCACAAGTATGCCCGCAACGTCGCCTTCCAGGTCTGGAGCGGCGAGGGACGGCTGATGCTGCATTCGGCGGATGCGCCGGACGTGCGACTGTCCGCGGTCGACGAGGGGTATTCCGATACCGCCGCGGGTGGGCGCCGCTGGCGCGTTTACAGCCGGCGCGTGCCGGACAGCGACTATGTCGTCCAGGTCGCCGAACTGCGCGAGGCACGCGCGGGTCTGGCGCGGACCGTGCTCGGCCATCTGCTGCTGCCGCTGGCCGCGGCGCTGCCGCTGCTCGGGCTGGCGATTTCGCTGGCCGTCGGCGTATCGCTCCGGCCGCTGCGGCGCGTCAGCGGCGAGATCGCCAGGCGCGACCCGAAGTACCTGGAGCCGATCCGGGTCGCCGTGCCCGAGGAGATTGCACCCGTCGTCGCGCAGTTGAATGCGTTGCTGGCAAGGGTGTCTGCCTCGTTGGAGGGCGAGCGGCGTTTCACCAGCGACGCCGCGCACGAACTGCGCACGCCGCTGGCCGGAATCCGCGCCCAGCTCCAGGTTGCGCAAGGCGCCGCGGCGGACGCCGAGCGTGCACGCGCGATCGCGCAGGCGCTCGCCGCCTGCGATCGCCTCGCACACCTGGTGCAACAGATGCTCACGCTGGCACGCCTGGAACACGACGCGTGGCAGGCACCCGCGGCAAACGAGGACCTGCACGCGCTCGCGGCCGCTGCGTTGATCGACGCCGCTTCCGCGGCCGAAACCAAGGGCATCGCGCTTGCGCTGGAGGGCACCACGGCCCGGGCCCCGGTGCACGCGGCCCTGTGGGCGGTCCTGCTGCGCAATCTGCTCGACAATGCGATTGCCTACTCGCCCTCCGGCACCACCGTGACGGTGACCGTGGCGCGCACCGGCCAAGGCGCCGATGTCGCGGTCTGCGACCAGGGACCGGGCATTGCCGCCCCCCTGCGCGCCGAGGCCCTGCAGCGCTTCCGGCGCCTGGACGACCACCGCGCGCCGGGCAGCGGACTGGGCCTTTCAATCGTCGCCCGCATCGCCGAACTGCACGGCGCCTCGCTCACGCTCGCGGACGCACCCGGCGGCGGCCTGTGCGCGCAGGTACGTCTGCCGGCCACCCCGGGTTGAACCGAGCCTCCGCGGCCAGCGACAATGGCCGCGGAGGCAGACCTGCATGGGTTGTGAATCTGCGAACGACGACGCATCCGGCGCACGCTACGCGGTCGCCTTCCGGGAACGGCTATTCGGCGTCAATTGCGACGTCGAGGTCACCGTGGACCTGCACACGCGCGCGGCGAAAGCGACGCTCGCCATGCGGCAGATGTTCGGCGCCCGGCCGGCGTTCACGATCGGGCGCGATGACCTGGCCGCCCTGAGCGAGAATCTGCAGCACCTGAAGGCACGGGCCGCGCTGCTGCAGGCCCTGCCCGAGGGCGGCGTGGACCAGCAGCTCATTTTTTCGCGCGGCGGCGCGGACCTCATCCTGTTCCAGCCGCCCGGCCGGCCGGCACGGTTCAATCTCTCGATCGGGCTGTTCCACCGCCAGGGCACGCTCGACGAACTGAGCGCGGGCGAGATCGACGAGGCCCTTGGGCGGCTGGATCGGCGGATTGCCGAAGTGAAGGCGCGGGTCGACAACGGCTGAGCGCGCGGAGAATGCCGATGGTCACGTCGAGTACGACCGGCCCTTCATCGTAGCTGCGATCATGGCGACGCAACGCGAGCAACTGTGGATGAGCGCGGGGGAAGTCGACGCCTTCCTGCGCTCGCACTGGACCATGGTGCTCGGCACCATCGGCCGCGATCACCAGCCGCACCTGGTCACGATGGCGTACGGCTTTTTCGAGGGGTGCCTCGCGTTCACCAGCTACGCGAAGGCGCAGAAGATGGTCAACATACGGCGCGACCCGCGCATCACCTGCCTGGTGGAAGACATCGGCAGCGCATACGCCGAGATCCGCGGCGTGCAGATCACGGGGCACGCCGAGGTCATCGACGATGCCGCGCGCGTGCTCGCCGTGCTCGAGTGCGTTCGCGCGCAGATGGTATCCACCGGGCGCGCCAGCCCGGACACCGGCGCAACGCCGGATTACATCGCCGCCAAGCGCCTGGCCGTCAAGCTGCGGGTCGGGCGCACCATCAGTTGGGATCACGGGCGCCTCGGCGGAAAATACTGAGCATGAAGCCGCTGCCCGCCCCCGACCCGGTCACGCAGTTCCACTGGGACGCGGCGGCGCGCGGCGAGCTGATGGTGCAGCGTTGCGCCGCCTGCGGTCATCACCAGTTTCCGCCGGACATCCGCTGCCGCGCCTGCGGCGGCGACCGCCTCGGCGCGGCCAGGGTGTCCGGGCGGGGGGCGCTTTACTCCTTCACGATCTCGTACCGCTCCGTGGACCCGTCGTTCAACGAGAGCGTGCCCTTCGTCGTCGCCCTGGTGGAACTCGCCGAGCAGCCCGGGCTGCGCCTGCTGACCAATATCGTCGGTACGGATCCGGACACCCTTCGGATCGGCATGCCACTGCACGCCGTCTTCGAGGAGCGCGGCGGCATGTACATTCCACAGTTCACGGTCGACGCAGCTTCGGGCGAGGATCCGCCCGCATGACGCACCTGGCACGCGCGGTCGCGATCGGCGGGGTGGGCTATTCCCCCATCACCCGCGGCGGCGGCGTCGATCCGCGTGCGATCGCGCTGACCGCCTGCCGCGCGGCGCTGGACGATGCCGGCGCCGGCGCGCGCGATATCGATGCCATCTTCGAATATCGAATCGATGCGGAGTCCCCGGACTGCCACTACGTGCAGCGCGCGCTGGGCGTGCCGGATCTGGCCGCGTACGCGGACGTCATGGCCAGCGGTCCGTCCGGGCTGGCGAGCGTGCTCAGTGCGATCACGGCGGTCGCATCGGGCGCCTGCGAATGCGCGCTCGTGTTCCGCTGCTTCACGGAACTCGCTGGCCGCATGGGGCGCGTGCAGGAAACCGCGAGCCAGGTCGGGGGGCGCGATCAGTTCCTCGCGCCGTACGGGATCAGCCGCGCGTTCGTCGCCCACAACATCGCGATGAAGATGCGACGGCGCATCCACGAGCTTGGCGGCTCGCCGGACGACTTCGGCGTAGTTGCGGTCAACGCCCGGCGCTGGTCGCAGGACAACCCGCGCGCCGCGCTGCGCCAGCCGCTGACCCTGGCGGACTACCGCGCCGGCAAAGTGATTGCCGATCCGCTGCGGATCTACGATTGCGACTACCCGGTCAACGGCGCCTGCGCGGTCATCGTCACGACCACGGAGCGGGCGCGTTCGCTGCGCCGCCAACCGATCCACGTCGATGCGATCGCCTATGGCACGGGCGGTGATGACGACTGGCTGTTCGCGGATCGGTTTCTCTCCGGCGGGATGCAGGCCTGTGCCGATCGACTCTGGGGCCGATCCTCGTTTCGCCCTGCCGACGTGCAGGTGGGCGGCATCTACGACGGCTTCACCTACAGCTTGGTCGCCTGGATCGAGGCGCTCGGGATCTGCGCCCCCGGTGAATTCCACGATTGGGTCGATGGCGGCCGGCGCATCGGCCCGGGCGGATCATTTCCGATCAACACGGCGGGCGGCCACCTTGCCGAAGGGCGCCTGCACGGGGTGAACCTGCTCGCCGAGGTCGTACTGCAACTGCGCGGAGAATGCGGCGTGCGGCAGGTACCGGACGCGCGCGTCGGGGTGGTCACCTCCGGACTCGGGCCGCAGTGCGGCGCCCTGGTGCTGCACGGAGCGTGAACGACATGACGACGGGCACCCTGCAGGGAATTCGCGTCGTCGAGGTGGCGATCTGGGTCTTCGTGCCGGCCGCCGGCGCCGTGCTGGCCGACTGGGGCGCGGACGTCGTCAAGGTCGAACACCCGCAGACCGGCGACCCGGTACGCGGGCTCATCACCTCCGGCCGCATGCCCGGCGTCGTTGGCGGCCTGAACTACATGTTCGAGCAGGCGAACCGCGGCAAGCGCAGCGTCGCGCTCGACATCGCCACGCCACGCGGCCGCGAGTTGCTCTACACGCTGGTGCGCAACGCCGACGTGTTCCTGACGAACTTCCTGCCCGGCGCGCGCAGGCGCCTGGGGATCGAGCCCGAGGACATCCGCCGCGTCAATCCGCGGATCATCTACGCGCGCGGCAGCGGCCAGGGCGCGGCCGGTGCCGAAGCCGATCGTCCCGGCTACGATTTCACCTCGTTCTGGGCGCGCGGCGCGGTGGCCGAGGCAGTCACGCCGCCGGAGAGCGCGTATCCGGTCGGGCAGCCCCCGGCGTTCGGCGATTTCACCAGCGGCATGTCGCTGGCCGGCGGGATCGCGGCGGCGCTGCTGCGGCGCGAACGCACCGGGGAGGCGTCCGTCGTGGACGTGTCGCTGCTCGGCCAGGCACTGTGGGCGATGAGTCCCGGCGTGGTCGCGTCGAAACTTTACGGCGAAACCGGCTCGGTGCGTTTCGATCGCCTCGATTCGCCCAACCCCCTGGTGCATTGCTATCGCACCCGCGACGACCGGTTCGTGTTCCTGAACGTGCTCGAAGACGAGGGGCACTGGGTCGATCTCTGCGCGCACCTGGAACGGCCGGCGCTGGCGCAGGATCCGCGCTTCGGCAGCGCCCGGCTGCGCACGGAAAACAAAGCCGCCTGCGTCCAGGCGCTGGACGAGGCGTTCGCGGCGCGCACGCTGCAGGAGTGGCTGGCGCGCCTGGCCACGTTGAAGGGCGCCTGGGCGCCGGTCCGCAACGTGCGCGACGTCCACGAGGATCCGCAGGTCATCGCCAACGGACTGCTGCCGAACGTGCAGGTCCCCGGCCGCCCGGACATCACGCTCGTGGGCAGCCCGGTGCAGATCGACCGGCAACCGACCCCGGCGCGCCCCGCGCCCGAGCACGGCCAGCACACCGAGGAAGTGCTGCTGGAACTAGGCTGCACGTGGGAGGACATCGGCGAGTTCAAGACTCAGGGCGTCATCGCCTGAAGCGCGAACCAGGCCAGGACGGTACATTCGAAAGAGCAAGGGAGAACAATCGTGGGAAATGTCGGGAAAGTGGTAGTCGCCATCGCATTGGCATCCATCGCGGCCGGCGCCACGGCGCAGGGCGTGGACCTCCTGGAACAGGGCAGGCAGTTGCTGCGCGGCACCGGAACCGCGAGCAGCGCATCGCCGGCGGCGCGCGGCCTGAGCAGCGGAGAGATCGGCAACGGACTGCGCGAAGCGCTGCGCGTGGGCACCGGAAACGTCGTCAGCCGGCTTGGCCGCAGCGGCGGCTTCACGAACGATCCGGCCGTACACATCCCGCTGCCCAAGGGCCTGAAGACCGCCCGGGCACTGCTGGACCGGATCGGCCAGGGCGCAATGCTCGACGACCTGGAACTGAAGATGAACCGCGCGGCCGAAGCCGCCGCGCCGCAGGCCCGGCAGCTTTTCGTCGACGCCATCAGCCAGATGACGATCGACGACGTCATGGCCATCTACAACGGCGCGCCGGACTCGGCCACTCGCTATTTCCAGTCGAAGATGTCCGCGCCGCTGGCCGAGCGCATGACGCCGGTGGTCGAACGCAGCCTGGCCGATACGGGCGCCGTCCGCGCATTCGACGGCGTGATGAGCAAGTACCAGAGCATCCCGCTGGCGCCGGCAGTGAAGACCAACCTGACCAAACATGTCGTCAACAAGGGCATGGACGGCATCTTCCACTACCTCGGGCAGGAAGAGGCGGCGATCCGCCAGAACCCCGTCAAGCAGACGACCTCGCTGCTGCGCAGGGTGTTTGGGAACGGTTGAGGGGCGCGCCATGGGGCGGACTAGTCGATGACCGCCATGGAACGCATCGTCAACCTGCACGTCGAGAAGTTGCCCGAGGGCGCTTATCCGGCCACCTCGGACGACGTACCGGGCCTGATCGCGCAGGGACGCACGATCGAGTAAGACAAGCGCTTTTTCAAAGGACTCGGCGCGCGCATCGCCGAGCTGCGCAACGCACAAGGTCTTACCCAGCAGCAACTGGCCGACCGACTCGGCGTGTCGCAGCAGATGGTCGCCTCCTACGAGGTCGGGCGCCGGCGGGTGCCGATCTCGATGCTGCCCGCACTGGCCACCGCCCTGGTCGTGACGGTGGACACCCTGCTCGGTATCGGCAACGGCGCCGCCAGGCGCGGGGCCACGCCGAAGCTGCATCAACAAATCGAGCGCATCAGCCATGTGCCCCGGCCCAGGCAGGGTGGGAGCAGGTGCGCGTAGTCGCGCTTGAGGGTGCGTACCCTTGGCCTCGACCAGCCGCTGCAGCGAGATGTCGGATTTCAACCGTTCCAGCTCAGTGTCCAAGATGGGCGCTATTCCGACCCCTCCAAACTCCTGTGAATAGACCGTGGGCGGAAATTCGTTGACAGGAAACTATACGCTTTTGGTATATTGCGACAAGCCGATAAAGAACTCCCCCTTCGAATTGCCACACGCTACAGCGAGTGCGACCATGCCAAAACGGAAAACCGAAGTGACCGACGGGTTCGGAAACTACCTCGCCCAACAGCGCAAAGCCGCCGGCTACACCCAGGTGGAGTTCGCCGCCGAGCTGGGCATTACCCAGCGCATGGTCGCCTACTACGAAGCGCCCGATGCCTATCCCCCAGCGCATCTGCTGCCACGCATGGCGCAGGTGCTCGGGGTGAGCGTCGATGCATTGATGGGTCAGCGCCAGCCGCGCCGGCCCAAGCAGGCCGCTTCCAATCGGCTGGAGCGGCGATTGCTGGAAATCGAGAAGCTCGATCCCAAGGCCAGGCGCCAAGTGGTGCAACTGCTCGACACCTTCATCGAGCGCGAGAAGCTCAAGCAGCGCATCCAACAACAGGAGACGCGATCATGACCACCGTGCAAGTCACGCTGCCCGATCAACTGGCGCGCGAGGCGCAAGCCGCCGGGTTGTTGACGCCGGAAGAACTCGAACGCCTGGTGCGCGATGCGCTACGTGCGCGGCGCCTGCAGGCCTTCGCCGAGGCCCGCAAGAAGCTCGCCGCCGATCCACTCCCGCCGATGACCGCCGAGGAGATCCAGGCCGAGATTGACGCCTACCGCGCCGAAAGCCGCCGTGCGGCTGGTGCTTGATACCAACACGGTGATCTCCGGCCTGCTGTGGCCGGACGGCAACCCGAGCAAGCTCATCGATGCGGCCGAGGCAGGCCAGGTCGAGCTATTCACCAGCGTGGCACTGCTGAATGAGTTGCAGCGTGTCATCGCGCGCGAGAAGTTCACCAAGCAACTCAGCAAGCGCCAGATCGCCGTGCGCGATCTGTTCGATGGTTACGCGGCAATCGCCACCGTTTTGACGCCGGCAGTGATCGCACCGACCATCGTGCGCGACCCCGCCGATGATGCCGTGCTCGCCTGCGCGCTCGCCGCCAACGCTGAACTCATCGTCTCCGGGGACGACGACCTGCACGACATCGGTACTTATCGCGGAATCCGCATCGTCGCCGCCCGGGAGGCAGTCGAGATCATCACCGGCAGCGTCAGCCAGTAACCTGGACTTTGCCCCGCTCCCCGCCCGCGCTAACTACTCCATTACGACCTGTCACCCCACCATCGCGCTTTTAGTCATCCTTCTCCAGACGAATAAATCCATACGAAGAACAATAGGCGGCCAAGAGGGGAATAATTACGGCCGCGAACATGTCAATTAAGACCGATTTGGCCATAGCAGAAACGACAGCGGCAACGATGCTTCCGACCAGAAGACCGAGAAATGTGATTACGAGCAAGTTGGTCTTTATTGATGCCCCACATGTGCTGCACCGAAATCGAGGTTTCAGATCGAAAACCCCTATCTTGCGACTACAGCTCGGGCACTTACACTCCGCGGTCGCTATGGACATTTTTTGTCCTCGTCGTCGCAGACCATTCGACAAACAACGGATTTTCCTCCCTGGCATCCGACCCAAGCGGCTGCACCTCCAACTGTCGTAACACCACCAGCTGCGATAGCAGCTCCCGTGCAAATTGGAGAGGCGACGACGTTGCAGACCATTCGGCATTCTTCTTCGGGCGAGTAAATGGGATTCGGAAGAAGTCCAGCAGCGCACTCAGCATTTGCACAGATGCGCTTTCTCGGATCCTCCGACGGGTCTCGTAGACACCGATAAATATTACCGCCTGGGTTGCTTGGGTCTAAGACAGCTCGCCAGCCAGCCCCGCACCGTGGATCCAGTCCAAATGGATCTACGTACCGCAGCGGGTTGCTCGTAACGTACTGGTAGGGATTATTTCCACCCGCGAGCCCAATCGGGTCCGACTCAATGTACCTGCCGACGGTCGGGTCGTAATCGCGATAGTAGTTGTAGAACATCGCCCCCGAAAATCGTACCCGCAGAACGCGAGTCGTACCGGTACGGCGCCGAACTGTAGCTCTGGCCCGACTGTGCCCAACCGCGATGCGACGCCTCGTCCGTGGCTGCCGGGGAGATCCCGCATGCCGGTTCATATCCGCCGCGCCGTACACGAGGTCACCCCTGCCGCGCGCAGCCGGGCGTCGCGTCCGCGCCGCTCAGGTCCGCGCCGCCTGTGGCGGGTACAGCGGCTTGCCGCTGCGGGCCATGTCCTGCAGGTCGGCCCACGGCACGCCGTGGCAGTTCATGCCGCCGTCGACTTCGAAGGTCTGGCCGGTGATGAACCGGGATTCGTCCGAGGCCAGGAACAGCGCGGTGTTGGCGATGTCCTCGGGCTGGCCGTGGTACGGCACCAGGGTGTGGCGCAGCAGCGCGTCCAGCAGCGCCTGCGGTCGCGGCGTCGCGCGGTAGGAAAGGATCATCCCCGGGCTGATGCAGTTGCAGCGGATCCCCTGGCGGCCGTGCTGGGTGGCGATCGATCGGGTGAGGGAGATGATCGCGCCCTTGGCGGCGGCGTAGGCCGTGGGCAGCATGTCGCCGCGCAGCGCGCTGCCGGAACTGGTATTGACTATCGATCCGCCGCCGCTTTCGGCGATGAGCGGGATCGCGCAGCGCGCGGTGTAGGCCGTGGCGTTCAGGTTCAGGGCGATGGCGCGGTCCCAGTAGCTCCAGTCGAGCGAGACCAGCCCGGTGTCGCGGCTGGAGTCGGTGCCGCCGACGTTGTTGTACAGCACGTGCAGGGCACCGTAGTTCGCGCGCGCGGCGCCGATCAGGGATTCGATCGACGCCGTGTCCATGGCGTCGTAGCGCACCGCGACCCCGGTGCCGCCGGCCGCGGTGAGCAACTCCACGGTCTGCCTGACGCCGGCTTCGTCGAAGTCACCCGCCACCACCCTGGCGCCTTCGGCCGCCATGCGCAGTGCCCCGGCGCGGCCGATGCCGCTCGCCGCGCCCGTGATGATCGCCACCTTGCCGTCCAGCCTGCCCATGTGCTCCGCCCTCGCTGCGTTGGATTGAGCGCGCGATGATAGCGCGTCCGCGCACGGTGCGCGGACCCCGGCCTCAGCCGCACGAGTCGCGGCGCGGGAAGCGGTTCAGGGCTCAGGCCTGGCGGCCGTGGGATGCGGAAGGATCCGCCTGCGCCGGGAAGTCCGCCGCGCAGCGCTCGACCGCGGCGCGGGCGAGGTCGCCCAGGCCGGCGCCGCCGGCGCGCAGGTGGGTGACGATCTGGCGCCGCATGCGCGGATCCCAGAAGCGCCGCAGGTGGTTCTCGATTGCGGCAATCGCCGTCGCGCGATCGGGCTCGCTGTGGAAGAAGGCTTCGATCTGGTTGGCCATCTTCACCAAATGCTCGATGTTCATCCCGCGGCACGCTCCCCGTGCGATTGCAGCCGGCCGGCGTTCGCGTACGCGGTGTGCCGCCCGCTGCGCGCATACGCGACCAGCGTCATCCCGGTCTCCTGCGCCAGGCTGATGGCCAGCGCCGTGGGCGCGGAGATCGCGCACAGGATCTCGATGCCGACCGTAGCCGCCTTCTGCACCATCTCGTAGCTCGCGCGGCTGGTGATGAGCGCGGCGCCGCCCGTGGTCGCGCCGCCGGAACGGCGGACCGCGCCGATGAGCTTGTCGAGCGCGTTGTGCCGGCCGACATCCTCGCGCACGAGAACGACTGAGCCGTCCTCTTCGATCCAGGCCGCGGCGTGCAGGGAACCGGTCTGCGCGTTGATCGGCTGGCGCCCGGCGAGCGCACCGATCGCCGATTGCAACGTCGCCGGTGCCATGCGCCGGGCCAGTCCCACGGCCGGCGGATGACGCACCGCCTGCGAAAGGGCCTGCGCGCCGCACAGTCCGCAGCCGGTGCGGCCGGTAAGGTTGCGCTGCATGCCCTCCAGCGCCAGGAAACGCGCCGGGGCGATGGTCGCGCTGGCTTCGATGCCGTCGGCGACCGCGGCGATGCGCAGGTCGAGCACTTCGGCAGGATCGGAGACGATGCCCTCGCTCAGGCTGAAGCCGAGTACGAAGTCCTCCAGGTCCTGCGGCGTCGCCATCATCACAACGAAGGGGCGGCCGTTGTAGACGATCGCCACCGGCGTTTCGTCGGCGACGGTCTCGACCGCGTCGTCCTCGCGCGCACCGTCCCACCTGCGCACCGCGCAGTCGCGCGCGGGCATCAGGCTGGAAACTGCGCCGGGCATGGCGGCCGGCGTAAGCATCAACGCACCTCCTGGGGATGTTCCTGCCCGGCGAGCGCCTCCTGCTCGCGCCGGAAGCGGCGGTAGTCGCGCTGCCATTGCGAGGGCTGCTGGACGCGCGTCACCTGCACGGCGGTCACCTTGTACTCGGGGCAGTTGGTGGCCCAGTCGGAGTTCTCCGTGGTGATGACGTTGGCGCCGGACTCCGGGAAATGGAACGTGGTGTAGACCACGCCCGGCGCCACGCGTGTGGATATCGCCGCGCGCAGCACGGTTTCACCCGCGCGGCTGGCGATGCCGACCCAGTCGCCGTCGCGGATCCCGCGCTGCTCGGCGTCGTGCGGGTGGATCTCGATGCGGTCCTCGCCGTGCCAGACCACGTTCTGCGTGCGCCGCGTCTGCGCGCCGACGTTGTACTGCGACAGGATCCGCCCTGTGGTCATGATCAACGGGAAGCGCGAGGTGGTGCGCTCGTCGGTCGGCACGTACTCGGTGACGACGAAGCGGCCCTTGCCGCGCACGAACGCATCCACGTGCATCACCGGCGTGCCGGCGGGCGCGGCGTCATTGCAGGGCCACTGGATGCTGCCGAGCCGGTCGAGCTTTTCGTAGCTGACGCCGGCGAAGGTGGGCGTCAGGCGTGCGATCTCGTCCATGATCTCGGACGGATGCGTGTAGTTCATCGGGTAGCCCATCGCGTTCGACAGCGCCTGGGTCACCTCCCAGTCCTCCTTGCCCGCCAGCGGCGGCATCACCTTGCGCACCCGGGAGATCCGGCGCTCGGCGTTGGTGAAGGTGCCGTTCTTCTCCAGGAACGACGAGCCCGGCAGGAACACGTGCGCGAAGCGGGCGATCTCGTTCAGGAACAGGTCCTGCACAATCAGGCACTCCAGCGACTCGAGCGCATGGGTGACGTGCTGGGTGTTCGGATCGGACTGCACCAGGTCCTCGCCCTGCACGTACAGGCCCTTGAAGCTGCCGTCCAGCGCGGCGTCGAACATGTTCGGGATCCGCAGGCCGGGTTCGGAATCCAGCCGCGCCGACCACGCCGACTCGAACTGCGCGCGCGTCGCGGCGTCCGACACGTGCCGGTAGCCGGGGAACTCGTGCGGGAACGAGCCCATGTCGCAGGAGCCCTGGACGTTGTTCTGCCCGCGCAGCGGATTGACGCCGACGCCGGGCCGGCCGACGTTGCCGGTGGCCATGGAGAGGTTGGCGATGCCGATGACCATGGTCGAGCCCTGGCTGTGCTCGCTCACGCCCAAGCCGTAGTAGATCGCGGCGTTGCCGCCGGTGGCGTACAGCCGCGCCGCGGCGCGGACATCCGCGGCCGGTACCCCGGTCAGCGCCTCGACCGCCTCGGGCGAGTTGGCCGGCGAGGCGACGAACTTCTTCCACGCATCGAACGAGGCCGCTTCGCAGCGCTCGCGCACGAAGGCCTCATTGGTCAGGTTCTCGGTGACCACCACGTGCGCGATGGCGTTGATGATCGCCACGTTGGTGCCCGGCTGGAGCTGCAGGTGATAGGCGGCGCGCACGTGCGGCGAGTCGACCAGATCGATCGCGCGCGGGTCGATCACGATCAGCTTGGCGCCTTCGCGCAGCCGCCGCTTCATCTGCGAGGCGAACACCGGGTGTGCGTCGGTCGGGTTCGCGCCGATGACGAGGATGACGTCGGCCTGCGCGACCGAGTCGAAATCCTGCGTGCCGGCGGATTCGCCCAGGGTGGTCTTGAGCCCGTAACCGGTCGGGGAATGGCACACGCGCGCGCAGGTATCGACGTTGTTGTTGCCGAACCCTGCCCGCACCAGCTTCTGCACTAGGTAGGTCTCCTCGTTCGTGCAGCGCGAGGAGGTGATGCCGCCGATCGCATCGCGGCCGTACTTGTCCTGGATCGTGCGCAGGCGTCCGGCGGCGAAGGCGATGGCCTCGTCCCAGCTCACGTGGCGCCACGGATCGGTGATCCGATCGCGGATCATCGGCGTGGAAATCCGGTCCGGATGGGTGGCGTAGCCCCAGGCGAAGCGGCCCTTGACGCAGGAATGCCCGTGGTTGGCGTGGCCGTCCTTGTTCGGCACCATGCGCACGACGCGCGTGCCCTGCATCTCGGCGCGGAACGAGCAGCCGACGCCGCAGTAGGCGCACGTGGTCACCACGCTGCGCGCGGGCTGGCCGAGTTCGACCACGGACTTCTCCGTGAGCGTCGCGGTCGGGCAGGCCTGGACGCAGGCGCCGCAGGAAACGCACTCCGAGCCCAGGAACGGCTCGCTCTGCCCGGCGGCCACGCGCGACTCGAAGCCGCGGCCGGTGATGGTCAGCGCGAAGGTGCCCTGCACCTCCTCGCAGGCACGCACACACCGGCTGCAGACGATGCACTTGGAGGGGTCGTAGCGGAAGTAGGGGTTGGACTCGTCGACGTTCGCGCCGTGGATGTGACTGGCGCCTTCGTAGCCGTAGCGGACCTCGCGCAGGCCCACCGCGCCGGCCATGTCCTGCAGTTCGCAGTTGCCGTTCGCGGGGCAGGTCAGGCAGTCGAGCGGATGATCGGAGATGTACAGTTCCATCACCCCGCGGCGCAGGCCGTCGAGCGCCTGCGACTGGGTGCGGACCTTCATGCCGGGCTCGACCGGCGTGGTGCAGGACGCGGGATAGCCCTTGCGCCCGTCGATCTCGACCAGGCACAGCCGGCAGGAGCCGAACGGCTCCAGGCTGTCGCTGGCGCAGAGCTTGGGCACGCGCACGCCGGCCATGGCCGCGGCGCGCAGGATGGAGGTGCCGGCAGGGGCGATGACGGGCGTGCCGTCGATGCTGAGGCTGACGGTTTCAGTCCCGGGACGCGCCGGCGTGCCGAGATCGGTATCGAACTTCGAAAGCATGTTGGCCTCCGGGCCCGCGTTCGCGGGTCGTCAAGCGGCGCGGTGATGCGCGCCGATGCCGAAATCCTCGGGGAAGTGCTCCAGCGCACTCAAAACCGGCGATGGCGTCAGCCCGCCCATCGCGCACAGCGAGGCGCTGGTCATGGTGTTGCAGAGATCGCGCAGCAGCTCGACCTTTCGGGTCCGGTCGCGCCCGGCGACGATGTCGTCGATGAGTTCCACGCCGCGCACCGAGCCGACCCGGCACGGCGTGCACTTGCCGCACGATTCCACCGTGCAGAACTGCATCGCGTAGCGCGCCATGCGCGCCATGTCGACCGTGTCGTCGAAGGCGACGATGCCGCCATGGCCCACCATCGCGCCGATCGCGGCGAAGGCTTCGTAGTCGAGCGGGGTGTCGAACCGTGACTCGGGCAGGTAGGCCCCCAGCGGGCCGCCCACCTGCACCGCGCGGATCGGCCTGCCGCTCGCCGACCCGCCGCCGTAGTCCTGGAGCAGTTCGCGCAGGGTCGGGCCGAACGCCTTCTCCACCAGCCCGCCGTGGCGGATGTTGCCGGCAAGCTGGAACGCCAGCGTGCCGCGCGAACGCCCGACGCCGAAATCCCGGTACCACCCGCCGCCGCGCGCGAGGATGGCCGGCACGCTGGCGAGCGAGACGACGTTGTTGATCACGGTCGGCTGGTCGAACAGGCCCTGGATCGCCGGCAGCGGCGGCTTGGCGCGCACCTGCCCGCGCCGGCCCTCGATGCTCTCCAGCAGCGAGGTCTCCTCGCCGCAGATGTAGGCGCCGGCGCCGCGCCGGAGCTCGATGTCGAACTCGAACGCCGCGCCGCGCACGCGCGCGCCGAGCAGGCCGCGCGCACGGGCGATGTCGATCGCCGCCTGCAACACCTGCAGCGCCTGCGGGTATTCCGAGCGCACGTAGATGTAGCCGCGCGTCGCGCCCACCGCGAAGCCGGCGATCGTCATGCCTTCGATCAGCGTGAACGGATCGCCTTCCATGAGCATGCGATCGGAGAACGTGCCCGAGTCGCCCTCGTCGGCGTTGCAGACCACGTACTTGCGCGGCGCCTCGGCCTGGGCCGCGGTCTTCCACTTGATGCCGGTGGGAAAGGCCGCGCCGCCGCGGCCGCGCAGGCCGGAGTCGATCACTTCCTGCAGCGTGCGCGCCGGCCCGCCGGCCAGGGCATTCTCCAGGCCGCGGTAGCCGCCTTCGGCCGTGTATTCGTCGAGGTCGAGCGGGTCGATGCGGCCGACGCGCTCGAAGGTCAGGCGCTCCTGGCGCGCGAAGTAGGGCACGCCGGACACCGCGCCGATGCGCAGGGGATGATCTCCGCCGGCCAGCCAGCCGCGCTCGAACAGGCCCGGAACGTCCTCGGCGCACACCGGACCGTAGCCAATCCGCTCGTTTGCCGCGGCAATCTCAACCAGCGGCTCGAGCCACATCATGCCGCGCGAGCCATTGCGGACGATCTCGACCTGCGCGCCGCGCCTGGCGGCTTCGGCGGCGATCGCCCGCGCGACCGCGTCCGCGCCGACCGCCAGCGCGCTCGCATCGCGCGGTACGAATACCTTCACGCTCACTTCGACCACCGCAATGTCTGCAGGATGCCGTCCACCTGTTCCGGCGAGGTGCGGCCCGTGAGTTGCCCATCCACTTCGACAGTGGGAGCACAGGCACAGTTGCCGAAGCAGTAGGCCGGCTCGATCGCCACCTCGCCGCCGGCGGTGTGGCCGGGGAAGGCCACCCCGAGCGAGTCCCGAGCCTGCCTGACGATGGCATCCGCGCCCATGGCCTGGCAGGCCTCGGCCACGCAGATCCGCACGACGTGGCGCGGTGGCGGCGCGGAACGGAAATCCGGATAGAAGGTGATGACGCCGTGGACCTCGGCCCGTGACAGGTTCAGCGCCTTGGCGATCACCGGCACGGCCTCGGGCGGGATGTGGCCGATGCGGTCCTGGACCGAATGCAGGACCGGCAGCAGTGCGCCCGGGCGGCCGGCGTGCGACGCCAGGGCCTCCTCGACCGCGTTCGCGAATGCTTCAGGCAGGTTCAAGGTTGCACTCCAGGCATTTCCTGGCCGGCGCCTGCGGCCAAAAATGCATTCTCTCGCATATGGAAAAGCCGTATCGTGCTAATCGTGTTGAAGTTAACAACCAGCCGGCCGAACTGCAATATGCAGGTTTTTGCTCATGAGTAGGATCGTCATCCGCCCCGCCTGGCGGTTCGAGGACGAATCCGGCCGCCAGGTCGATCCGCGCCTGTTCGCGCTCCTGCGCTGCATCCGCCACCACGGCGCCCTGAAGGCGGCCGTGGGCGATGCCGGGATCTCATATCGGCACGGCTGGGACCTGCTCAAGGACGCCGCGGAGATCTTCGGCAGCCCGCTGGTGCGGATGCAGCGCGGCAAGGGTGCCCGGCTGACCACCCTGGGCGAGAAGCTGCTGTGGGCCGAGCAGCGCAGCGACGCCAGCCTGTTCGCCCAGCTCGATACGGTCGCCGCGGAGCTGAACCTGGAGATCGGCAAGGCCCGGAAGGACGCGCAGTCGATCCTGCGCATCCACGCCAGCCACGGCTACGCCGTGGAGAAGCTGCCGGTGCTGGCCGCCGCGTCCGGCGGCCCGACCGTGGACCTGCGCTACATGGGCAGCATCGATGCGCTCACCTCGCTGAACCGGGCCGAATGCGAGCTGGCCGGCTTCCACATCCCCCTGGGGGGCATCGGCCGGGAGCTGCTGGAGCACTGCTCGCCGTGGCTGGAGCCGGAGCGCATCCGCGTGATCCGGCTGGTGATCCGCACCCAGGGCCTGTTCCTGGCGCCCGGCAACCCCAGGGGTATCTCCGGCCTGGCCGACCTGTGCCGTGCGGATCTGCGGTTCGTGAACCGCCAGCGTGGATCCGGCACCCGCATCCTGCTCGATGGGCTGCTGCGCGCGCAGGAGCTCGACCCGGCGCGGATCACTGGCTACGGCAGCAGCGAGTTCACCCACGCCGCGGTGGCGGCCTTCGTTTCCAGCGGCATGGTGGATGCGGCCTTCGGCGTGGAGCCGGCGGCGCGCCAGTTCGGGCTGGACTTCCTGCCGCTGGCGCGCGAACGCTACATGTTGGCGTGCAATGCCGAGTCCCTTGCCAGCCCGACCGTGCAGGAACTGATCGCCCTGGTGCGCAGCCCGGCGTTCTCGGAAGTGGTCGCGGAGATCCCGGGCTATACGAGCGATTCGCCGGGCGAGCTGATCGCGACTGCAAACATGCTCGGCGAAGCGCCCCCCGGGGCCGAGTCCGCACGCGGCCATTGAGGGCGAACGCCGCCCGGGCCGGTGCGACGCGGCGGCCGGCCGGTTATGCTGGCGAACGGCAAATAACCATGCGCAAGAAGAGGCCTTTCAAGGACCGCCCCGCGTTCCGCATCGTCCTGGAACCGCCGGTGGCGTTCGGCCCGGGCAAGGCGGCGTTGCTGGAGGCGGTCGCGGCCACCGGATCCATCTCCGCGGCGGGCCGGCAGCTCGGCATGAGCTACCGGCGGGCGTGGATGCTCGTCGACGAGATGAACCGCACCTTCAAGCAGCCGCTGGTCACCGCCGCCAAGGGCGGCGTTGCCGGCGGCGGCGCTTCGCTGACGCCCTTCGGGCAGGAGATGATCGAGCGCTACCGCTCGATGGAGCGCCGCGTCGGCGCGTGCGTCGCGAAGGATCTGCGCGCCATACGCGCCCAGCTCGCAGGTGGCCCGACCGCGGGTTGATCCGAGCGTGGCGGGCGTCGCGAATCCGTGCGCCGGGCTTCCGGGCGGATCGCCCCATCTACCGAACACCCGGCTCCGCCCAACCGGCGCCAGGTGACGGGTCAGAACGTGATCTCGATCACCCGGCGCTCGTCGTCGCTGCGGCGCAACCGGCCGGCGATGATCGAAACCCGGCCCAGCCAGCCGAAGCGCGCGATGTAGGCCGCGCGCACCCGGTCCTGGGCCTCCGATCCCGCGATGACGCGGGCCGTGCCGTCGCGGTATTCCCCCAGCACCCGGCCCAGCAGGGTGCAGGGCGCCACGCGCACCTTGGGGTTGCGCGCCAGGCGCTTGGCCTTCCAGCTATCCGCCACCGTGATGGTGCACAGCGTGCCGTCCACGACGGCTGGCGTGACCGGCGTCGCCACCGGCGTGCCGTCCTTGCGGAAGGTGATCAGCGAGATCGTACGGGCGTGTCGGATGGCATCGTCCATCGATCAGCGCCCCCACAGCCGCCGGCTGGCGATCTCGGCGCCTTGTGCCAGCGCACGCAGCTTGGCCCAGACGATCCTGGAGTCCACCTGCGCCCGATCGGCGACGGTGTCGAAGCCGCAGTCCACGCCGGCGATCACGCGCTCCCGGCCCAGCACCTGCGCATAGTGCTCGATGCGTTCGGCCACCGCTTCCGGATGCTCGATGATGTTGGTCGTGGAGTCGATCACGCCCGGGATGATGATCTTGTCCGGCGGCAACTTGACGTCGCGCCAGACCTGCCACTCGTGCGCGTGCCGGCCGTTCGCGCCGGGGATCGACATGCCGTGCGGCGTCAGCCGCAACAGTTCGCCCAGGATGTCCTTCAGCGGCACGTCACGGTGGTGCGGGGCCTCGTCGGCGCCCCAGCACACGTGCACGCGAATGCGATCCAGCGGCAGGCCCCGCACCGCCTCGTTGATGGCGTCGACGTACAGGTGCAGCCGGCGCAGGTATTCCGGAAAGCCGATGTCCTCCAGTCGATACATCGTGGTGAGATCGGGGGCGTCGATTTGAAGGACGAACCCCGCCTCGACGATGGCCTGGTATTCGCGCCGCATGGCGGCGGCCAGCGCGCCCAGGTAATCCGATTCGTTGTGGTAGTAGTCGTCCTGCGGCGCGTAGGTCGCCGGCGATACCGCCGTCATGAAGGTCTCCGTCGCGGGCGCTCCGGAAGCCGCGGCGCGCAGGTTGCCGAGATCGCGCTCGACCTCCTGGAAATTCTTCCAGGCCACCGGCCCGGTGCAGAACTCGCGCCGGAACCCCTCGGGCGCACTCTCCGGCCCCGTGCGATTGCGGAACCACATCCGTGCGAAGAATTCCGGAAACTCGCGCGCCTCCATGATCCCGGGCGCCGAGGCCGGCGCGACTTCGCGCAGTTCGAATCCCGACAGGCGCTCCTTGCGGTACGCCTCGAAGCTGACCTTGCCCTGCTCGCCGTCGTTGACGACGTCGAGGCCCGCGGAAATCTGCTGCGCCACCATTTCGCCGACCGCGGAACGCACGCGTTCCGCCAGGCGCGCCGCCTCGACGGGCTGGCCGGCGGCACGCGCCAGCAGCATCGCCACCAGATCCGGCGGGCGCGGCAGGCTGCCGGTGTGCGTCGTCAGAATTCGGTCCGTGCTGCGCTGCATTGCCCATCCTCCAGACCGGCTGTTCCGTCCGCGAACCGCGGCGACCGTGTCGATGCCTCACGGCGCGGCAAACCCCTCGCGATTCTAGTCGCTGCGGAACCCCCTGTCGTGACGAACCGTCCCGAAGGCCCGCCTCGGAACGTGCGCTACAGCCCGTAGCGATGCATCAGCCCGTACGAAAGCGCACCCCACATGATCAGGAACAGCGGTGCGCCGACGCGCACGAAGTCCCCGAAGCGATAGCCGGCCGCATTCATCACCAGCAGGTTGGTCTGGTAGCCCATCGGTGTCATGTAGCAGAGGTTGCAGCCGAACAGCACGGCCAGCACGAAGGGCTCGGGCGGCACGCCCAGCAGGCGCGCAAGCTCGATGCCCAGCGGCGTGCCGATCGCGGCCGAGGCGTTGTTCGATACGAAGTTCGTCATCAGCCCCATCAGCGCCATCAGCAGCGCCAGCACCCAGGCCGGGCTCATGCCCTGCGTGTGGGCGGCGAGCTGGTGCGCGAGGAAGGCCGTGGCGCCGCTCAGGTCCAGCGCATCGCCCAGGGCCAGGCTTGCCGTCACGAGCAGTATCACCTTGACCGACAGCGAACGCGCCACGTCGTGCCACGACATGGCGCGCGACAGCAGCAGCACCGCCACCCCGCACGGGGCCGCCAATGCGATCGGCAGCCACTTCGTCGCCGCCAGCACCACCACCGCGGCCATCGTCAGCATCACCACCAGCGACTTGTCCTGTCGCGGCAGCGCGAACTGGGCATCGAGCAGCAGGCCCACGCCTTCGCGCTGCGCTTGCCGGATCGACGCCTCCTCGCCTTGCACCAACAGGATGTCGCCGGCAGCCACGACGCGCTCGGCGGGATTCCGGCGCTGCCAGTCGGCCCGCGGCTGCTTGGGCTTGAGGCCGACGACGAGCACGCCGAAACGCTCCGGGATGCGCTCCTGGCGCGCCGTGCGCCCGACCAGCGGCGACTCCGGCGTGACGATCATCTGCGCCACGATGGCCTTGCTCGGCGCCTTGGCCGGGGCCTTGCCCGACGACGCATCGGCCGACGGATCCGCACCGCCTTGCGCGCCTGCCTCAGCGCCGGCGCTCCCATCCACGACGTTGGCGCCGGCGGCCGTCGATGCCGTCGCGGCGGCAGTGGCGGCGACTTCATCCTGTTCCTCGTGCAGGGTGGCCTTCAGGCTGGCTTCGAGATCCTTGAGGTTCGGCGCCAGGTCCTGGACGTGGAGACGGTCTCCCGCGCGCAGCTTGAGCGTCGGCAGCCGCGTCAGGCGACGCTGCCCGCGACGGATCTCGATCAGGTTGAGGCGGCCGCCGGCCGCCTCGAACACCTCGCGCAGTTCCCGGCCGTCGAGCCATGAGCCCGCGTCGACCTGCACTTCGGCTTCGAACACCGGCGACGTAAGGTCCTCGGCCGGCCGCCTGACGTGGGCAAGCAGCCGCGGCGCGACCAGCCACAGGTAAATCCATGCCGGGATGGCGGCGAGCATGACCAGCGTGAAGAAACTGAACACGCCGAATGGCCCGACCCCCAGCCCGGCGGCGATGGCCACGACAATCAGGTTGGTCGACGTCCCGATGGTCGTCGCCATGCCGCCGATCAGCACGGCGTAGTTGATGGGCATCAGCATCGCCGCCGGCTCGGCGTTCGCACGTGCGGCCGCGCCGATGATCAGCGGGATCAGCAGCACCACGACCGGCGTGTCGTTCAATACGCCGCTGGCAGCGCCCGCGCCGACCAGCACCGCGAGCAGCGCCGCCCGCGGCGACGCCGCGACCCACGCCGCCAGCCTGCGCGCCGCCGGTTCGAGCGCGCCGGTGATGACGAACCCCTGGCCCAGGATCATCAGCGAGCAGATCGCCACCAGCGCCGGGTGCCCGAAACCGGCGAAGAAGCGCAGCGGATCCACCGCCGCGCCGTCCAGCACGAGCGGAAAGACCGCGAAGGCCAGCGAAAGGACACCCAGCATGCCGAGGCAGACGGTGGCGATTGGGAGGCGGTCCCACACCAGCAGGGCGAAGAAGGCGACCGCGAAGACGAGCATCGCGGCGCCGTGCGCGTTCAGGACGGCGGCGGCCTGCAACGCGCCGCCATTCATGCCGGTGCCTGTCCCCGGGGCTGCCGCGCGCGCGGTGCCGTGACTTTCACGCCGCCCCCGACGCACGACGTGCGGCTCGGGAACCCCGGCGCCCATTGGATGGTCTGCATGCGTGCAACCTCGCCTGCGGCTACTATGCCTCACGACCTTTCATGCACAATACCACTACCGGACGAAGTGCCGATGCCGCCAGGCAGACTGCGTGTGCCGCGATAGCCATGCCCTCCACCGATCCGCTGCCGCGCTATGGCCTCGTCGCCATCGCCTTGCACTGGCTGATCGCACTGTGCGTGGTCGCCGCATTCGGCTTGGGCGTCACGATGGTCGACATCCCGGGCATCACGCCGCGCAAGCTGCGGTATTTCAACTGGCACAAGTGGATGGGCGTGACCATCTTCGCGCTCATGGCGCTGCGGTTGCTGTGGCGCCTGTGGCACCCGGCACCGCCGCTGCCGCCGGCCATGCCCCGCTGGCAGCGCCTGCTCGCGACATCCACGCATCACCTGCTGTACCTGCTGCTGTTCGCGATCCCGGCGTCCGGGTATCTCTACAGCCTGGCCGCGGGCATCAAGGTCGTGTACCTCGGCGTCGTTCCCCTGCCCGTGCTGATTGATCCCAGCCCGACATTGAAACCGCTGCTGAAGGCGGTGCACTTCAGCCTGAACATGTTGCTCGCAGCGCTGGTGGCCGGCCACGTGGGCGCGGCGCTCAAGCATCACTTCCACGACCGCGACGCGGTGCTGCAGCGCATGCTGCCGGCGCGCTCCGGCACCGGAGATGCGCGGTGAAGGCCCGCCCGCTACGGCGTGGCCTGTCGATGGCATTGCTCGCGGTCTCCACCGCCGCGCTTTGCGGCGCGAGCAGTGTCGACAACCGCTCCGGCCGCATTACCGCGACATTCACGCAGATGGGCGTGCCGGTCGATGCGGACTTCACCGCGTTTTCCGGCAGCATCGATTTCGACCCGGCCAACCCCGGAGCCGCCCGTGCGCATCTGCGCGTGCAGGTGGCGAGCTTCGACATCGGCGATGCTGAGTACAACGCCGAAGTGCGCAAGCCCGTCTGGTTCGACGCCGCGCGGCACCCGCAGGCCTCGTTCACCAGTACCGCGATCAAGCCGGCGGGCACCGCCGGGCTGCAGGTCCAGGGACGATTTACGCTGAAAGGCCGATCGCGCGATGTTTCCATCCCGGTCACGGTCGCCACGACGGGCGCGACGAGGACGTTCACCGGGCAGTTTGCGATCAAGCGCCTGGACTACGGCATCGGCGAGGGCGAGTGGCGCGACACCGACGTGCTCGCCGACCAGGTCGTGATCCGGTTCCGGATCGCGAGCGCACCCGAATGACCATCGCGCGGCGCCGATGCACGCGCATTCCATCCACCTGCGAGAGGAGTTCCCGATGAAGCCAACCCTGCCGATGCTCGTGGCCGGCGCCTGTGCAGCCGCCGCGAGCGGCATCGCGGCCGCCGAGCCCGTGACCTACAAGCTCGATCCGAACCACACCTATCCGAGCTTCGAGGCCGACCACATGGGCGGGCTGTCGATCTGGCGCGGCAAGTTCACGCAGTCCTCCGGCACCGTGGTGCTCGACCGGGCCGCGAAGACGGGCACCGTGTCGGTGGTGATCGATGCCGCCTCGATCGACTTCGGCCACGCGAAGATGAACGAACACGCCAGGAACGAGGAATTCTTCGACGTCGCGAAGTACCCGACCGCGAAGTACGAAGGCACGTTCGCCGGCTTCGAAGGCGACGCCCCGACCCGCATCGACGGCAATCTCACCATCCGCGGCGTCACCCGTCCCGTCTCGCTCGCCATCGG
>JBFXBD010000033.1:0-59981 GCA_050183625.1 Gammaproteobacteria bacterium
GTACACCAACGTCTCGGTACTGGAGCGGCGCCGCCACCCGACCGCCGCGCCCCCGGCCGCCGTACCGCAGCCCGCCGCGCTCGCACCATGGCGGATTTCCGGCCTGGGCGCGCATTTCGCCGCGATCCTCGACGGCTGGTTCCAGCCCGCGTTGACGCAGGCCGGGGGAGCGCCCGCCGGGCTCAGGCTGCTCGGGCTGACGGCGGCGCTCGACGGCGCGGCGCCCGAGGTGGCCGGCGCCTACACCGCATCGGCCGCGGCCACGCCGTTCGCGGCATTGAACGCGGCCCTGGCGGGCGACGGACTGCTGGTCGACGTCGCGCCCGGCACGGTGGTCGCGCAACCGCTGCACGTGCTCCTGGCCGCCGGGGCGGACGCCGCCGGCAAGGCGCACTATCCGCGCCTGCACGTGCGGCTCGGCGAAGGCGCCGAACTGACCTTGATCGAGCACTATGCCTCGTTGTCCGCGTCGGCCGGCTTCACCTGCGCGGTCACGACCGTCGAACTCGGTCGCGGCGCCCGGCTGGCGCACTGCAAATTGCAGGAGGAGGCGGACGACGCCTACCACGTCGCCTGCATGCTCGTCGACCAGGCGGCAAGCAGCGTGCTGCACCAGCATTCCATCTCGCTCGGCGCGCGCCTGGCGCGGCACGACCTGCGCGTACGCCTGGCCGGCGAAGGCGCCGAGGCCGTGCTGGACGGGTTGTACCTGGCGGGCGGTCGACAGCACGTGGACCATCACACGCGTGTCGACCACCTCGTCCCGCACACGACCAGCGCCGAGGACTACCGCGGCGTGCTCGACGGCAGCGGCCGCGGGGTGTTCAACGGCAAGGTGGTCGTGCACCCGCGCGCCCGGAAGAGCGCGGCGCGGCAATCCAACCGCAACCTGCTGCTCGCCCCCGGCGCCGAGGCCGACACCAAGCCGGAGCTGGAAATCTACGCAGACGACGTCCAATGCAGCCACGGCGCGACCGTCGGCCAGCTCGACGCCGCTTCGCTGTTCTACCTGCGCTCGCGCGGCATCGACGCCGAAACCGCACGCAACCTGCTCGTGTATGCGTTCGCGGACGACATCGTCGCGCGCGTGAAACCGGCGCCGCTGCGGACACGGATCGAAGCCGCGATGCTCGGCCGCCTGCCGGGCGCCGATCGGGTGCGTGAATTCGTATGAGCGCCGCGGCTGCCGCACGCATCGATCTGGATGCCGCCGCCGCGCGCTGGCGGGTGCAGTTCCCGATCCTCGGCCGCCAGGTGCGCAACAAGCCCCTGGTGTACCTGGACAACGCCGCCACCACGCAGAAGCCCCTGGCGGTGCTGGAAGCACTCGACGGCTACTACCGCCGCAGCAACGCAAACATCCACCGCGGCGTGCATCTGCTGAGCGAGGAGGCCACGGCCCTGTACGAGGACGCGCGCGATCGGGTTCGCGCGTTCCTGAATGCGGCCGATCGGCGCGAGATCGTGTTCGTGCGCGGCACCACCGAGGCGATCAACCTGGTGGCGCAGAGCTGGGCGCGGCCACGCCTGGCGCCCGGCGACGAAATCCTCATCACCCACATGGAACACCACTCCAACATCGTGCCCTGGCAGATGGTGGCGCAGCAGACCGGCGCGTTGCTGCGCGTGGTGCCGATCGACGAGGCCGGGGCCCTGGATCTCGACGCCTTCGACCGCCTGCTCGGCCCGCGGACCCGAATCCTGGCGCTGGTACACGTGTCCAATGCGCTGGGCACCGTGAATCCGGTGCGCGAACTCGCGGCCCGCGCCCGCGCCCGCGGCGCGGTGGTATTGGTCGACGGCGCCCAGGCGGTCGCGCACATGCCCGTGGACGTGCAGGCGCTGGGTTGCGACTTCTACGCCTTCTCCGGGCACAAGCTCTATGGCCCGACCGGCATCGGCGCGCTGTACGGCCGCGCCGAGCTGCTCGAATCGATGCCACCCTGGCAGGGCGGCGGCGACATGATCAGGATGGTCAGTTTCGACCGCACCGTGTACGCCGACCTGCCGTACAAGTTCGAGGCCGGCACTCCCGACATCGCCGGCGGCGTGGGCCTGGGCGCGGCGATTCAATGGCTGGACCGCGCGGATCTCGCCGCGATCGGTGCCCATGAGGCCGAACTGCTGCGCTACGCCACCGCGCGCGCGCGCGAGCGCGACGATCTGCGCCTCATCGGCACCGCCGCCGACCGCGCCGGGGTACTGTCATTCACGATGCGCGGTGCGCATCCGCACGACATCGGCACCATTCTCGACGGCGAGGGCGTCGCGATCCGCACCGGCCACCACTGCGCTATGCCGGTGATGGAGCGCTACGGCGTCCCGGCGACCGCACGCGCGTCCTTCGCCTGCTACAACAACCGCGCCGACGTGGACGCATTGTTCGCCGCGCTCGACCGGGTGCGCGCGATCATGGGATGAACGGCCATGGATCTCGCCGACCTCTACCAGGAAATCATCATCGACCACAATCGCAGCCCGCGGAATTTCCGCGTGCTGGCGGACGCCACCCACAGCGCCGAAGGGTTCAACCCGCTGTGCGGGGATCGGCTCACGCTGTACCTGAAGATCGCCGACGGCCGGATCCAGGATGCCGCGTTCCAGGGCAACGGGTGCGCGATATCCGTGGCCTCGGCTTCGCTGATGACCGACGGGGTCAAGGGCCGGACCGAGCAGGAAGCGCGCGCCATGTTCGACCGCTTCCACGCGCTGGTGACGACCGAAGACGCAGGTGACGCCGGGCTCGGCAAGCTGGCGGCGCTGGGCGGCGTGCGCGCGTATCCCTCGCGCGTCAAATGCGCGGTACTGTGCTGGCACGCGCTCGCCGCCGCGCTCAAGGGCGAGCACGGCGCCACCACCGAGTGACGCGCGGAGTCCGGGCATGGGCAACGACATCAGGCTCTACGAACCGATTACGGTGCTGCGCGACTGCGACGCCATCCTCATCCCGGCCGGAACGCCGATCACGGTGCCGATGGATTCCAGCGTGCACGTGACCCAGGCTCTGGGTGGCAGCGTCACAATCAACATCAACGGCAACCTGGCGCGTATCGCCGGCCGCGACCTGGACGCACTGGGGTTCGAACCCGAGCGCCCGCCGGTACTGGGCGCGGACGCGAGCCGCGACGAGGTGGAACGGATCGTCTGGGATCAGCTCCGCACGTGCTACGACCCGGAGATCCCGATCAACATCGTCGAGCTGGGCCTGGTCTACGAGTGCACGGTGATCGAGGCCGCCGCCGGCGACGGCTACCGAGTCCAGGTCTCGATGACGCTGACCGCTCCGGGCTGCGGCATGGGTTCGATCCTGGTGGAGGACATCAAGGGCAAGATGCGCCAGATCCCGCACGTCACCGACGTCGAGGTGGAGCTGATTTTCGACCCGCCGTGGGATCCGAGCATGATGTCCGAGGCCGCGCGACTGCAGACCGGCATGCTCTGATGCCGCGCGTGTTCGCCCGATGACCTCCGGCGACTGGATTGAAGTTGCCGCCGAGGCCGATTTCGTCCCCGGCAGCCGCAGGGTGGTCCATGCGCAGGACACCGCAATCGCCGTGTTCAACGTCGGCGGGCACATCTACGCGGTGGAGGACATCTGCACCCACGACGCAGCCCCGATTGCCGAGGGCATGATCGACGGTACGGACATCCTCTGCCCGCGCCATGGAGCGCGGTTCTGCCTGCGCACCGGGGCGGCGCTGACACCGCCGGCCTATGAACCGATCGCCTGCTTTCCCGTCAAAGTCGACTCGGGCCGGATCCTGGTGCGGGACGACCGCTGGGACTGACTGCACCCTCCCCGGGGCCCGGCCGGACGGCCCATCGGGTCGCCGCGGATGGGGGCGGCGCCGGCCCGGCACCGTGGCCGGCTTTCCGGATCCCACGTACAACCCCTATAATTCCCGGTTTATTCAGCTACTTCAGGTACCCAAGCCAAATGGCCATCGAGAGGACGCTTTCCATCGTCAAGCCGGACGCCGTCGCCGGCAACCACATCGGTGACATCCTTGCCCGCTTCGAACACAATGGGCTCAGGATCGTCGCCGCGAAGATGATCCGGCTGACCCAGGCCCAGGGGGCGGAGTTCTACGCCGTGCACAAGAGCCGGCCCTTCTTCCAGGAACTGGTCGATTTCATCAGCTCCGGGCCGGTCCTGGTCTCGGTGCTGGAGGGTGAGAACGCGATCGCCGAAAACCGGCGCATCATGGGCGCCACCAACCCCAGGGACGCGGCACCGGGCACGATCCGCGCCGATTTCGCCGCCAATGTCGGCCAGAACGCCGTCCACGGCTCCGACAGCCCGGACACCGCCCGCACCGAAATCGCCATCTTCTTCCGCCCGGAAGAAATCCACGCGCGCTGACCCGTGACCGACCGGCCCGCCAACCTGCTGGGGATGCACCGCGCCGCGCTGGAGGCGTTCTTCGTCGGCCGCGGCGAGAAGCGCTTCCGCGGCGTGCAGGTCCTGAAGTGGATCCACCAGCAGGGCATGGACGGGTTCGAGGGCATGTCCAACCTGAGCAAGGGCATGCGCGAAACACTGGCGCGCGATGCCTGCATCGACAACCCCGCCGCGGTGCTCGAGCGCATCTCCGGCGACGGCACGCGCAAGTGGCTGGTGCGGGTCGACGAGGTGAACTGCGTGGAGACCGTCTTCATTCCCGAGGACGGCCGGGGCACGTTGTGCGTCTCCTCGCAGGTCGGCTGCCCCTTGGACTGCAGCTTCTGCTCCACCGGCAAGCAGGGCTTCGGCCGCAATCTCACCGCGGCCGAGATCATCGGCCAGGTCCGGATCGCGGCGCGTGCGCTCGGCCACAGCGCCAAGGACAACCGCATCATCACCAACGTGGTGATGATGGGCATGGGCGAACCGCTGCTGAATTTCGACAATGTCGTCGCGGCGATGGACATCATGATCGACGACAACGCCTACGGGCTGGCGCGGCGCAAGGTCACCCTGAGCACCGCCGGCGTGGTGCCCGGGATCGACCGCCTGCGCGACGCCTGCGGCTGCAGCCTTGCGGTTTCGCTGCACGCCCCGACCGACGCCCTGCGCGACGTGCTGGTGCCGATCAACCGCAGCTACCCGCTGGCCGATCTGATGCCGGCCTGCCGGCGTTTCGCCGAGCGCGACGACGGCGCGGCGATCACCTTCGAATACACCATGCTCGACGGGATCAATGACAGCCCGGCCCTGGCGCGTGCATTGGTGCGGCTGCTCGCGGGCATCCCCGCCAAGGTGAACCTCATCCCCTTCAATCCCTTTCCGGGTGCGCCTTACCGCTGCTCGACGCCGGAGGCGATCGCGCGGTTCCGGGAGGTGCTGATCGAGGCCGGGATCATGACCCTGACGCGCAAGACGCGCGGCGCCGACATCGACGCCGCCTGCGGACAGCTCGTCGGCCAGGTGGCGGCGCGCGCGCGCCGCCACCGCGCCGCTGCACCGGTGCCCGCATGACCCCCCGCACCGCCGCGCTGGTGCTGGCCGGGCTGCTTGCCGCCTGCACCGCGCCGGGCCGCCAGGACGCGGGCGGTGTCCGGCCGGCCTACAACCCCAACCGGCTGGCCGAGATCAACGTCCAGCTCGGGGTGGAGTACATGAACCAGGGCAACAACGAAGCGGCCCTGAACAAGCTCGAAAAGGCGCTGGCGCTGGACCCGAACTACCCGGCCGCGCATTCCACCCTGGGGATCCTCTACAACCGCCTCGGCGAGGACGGCCCGGCCGAAAAGCATTTCGCCGCCGCGGTGCGCGCCGCACCCAACGACTCCGACGCGCTGAACAACTACGGCCAGTTCCTGTGCCAGAAGAAGCGCATCTCCGATGCGCTGGACAAGTTCGACCGCGCGGTGAAGAACCCTCTGTACGACACCCCGGCAGTGGCCTACACCAATGCCGGGATCTGTGCGTACCAGGGCGGCGATCTGGACACCGCGGATGCCCGCCTGCGGGCGGCGCTGCAGTCCGATGACGCCTTCCCGCCAGCGCTGCTTTACATGGCCCGGGTGTCGCTGGAACGCGCGCAGGCACTGCAGGCACGCGGCTACCTGCAACGCTACGAGGCGGCGGCGCAGCAGCCATCGGCCTCCTCGCTCTGGCTGGGCGCCCGCATCGAACGCGCACTGAACAACACCGAGGCCGCGCAGGTCTACGAACGCGATCTGCGCTCCCGGTTCCCCGACTCGTCCGAAGTGCGGGATCTGCAGTCCTCGGGGGCGAAGTGACCGCAGCGGCGCGCGAGGAGGCGCCGGCACCAGCCGTGCTGCGAACCGTGGGCGCCGAATTGCGCGCCGCACGCGAAGCGCGCGGACTGACCCTCGCCGCCGTCGCCGCCCACCTGAAGCTCGATCCGGCGACGGTCCAGTCACTGGAAGAAGACAAGGCCCTGGAGGTCGTCGCGCCGGCCTACGTGCGCGGCTACATCCGCGGCTATGCCCGCGTGCTCGGGACCGATCCGGCGCCGCTCCTGGACCTGCTTTCCAGCTTCGGCGTGGAAACTCCGCCGCCGCTGAAACCCACCTCCACGCGTCACCGTCCGCAGGCCCGCAGCGGCGACCGCCCGGTCCTGCTGGTGTCGATCGTGGTCGTCGTCACGCTCGCCGGCCTGGTCGCCGCATGGTGGCACAACCGTGCGAGGCCGGCCGGCATTCCACTGCTCCCGGAGGCCGGTGCAGGCGCCCGCGGCGAGGCCGCGCCGGCGCGTCCGGCCGCCACGTTCGCGCCGGCGCCGCCAGCGACACCCGCGGGTCCGCAACCGGCGCGGCCCACCGAACCGGACGCACCCATGGCGGCCGACCCGCAAGCCCCCTCCCCTCAAGCCCGGCCCGGGCCGCAAGCGCCGCAATCCGTACCCGGGCCTGCGCAGGGTGCCGCCGTGCCCGCGGCACCGTCCGCCGCGACGCCCGCCGCACCGGACCCGGGACCGACGGGCGATCGGCCCCTGACGCTGAACGTGCGCAGCGGGGAATCCTGGATCGAGGTCTACGACGCCACGGGCGCACGCCTGTACTACGACGTCGTGCGCGGCGGCGGAGCAATCGGCCTGTCCGGAACCGCGCCCTACCGGTTGGTCCTGGGCAACGCCGCCGGCGTCGAGGTCCGCTACCGCGGCGCGACGGTGGATCTCGGCCCATTCTCCAACAATGGTGTCGCGCGCCTGCAGGTCGCCGAGAGCGGTGCCGCCAGCCCCTGACCGACCACACCCGGATCGCGATCGCACATGAGCAAGACCATTCAGGCCGTGCGCGGGATGAAGGACATCCTGCCCGCGGAGACACCGCTTTGGCGGCGCGTGGAAGACGCCGCGCGCGCGGTCATCGAAGCCTACGGCTACCGCGAGATCCGGCTGCCGATCGTCGAGTCCACCGGGCTGTTCGAGCGCGCCATCGGCGACGCCTCCGACATCGTCGAGAAGGAGATGTACACCTTCGCGGACCGCAACGGCGACAGCCTCACGCTGAGGCCGGAAGGCACCGCGGGCTGCGTGCGCGCGGGCATCGAGCATGGGCTGCTGCACAACCAGATCCAGCGCCTGTGGTACCTCGGGCCGATGTTCCGTCACGAGAAGCCGCAGAAGGGACGCTACCGGCAGTTCCACCAGATTGGCGTCGAGGCCTTCGGCATGAACGGTCCGGACGTCGACGCCGAGCTCATCCTCATGACGGCGCGGTTATGGCGTGTCCTCGGGGTGGGGCGGCTGCGCCTGGAGATCAACTCGCTCGGCACGCCAGAAAGCCGCGCCAGCTATCGCGAGGAATTGCGCCGCTACTTCGGCGCGCACCGGGACCGGCTCGACGAGGACAGCGTGAGGCGGCTCGACCGCAACCCGCTGCGCATCCTGGACAGCAAGAACCCCGACATGAAGACGCTGATCGCCGGTGCGCCGCCGCTGTCGTCGGCACTCGACACGGCATCGCGCGAACACTTCGAGCGCCTGCAGGCCCTGCTGCGGGCCGGCGGAGTGGAGTTCGTGCACAATCCGCGACTGGTGCGCGGCCTGGACTACTACACCCGCACCGTGTTCGAGTGGATCACCGAGGACCTCGGCGCGCAGGGCACGATCTGCGCCGGCGGCCGCTACGACGAGCTGGTCGCGCAATTCGGCGGCCAGCCTGCACCCGCGGTCGGCTTCGCCCTGGGCATCGAGCGGCTGGTGGCCCTGCTCGCGGCGCAGGGCGAGGCACCGTCCTGCGCCGCCGACATCTTCGTCATCGCGGTCGGCGATGCCGCGCTCGGCGCTGCGGTCGCGCTGACCGAGTCGCTGCGCGACGCCGGAACGCACCGGATCGAACTGGCCTGCGGCGGCGGAGGTTTCAAGTCCCAGTTCAAGCGCGCGGACCGTTCCGGCGCCGCACTGGCGCTGGTGCTGGGCGAGGACGAAGCCCGGGCGGGCACCGCGACCGTGAAATTCCTGCGCCGCGACCTGCCCCAGCGCATCGTCGGCTGGGCGGATCTGGCGGCAGCGCTGCCGGACCTGCTCATGCAGGCCCGCGCCTGAGCGTGCCACTATAATCCCCGTTTTCGGCACGGCCGCGGCCGCAACCCCTGGAGAATGATTGTGGAAGTCTATACCTCCGAACGCGAGCAAATCGAAGCCATCAGGAAATGGTGGCAGGCCAACGGCATGGCCATCGTGCTCGGCCTCGCGGTCGGCCTGGGCGGGCTGTACGGCTGGCAGTACTGGCAGCGCAAGCAGGCGCTGCATGCCGAGATCGGCTCGATCGGTTTCCAGGACCTGATCTCGCGCGCCATGAACGGCAAGGCCGACGAAAGCCAGGCCATCGGCAAGAAGCTGCTTGCCGAGCACGGCGACACCGGCTACGCGCCGCTCGCCGCGCTGACGCTGGCGAAGATCGCCGTCGACGAGGGCAAGCCCGAGGTGGCCCGCGCCCACCTGGAATGGGTGGTCGCCAACGGCAAGGTTCCGGCCGTCGTCGACGTGGCACGGTTGCGACTGGCGCGGCTGGCACTGAGCGCCGGCAAGGCGGACGAGGCCTGGAGCCTCGCCGGCAAGGTCTCCGGCATGGATGAAACCGCCGAGTTGCACGAAGTGCGCGGCGATATCATGGCGGCCCGGAACAAACCCCGCGAAGCGCACGCCGAGTACGCGCGTGCGCTGGAACTGGCCACCGCGCAGAAGGCCGACGCCGGGCTCCTGGAAATCAAGATCGACGAACTCGGCGTGGCGCAGGACGCCACCCCCGCCCGATGATGCGCGCCTGGCTGCTTCTCGTCGTCGCGCTGGTAGCCGGCTGCGGCATGACGGAAAAGGTCGGCGGCCTGCTGCGTGACAAGGACAACGCCGAGCCGGTCACGCCGCTGACCGAGTTCGAGGCCACCGCCCAGGTGGATCGCGCGTGGTCGCGCGGCATGGGCAAGGGCACCGACAAGCTCTTCGTGCGCCTGGCACCGGTTGCCGATCGCAACGTCATCTACGTCGCCGAACGCAAAGGCCGCGTCACCGCGGTTGCCGCCGACACCGGGCGCGAGCTCTGGGACACCGACACCGACGCGCCACTGTCCGGCGGCCCGGGCTACGGTGACGGCCTGGTGCTGGTCGGCTCCAGCGAGGGCGAACTGATCGCGCTGGACGCCAAGACCGGCGAGGAACGCTGGCGCACCGCGGTGTCGAGCGAAGTGCTCTCCGCGCCCACCGCGGCCGACGGCGTCGCCGTGGTCCGGACCGCCGACGGCAAGCTCGCCGGATTCTCGGTGGAACGTGGACGCAGGCTATGGATCTATGATCGCACCGTCCCGAACCTCACCCTGCGCGGAAACAGCTCCCCGATCATCGTCGACGACATCGTGCTGGCCGGCTTCGACAACGGCCGCATGGTGGCGCTCGAGCTCAAGACCGGCAAGGCACAGTGGGAACAGCAGGTGGCCCAGCCGCGCGGGCGTTCCGACCTGGAGCGCATGATCGACGTCGACGCCGATCCGGTCGTGGTTGGCGACCACCTCTACGTCACCGCTTTCCAGGGCAAGGTCGCGGCGCTTTCGCTGCATTCCGGCGAAGTCGACTGGACCCGCGAGATCCCTTCCGCGGCAGGCCTGGCGGCGGATGCGGATCGCGTCTACGTCACGGACGACAACAGCCTGGTCTGGGCGCTGGATCGGCACAGCGGCAGTTCGCTGTGGAAGCAGGAGGGCCTGCGGGCACGCGCGCTCACCGCACCGGCGGCGGCCGGCGACTATGTCGTCGTCGGCGACGTCGAGGGCTACCTGCACTGGCTCGCCGCCGGCGACGGCAAGTTCGCCGCGCGCGAGCGGATCGACAGCCGCCGGATCCTCTCGCGCCCAATCATGGCCGAGGGGCTGCTCGTAGGCTACAGTTCCGACGGCGAACTGTCGGCCTACACGTTCAAGTAGGCGCCACCCGCGCGCGGGCGGCGACGACAGCGCCCGGCAACGGAAAAGTTGGCGCGGAAATGATCCCAACGCTCGTCATCGTCGGCCGGCCGAACGTAGGCAAGTCCACGATCTTCAACCGCCTGACCCACAGCCGCGACGCCCTGGTCGCCGACATGCCCGGCGTCACCCGCGACCGCGTCGTCGGCTTCGCGCGCGAGGAGGATCGCAGCTTCATCGTGGTCGACACCGGCGGCCTGACCGACTCCGGGGATCCACTGCAGAGCGCGATCGCGCGCCAGGCGCTGGGCGCGGCGGCCAGCGCCGATCGGATCCTGTTCGTGGTCGACGGCCGCGAGGGCTTGACCGGCGCCGACCGCCAGATCGGCGAGGCGCTGCGGCCGCTCGGACGGCCGGTGATCGTGGTCGTGAACAAGACCGAAGCCCTCGACCCCGAGCTCGCCTGCGCCGAGTTCCACGCCCTGGGCCTGGGCAATCCGCTGCCAATCAGCTCTGCGCACAACCGCGGGCTGTCGACGCTGCTCGACACCGCGTTCGCCGGGCTGGACGCGGAAGCGGCATCGAACGCGGACGGGGATCGCATCCGTGTCACGGTGATCGGCCGTCCCAACGTCGGCAAGTCCACGCTCGTGAACCGCATGCTCGGCGAGGAGCGCGTGCTGGTCGCCGACGCGCCGGGCACCACGCGCGATCGGATTGCGATCGACTTCGAACGCGACGGCGTCGGCTACACGCTGATCGACACCGCCGGCGTGCGCCGCCGCGCCCGCGTGCAGGAGCACCTGGAGAAGCTGGCGGTCATCAAGACGCTCGAGGCGCTGGCGCAGGCACAGGTGGCGATCCTCGTCATCGACGCGCGCGAAGGCGTCACCGAGCAGGACGCGAGCCTGGCCGGGCGGGTCATCGAGCGCGGCGCCGCCCTGATCATCGCCCTGAACAAGTGGGACGGAATGGAGCCGGAAGACCGCCGGCGCGCCCGAGCCGAGGCCGAGCGCCGGCTGGATTTCGCGCACTGGGCACCGATGACCACGATCTCGGCGCTGCATGGCACCGGCGTGGGCGATCTTTACCCGCTCATCCGCGCCGCGCACCGCTCGGCGTTGGTGCAGGCGCCGCCGTCGCGGCTCACCGCGATCCTCGAACACGCCGTGACGCAGCACCAGCCGCCGCTGGTCAAGGGCCGGCGCGTGAAGCTGCGCTACGCGCACATGGGCGGCCACAGTCCGCCGCGCATCGTCATCCACGGATCGCAGGTCGCGCAGCTCCCGGCGTCCTACCAGCGCTACCTGGAGAAGGTCTATCGCGAAGCGCTCGAACTCACCGGTACGCCGCTGCGCATCGAACTGCGCCAGGGCGAGAATCCCTACGCGAACAAGCGTAACCCGCTCAGCCGGCGCCAGGTCGACAAGCGACGGCGGCTGATGCGCCACGCGAAGAAATAGCGGCGCGGCGGGCCCGGGTGGGCCCGCTGCATCCGGATCGACCGAACTAGCTCCAGAGTGCCTGGGTGGCCAGGCGCGCGCCTTCCACCAGGGACTCGATTTTCTTCCAGGCAATGGACGGGAAGACGTTGGGATAGCCGCTGAAGGTGGCGAAGCCGCAATCGGCACCGGCCATCACGCGCTCGCGGCCGACGACGCCGGCATAGCGCAGGATGCGCTGCTTCACGACCTGCGGGTGCTCGACATAGTTCGAGGTCGAGTCGATGACGCCCGGTATGAGCACCTTCCCCTCGGGCAGCCGTACGGATTCGAACACGGCCCATTCGTGTTCATGGCGCGGATTGGCGCCCTCGAGCGACAGATAGGCCGGGCGCGCCTTCAACACGGAGTGCACGATCTTTTCCAGCGGGATATCGCGGTGATGCGGGCCCTCGTAGTTGCCCCAGCACACGTGCATCCGCATGCGCTCGGGTGCGATGTTGCGCGTGGCGTGGTTGAGCGCCTCGATATTGCGCCCCATCGCGACCAGGAAGGACTCGTCCGACTCCTTCGAATACGCGAAATGGCGCCCCATGGCCAGATCGGGGCTGTCCACCTGGACCTGGAACCCCGCCGCCACGATGGCCTCGAACTCCAGCCGCATGACATCGGCGACCGCCTCGATGTAGGCGTCCTCGGTGGGATAGTAGGTGTTGCGCTGGAACTGGGCGATGACGCCCGGTGATGCCGCGCTCATGAACGCGCCCTTGGGCCTGGCCGCGTCGACCGCCGCCCTGAAATTGGCCAGATCCTCCTCGAGCGGCCTTCGGTCCTTGACCGCGACCGGGCCTTCGCAGCAACCGCCGCCCGCTTCCGGCACGATCTGCTTCGTATCGATCAGGTAGAGCGCGTAGTCGCGGAAATCGCGCAGATCGCCTGGCGTCCAGCCCTTGAAGGTGCCGCCGAATCCGGTCAGGCGCTCGCCGACGTAGGTGGCATAGGACGGCTTGCTGAACTCGCCGTCGGAGACGACATCGATGCCCGCCGCCACCTGGGCGGCGACGACATCGCGCGTGCTGTCCGTCAACAGCCGGGCGAGCGCTGCCGGATCGTACGGCTCACCCTTCGCCTTGGCCTGCATGATGTCGATCAGCGGCTGTGGGCGCGGCAGGCTCCCCACGTGCGTCGTATGGATTCGATCCGAGTATGGAAATCTGGAGTCCGCCATTGCCAATCCTTGAATTTACCGGGTCTTCGGGAAGTCGTGTGGTCGCCTCGCGCGCAACCGCCGGGAGATTCGAAGTCGCCAGCGGCCGTGGAGCCTGGAGTATTGCAGCCGCGGTGCAGCGAAGCGTCCTGATCCTGGCCAGCGGGGACAGAATGACACCGGGCGGGCACCTTGAGAAGAGGCCTGGCTGGTACGAATGCGGTTGTCGAGCGTCGTGGCGGATTCGCTCACGGATGCGCCGGCATCTTGCCGGCGCCGGTCCCCGGTGCTCCACTGGCGCACGCGGATACGAAAGACGCCGGATGGGCGCGATGCGGGAGGACGCACATGAGTTGGGAGAAGGAAGTCGAGGAAATCCGCGCGCGCCGCGCGCGCGCGCTGGGCATGGGCGGGCCTGACAAGATCGCGCGCCAGCATGCCGCCGGGCGGATGACGATCCGAGAACGCATCGACACGCTCGTGGATGCGGGCAGCTTCCTGGAGATCGGCGCACTCGCGGGCACGAGCCGCGGCGAGGCGATCCAGGACTTCGTACCCGACGGCTACGTCTGCGGGCTGGCGCGGATCGACGGCCGCGAAGTCGCGATCGGCGGCGAGGACTTCACCGTCAAGGGCGGCACCGAGGGCTCGAAGAAACCCGACGCGGTGGAGAAGCTGGCGCAGGAGTACCGCGTGCCGCTGGTGCTGCTGCACGACGGCGCCGGGTTCAACATCGCCAGCCTGCTCGACAACCGGGAGGTCGTGTTGCCGGGTACCGGCGACATGCAGCCGATCCTGGACCTGCTCGGCACCGTGCCGGTGGTGTCGGCGATCATGGGGCCGGTGGCCGGCGGACCGGCAGGGCGCGCGATGATGGCGCACTGGTCGGTCATGGTGAAGGGCACCAGCGAGCTGTTCGTCGCCGGGCCGCCGGTGGTGAAAGCCGGCATCGGCCTGGACATCACCAAGCAGGAGCTCGGCGGCTCGCACGTGCACACCCGCGTGTCCGGCGCGGTGGACAACGAGGCCGGGGACGAGGCCGACTGCCTGGCCCAGGTGCGGCGGTTCCTGTCGTTCTTCCCCGGAAGCGTCTGGCAGGCGCCGCCGTACCGCGAGCCTGCGGACCGACCGGATCGGCGCGAGGAGGCGCTGCTGTCCATCATTCCGCGCAATCGGCGCCAGGCCTACGACATGCGCCGGCTGATCCGCCTGATCGTCGACGACGGCGATATCTTCGAGATCACTCCGCACTGGGCGGGCTCGCTCATCACCGCGATGGCGCGCCTGAACGGCCACGTCGTCGGCGTGCTCGCGCACAATCCCAAGGTGCGCGCCGGCGCGCTCGACGCCAATGCCGCCGACAAGCAGGTCCACTTCATGGAGCTGTGCGATCAGTTCGGGATCCCGCTGGTGTTCTTCGTCGACGTGCCGGGCCTGATGGTCGGCCCGCAGGCCGAGCAGTCCGGCACCATCAGAAAGGGAATGCGCGCGTTGTGGATGACGCACCAGCTGCGGGTGCCGCTGCTGAACGTGAACGTGCGGCGCTGCTACGGCTTCGGCGGCGCGGTGACGCGCCGGCAGGGCAAGACGGTCGGCTTTGCCTGGCCTTCGGCGGAATTCGGCGGCATTCCGATCGAGGGCGGCGTGGACGCCGCATTCCGGCGCGAAATCGAGTCAGCACCGGATCCGCAGGGCCGCAGGCGCGAGATCCAGGCGAAGCTGCAGCGCCTGCTGTCGCCGGTGCCGGCGGCCGAGGTGCTCGGGGTGGAGGATCTCATCGACCCGCGCGACACGCGGCCGATGCTGATCCGCACCTTGCAGGCCCTGCTGCCGGCGCAGGATCGGTTCCGCGGCCCGCTCGCGCGCAGCGGCGTGCGGCCCTGATCCGTCGCCACCCGCCGGGGCGGCGCGGCGAGCTCACCAGCCCAGGAACTTCTGCGCCTTCTCGCCGATGATCTCGCGCCTGCGCAGGTCCTCGATCTCGGCGCCGGAACGGCCGAGCAAATCGCGCAGGATCGCCTCGTTGTGCTCGCCCAGGCACGGCGCGGGCGTGCGGTGCCAGGCACCGGGGCCGGCCGAGCTGCGGATCGGAAATCCGATGATGCGCATCCTGCCGGCCACCGGATGGGTGACGTCCTCGTACAGGCCGCGGCGGCGCACGGATCCGACCTCGGCCATGTCCGCCGGGTTCACCACCGGCGCCGCGGGCACGCCCGCGGCCGCGAGCCGGTCCGAGGCCTCGTCGGCGCGCAGTTCGCGGCACCACGCGCCGATCGCCGCATCGATGCGATCGTGCGCCGCGCGCCGGCCCTCGACCGCGCGCAGCGCCGGCTCGGCGGCGAGGTCCGCCGCGCCGATGACCGCGCACAGCGCCAGCCACTGCGCCTCGTCCTCGACACTGACCGCGAGCCAGTCGTCAGCGGCCATGCCAAAGCCGCGCTCGATGTCGCGGGTGCGATACACGCCCTGCGGCGCGAGCGTCCAGGAGCGGTTGCCGACCCGATCCAGCACCACGCCGTGGGCCGAGTATTCGATCACCTGCTCGGCGGTGGACTGCAGCGCCGGGCCGATCTGCGGGCTTTCGATGAGCGTGCCTTCGCCTGTGCGGCGCCGATGCTCCAGTGCCAGCAGGATGGCGATGGTCCCGTGCCAGCCGCCTACCGCGTCGGACGCGGCGCCGACCATGAGCGGCCGCCCGCCCGGCACGCCGGTGACCCAGGCCGCGCCGCCGGCCTGATCGATCGTCGGCGCGTAGCCGACCCGATCGGTCCAGGGGCCCGAGGTTCCGAACGCCGGCGCCCGCACCATGATGAGATCCGGCTTTACGCGCCGCAGTGCTTCGTAATCCAGGCCGAGCTGGCCCATCACGCGCGGGCTGTAGTTCTCCACCAGCACATCGCAGTGCTCGATCAACTGCAGCAGGATCGCGCGCCCGTCGGCGGTCTGCAGATCCACCGCCAAGCCGCGCTTGTTGGTGTTGGTGCCGTTGAAGAACGGGCTCGACTCCCACCAGCCGTCCTGCGACATCGGCCGCGTCACCGCCATGCGGATCCCGTCCGGGCGCTTGGCGGACTCGACGTGGATGACGTCCGCACCCAGGCATGCGAATGCGTGGGCGATGATCGGCCCGGCCCAGAACGCGGTCATGTCGGCGAAACGCAGGTCGTCGAAGGGGTGGGTGTCGCCGGTCCGCGGGGCGGCCGGCCGCGGCGTGAGCGGCTCGAGTCGCGCGGCGCGGTAGCGTGCCGAATCCTCGCCGAGCGTGGGCGAGGGCGCGGACGGCCGCGGGCCGGCGCCGCCCGAGAACCGGTACCACGGCACCGGCTGGACCACGCCGGTGCGCGGATGGCGGCCGTACATGCCGCGCTCGACGAAATGATCGAAGGTCGGCAGCGTCCGGCCATTGCCGATCGGCGCGACCGGGATCCGCAACCCGGAGGCAAAGTCGATCACCTCCGCCACGGTGCGCTCGGCCACCCAGGCATCGATCGCGCCGACCATTTCCTCGTGCCGCATCCCGCGGCCATCCATGGTCGCGAGCGATGAATCCGCGAGCCAGTCCTCGCGGCCGAGCATGGTGCAGAAATCCAGCCACTGCTGCCCGGTGGTGACCCAGAAACCGACCCAGCCGTCGCGCGCCGCGTGCACGTCCGGGATCGGATCGTAGCGGCGCGTGCGGTGCGGGCGCCCGGCGAGATCGAGGAAGGTCGGCCCGAACATGTAGTGGGTGAGGTGAAGCACGTCGAGCGCGGCGAGATCGATCAACTCGCCGGCGCCGGTGCGCAGCGCGCGCGTGCGGCCGATCAGCAGCGCCAGCGCGCCGGCCGCGCCGATGGTCCAGTCGGCATGGCTGCCGCCGAACATGATCGGCTCGCCCGCGGGGCCCGAGCCGTGGTTCCAGGCACTGCCGGCGCGGGCCTGCAGCGTGAATTCGTTCGCGGGCCGATCGCGCCACTTCTCTTCCAGGCCGAACGGCGTCACGGCGAGCACGAGCGCGTGCGTCGCGAGCGCGCGCAGCGCGGCGGGTGCGAACGCCGGGTGCCGGCACTGCGGCGACTCCCAGGACCACACCACCGCGTCCGCGCCGCGCACCAGGGCGTGGAGGAACTCGCGATCGCCTGGGTCCGCGACGTCCGCGACCACGCTCGCCTTGGAGCACGACAGGTACTGGAACAGCACCCCGCCGTGGCGCGGGTCCACCGGCTGCCCGCTCGCCGTCCGTGCCCGCAGCGCGCTGCCGCCGGGCGGCTCGACCAGGATCACCTCGGCGCCCGCATCGGCGAGGATCTTGGTGCAATACGCGCCGCCGATGCCGGCGGACAGGTCGACCACGCGGAACACGCCGTCGAGCGGCGCGTGAACCGAAGCACCCATGCGATCTTCTCCCCGAGTTGCGACGCGGCGAGTCTGGCGCAGGTGCGCGCCGAAGGCGAGCCCTGCGGATGCGATGCAGCGCGCGATGCGCCGGCTAGAGGATCTCCCGCCAGGGCAGCCCCAGCGCCTGGTCGGCCACGCCGATCCAGGCCTCCTCGCAACCCAGCACCGCGGCGGCGGCGACGCGCACGAGGGCCGGGCGGTTGTTCTTCTCCGACAGGTGCGCGGCGACGAAATGCTGCATGCGCCCGCGATCGATCCGCGCCAGCAGGTCCGCGGCCTGGCGATTGCTCAGGTGTCCCTGGTCGCCGCCGACGCGTTTCTTGAGCTGCGGTGGATACTCGCCGTTGGCGAGCATGGCTTCATCGTGATTGAACTCGAGCATCAGCGCGTCGCATCCCGAAAGGCGCTGGCACAGGAACGGCGTCGGCCGGCCGACGTCGGTGACCACGCCCAGGCGCCGGACGCCGTCGCCGAAGACGAACTGGCTCGGTTCGCGCGCATCGTGCGGTACGGCCAGCGGCTCGACCTGCAAATCCCCGATCGCGAACGGCGCGTGGCAGGAGAACTCGTTGACACGGGGCAGCTCGCCCAGTTCCTGCGCGCCGGCGCGCCGCGTACCGGGCGTCAGCCACACCGGAATGCCGTAGCGGCGCGCCAGCATGCCCACGCCCGAGTGGTGATCGCCATGCTCGTGCGTCACCAGGATGGCGGCCAGGTCCGGCGCGGCCATCTCCAGCCGGGCCAGCCGGCGTTCCGTTTCGCGCAGCGGGAAACCGCAGTCCACCAGCACGGTGGTGGCTCCGGCGGCGATCAGGGTGCCATTGCCGCGGCTGCCACTGCCGAGCGAGGCGAAACGCATTCAGATGACTTTGGCCAAGGCGTCGCGCAGCTTCACCAGGAACCGGGTGGCCGGCTCGCTCGTGACCCACTGGCCGTCATCGTCTAGCACCACCACTTCCGTCTTCTGCCCGACCCCGGTGAGCGTCAGCCGATACTGCCTGGCGGCCGGGGCATCGTCCTTCCAGAACGCCAGCTTGGAGCCGATGCGCTTGAACATGCCTTTCTTCTCCGCCGCCGGCGCCGGCGCCGAGGCCTCGTCCAGCCGGATCACGAAAACGCCGCGATCCTGGTTCGACTCGTCGACCTGCACGCCTGCCTGGGTCAGGGCCTTTCCGGTCCCGGCCCAGGCGGCGGCGAACTCGCGCTGCACGGCGATGTACATCTTGCCGCCACCGGCGTTGATAAGCTCCACCGGCCCGCCGGCCGCCGCGGTCGCCGCGGCCGCCGGGCTTTCCGCGGCCATGTCCGGCGGCGAGCCGGCCACCGTCGCCTCGCCCTCGCCACCGAGCGCGTTGCGCAGTTCACCGGCGATCCTCGCCGCCAGCGTCGGGTCGCTCGCGCGCGGTTTCCACACCAGTTCCTCGCCCTGCGGCACGAGTTGTTCGCCGACGTGGGAGATGTACAGCGCGGTCGTCGCCTTGTCGTCGCCCTGCTCGGCGAACACCTTGAATTTGTCGCGCAGGAGGTTGTCGCGGTCTTCGCGCCAGGCGGTCTCCAGGACGCCGAGTTCGCCGTCGTCCAGGGACAGGGACAGGCCAGCGGACTTGAAGAAGTCGCGCAGCCGCGGCCAGACCTCGCCCTGCGCGCCGCTGACGATCACGAGTTGCTCGTTGGCGAGCTTCTGTTGCGCGGCGACGCCCGCGGACTCGATCTCCTGCTGCTTCTGCGCCTGCGTGCGCCGCTCCTGGTAGGTGGAGTAGTTGGCCGTGTCGCCGCCCTCGGGCACCGCCATCTTGTCGCGGATGGCGTCGGTGGTGAGATCCGGAGGCACTTCCAGATCAGGAAGGGTCTGGCTGCGTCTGTATTCGGTGCGCTTGTCCGACAGCACTTCATCGAGCTTGGGCACGACCTTGCTGCAACCGGCCATGCCGGCGACCGCGACGAGGAACAGGGTTCTGGAACGAACTGACATCGATGTGACCTTTCGGATGAGGCCGGCCCGGCGCGCCCACCCGCGCCCGGAGCGACCGGTGGTTACGGTGATTGGAATTCCACGCCCGCGCGCCCCATCGCGCGGCGCACCCGGTCGTGGCATTGCCCGGACAGCCAGGTGAGGGGCAGGCGGATGCCGGCCTGGATCAGACCCATCCGCTCCAACGCCCACTTGGCCGGGATCGGGTTGGCTTCGGCGAACAGATCCGCGTGCAGCCCGGCCAGGCGCTCGTCCATGCGCGCGGCCTGCTCCCCGCGGCCGCCGAGCGCGGCGGCGCACATGTCGTGCATGGCCCGCGGCGCGACGTTGGCGGTGACCGAAATCACCCCATGCCCCCCGGCGAGGATGAATTCGCGTGCCGTGGCATCGTCCCCGGACAAAAGCAGGAACTGCGGCGGGCAGGTCTCCCGCAGCCGCGCGACGCGCGCCAGATCTCCGGTGGCTTCCTTCACCCCGACGATGTTCCCTATTGCCGCCAGGCGGGCAATCGTCCCGGGTTGCATGTCGCAGGCGGTCCGTCCGGGCACGTTGTACAGGATCTGGGCGATTGGCACCGCGTCCGCCACCGCGGCGTGGTGCAGGAACAGCCCCTCCTGGGTCGGCTTGTTGTAGTAGGGTGTCACGAGCAGGCAGGCATCGGCACCGGCTTCGTGTGCCGCGCGCGTCAGGCGGATCGCCTCGGTGGTCGAGTTGGCGCCGGTGCCGGCGATCACCGGAATCCGCCCGGCGGCGACCTCGATCACCCTGCGTATGACCGCGATGTGCTCTTCTTCGTTCAGCGTCGCCGATTCGCCGGTGGTGCCCACGGCGACGATGCCGTCGGTTCCCTGGGCGATATGGAACTGCACCAGTGCGTCGAGCGCCTCCCAGTCGAGCGGGGTCTGCGCCCCGACCCCGGCGCGCATCGGCGTCACGAGCGCCACGAGGCTGCCGCGCAGCTTGGTGATATCGGTCGGCATTCCTAAATTATCAGGGGTTTATCGTTCGCATGCGTGGAATCGCCCGGCCCCGGACGGGGCCTGCTCCGTGCCGTGGCGCGCTTGCCGCTGACCGAACGAACCATGCAAAATGGCCGGGGTGCCGCGAGTGGCGGCGATCCTACCGCGAATTCGTCATCTCTTGGCAAACCAGCAGCAAAAATCGACATTGGAAGTGGTATTCAATCCGCCGGTCGCACCGGGCCGGGCATGCCCATGGCCGCAGTCTCGGTACTGAATTTCCTGGTCGTCAGCGTCACCGGGGGCAATCAGCCCGGGCTGGTGGACGCCTGCGCGGAGCTCATCCGGGAAAGCGGCTGCAACATCGTCGACAGCCGCATGACGGTCTTGGGCAGCGAAGCGGCCATGATGTTCCTGGTCTCCGGCACCTGGAATGCCATCGTCAAGCTCGAGGACACCCTGCCGCGGCTGGAGAAGCGCCACAAGGTGCACGTGTACTGCAAGCGCACTACCCCGCGTGCCGCGGCCACCAACCTGATGCCGTACGCGGTCGAGGTGGTGGCGAGCGACCGGCCGGGCATCGTCGCCGACATCGCGCACTTCTTCACCACCCGCGACATCAGCGTGGAGGAGATGCACAGCTCGACCTACCCGGCGGCGCACACCGGCACGCCGATGTTCTCCCTGCACCTGACGATCAGCGTCCCGACCGACACCTCGATAGCCGCCCTGCGCGGGGATTTCCTCGAATTCTGCGATCAGTTGAACCTGGACGCCATCATGGAGCCGGTGAAGTAGCGGTGCTCCGATGACGACCACTGGCGCGCGGCTGTTCGTGCTCGACACGAACGTGCTCATCCACGACCCGTCCGCGCTGTTCCGGTTCCAGGAGCACGACCTGTTCCTGCCCATGGTGGTGATCGAGGAGCTGGACTCGGCCAAGAAGGGCGTCTCGGAAGTGGCACGCGCCGCACGCCAGGTCAGCCGGTTCCTCGACGAGCTGATCGGTACCGCCGGGCGCGATCGGATCGAAGCCGGCCTGGCGCTGCCGGCACCGCGCAACGGGCGTCCGGGCGCGCCGACACCGAGCGGCCGGCTGTTCCTGCAGACCCATCCGCTCGCCGGCGGGATCCCGGATCTGCTGCCGGGCCGCACCCCGGACGACAGCATCCTGGCGACCACGCTGGCGCTGCGCGCGCAGCATCCCGAGCGGCCGATCACGCTGGTGTCCAAGGACATCAACCTGCGCATCAAGGCGCGCCTGCTCGGCCTGACGGCCGAGGACTACTACACCGACAAGACGCTCGAAGACGTCGATCTGCTGTACAGCGGCATCGAGCCGCTGGCGGACGACTTCTGGGAACGCGAGGTCGACGGGGTCGACTGCTGGCAGGAAGGCGATCGCACCTTCTGGCGCGTACGCGGCGCATTCACCGCGCGCCTGCATCCGAACCAGTGCCTTTACCAGGAAGGCGGCCGTGGCTTCGAGGGCCTGGTGCGCAGGATCGAGGACGGCGCCGCGATCATCGAGCAGGCACGCGATTACCGCGGCGCGCGCAACGCGGTGTGGGGCATCGCCGCGCGCAACCGCGAGCAGAACTTCGCCTTCAATCTCCTGCTCGATCCGGAAGTCGACTTCGTCACCCTCACCGGCACCGCCGGAACCGGCAAGACCCTGCTCGCACTCGCCTCGGGCCTGGTGCAGACCATGGAACGGCAGCGCTACCGGGAAGTGGTGATGACCCGGGTGACGGTGCCGGTCGGCGAGGACATCGGCTTCCTGCCCGGCACCGAGGAGGAGAAGATGACGCCCTGGATGGGCGCGCTGCTCGACAATCTCGAAGTGCTCTCCGAAACCGAGGTCGGCGGCGAGTGGGGCCGGGCGGCCACCGCCGACCTGCTGCAGAAGCGGATCAAGATCCGCTCGCTCAATTTCATGCGCGGCCGTACCTTCTTCAACCGCTTCGTGATCATCGACGAGGCGCAGAACCTCACCCCCAAGCAGATGAAGACGCTGATCACCCGCGCCGGGCCCGGCACCAAGATGGTGTGCCTGGGGAATATCACGCAGATCGATACGCCCTACCTGTCCGAAACGACCTCGGGGCTGACCTATGTCGTCGATCGATTCAAGGACTGGCCGCACGGAGGCCACATCATCCTGCGTCGCGGAGAGCGTTCGCGGCTCGCCGACGTGGCCTCGGAGTGGCTCTGAACCCCGTGGCCCGAGTCCCAATCGGGCACAATCGATTGATTTTTGTCGAATCCGGATGCCGGCCTCACGTGACCGGTCTCGACAAGGCGGCCGTCCGACGGGCGATAATGCCCGCGGCGCCGGTTCGCATCCGCCACATGGCGGTGCGGCCCGCCGCACCGGCGCCGCGACCGTGCCCAACAGCCGGCCGCGCCGCGCACAAGGCATTTCGGAGACCAGCGGTGGCGCATCCGGCCGGCTACTACTGCGCGCCCTCCCGGGTGGCGCGGCGCGAACTCGAGCGTCGGCTGGAACTCGCCCTGGGCGCGCGCGCCAGCGGCGGCGCGCGGTTGCAACGCACCTGGTACGACACCCCCGACTGGCGCCTGTATCGCGCCGGATGGCTGCTCGAGCACGATATCCGCGGAGCGCGCGGCGAACTGCGACTGCGCCGGCTCGGGAAGCCGGAGCCCGACCTCACCGCCTTCGCGGCCCTGCCGCCGCAGGCCGGCACGAATCCAGCCACGGGGCCGCTGCGCGACGCGCTCGCGGCACATTGCGGCCGCCGCGCCCTGGTGCCCTATGCGCGCGCGAACGTGAACAGCCGGGGCCTGGAGGTCGTCAATGCCGAGGGCAAGACCACGGTGCGCCTGGCGGTGGAGAGTTCCACCCGGCTGGACCCGCAGCTTCGGGCCGGCCGCCGCCTGGCGCCGGTGGTACGACTGTCTCCCCTGCGCGGCTACCAGGCCGAGGCGATCGGCGCGCGAGCGGCGCTTGCGGATCTGGGCCTGGTGCCGGCAGCCTCGGATCCGATGCTCGCCGCACTCGACGATTCGAGCCGCCGGCCGCTGGACTACAGCCCGCACCCGCGTGTCCCGGTCGGCGCCGACGAACCGCCCGCCGCCGCGGTCGCGCGGCTGCTGCGCGCCTACTTCGCGGTGATGCAATGCAACGTCGAGGGGATCCGGACCGACCTCGACACCGAGTGCCTGCACGATTTCCGTACCGCGATGCGGCGATCGCGCACGCTGCTCGCGGCGTTCGGCGTCGTCGCAGCCTCCCGGCGCGCCCCATTCAGGAGCGGATTTTCCTGGCTCAGCGCCGTGACCGGCGCGCTGCGCGATCTGGACGTCTTCATCGAAGCGGTCGGCACCTGGACCGCGCCGGCCCCGGCATCGGCGCGCGCCGATGCGCAGCGCCTGGAGCGCTGGCTGCGCGAGCGGCGCGCGCGCGCGCTCGAAGACGTGCGAACCGCGCTCGCCTCGGCGCGCTGGCAGGCATTCGCCGCTGCCTGGGGCGGGTTCATCGACAGGCTCGAGCGCGGCGAAGGCATCGCGCGGCGTGCGGCACCGACGCTGCGCCAGGCCGCCCGCGATGCGCTTGCACGGGTGTTGGAGCCCGTGCTCGAGCGCGGTGGGGCGATCGAAGACGGCTCCCCCGTCGCCGAACTGCATGAACTACGCAAGGATGCCAAGAAGCTGCGCTACCTGCTGGAAGCGGTGGCGTTGCTGTGCCGGCCGCGCGAGCATGCGGCGGTCATCGCCCTGCTCAAGGGCCTGCAGGACAACCTCGGCGACCTGTGCGATCTGGAAACCCAGCGGCGCATCCTCGGCGAGCAGATCGAGGCGATGTGCCGCGAACCCGCTCCCGGCCCCGGCCCCGGCGTCATTCGCCTGGCACAGGACATCCAGGCCACGCTGGCGGGCCGCGCGGTGCGCCCGCGGCAGAGGTTCGCGGCCAACTACGCGCGCTTTTCACGGCCGAAATCGATCCGCCGGTTGCGGCGGCTGCTGCGCTGAGGCGGACGATGCACACCTTCGCCGTGTACAACCTCAAGGGCGGCGTCGGCAAGACCGCCGCGGCCGTCAATCTGGCGTTCCTGGCCGCGCGCGACGGCCTGCGCACCCTGCTGTGGGATCTGGACCCCCAGGGCGCAGCGAGCTGGTACTTCCGCGTCGACCCGCACGTCGACGGCGGCGCCGGGCGGCTCATCGGCCACAAGAAGGAACTCGCGCACGCCGTCAAGACCACCGATCACGCGCGCCTGGACATCGTTCCGGCCGACTTCTCCTACCGCAATCTGGACCTGGAACTGCTGGACACGAAAAAGCCGCACAAGCGGCTGCGCAGGATGCTCGAACCGCTCGCCGGCGACTACGACCTCGTATTGCTGGATTGCGCGCCGAGCATCTCGCTCGCCTCCGAGAGCGTGTTCCACGCCGCCGACGCCCTCCTGGTGCCGATCATTCCCACGCACCTGTCGCTGCGCGCGTACGATCAGGTGGCGCAGTTCGTAAGGTCGCAGCAGGATCTGGCACTGGACCTCATGCCCTTCTTCTCGATGGTCGACCGGCGCCGCCTGCTGCACAAGGAACTGGTCACCGCGTTCGCGGCCGGGCACGCCGAACTGCTGCGCAGCTTCATTCCCTACGCCTCGGAGGTCGAGCGCATGGGCAGCCATCGGGCCCCGCTCGGAGCCTATGCACCCGCGTGCGCACCCGCGCGCGCGTTCGAAGCGCTGTGGGCGGCCATCCGCACGCGCCGGCCCGATCTGCCGCCGGCCGCCGCCGGCGATGCCTGACCCGGCCCCCGGCACGCCCGACTACGGCGCGATCGCGGCGCGGATCCGGCGCCATGGCGAAGCGCTCGGCTTTTCCCGCGTCGGCATCGCCGGCACCGATCTCGGAGCCGATGCCGCGCACCTGGCGCGCTGGATCGAACTCGGTCGCCACGGGCAGATGCACTACATGCAGCGCCACGGGTCGCGCCGCACCCGACCGGCCGAACTGGTCCCCGGGACCCTGCGCGTAATCAGCGCACGCATGGAGTACCTGCCGGCCCGCGCCCGCGATCCGCACGCGGTGCTCGCCGATCCCGGCCTGGGCTACGTCTCGCGCTACGCGCTCGGTCGCGACTACCACAAGTTGATGCGGCACCGGCTCGCGCAGCTCGCGCGCGAAATCGCGCGCGTGATCGGGCCCTTCGGCTACCGGGTGTACGTCGACAGCGGCCCGGTGCTGGAGAAGGCGCTGGCGCGCAATGCGGGGCTGGGCTGGATCGGAAAGCACACCAACCTCATCGCCCGCGACGCCGGTTCCTGGTTCTTCCTGGGAGAGATCTACACCGATCTGCCCCTGCCGGTCGATCCGCCTCACGCCGGATCGCACTGCGGGCGCTGCGACGCCTGCCTGCGCGCATGCCCCACCGGCGCGATCGTCGCGCCCTACGAGGTCGATGCCCGTCTGTGCATTTCCTACCTGACGATCGAATTGCACGGGTCGATCCCGGAACCGCTGCGGCCGCTGGTCGGCAACCGCATCTACGGTTGCGACGATTGCCAGCTCGTCTGCCCATGGAACCGGTTCGCCCGCTTGTCCGTCGAGGCCGCATTCGCACCCCGCGAGGGACTGGACGCGCCACGGCTCGCCGCGCTGTTCGCGTGGACCGAGGAGGAGTTCCTGCGCCGGCTCGAAGGTTCTCCGATCCGCCGCATCGGTCACGAGCGCTGGTTGCGCAACATCGCGGTGGCGCTGGGCAACGCGCCGCGCGAGGAGGGCACCGTGCGCGCATTGCAGGCACGCGCCACGCATCCGTCCGCGCTGGTGCGCGAGCACGTCGCCTGGGCGCTGTCGCGCCACGCCGGTGCTATAGTCCCCGCGGCCGAATCCCCAAACCTGCGAGACGACGTACATGGCTGACCTTGTATTGCGCGAAGACGACGAAGGCATCGCGGTGCTGACCCTGAACCGGCCCGATCAGCTCAATGCGCTGTCGCCGGAGGTGTTCCTCGAACTGCAGTCGCACCTGGAATCGATCGCCGCGGCCGTAGAAACGATCGGCTGCGTGATCCTGCGGGCCAACGGACGCGCATTCTCTGCCGGGGCCGATCTCAAGGCCCGCTGGTCCGGCAAGCGCCACCCGGCCGCAGACACGATCGATTTCATGGAGGCGCTGCCGCAACCGGTGATCGCGCAGGTGCACGGCTACTGCTTCACTGGCGGCGTCGAACTCGCGCTCGGCGCGGATCTGATCGTCGCCGCCGACACGGCGACCTTCTCCGACACCCACGGCAAGTGGGGCCTGGTCGCGGGCTGGGGCCAGACCCAGCGTCTTCCGCGCCGCATCGGGCCGATGAAGGCCAAGGAAATGATCTATACCGGCCGGCGCTACACCGCGGCCGAATCCCAGGCGATGGGACTGGTGGCGATGGTCTTTCCCGCCGCCGAGCTGGAACAAAGCACGCGCGCCCTTGCTCGCGAGATGCTCGCCAACTCCTGGCACTCGCTGCGCGGCCACAAGCTGCTCATCAACCAGGGCCTGGACCGCACCTACTCCGACGCGCTGCGGTACGCGATCGAGAACAACCCTGGCGTCGCGCCGGATCGCGATGCGCGGGTGCGCGCCGGCGGCTTCGTACGCCGCGACCCGCCCAGGGACGGCTGACTCAGGGCGTCGCGCCGGGCTCGCGTTCGGGCCAGCGTTCGGCCATCACCCGCCGCAGCACCGTCGACCGGCCGGCGTCCCCGGAAAAGGCCGGGCGCAAGCGCATCAGCGCCGCGTAGGCGGCATCGCCACCTTGCAGCGCCAGCGCCTTGATTGCCGCTTCCGATGCGTAGCGCTCCCCGCCGCGCGCCAGCGCCTCGACTGCCGGCACGTCGGAATCGTCGCCGACGAACGCCAGCGCCACCGCGGCCTGGGCCTGGGCAAACGGATCGGGATCGGCAAGACCTGCGCGGATGAAGGGCAATAGCTCTCCCGCACGCTGCGGCGCCAGGCGAGCGAGCGTGTGCGCGATTGCGATGCGCGCCGCCGGGCGCGCGAGCAGATCCCAGGCGGCGCCAGGCGCGGCGGCGCGATTGCCCCGCCAGAGCGCACCGGCCAGTTCCATCGCCCGCGGATCGGCGCGCAGGAAGTACAACGCGAGTACGGTATTGACCAGGCCCTGCGCGTCCGGTTCCGCAAGCGCCTGCCTGGCCTCCTCGATGCCGCCACGACCGGTTCGGATCGACTCGCGCAGCGCATCGAACCGCCCCTGTGCCGGTTGCGCAGGCGGGGAACCCGGCGCCGCAACGGACGGTCCGGCGGGCGGCACCGGAGGTGGTCTATCGCACCCGCCGGATGCCGCCAGGGCGACGAGCGCGCCCAGCGCGGCGACGGCCGGCGCGTGCGCCGCGCGGGCGTTGGCGCTATCGTGGCGCGGCCGCGATGCCCCGGAGCCGCGCAGTTGGACCAGGAGCGAAACTACGAATTGCACCCACCGACCTACGAATGGTCGGCACGCCTGTTCGACAGCGTACGCCACGCCCTGCGGGTGGACATCCGCATCCATCACGACGAGCACCAGATGCGGCGCGGCGAGATTTTCCTGTTCAATCATTTCGCGCGCTTCGAGACCTTCATTCCCCAGTATCTCATCTTCCGCGAGTGCGGCGCCTACTGCCGCTCGGTCGCCTCTGCCGAGTTCTTCAAGGGCGACGAGCGCCTCGCCGGCCTGCTCGAACGCCTCGGCGTGCTGCCCAACGATCACCCGCGCCTGCTGCCATTTCTCGCCACCGAAGTCCTCAAGGGACGCAAGGTCGTGGTGTTCCCGGAAGGGGGGATGGTCAAGGATCGGCGCGTGGTCGACCACAACGGCGACTACAGCGTCTACTCGCGCAAGGCCAACGCGCGCCGCAAGCATCACAGCGGCGCCGCGGTACTCGCCATCGGCCTGGAGGTGTTCCGCGCGCGCCTGCGCGCGGCCGAGGCTGCCGGCGACTGGAAGACGTTCGAGCGCTGGGCCGGGTTGCTCGGCTTCGACCACGCCGCCGACCTGCACGCCGCGGTCCATCGCCCGACCACGATCATCCCAGCGAACATCACCTTCTATCCGCTGCGGGTGAGCGACAACGCGATCAGCAAGGGCATCGAACGGCTGGCCGGCAACCTGTCCCCGCGCGCCGCCGAGGAACTCATCATCGAGAGCAACATCCTCACCCGCGACACCGACATGGACATCCGCCTGGGGCGGCCGCTGCAGCCCGGGCTGTCCTGGCGCGGCTGGGACCGCATCAGCGCGCGTGCCCTGGGCGCCAGGGCCGAGGACTTCGACGGGCTGTTCTCGCTGCGCAGCTTCGGGGATTCGCTGCCGCACAAGGCGTATTCGTTCGGCGTGCGCCGCATGGTGGACAGGCTGCGCGACCGCTACATGGCGGCGATGTACGACGTCATCACCGCCAACGTCAGCCACCTGGCGTCACACCTGCTGATGCGGCTGCGCGAGCGCAATGTCGACTCCATCGAACGTGGCGAGTTCGCGCGCATGGTGTACCTGGGCGTCAAGCGCCTGCAGGTGGCCGACGGCGTGCACCTGCATCGCAGCGTGCTGGATCCTGACACCTACTGCGATCTGCCCGAGGGCCGCTGCCCGACGCTCGACCAGTTCCTCGCCAACATCGAGCAAGCCGGGCTGGTGGCGCGCGGGCAGGAGCGCATGCACCTGCTGGACAAGATCGAGGCGTTGCACGAATTCGACCAGATCCGGATCGAGAACCCGGTGGCGGTGTACGCGAACGAGTCCGCGCCGATCGACGCGGTGCAGACCGCGGCGGACAAGGCGATCGACGACGCATCGACCGTGAGCGCACGCGAACTCACCGATCTGCGAATGGACGACGAGCGCCGCGCGTTGCGCCGCGATCGGGAGGCATTCCGCGGCCCGCAGCACGCGGAGATCAACGCCGGGGAGACCGCCACGGCGTCGCCGGAACCCACGCTGCTGCTACCCGACCAGCCGCGGCCGCTAGGCGTGCTGCTCTCGCACGGCCTGCTCGCCTCGCCCGCAGAGGTGCGCGATTTCGGGATGAAGCTCGGAGCGGCCGGGTACGCGGTGTTCATGCCACGGTTGAAGGGCCACGGAACCTCGCCCTGGGATCTGCACACCCGCGAGTGGACCGACTGGTTCGCCTCGGTACGGCGCGGCTACCACATCCTCGCGCCGCACGTGGAACGGATCTGCGTCATCGGATTCTCCACCGGCGGCGCGCTGTCGCTGCTGCTCGCCGCCGAACAGCCCCCGAAGCTGGCCGGGGCGGTGTCGATCGCGGCGCCGTTGAAGTTCGCCAACCGCAACATGGTGTTCGTGCCTCTGGTGCACGGCGCGAACGTGCTGCTGCGGTCGCTGTCACCCGCGGAAGGCGTGAAGCTGTTCCGGGCCAACGAGTCGGAACACCCGCACATCAACTACAGGAATGTTCCGATCCGCGCGCTGTACGAACTGCGGCAGGCCGTGGACGCGCTCAGGGACGCGTTGCCGCGCGTGACCTGCCCGGTGCGGATCCTCCAGGGCACGCAGGACCGCGTGGTCGATCCGTCCAGTGCGCAGCTCCTGCACGATCAGCTCGGCAGCAGCGACCGCGAAGTGACGATGATCCCCTCGCAGCGGCATGGGATCCTGAACGAGGACGTCGGGCAGACCCACGCCTTGATCGAGCGCTTCCTGGAACGCCTGCAGGCACCCTGATCCGCGAGCGGCCCGCGGCGCTGGAAACGCCCGGAGATCCCGGCCGTCGATCAGGGCGGCGGCGCGCCCGACGGCACGTCGCAGGGTGCGTTCTCGCGGATGAAGGTCTTGAACGAAGTGCCGGTCAGGTCCTTCAGCCTGCGCACGAGTTCCGCCTGCTGCGCCGGATCCAGTTCGGCGAGCGCAAAGCACTGCTTCTGGTTGCCGTCCACGCCCCAGGCAACACGCGTGCTGGCGAGCCGGACACCGTGCGCCTTCTCGAAACCGGCGATCAACGCCTCGATCGGCGCATGCATCTGCGGATCCGCCGTGCAGCACGCGCTGCCGTAGGACACCACCAGCCGGTGGAGCGTATCGCCTTCGGCCACGGCGGAGACCGTCGCCGTGCAGGCGAAAAGCGCGGCGGCGGCGCGGATGCCCGGAACCATGTCGGATTGCCTCCTTGCCCGGTGCCCGCGTCGGCCCGGGCGTGCGCCGCTGATGTTAACCGACCGCGCACCGTGTCGCGCCCGCGGCCGACACCTGAATTGACGACTCCGGGTGCGTGCGTATAATGCGCGCCCCCCTCGCCCGGATGGTCCGGGTGGACGATGACCCGCACCGGCGGATGCCGATGAGATACCCGACATCCACACGCCACTCGGGCATGCCCGGCGCCGCAGGCCAATCGCGATAGATCGCCGGGCGCGCCGGGCCCGGCGCGCCCGGCCGTTGCAGACCCCCCCCGAGCGCCCCCCGAGGGCCACCGGGGCGTTTCCCCCCCCGCCGACCGCTGCCGGGCGTCACGGAACGCGCAGCGCCCGGCGGGCTCAAAGTGGATTGGGGACCCGGCCGCGGCCGTTGCCGCGGCGAAGGCGATCCTTCGGGAAATCAAGGAGCATTCACATGAAAGACGCACGCACATTCGCCTTCGAGAAAATCCTGAAGGACATCCGCAGGCTGGCTGCGCAGGCGCCGCCGCAATACCGGATTGCACGGGCACTGCTCGACGCCGGGTACGGCGAAGCCGAGATCGGCCAGGTGCTGTGCCGCTATCCGGACATCCCGGAAAAGCTCCGCCTGGCGATCGCGGACGCCGCACGCGACCTGCGCTACAACACACCGGTGCGCTCGCCCTACACGGGGCAGGTCATCGTGGTGGACCGCAATCACGCACCGGCCGCCTGAGCACGGCAGCGCGGGCCTTCCCTGGGCAGGCGGTGGCGGAGACAATGACGCTCCCCCATCGCCTGCGCTGGAGATCCGTTCGATGACCGACGCTCCGATCGCATTCGTCACCGGCGCGAGCCGCGGCATCGGCAAGGCGATAGCGCTCGCGCTCGCCGAAGCCGGCCACGACCTGGTCGTTTCGGCGCGCACGGTGCGCCCCGGCGAGTCGCGCGACTACTCGCTCACCGTGCACCGCACCGACACCCGGCCGCTGCCCGGCAGCCTGGAGGAGACGGCCGCCGCGGTCGAACGCCTCGGCCGGCGCGCGCTCGTCGTCCCTCTGGACCTCACCGACCGGGCCAGTGTCGGCGCGGCGACCCAGCGCATTCTCGACACCTGGGGCCGGGTCGACGTCCTGGTCCACAACGGGCGCTACATCGGCCCCGGCCTGATGGACCGCTTCATGGACACCCCGGTGGACGCCTACGGCCGGTTTTTCGAAGCCCATTGCATCGCGCCCATCATTCTCACGCGCGCGCTGCTGCCTGGGATGATCGAACGCGGCCGCGGCGTGGTGCTGACCGTCGACTCGTCCGCCGCGTGGCTGGTGCCGCCGGCGCCGGCGGGCGCGGGCGGCTGGGGTCTCGCCTACGCCGTGGGCAAGGGCGCGGGGCATCAGCTCGCAGGCACGCTGCACGCGGAGTACGCCGGCCAGGGGATCCGGGCCCTGAACGTCGAGCCCGGCTTCGTCGCCACCGAGCGCAACGAGATTTCGGTGCGCGAGTATGGCCGGGAGTTGAAGGGCGCCGCGCCGCCGGCCGCGATCGGCGCCGTGGTGCGCTGGCTCCTGACCACGGACGAGGGCCGCGCGGTCACCGACGTCACCATCGACGCCCAGGCCACCTGCCGCGCCCGCAATCTGTATCCCGGCTGGGACTGAGCCGCCCGCGTGGTCCGCACGCCGGGCCCGCGGAACTTCGCCCCCGGCGGGTGGTCCGGATCATCGATTCAGGTACCTGACCTCCCATTCCGGCAGTGTCCCAGGATCGGGACGAACTGCTATCCTTGTCGGCCGGTCAGGTCGCCGCCGCACCGGGCGGGGCCGCTCCGGCCCGCAAGGGGCCTGCGGGATACCATCAACTAGGAGACGCATCCATGCGCATGCAAGACATGATTCTCATCAGCGTCGATGATCACATCATCGAGCCGCCGACCATGTTCGACAAACACACGCCCGCCAGGTACAAGGGCAGGATGCCCAGGAACATGCGCACCAAGGACGGCCTGGACGCGTGGGTGGTTCCGACCGAGGGCTTCCTCTGGAACGCCTCGGGCCTGAACGCGGTGATGGGCCGGCGCAAGGAAGAGTACGGCATGGATCCGACCGGCTACTCCGAGATGCGCAAGGGATGCTGGGACGTGAAGGCCCGCATCGACGACCAGAACGTCAACGGCACCCTGGCGACGTTGAACTTCGGCACCTTCCCGCTGTTCTCCGGCGTGCGCTTCCTGGAGTACAAGGACAAGGATCTCGCTCTGGCGACCGTCCGCGCCTACAACGACTGGCACATCCAGGAGTGGTGCGCCTACGACCCTGCGCGCTTCATTCCGCTCGCGCACATGCCGATGTGGGATCCGAACCTGTGCGCCGAGGAAGTGCGCCGCGTCAACAAGCTCGGCTGCCACGCGCTGACGCTGCCGCCGAACCCGACGCGCCACGGCCTGCCGAGCTTTCACTCCGACCACTGGGATCCGCTCTGGAAGGCCTGCGACGAACTCGGCGTGGTCACCTGCCTGCACATCGGCGACGCCACCGGCGCGGTGACCTCCAACGACGCACCGGTCGACGTCTTCATCTCCAACATGCCGGTGACGCTGTACGCCACGGCCTCGGATCTGGTGTACTCGCCGATCCTGCGCAAGTTCAACAACATCAAGTTCGCGCTCACCGAGGGCGGCGCCGGCTGGGCGCCGCATTTCATGGAGCGGGCGGACTACGTCAACCAGCAGCACGGCGCCTGGACCAACCAGAAGTTCGGCGGCAAGAAGCCCTCGGATCTGTTCAAGGAGCACGTCCAGCTCTGCTTCATCGACGACCGAACCGCGATCAAGACACGCTACGACTGCGGCATCGACATCCTGACCTTCGAGACCGACTACCCGCACTCGGACTGCCAGTTCCCGCATTCGCCCGAGGTGCTGTGGGAGAGCGTGAAGGACATTCCGGACGAGGACATCAACAAGATCACGCATCTGAACGCGATGCGGTTCTACAACTTCGACCCGTTCAGGCACCGCCCGCGCGAGAAGTGCACGGTCGGCGCGCTGCGGGCCGAGGCCACGCACGTGAATCTCGACTACATCGAGACCGGGCGCGCCCTGAACGCGAGCGTGAAGGGCCAGATCGTCACCTGGGAGATGTACGCCAAGCAGAACCCGGTCGAGATCGTGGAGCAGATCGAAGCCTGACCTGCACGGCCCGCCGCCGGCCGGCCTTCATCCCGGGCGTCCCCGGCACCACCGGGGACGCCCGTTTCGTTTCAGGCGATCGAGGCCATGAGTTCCATGGCCTCGTCATTGCCGACCTGGACGATGAGCTGCGCAATGCCACCGTCTATCCAGGGTTTCAGGCGCGCGCGGATCCGCTCCGGCGGGCCGACCAGCGCGCCTTCGTCCACGAATTCGTCCGGAACGGCGGCCGTGGCCTCGTCCTTGCGCCCGGCCAGGAACAGCTCCTGGATCCGGTCAGCCGCCGCGCCGTAGCCGCGCGCGACCATGTTGTCCTTGTGGAAGTTCATGGAACGCGCGCCCATGCCGCCGACATACAGCGCAATCTGCGGCTTCCACGCCGCCAGGGCCGCCTTCACGTCGGCCTCCACGTTGACCCGCACCTGCGCGTAGATCGGCAGCGCCTTGAGCCCGTCCGTGCGGCGCGCGAGGCCCGCGGCGATGATCGGCTCGAAGTGGGCGGCGCGGGCCGGGACCCACTTGTTGCCCGCCAGCCAGCCGTCGGCGATCTCGGCGGTCATGCGGATGTTCGTGTCCGTGCCGGTTCCGAGCAGTATCGGGATCGCCGGATTGCCGTGCAGGATGCTCTTGAGCGGCTTGCCCAACCCGCTGGCGCCGGGCCCGCGCCAGGGCAGGGAGATCTCGCGGCCATCGTGCGCGACCGGGCCTTCGCGGCGCAGGATCTTCTTCATGATGGCGACATAGTCGCGCAGCCGGTGGTTCGGCTTCCCCCACGGCTGGCCGTACCAACCCTCGACGATCTGCGGGCCCGATACGCCCAGGCCGACGATCATGCGGCCCTGCCCCGCCATGGCATCGATGCTCTGCGCGCACATGGCCAGGTTCGCGGGCGAGCGTGCGGCGAGTTGCGCGATGCTGGTCCCCAGGCGGATGCGGCGGGTGTGGGCGCCGATGAAAGCGAGCGGGGTGATTGCGTCGGTGCCGTAGGTTTCGGCGGTCCAGACCGCGTCGTAGCCGAGCGCTTCGGCACGCAGGATGCGTTCGAGCGGGATCCGCGGCCTGGCTTCGCCGAAGAAGTGGGTCATGAGGCCGAGTTTCATGCTTCGCATCCGCGGGTGGATGCACCGCGCCGTGTACGCGGTGCCTGCGCCGTACTCTAGCGCCCCGCGCGCGCGGGTCCAAGGCGGCTCAGATGACCCGTGAGTAGCGGGCCGCCGCGGCCGAGCGCAGGTAGCAATCGAAGCCCATGCAGATATTGCGGATGAGCAGCTTGCCGCGCGGCAGGACACGGATGGCGCGGCCGTCGAACTCGATCAGGCCGTCGTCGCGCATCGGCGCGAGATCGGCGAGCTCGGCGGCGAAGTAGTCCTCGAACACGATCCCGTGGGCGTCTTCGACGCGTGCGAAGTCCAGGACGAAGTCGCAGATGAGGCGCGTGATCACCTCCCTGCGCAGTCGATCGTCCGCGTCCAGCGCCAGCCCGCGCATCAGCGGCAGCCGCTGCGCGTCGCTGCACGCGGCGTAGTACTCGGGCAGCGTACGCGCGTTCTGCGAGTAGCTTGCGCCCACCTGGCCGATGGCCGTCACCCCCAGGCCGATCAGGTCGCAATCCGAATGGGTCGAGTAGCCCTGGAAGTTGCGGTACAGCGTGCCCTCGCGCTGCGCGCGCGCGAGTTCGTCGTTCGGCAAGGCGAAGTGATCCATGCCGATGTAGACGTAGCCGGCGGCCGTGAGCCGGGCGATGGTCGCGCCGAGGATCGCGAGCTTCTCGGCCGGCGGGGGCAGATCCTCGGCGCGGATCCGGCGCTGCTGGGGAAACTGCGCCGGCATGTGCGCGTAGTTGAACACGGCGAGCCGATCCGGGGCGATCGCCAGCACAGCCTCGAGCGTATCCATGAAGGTGCGCACGCTCTGGAACGGCAGCCCGTAGATGAGGTCCACGCTCACGGATCCGAAGCCCGCCGCGCGCGCGGCACGGATCGCGGCGTCGGTCCGCTCCCTGCCCTGGATGCGGTTCACGGCCTTCTGCACCCTCGGATCGAAGTCCTGCACGCCCACGCTCAGGCGGTTGAACCCGAGCCCGCCGAGCAACGCAAGGGTGTCCGGGCCGACTTCGCGCGGGTCGATCTCGATCGCGTACTCGCCTCCGCCGTCGCCGCGCAGGTCGAAGTGGCGCTCGATGCACGCCATCAGCGCACTGAGCTCGTCGCCGGACAGGAAGGTCGGCGTGCCTCCGCCGAAGTGGAGCTGATCCACCGGGCGACCGCGATCGAACAGCGCCCCCTGGCGCTCGATTTCGACGAACAGGTGCCGCAGGTACTCGCCGGCGCGGGAGCGATCCTTCGTGGCGACCTTGTTGCAGGCGCAGTAGTAGCAGGCCGTGGCGCAGAAGGGCAGGTGCACGTAGAGCGACAACGGCCGCCGGCCGGGATTGCTCTGCGCGGCGACCTCGCGGTACTGCGCCTCGCCGAACCCGGCATGGAAGTGCGGCGCGGTCGGGTACGAGGTATAGCGCGGCCCGGCGCGATCGTAGCGCCTGATGAGATCCGCATCGAAGATGAGTTGCTGCTGCATGGACCCGGGTTCCTTCTCGGAACGTAAACTAGCGTGCGCATGGATACGGCCGTTGACCGGGGTCAAGCAGCCAGGGGGCGCTCGCAGCGCGCCGGGCGTCGGGTATCGTGCCGGTCAACCGAGGAGCCCTGAGCATGCCACAGCCACCGCACTGGCCCGAGGAGATCAGCGACCCGGCCGCCGTCATCGCCTGGAGCGCCCTCATCATCGACAGTTACCGGCGCCTGCTCGGCCGCGATCTCGTCGAAACGGGTGGCGATGCCCAGTCGCTCGCCTGGCGGTTGTATTGCGCCCCGCTCGCCGTGGTGTCCCATGGTCGCGAACCCGATCCGATCCTGAACTACGGCAACCACGCCGCGCTCGCGCTCTGGGAGACCGGCTGGTCGGACCTGACGCGCATGCCCTCGCGGCTGACCGCCGAGCCTGCCGGGCTCGGCGAGCGCAGGGCCGCATTCGCGCGTGTCGCGGAACACGGATTCGTCGAGAATTACGCTGGCATGCGGATTTCGACCCGCGGCCGCCGCTTCCGCATCCAGGACACGGTCATCTGGACCCTGGTCGATGCCGGCGGCGCGGTGCACGGCCACGCCGCCGCCATTGCCCGCTGGACGCGCGTCGGCTGACACTTGGCGACGAACCCGGTCGCGGCCGCCCCGGACCGCACAACCACAGGAGGACCGCCATGCGATTCGGCTTCACCGTTTATCCGTACGATGCCTTTCCCCGTCCCGAGGACTTCGCGCGCGTGTTCCGCCACGCGGACGATCTCGGCTTCGGCTATGCGACGTTCCCCGAGCACGTGCTGCTCACGCCGCAGGACAACGAGGAACTTGCGAACCGCTCCTGGTGGGACTTCACCACCCTGGCGGCGTGGCTTGCCGCGCAGACCCGGCAAATCGAGTTCTTTCCAGGCATCTACCTGCTGCCGCTGACCAACTTCGGCCGCATCGCGCGCCAGCTTGCCACGCTCGATCAGGTCAGCGGCGGGCGGGTGGTGTTCGGCATCGGCGTAGGCTGGAACGCGCCGGAGTTCGAGCGCCTGGGCGTATCGTTCGCGGACCGCGCCCGCATCGGCAACGAGTACTGCGCGGCGCTCAAGGCCCTGTGGTCGCAGGAGCCCTCGACTTTCCGCGGCCGTCACGTCAGCTTCGAGAACGTTTCCTGCGTGCCCAAGCCGGTGCGCGGCACGATCCCGATCCTGGTCGGCGGCAATGCCGCGCCCGGGCCTATGGCGCGGCTGGTGCAAAGCTGCGACGGCTGGGTGCCGTGGAAGATCACCCAGGCCGAGCTGCCCGGGGCGCTGCAGGCACTGCACGCACGCATGCGCGCCGCGGGGCGCGATCCGGCCGGCATGCGGATCGTCTGGACGCTCACGCTCGGCGAGAACCCCGCCATCACCCAGGCCTCGCGGCACGCCAGCGAAGGCGGCAACGCCGCGGACGAGGCCAGACGATCCCCGATCGAGGAAATCCGCGCGCTGGAGGCGATCGGCGTGAACATGCTCACGCTGAACTTCGGCTGGTCCACGCTCGATGAACTGATGCGCGAAATGGACCGCTTCGCGCGCGAGGTGATGCCCCACTTTCCGCGCTGATCCCCGCTGCCGTCGATTCGCGTGGCATTGCGCTGCAGACTGCGGCGAAGTCGACGGCGCGTTCGATCCGGTTGCGCAGGGCCGAGGACCGGGAGGCTCGGGCGGCGGCCTGCGATCGCAAGCGGGCCATGGATGGTATAGCGCAGCGATCGCGGCAGCGGAGCAGGCCATGGATGGCCTGCGTAGCGGTAGCCGACCGAGCCTCCCGGTCCTCGGCCCGGCCCAATGCGAATTGTCTATATTTTCCCGGCAAGTGGATCAGCGGCGCGGGCGCAGGAGATCGGCGGTCTCGAACAGCGGCAGGCCCATGACGCCGGAATAACTGCCGTCAATGCGGGCGATGAACGCCGCGGCGCGGCCCTGGATGGCATAGGCACCGGCCTTGTCCATCGGCTCGCCGGTGGCGACGTAGGCGGCGATCTCGCCGGCCTCGATCGCGCGGAACCAGACCCGGGTGACGTTCAGGCGAACCTGCACCCGGCCGGCGTCGCACAGCGCCACGGCCGAGTACACCGCGTGCTCCCGGCCCGACAGCGACGCCAGCATGCGGCGCGCGTCGGCGGGGTCCGCGGGCTTGCCCAGGATCGCGCCGTCGAGCACGACATCGGTGTCGGCGCCGAGCACCGGCGCACGCGCACCGGCCGGCCGCAGCGCCCAGCCCGCCCGCGCCTTGTCCGCGGCGATGCGGCGCGCATAGTCGGCCGCGCTCTCACCGTCGGCACGGACCTCCTCGACCTGCACGTCGAGCACCTGGTACCGCACGCCGATCTGCTCCAGCAGCTCGCGCCGGCGCGGTGAACGCGACGCCAGGAACAGTTCCGGATCAGTCACGGTGATAGGGGTGGCCGGCATTGATCGACCACGCGCGATAGATCTGCTCGGCGAGGATGACCCGGACCAACGCGTGCGGTAGCGTCAACCGCGACAATGCCCAGCGCTGCGCAGCGCGTTCGAGCAGATCCGGCGCCAACCCATCCGCGCCGCCCACCACCAGGGCGACATCGCGGCCGCGCTGCTGCCAGGCGCGGATCTGCGCGGCGAGATCGACGCTGGACCACTGCGCGCCGCGCTCGTCCAGCGCCACGATCCAGGCCTCGCGCGGCAGCGCGCGCGCGATCCGCTGCGCCTCCTCGGCGACCCGACGTTCGACCGGCAACGTGCCGCCGGCGCGGGCCGGTGCGATTTGGGTCAAATGCGGCGCCAGCTCCGCGGGCAGTCGCGCGCTGTAATCCGCCCAGGCCGCCTCGACCCAACCCGGCACGCGGCGCGCGACCGACAGCAGGTGCAGCTTCACCGCCCGGCTCAGAGCGAGTGCTGCCTGCCCCCCACCGAGGCATCCCAAAGCTTTTCGAGCTGGTAGAACTCGCGGGTCTGGGGCAGCATCGCGTGCACGATCACGTCGCCCAGGTCGACCAGGATCCACTCGCCCGCGCGTTCGCCTTCCATGCCCAGCGGCCGCACGCCCGCCTCCTTGGCGCTTTCGCGCACCTTGTCCGCCATTGCCCGCACCTGCCGATCGGAACGGCCGCTGGCGATGATCATGAAGTCGGTGATCGAGGTCATGCCCCGCACGTCGAGCACGCGCACGTTCTCGGCCTTCAGGTCCTCGAGCGCGGCGACTGCGATACGGGCGATTTCTTCAGAGGTCATGTCGATAAAGATCCGTTCGTTGGATGATGGCGAGCACTGATTCGGGCACCAGGCCGCGTACGCTCGCGCCGCGGGCCAGCCGCGCGCGCACCCCGGTGGCGGAAATATCCAGTAGCGGGATGTCCACGAATGCCGCCAGGCCGGCCGGCCTCGCCGCGATCGCGGCCGCGCCCACGCCTTCGGCACGATCGCGCAGCGCGTCCAGGCGCGGGTCGTCCGGAAGCTGCGCCCCCGGACGGCGCGCGACGCCGAAATGCGTATGCCGCCAGAGATCCTGCGCCCGCACCCAGCCCGGCAATTGAGCGAAGGCATCCAGGCCGATGATCCAAACGAAGGAACGATCCGGCATGTCCGCGCGCAGCGATTCGAGCGTGTCGATCGTATAGGACACGCCGCCGCGGCGGATCTCGCGGTCATCGACCGAGAATCCGGGTTCGCCCGCGATCGCCGCCTCCAGCATCTCCATTCGCAGGGCTGCGGGAGCCACCGGCGCGGGCCTGTGGCGCGCGGCGCACAGGGGCAGCAACCGTACCTGCGCCAGGGCGAGATGCTCGCGCATCTCCAGCGCCAGGCGCAGGTGACCGTTGTGAACCGGATCGAAGGCACCGCCGAGCAGCCCCAGCGGCCCGGCCGAGGCGCCGGCGCTACTCGCGGATGTGGCCGTCACCGAGCACGATGTACTTCTTGGACGTCAGCCCCTCCAGGCCGACCGGCCCGCGCGCGTGGAACTTGTCCGTGCTGATGCCGATCTCCGCCCCCAGGCCATACTCGAAGCCGTCGGCGAAGCGGGTGGAGGCATTGACCATCACCGAGCTGGAATCGACCTCGGCGAGGAAGCGCCGCGCGCGGACGATATCCTCGGTGACGATCGCGTCGGTGTGCGCCGACCCGTAGCGGGCAATGTGGGCCATGGCGGCGTCCAGGTCGCGCACCACGCGGATGGCGAGGATCGGCGCCAGGTACTCGGCGTACCAGTCGTCCTCGGTGGCCGGCCGCGCGCCCAGGACGATCGCGCAGGTCGCCGGGCAGCCGCGCATCTCCACGCCGGCGTCGCGGTACATCGGCGCGAGCTGGGCCAGTGCGGCCGGCGCAATCCCCTCGGCGACGAGCAGGGTTTCCATCGTGTTGCAGGTGCCGTAGCGCTGGGTCTTGGCGTTGTAGGCGATGCGCACCGCCTTGGCGAGATCGGCGCGATCGTCGATGTAGACGTGGCAGACACCGTCCAGGTGCTTGATCACGGGCATGCGCGCTTCGCGGCTGACGCGCTCGATGAGGCTCTTGCCGCCGCGCGGCACGACCACGTCGACGTGCCGATCCAGGGCGAGCAACGCGCCGACCGCGGCGCGATCGGTGGTCTGCACGAGTTGCACGGCGTCTTCGGGCAGCCCGGCGCGGGCAAGGCCGGCGTGCACGCAGGCCGCGATCGCATGGTTGGAATGCACCGCTTCCGAGCCACCGCGCAGGATGGTGGCATTGCCGGACTTCAGGCACAGCGCCGCGGCATCCGCGGTCACGTTCGGGCGCGACTCGTAGATGATCGCGACCACGCCGAGCGGCACGCGCATGGTCCCGACCTGGATCCCGGAGGGGCGGTAGCGCAGGGCGTCGATCTCGCCGATGGGATCGGCGAGTGCGGCAACCTCGCGCAGGCCCGCGGCCATGGCCCGGATCCGCTTGTCGTTCAGCTCCATCCGCTCGCGCATGGCTTCGTCCAGGCCGCCGGCGGCGTCCAGATCGCGGCGATTGGCCGCCAGGATCTCCGCCATGGCGGATTCGATCGCATCGGCGGTGGCGCAGAGCGCGAGGTTCTTGGTGCGGGTATCGGCGCGCGCCATCAGCCGCGCGGCCGCGCGCGCGCGCTCTCCCAGGCCGAGCACGTACGCGGCAACGTCTACCTGCGCGGCGGGACTGGAGGCAAGCTGCACCATGCCCGCAGTATATAGGCGGGCGCCGGGATGGGACAGTTCAAGCAACGCGGCCCGCGCCCGCGCGTTCAGTGCAGGAGCGAGGATTTTACCCAGCTCACCGGCGCTCCGGCGAGCAACAGCGAAATCCAGGTCAGCTCCTCCCAGGCGTCGCCGTCGGTACGCCCGAACACGGTGCGTTCCAGCCGCGCCGCCAGCCGCAGGAGATCGCGCCAGCCGCTGATCGGGATCCGCCGCAACGCGGCCGCCGTGGCGCCGCGGCGCTTGGCCCAGACCCGGCCGCGGTCCATCGCCTGGTCGATGCCGGCGCCGGCCGCGACGGCCTCGGCCAGCGCCGTCATCGCGCGGAGCTGGTAGATCAGCGCGCGGCCGATGGCGATCGCGTCCACGCCCTCGGACCGCAGCCCGCGCAGGATCCGATCGACGCGGGCCGGATCCGCCTCGAGCGCCGCATCGACCATGTCGAAAGGCTCGAATCGCGTGCTGTCGAATATCACCGCGCGCGCGGCGGCGGCGTCGAGCGGTGCGTCGGCGGCCACCAGCGCCAGCTTGTCGATCTCCTGCGCCGCGGCAAGCAGGTTCCCTTCGGTCTGGTCGGCGAGCAAGGCGGCCGTATCGTCCGGCAGGACGAGGCCACGCTGCGCGGCCCGGCGCTCGATCCAGCCGGCGAGCGCCGCGCCTTCCACGGGCCACACCTGCACCACCACGCCGGCGCGATCGATGGCGCCGAACCACGCCGACTGCTGCTGGCGCGAATCGAGCTTGCCGATCGACACCAGCAGCACGTCGTCCTGCGGCGGATGCGCGGCATACTGCGCGAGCGCGGCGGCACCTTCGGCACCGAGCCTGGAGCCGGCGATGCGGACCTCGATCAGGCGCCGGCTCGAGAACAGCGACAGGTTTCCGGACTCGGTGGCGAGCGCGTTCCAGTCCATGCTCGCGTCGGCATCCAGGACCACGCGCTCGTCGGCGCCGGCGCGCCGGACGGCGGCGCGGATCGCGTCCTGCGCCTCCTGGCATTGCAGCGGTTCATCGCCGGTGACGAGATAGATCGGCGCCGGAGGCCCACGGCCGAGCGCGGCGTCGAGATGATCCGGGCGCAGGCGCATTGCGTCAGAGCTTGAGTGCCTCGAGCCGGCGCAGCACGGTCTCGGCAGCGTCGATCCGCAGTTCGTGTTCCAGCAGGGTCTGCTCCTCGAACTTGCCCAGCACCGCGGTTTCGTCGAAGGTGAAGTCGCGTTCCAGGGTCACGCTCTCCTTGCTGATGACCGGCGTGCCGTCGGGCTTGCGCACGTCCAGCCGCAGTTCGTAGTTGAGTTCGAACTCGCGCACCTTTCCGGTTTCCGGATCCACCGACAGCACCCGGCGCTCGAAGCGCTCGCCCGAGAGCTGGACGATGAGGCCCGCGCCGGCAGGTGCGCCGGTGAGCGCAATCCCCGACTCCACGAACAGCCGGCGCAGTTCGGAAGCGACCAGATCCGCATTGACCGATTGCACGTAGGCGCGCGCGACGCCGATGTCGACCGGCCGGCTGCCACGCAGGTGGAAGCCGCAGCCGGCGATTGCGGCAAGCACCGCGGCGAGCAACAGCGCTGCCGGCCGGCGCGCAGCCCGCAAGCGGGTTCGGGCGAGCGGTTCATTCATCGTCGGTCTCCGCCGCCGGCGCCAGGCGCCCGCGGCCCTGTGATCACACTACGATGTTGATCAGGCGGCCGGGCACGACCACGACCTTGCGCGGCGCCCTGCCCTCCAGGTGACGCTGCACCTGCGGATCGGCCAGGGCCGCGGCGCGCACGGCGCCCTCGTCGGCGTCGGCGGCCACTGCCAGGGTACCGCGCTTTTTTCCGTTGACCTGGACGACGAGTTCGATGCTTTCGCGCACCCGCGCCGACGCATCCACCACCGGCCACGGCGCGTCAATCACCGGCGTGGCACCGCCGAGTGCCGACCACAGCTCGTGGCAGGCATGCGGCGCGATCGGCGCGAGCATGCGCACGATCGCGCCGAACGCCTCGTGCAGCACCGCGCGGCCCTGAACCGAGCGATCCTCGAACCGGCCGATGGCGTTGACCAGTTCCATGATGGCGGCAATCGCGGTGTTGAACGTGTAGCGCCTGCCCACGTCGTCGGTGACCTTGGCGATCGTCTCGTGCACCTGGCGCCGCAATTCGCGCTGCGCGCCGTCGAGCGCACCCGGCTCCAATGCGGGAGCCGCGCCGGCGGCGAGGTGATCGTGCACCAGCTTCCACAACCGCTTGATGAAACGGTACGCGCCCTCGACCGCGGACTCGCGCCACTCCAGCGTCTGCTCGGGCGGCGCGGCGAACATCGTGTACAGGCGCACCGTGTCGGCACCGTAGCGATCGACCAGTTCGCCCGGATCGATGCCGTTGCGCTTGGACTTGGACATGCTCTGCACGCCGCCCAGCAGGACCGGCTCGCCGTCGGCGAGCGACCGGGCGCCGACGATCTTGCCCTTGTCGTCGACGGTGACGTCGACCTCGTCGGGCGCGAAGTAGATCTTCTGGCCGCTGGCGCCTTCGCGGAAGAAGGTCTCGGCCAGCACCATGCCCTGGGTGAGCAGGTTGGTGAACGGCTCGCGCACGTTCGACAGGCCGGCGTCGCGCATCAGCTTCTGGAAGAAGCGCGCATACAGCAGGTGCAGGATGGCGTGTTCGATGCCGCCGATGTACTGGTCCACCGGCAGCCAGTATCCGGCGCGGTCGTCGAGCATGGCCTGGTCGTTGTCCGGGCAGGCGAAGCGCGCGAAGTACCACGACGACTCGACGAAGGTGTCGAAGGTGTCGGTCTCGCGGCGCGCGGCGGCGCCGCACTGCGGGCATTGCGTTCGGGTGAAACTCTCCAGGCGCGTGAGCGGGGAACCGGCGCCCTCGACCGCCAGATCCTCAGGCAGCACCACGGGCAACTGATCGTCCGGCACCGGCACCGCGCCGCAGGCGTCGCAGTTGATGATCGGCACCGGGCAGCCCCAGTAGCGCTGGCGCGAGACCAGCCAGTCTCGCAGGCGGTAGTTGACGGTGCGCCTGCCGATGCCGCGCGACTCGAACTCGGCGGCGATTGCGTCGAAGGCCTGCGCCGAGGTCATGCCGTCGAAGCGGCCGGAGTTGCGCAGCACGCCGTGCGCACCGTACGCGGCCGCCTGCACGTCGATTGGCGCACCGTCGGCGGGAAATACCACCGGCCGGATCGGCAGGCCATACTTCAGCGCGAACTCGTGGTCGCGCTCGTCGTGCGCCGGCACGGACATGATCGCGCCGGTTCCATAGGTCATCAGCACGAAGTTCGCCGCCCACACGGGAATGCGATCGCCGGTGAGGGGGTTCACCGCCTCCACGCCCAGCGGCACGCCGCGCTTCTCGGTGGTTTCGATCGCCACCAGCGAGGTGCCACCCTGCCGGCACTCCTCGGCGAACCGCGCCACGTCGGCGTTGGCGCGCGCGACCTCGAGCGCCAGCGGGTGGTTCGCCGCCACCGCCATGAAGGTGGCGCCGCAAATCGTGTCTGGGCGCGTGGTGTAGATCCGCAGCACGCCCTCGCGGCCCGCGAGCGCGAAATCGACCTCGACGCCCTCGGAACGGCCGATCCAGTTGCGTTGCTGTGTGCGTACCGCGTCCGGCCAGCCCTCGAGGCGGTCGATGTCGGCGAGCAGTTCGTCCGCGTAGGCGGTGATGCGGAAGAACCACTGCGGGATCTCGCGCCGCTCCACCGGCACCCCGGAGCGCCAGCCGCGGCCGTCGATGACCTGCTCATTGGCGAGCACGGTCTGATCCACCGGGTCCCAGTTCACCTCGGCGAGCTTCTTGTAAGCCAGGCCTTTGCGGTAGAGGCGGGTGAACAGCCATTGCTCCCACCGGTAATACTCCGGCCGGCAGGTGGCAAGCTCGCGGTCCCAGTCGTAGGCATAGCCGAGGCGTTGCAACTGCCGGCGCATGTAGTCGACGTTTTCGTACGTCCAGCGCGCCGGCGGAACCTTGTTCTGGATCGCGGCGTTCTCCGCCGGCAGGCCAAACGCGTCCCAGCCCATCGGTTGCAGCACATTGCGGCCCTGCATGCGCTGGAAACGGCTGATGACGTCACCGATCGTATAGTTGCGCACGTGCCCCATGTGCAGCCGGCCGCTCGGGTACGGGAACATGGACAGGCAGTAGAACTTGGGCCGCCCCGGATCCTCGGCGGCCTTGAAGGCCCTGGTGTCGGCCCAAAGCTGCTGCACGGCCGGCTCCAGGGCCCGGTGATCGTAACGTTCGTCCATTCTGCGCTGCGGTATCGGTGGAAAGGCCGAAGAATACCGTAGCGACTGTGCGACGAACAGGGCTGGAACTGTGGCGTTTGCGGCCTTTCGCGCCCGCCGTGACCGGGCCCGCGCCGGCACGCCTGAGGAATTGAACGCGGGCCCCGCCCGCCCGGGGCGGGGCCCGCGCAATCCAGGCTACTGCGCCTTCTTCGCCGCGCCGCCGGCCGCGCCCACGGTCAACGACCCGCGGTTCTGGTCGACCAGCTTGCTGCCGATGCCGGCCACCAGCGCCAGATCGTCCACGCTTGCGAACGGCCCGTGTTTCTCGCGGTAGGCCACGATCGCCTCGGCGCGCGACTTGCCCACGCCCTTGATCGCGCCCGCCATCGTGGCCGCATCGGCGGTGTTGATGTTGATCGCTTCGGCGCTGAAGCCCGCCAGCGGCAGTGCCAGCAGACCGACCGCCAGCCATTTCCTTATCGTCGACATAGTCCATTGCTCCCTGTCTTGCGGTGGAAGGATGAAGCCGCCGCATCCGGCGACGGCGACTTCACTCTAGCACCGCGGGTGTCGCGGGACGGCGGCGGGCGACGCGACCGCGGCGCAAATCGGCCTGGGAAACGCTCCCGATCTGCGCCGGCCGCCGGCGCGGCGCGCCCCGCAATGCCGCGGACCGCGTCCAGGGGACAGGATGCGGGCGCGACTACCAGTAGGCCTGCGCCCGGAGCTGGAAGATGTCCGGCGATGCACCGTCGAACAGCCCACCGTCCAGGTCGAGCACCTTGACGTAGTTCGCCATGAACTTCAGGTTGGTGTTCGGGTACCAGTTCACTCCGAACGTGAAATTGCTCTGGGATCCGCAGGTGATGGTCGCGGCCGGCGTCACCCGGCAATTCGCCGTGGCGATTTCGGCATCCTCCAGGTCGACCGCGCTGTAGCGCATCGCGAGTTCCCACGCGCCGATCCCGCCCTTGCCGACGATCCGGCGCGGTTTGGGATTGTCGAAAACCCCCTCCTCGAACTTGTAGACACGCGATTCGCCGGTCAGGACGTAGGTACCCAGGATATACCAGCCGTCGAAGTCGACGTCACGGACGTTCGGCCCGTCGCGCTCCAGGCCGTTGTAGAAGTATTCGCCCTGCAGCGACAGTGGGCCGTAGTTGCCGGCCGCCTCGACGCCCACGCGCCGGATGGCCTCCACGCGGCCGATGCTGCCGGTATCGATCAGGGCATCGCGGGCGACGAAAGACTCGGGGCGGGCCGCGTAGCGCACCACGTTGCCCATGTCCGGCCGCCGCCAGGAACCGGCCAGGCCGAAGTGCAGTACGCGATCCGAGCTTTCGCTGTGGATGGGCGACCAGGTGAAACGCCCGGTGAAGGAATAGCCCTCGGTATCGTTGCCGGTGCAACCGCTGCCGGTGCAGCCGGGCTGGTTGGCACCGGGAGCGATGTTGTCGCCGAAGACGCCGCCGGTCAAAGTCCAGGTCCTGCCCCAGGTGCTGCCCTGGATGCCGATCAGGCGGCTCAGGTAGAACACGTTCGGCAGCGCCTGCTCGATGAAGGGATCGCTATTGGAACTGTTCAGTTCGTCCAGGCTGAATGGTTCCTTGAAGTTCCCGACCTGGATGTAGCCCGGCTGCGATCCCTTGACCAAGTAGCGGATCCACGCATCGCGGATGCCGCCGGCGCCGCTGCCGGTGAACTCGTACTGGAGCCTCAGGTTCCAGACCCGCCACAGGTTGGCTGCAAGTTCCAGGCGCGCCCGGCGCATGTCCGTACCGCCCGCCATCGCCGTGCGTCTCGGGTTGCCGAGCGCATTGGTGCCCTCGTCGTTGCCGTATACCGCTCCGTCCAGGTGGGTCCGCCCGCCGATGCGCCAGCTGAAATCGCCGTCGTGGGTGGCCACTTCCAGCTTCCCGCGTGTCTCGATCTTCGGCAGCGTCGACGCCGCCGCCTTGATTTCCGTGTGCCCGGCCGCATTCTGCTCATCGTCGGCCTTGGCAGCGGCCTTGAGCATGTCGTAGGTCTCGGCGTCGATGGTGCCCTTGTCGTGGAGCACCTTGAGCAACTGGACCATCGCATCGTTGGCCGCCATGGCCGGGGGCGCGGACAGGGCTGCCGCAATCAGTACGGCTGCGAGGTTGCGAGGCCGCCACGTCGATGCCTTGCGCTTTTTCACCAGGGTTCTCCCATCATTTGCCGTTGGTCATATGGAATACGCTCGCATGACGCACCAATGTACGAACGTATTGCGTTTCGAAGTGTGTTGGGGCTATGTTTCATTTCAGTGACAGGAAGGTTACGAAATCATGACGGCCGGCCGTAGATGACGTCGGATTTCCGCGCTCCCCGCCGGTTTTTCATACGCTCGTAACATCCACGTGATGCGATCCCGGCAGGCACAATCGCCGGTTCCGGCCCGCCGGTGGAGATTCGCCGCTTGAACCCCAATCGCATCCTGATTGTCGACGACGAACCCGCCATCCGGCAGATGCTGGGCTTCGCCCTGACCAGCCATGGATTCGGGTTCGAAGAGGCGGGCAACGCCGAGGAAGCCCAGCAGGCGCTCAAGTCCGGGGCGACCGACCTCATCCTGCTGGACTGGATGCTGCCCGGCGTCAGCGGGCTGGAACTCGCACGCAGGCTGCGGCGCGATCCGAAAACCCGCGACGTGCCGATCATCATGCTCACCGCCCGCGGCGAGGAAGCCGACAAGGTCTCGGCCCTGGACACCGGTGCCGACGACTACATCACCAAGCCGTTCTCGACCCGCGAGTTGCTGGCGCGCGTGCGGGCGGTTCTGCGCAGGAATACCGGCTCCGAGCCCGTGGGGATCCTCGACGCCGGCGGGCTTCGGATCGACACGGCCACCCACCGCGCGAGCGCCGGAGACACGGTCCTGGATCTCAGCCCCACGGAGTTCCGCCTGCTGCATTTCTTCATCACCCACCCGGAGCGGGTCTACACGCGCAGCCAGTTGCTGGATCAGGTCTGGGGGGATAATGTCTACATCGAGGAGCGGACGGTCGACGTCCACATCCGCCGTTTACGCAAGGTCCTCGAGCCGCACCGCTATGACCGTTTCATACAGACCGTGCGCAGCGTCGGCTATCGCTTTTCCACGCAATAGTCACGGGCCGGCGCAAGGGCCGCCATGCTGAACCGCGCCGACGTCGTCCGCTTCGGCGCCGTCGTCGCGCTGGCTCTGCTCCTGGGCCTGTTGCTGCAGGCGCCCGGCTGGGTCCTGGCAATCGCGCTCGCCGGCTACGGGTTCTGGCAATACCGCCAGCTCGGCCGGCTCCTGGAATGGGTGCGCAGGCGCCGCGATGCCGACATGCCCGACCACCCCGGCGTGTTCGAGGAACTGTGCAGCGAAATCGATCGGCTGCGGGAACGACACAAGCGCCGGAAGAAGAAGCTCACCACCTACCTCAAGCAGTTCCAGCGCGCCACCGCCGCGCTCCCGGATGCGACCATCGTGCTGGGAGAGGACAACGACATCCGCTGGGCCAACGCCGCCGCGGCCCGCCTGCTCAACATCCAATGGCCGCAGGATGCCGGGCAGCGCGTGACCAACCTCGTGCGCCATCCGCTCGCCCTGGAACTGCTGCAGGCACCCGATGCGGTCGACCGAAGCGTCGATATCGGCGCGCCCGACAGCGAGGACACCCGGATCGCGCTGCAGGTCGTGCCGTACGGAAACGAACAGCGACTGCTGATCGCACGCGACATCACCCGCCTGCACCGGCTGAACCAGATCCGCAGCGACTTCGTCGCCAACGTCTCCCACGAGCTGCGCACGCCGTTGACGGTATTCAGCGGCTACCTGGAGACCCTGGAAACCGACGAAGACAACTGCCCGCCGGCCTGGCGCCCGGCACTGCGGCAGATGCGCGAGCACGTCGGCCGCATGCATGAAGTCATCACCGATCTGCTGCTGCTCTCGCGTCTGGAGCAGGAGGATCGCGTCCCGGCGCCGGAGCCGGTCGCGGTTCCGGAGATGATCGCGGCCATCCACCACGCCGCCCAGCGCGTGTCGGGTGAGCGCCGCCATCTGTTCCGGCTGGAGATCGACACCGCGCTGTGGCTGCGTGGAGCCGCGCCGGAACTGCACAGCGCGTTGTCCAACCTGGTGATGAACGCGGTGCAGTACACGCCCGAGCGCGGTGTGATTCGGATCCGCTGGTGGGCGGACGCGGACGGCGCGCATTTCGCTGTGCAGGATACCGGCCCGGGGATCCCGCCGCAGCACATCCCGCGGCTCACCGAACGCTTCTACCGGGTCGACACCAGCCGCGCGCGCGACAGCGGCGGCACGGGGCTGGGGCTGGCAATCGTCAAGCACGTGCTGGCGCGCCACGGCGCGACGCTGCAGATCGAAAGCGAAGTCGGCAGCGGCAGCACCTTCACCTGCCACTTCCCGACCGATTCGGCACTGGGCCGGGCGCAGTCGCTGGATTCGACCGCGTCGGCCTGATTCCAGGCGCGCCTGGGGGCGCGGTGCCGGTCAGCGCTCGAGCAGTTCCTTCTCCACGTCTTCCAGGCGCGTGTGGCGGATGTCCTTGCCCTTGACCAGGTAGACGACGTCCTCGCAGATGTTGCGCGCATGATCGCCGATCCGCTCCATGGCGCGCACCGCCAGCACCACGTCCAGCACGCGGGAGATGCTGCGCGGATCCTCCATCATGTAGGTGATGAGCTGGCGCATGGAGGCGTCCTGTTCGCGATCGACCTGGGCATCTTCCTTGGCGACCGTGAGCGCGGCGTCCACGTCCAGCCGCGCGAACGCATCGAGCGCGTCGTGCAGCATGTGGCGCACGTGGTGCCCCATCGCCAGCACGCCGATGTAGTAGGACTTGGGATTGTCCGTCTCCAGCAGCGACAGGACCATGCGCGCGATCTTCTCGGTCTCGTCGCCGATGCGTTCCAGGTCGGTGATGATTTTCGTCACCGCCAGCACCAGCCGCAGGTCGCTCGCCGCGGGATTGCGCCGCGCGAGGATCTCGGCGCACTCCTCGTCGATGTGGACTTCCATGGCGTTGATCTTGTAGTCCGACATCGCAATCGACTCGGCGATCGAGCCGTTGCCCTGTGACAGCGCGCTGAGCACCTGGCTCAGGTGGTCCTCGACCAGCCCGCCCATGGCCAGCACCTTGGACCGGATGTCCTCCAGTTCCTTGTCGAACTGGTGCGAGATGTGCGATGGAAACTGCGTTGCGCCCATGATGTCACCCGATCGGCGATGTGCCGCTCAGCAATCCGGGCGGGACCGCGGCCGGATGCATCTCAGCCGTACCGCCCGGTGATGTAGTCTTCGGTCATCTTCTCGCGCGGGTTGGTAAAGATGCGGCGCGTCGGCCCGAACTCCACCAATGAACCGATGTACATGAACGCCGTCTGGTCCGAAACGCGCGCGGCCTGCTGCATGTTGTGCGTCACGATGACGATCGTGTAGTTGGCCTTGAGCTGGAAGATGAGCTCCTCGATCTTCAGGGTCGAGATCGGATCCAGCGCCGACGCCGGCTCGTCCAGCAGCAGCACTTCGGGCTCGATCGCGATTGCGCGCGCAATCACCAGCCGCTGCTGCTGACCGCCCGACAGGCCCATGGCGCTGTCGTGCACCCGGTCCTTGACCTCGTCCCACAGGGCCGCCGCCTTGAGCGAGCGCTCCACGACGTCGTCGAGCACGCGGCGCTTGTTGATGCCCTGCAGCCGCAGGCCGTAGGCGACGTTCTCGTAGATCGACTTCGGAAACGGATTGGGCTTCTGGAACACCATCCCGATCCGGCGACGCAGATCCGGCACGTCCACGCCCTTGGCATAGATGTCGTCGCCGTAAAGGCGGATGGAACCATCGATCCGCACGTCCGGGTAGAGATCGTTCATGCGATTGAAACAGCGGATGAGCGTGGACTTGCCGCAGCCGCTCGGCCCGATGAAGGCGGTGACGCGCTTCTCCGGGATGCTCATGTGGATGTCCTTCAGGGCCTGGGCCTCGCCGTAGTAGAGGTTCAGGCCCTCGACCCGCAGGCACTCGCGCGGCGCCGGCTCCGGCTCCGCCGCGGTGCCCACCTCGTGCGGCGCCGGAAGCGGTACCGCGTGCGATCCGACCTTGGGATCGGCGGCAGGATCGGCTTGGTTGGCCATGGCGCGCGCGCTCGGGTCCATCTCAGCTTTCCGCAGCATTGTACTTCTCCCGCAGTCGATTGCGAATCCGAATCGCCGCGAGGTTCAGGGATACGATGATCACCACGAGCAGCATCGACGTCGCGTATACCAGGGGACGCGCCGCCTCGACGTTCGGGCTCTGGAACCCGACGTCGTAGATGTGGAAGCCCAGGTGCATGAACTTGCGCTCCAGATGCAGGAACGGGAAGTTGCCGTCCAGCGGCAACGTCGGCGCGAGCTTGACGACGCCGACCAGCATCAGCGGCGCCACCTCGCCGGAAGCGCGCGCGACCGCGAGGATGAGGCCGGTCATCATTGCCGGCGTCGCCATCGGCAGCACGGTGCGAAACAGCGTCTCGGCCTTGGTCGCGCCGAGCGCGAGGCTGCCCTCGCGGATCGCGCGCGGGATCCGCGCCAGGCCTTCCTCGGTGGCGACGATGACGACCGGCACCGTGAGGATCGCCAGCGTCAGCGCCGACCACAGTATCCCGGGCGTGCCGAATACCGGCGACGGCAGGGACTCCGCATAGAACAACTCGTCGATCCGCGCGCCGATGAAGTAGACGAAGAACCCCAGGCCGAACACGCCGTACACCACCGACGGCACGCCGGCCAGATTGTTGACCGCGACCCGTATCGCGCGCACCAGCGGCCCCTGCCGCGCGTACTCGTGCAGGTACACCGCGGCGACCACGCCGAACGGAGTGACGAACACCGACATGATGAGCACCATCAGCACGGTGCCGAAGATCGCCGGGAAGATGCCGCCCTCGGTATTGGCCTCGCGCGGGTCGTCGCCGACGAACTCGGCGAGCTTGGACGCGTAATGACGCAACTGAGCCGCCATGCTCATGGCGTTCGGGCGGTACGCGCGCACGATCTTCGCCAGCTTGACGCTCACCACCTGGCCGTCCGCCAGGCGAACCTGAACGCTGTCGCGGCCGATCTGGCCGTTGAGTTCGCGCAGATCCGCGGCCAGTTCGTCGAAGCTACGCTGCAGCGCCGCGCGTTCGGTGCCGATGCGCGCGTCGTCCGCGGCCGCGACGCCGCCGGCCAGTTCCAGGCGCCGGTGCTCCAGGCGCAGGCGCTCCATGCCATAGTTCACCGCACCGATGCGGTCGCGTTCCATCTCCCGGACCCGCACCCTCAACTCGTCCGTGCGCAGCAGCCGGCGTTCCAGTTCCTGCCACGCCGCCGGGCCGCGCGCGATCTCGACCTCGCCCTCGAATACCGCTTCCAGGAATCCGTGCAGGTTGCCCCACTCGACGCGCTCGAACACGACGGCGTCCGCGGGCTGCTCCGGCGCCGTCGACCGCGCGCCGATGAACCATTGGAAGTCGTTGCCGTGCACGTCCCGGTTGCCGACCTTGTACAGGTGCCGGTCCACGTACTCCAGGCCGGCAGGCACGGCCTGGCCGGCGTGTTCCAGCACGGCGCGGTGCACGGTCTCGGTCTCCATGCGCTCGCCGAGCACGGCGGTGCGGGTGCCGTCGTCCTGGATGTAGTCGAAGCGCTCCAGGTGCGCGGGCCAGAAGTGCGTCAGTCCACGCGCGGCAATCAGGTACAGCAAACCCAGCACCATGACCAGGTTGACCGCCACCGCGCCCGCGGTCAGCCACACCCAGGGGCTGCCGGTGGCGATCCACTCGCCCAGGCGGTGGTTCCCGGATTCGTGCGCAAGCTTGTTCACAGGGTCGCGTACTTGCCGCGCAGGCGCTGGCGCACCAGTTCGGCCACGGTGTTGAACAGGAAGGTCACGGCGAACAGCACCAGCGCGGCGAGGAACAGGATCCGGTAATGCGTGCTGCCGACCGCGGACTCCGGCATCTCCACGGCGATGTTCGCCGACAGCGCACGGAAGCCCTGGAACAGGCTCATGTCGATGACCGGCGTGTTGCCTGTGGCCATGAGCACGATCATGGTCTCGCCCACGGCCCGCCCCAGGCCGATCATGACCGCGGAGAAGATGCCCGGGCTCGCCGTCAGCAGCACCACGCGCACCAGGGTCTGCCACGGCGTTGCGCCCAGGGCGAGCGATCCGACGGTCAGGTTCCTTGGAACGCCCACGACCGCGTCCTCGGAGATGGAAAATACCGTGGGAATCACTGCAAAGCCCATCATGATGCCGACCACGAGCGAGTTGCGCTGGTCGAAGTCGATACCAATCTCCTGGGTCAACCATGCCGGCAAGTCGCCACCGAACCAACGCGCTTCGACGAAGTGCCCGGCCTGGATCGCGGCTGCGACCGCGGCGACGATCACCGGCACCAGCAACGCGCCCTCCCAACCGTCACCGACCCGGCCGCGCACGCTGGCGGGCAGGCGCGACCAGAACGCGGCGGCGAGCAGCGTGGCGAGCGGCGGGAATACGAAGGCCAGCATGACTCCGGCCAGGTTGTGCTCGACGATCGGCGCCAGCCACAGGCCGGCGAGGAAGCCCAGGATGACGGTCGGGATGGCGGCCATGACCTCGATCGTCGGCTTGACCAGCCCGCGCATGCGCGGGGACATGAAATACCCGGCGTAGACCGCGCCGGCGATCGCCAGCGGCACGGCGAACAGCATGGCGTACAGCGACGCCTTGAGGGTGCCGAACGCGAGCGGCGTCAGGCTGAACTTGGGCTCGAAGTCGTTGGCGGCGCTGGACGACTGCCAGATGAACTCCGGATGCTGCCGGCTCTCGTACCAGACCCGCCCCCAGAGCGCCTTGAACGACACTTCAGGGTGCGGGTTGTCGATGGCCAGGCGCGACAGGCGCCCGGAGGCGTCCTCGAGCAGCGCCGCGTCTGCGCGTGCAGTCATCGCCGCGAAAGGTATCGCCGTTCCCATTGCCGGGAGAGTGAGGATCGTGCGCTCGGCGGTCGTATGGTAGAGGCCGACCCCGCCCTGTGAATCGGCGGCGAGGAAACCCTTGCGCGCATACTCGGGGCCGATGGCCGTGATCGGCGCCTGCTGGCCCTGGAATTCGCGTATGCGGGTGAGCTTGTACCGATTCTGGTCGTCGCGCACGGGGAACCATTGCGCGATGCGCCCGGTCGAGTCGCCAACGAGCAGGGAGATGCCGCCGGCGAGGATCTCCAGCGCCGTGATGCGCGTGCCGTCGGCGACGACCGGCGTCGTATCGAGCAGGCGCGGTGCCTCGGGATTGGCCGCGTCGTACATCTCGACGTCGCCGTCGGCGCCGGCGAGGAACACCGTGCGCATGTCCTGGCTCAGGACGATGCGCGCGGGCGATGCGAGGCGGGTGGCGAGCGTCGCCCGGCGGATTTCGACGCCCGCGTCGTCTCCGAACAGGGACTCGGCGCGCCTGACCTCCACCAGCAGCACGCGCGCGTCGTCGGTGATCGCCGCGAGCCTGACGGCGCCATCCCGGGCCTGTACGTCCAGCGCGGCAAGTGCGTGCCCGGCGCCGTCGACCTCGACCGGCGCTTCGCCCAGCGGATACCCGATCCTCGGCTCCGAGCGCCGGACATTGCCCTCATAGGTGATGCCGTACTCCTGCCGGAACACCAGCGCGCGGCCGCCTGCCAGGGCGAGCGCATACACGCCGCTGCCGGGTTCGCCGGCGCCCAGTGCACCGGCCGTGGCACCGCCGGTGGGCAGGTCGACTTTCTTCAGGACCGCGCCATCGGCCGTGCGGAAGAAAATGGCCTGGCCGGCGGAGGTGATGCGCAGCCCTATCTCGCCGTACTCGTCCGCGGTCAGTGCGAGCGTGGCCGCCGCCGTGCCGCCCGGAAGCGCGTACGCCGCCTGCACCTGGGCATGCGGGCTGCGAAACAGCGGCGCGACGACGTACAGCAGGTAGATGAAAATCAGCAGGATGGCGACGATGACCCCGACACCGCCCACGGCGACGGCGTGGGCCGTGAAACGGTCGCGCAGGCGCCGCCACACGCGCCGGCGCGCGGACGTCTGCCCGGAGATAATCGGTGCGGTTTCCCCCACGGCGTCATTCATAACGTTGAATTATGACAGCCGGTCGGCACCGGCTGTACAGACGACGGACCCCGCACGCGGCGGGGTCCGTTACGGTTTACCGCCCGGCCGGGCGCGATTCATTCGCCCAGCAGCTTACGCTGCTTGTCGGCGATGGCGGCGGGCAGCGGCACGTAGCCGTCCTTGACCACGGTCATCTGCCCCTCCTTGGAGAGCACCATCTTCAGGAACTCACGCTCCAGCGGCGGCAGCGGCTTGTTCGGGGCCTTGTTCACGTAGATATACAGTGCGCGCGCCAGCGGATACTTGCCGGAGACCGCGGTCTCGTTCGTGGCATCGATGAACGCGGCGCCCTCGGCCTTTGCCAGCGGCACCGTGCGCACCCCGGAAGTACGGTAGCCGATCCCCGAGTAGCCGATGCCGTTCATGGACTTGGTCACGCCCTGCACCACCGAGGCCGAGCCCGGCTGCTCGTTGACCGTATCGCGGAAATCGCCATTGCACAGCGCGTGTTCCTTGAAATAGCCGTAGGTGCCTGACACCGAGTTGCGGCCATAGAGTTGCAGCGTGCGGGCGGACCAGGGGCCGGTGAGGCCGAGGTCGCCCCAGGTCCGAACGTCCTTGGCAAACCCGCACTTGCGCGTGGCGGAGAACACCGCATCCACCTGCGCGAGCGTCAGGCCCTTGATCGGGTTGTCCTTGTGAACGAACACGGCGAGCGCGTCGATGGCCACGGCCACGGCCAGCGGCTTGTAGCCGTGCCTGGACTCGAACGCCGTGATTTCCTGGTCCTTCATCTGCCGGCTCATCGGCCCGAGGTTGGCGGTGCCTTCGGTCAGGGCCGGCGGGGCGGTCGAGGAACCGGCGCCCTGGATCTGCAGGGTGACGTTCGGATAGTGGGTCTTGAATTCCTCGGCCCAGAGCGTCATCTGGTTGTTCAGCGTGTCCGAGCCGATGCTCGACAGGCTTCCGGACACGCCCGCGACCGGCTTGTAGTCCGGCAGCGCCGGATCGACCTTGGCGGTGGCATCCTCGCCGTGCGCGGCGCCGGCGGCGGCGATCAGCAGGGCGGCGGCGATGGTGCGTGCGGTTCCGGGCATCGTTCTGGCTCCTTCGTTGGCGGCCGTGTCAGCCGCGCGAAAGCTACCCCGCCAGTATGACATTCGTATGACAAACCGGCCGCGCCCGGGCCGACCCGGGCGCGGCCATCGATTACTTGAGTGCGACGATGTAGCAGATCCAGCCCGGGTCCGGGTCCGCCGTCTCGGCGGGGTAGAACCGGTCGCTCGGCTCGCCGGTCTTCTCGTCCCAGGCCTGCCAGTAGATCCGGGACTCGGAAAAGCCGGCCTCCTGCAGGATCTCGCGCAGCTCCGGCAGCGTCCACACCCGCCACTCGTAGGTGAAGGCGCGCGCCAGGCGCGAGCCGTCGTCGAACGCGAAATCGATATGGCAGCGCATGGTGGAGTCGATCGGGTTGAAGGACTCCTGGCGCCAGACGTAGGTGAAACCCTTCATGCGCGTGCGCTCGCGCAGCACCCGGTAGGCGTCGTAGCCGCCGAACGCATCCATGAAGAAGATGCCATCGCGCCCCAGGCCCTCGCGCACGCGCCGGAAGTACCGGCGCATGGTGGCCCGCTCGCGGAAGATCCAGTAGCTGAAGTTCATCGCCAGGACGGCGTCGACCGGGCCCGGCCGGGTCTTCAGGACGTCGCCGTTCAGGAGCTTGACGCGCTTGCGCGCGGGCTCGCGCAGGGCGGCGAGGTTGTTCGCGCGCCCCCAGTCGAGCGTCGCCGCGTCGATGTCCACGCCCCAGGCGCGATTGCCGGGGCGGCGCCGCACCCATTCGCAGCTGGTCGCGGCCGTGCCGCAGAAGTCCTCGCGCATGCGCGTGGCCGTTCGGCCGCGCAATTTGCGGAAGGTCTTATCGACGAAGTCGATCTCGGCTTCGACGCACTGCACCGCCTGTTGATAAAGTCGGTGCCGATCGGCACGCTGGGCCTTGGTGGTCTTGACTGCCATGGTGAAGGATCGCGCCCCCTGGAGCTGTCACGCATTCGAAAGGCGCGCATGATACAGGAAGTTCCCACACCGGCGGCGGAAGGCCACAAGGCCGCCGTGCAGGAGGCGATTGCATGACGACGAAGACTTCGCGCGCGAGCGGCGCGCCGGCGGTGGCGGACATCGAAGCCACTGCGCCGGCCGAAGAAACCGTTTCCGCGATGGACCTGCGCGCACCGGCGTTGTTCATCAATCGCGAACTCTCGCTCATGGAGTTCAACCGCCGCGTGCTCGCGCAGGCTCGCGACCCCGGCGTGCCGTTGCTGGAGCGGCTGCGGTTCCTGTGCATCGTCAGCTCCAACCTCGATGAGTTCTTCGAAATCCGCGTCGCCGGCCTGAAGCAGCAGGTCGTGTACGGCGCGGTGCAACGCGGACCGGACGGCCTGCCCCCGACCGAGCAGCTGGCGCGGATCGCGGTGGAATCCCATGCACTGGTCGAAGAGCAGTACCGCATCCTGAACGAGGAAATCCTGCCCGCGCTCGCGCGCGAGGGCATCCGCTTCCTCAAGCGCACCGAGTGGGACGCGAGGCAGTCCGGCTGGGTGCGCTCGTTCTTCGACCGAGAGCTGTATCCGGTGCTCAGCCCCATCGGCCTGGATCCCGCGCACCCGTTCCCGCGCATCCTGAACAAGAGCCTGAACTTCCTGGTTTCGCTCGAAGGCCGCGACGCCTTCGGCCGCGACTCGCGGATAGCGATCGTGCAGGCACCGCGGGCGCTGCCGCGCGTCATCTCGATCCCCGAGCGGCACACCGACGGCCCGAACGACTTCGTGCTGTTGTCGGGCATCATCCACGCCCACGTCGGCGACCTCTTCCCGGGCATGCGCGTGACCGGCTGCTACCAGTTCCGGGTCACGCGCGACAGCGACCTGTTCGTCGACGAGGAGGAAATCGACGACCTCAAGCGCGCCCTGGAGGGCGAATTGTCGTCGCGGCGCTTCGGCGACGCGGTGCGGATGGAGGTGGCCGACGGCTGCCCTCCGGAGATGATCGAGTTCCTGCTCGGGCAGTTCAAGCTCGGCGCCGAGGATCTCTACCAGTGCAACGGCCCGGTGAACCTGATGCGGATGATGGCGATCCCGGATCTGGTCGAACGGCCGGATCTCAAGTACCCCGCCTTCACACCCGCGCTGCCGGCGCGACTGGAACGCAAGCCGGACGTATTCGAGGCTATCCGCCAGGGCGACCTGCTCCTGCACCACCCCTACGAGTCGTTCTCGCCGGTGATCGAGTTCGTGCGCCAGGCCGCGGCCGATCCGCAGGTGCTCGCCATCCGCCAGACCTTCTACCGTACCGGTTCGGATTCGGCCCTGGTCAAGGCGCTGATCGACGCCGCGCGCTCGGGCAAGGAAGTGCTGGTGGTGATCGAGCTGATGGCGCGCTTCGACGAGGAGGCCAACATCGACATCGCCGAGGAACTGCAGGAAGCCGGCGCGCACGTGGTCTACGGGGTCGTCGGCCACAAGACCCACGCCAAGATGTGCCTGGTGGTCCGGCGCGAAGGCCGGCAACTGCGCCGCTACGTGCACCTGGGCACCGGCAACTACCACGCGCGAACCGCGCGCCTGTACACCGACATGGGGCTGTTCACCTGCGATCCGGACTTCGGCGAGGACGTTCACAAGGTGTTCCAGCAGCTCACCGCGCTCGGTCGCGCGGGCAGGCTGGGCAAGCTGCTACAGGCCCCCTTCACGCTGCACAAGGGCATCCTGGATCTCATCCGCCGCGAGACCCGGCACGCAGCCGAAGGCCGCGGCGGGCGCATCGTCGCCAAGATGAACGCGCTCATCGATCCGCTGGTCGTGGAAGCGCTCTACGAGGCCTCGCGTGCCGGCGTATCCATCGACCTCGTCGTCCGCGGCGTATGCGCGCTGCGGCCCGGGCTGCCCGGGATCTCGGAAAACATCCGCGTGCGCTCGGTCATCGGCCGCTTCCTGGAGCACGAGCGCGTGTTCCTGTTCGGCGACGGCGGCGCGGAATCGGTGTGGTTGTCGAGCGCGGACTGGATGGGACGCAACTTCTTCGACCGGGTCGAGGTGTGCTTCCCGATCGAGGATCCCCGGATCAAGGCGCGCGAGATCGACGAAGCCCTGAAGCGATACCTCGACGACACCGCCCAGGCGTGGCTGCTGCAAAGCGACGGCAGCTATCTGCGCGCCGGCGCCCCGGAAGGCGAGGAACCGCGTGGCGCCCAGGCGGGCCT
>JBFXBD010000034.1:0-58800 GCA_050183625.1 Gammaproteobacteria bacterium
CAAAGGCGCTCGCACTGGGTGCGGGCGTGGTGTCGCTGGACGTCGTTGCCGGCGCCGGCGCGCCGGCAGCGGGCGAACATCGGCTGGTCGTGGACCTGACCGACGCGCAGGCGGTGCGTGATTGCTTCGCCCGGATCGGCCGCGTCGACGCGCTGTTCAACGTCGCCGGCGGCTTCGCCATGGGCCCGACCGCATGGGAGGTCTCCTCCGCCGACTGGGACGCCATGTTCCGCATCAACGTCGCCACCATGCACAACGCCGTGCGCGCGGCGGTGCCGGGCATGATCGCCCAGGGCCGCGGCAGCATCGTCAACATCGGCGCGAACTCCGCCCGCGAAGGCCAGGGCAACATGGGCGCGTACTGCGCCGCCAAGAGCGTGGTCATGCGCCTGACCGAGAGCCTGTCGAAGGAACTGCGGGCCCAGGGCGTCAACGTCAACGCGGTGCTGCCGAGCCTCATCGACACCGAGCGCAACCGTGCGGACATGCCCGATGCGGACTTCTCCAAGTGGGTCAAGCCCGAGGAACTCGCCAACGTGATCTGCTTCCTGGGGTCGGACGCGGCCAGCGCGGTGCACGGCGCGCTCATTCCCGTCGTCGGATTGTCCTGAACGATCGCTCGCCCGCATCGGGCACAGGCACCTGATTCGATCCCCGGCGCATGCCGCGCCGGGGCGGCGCGCGATGCCCGGTTGCGCGCCGGATGTTCGCGGTATACTCCGGGCAGGCCACCCGGGACGAAGGAACTACTCCAGGCGCCCGCACAGGGGAGGAGACGATGACGAGCAACATCCAGCCGGATCGAGCCACGCTGCTCGAAATTTTCAGGAAGATGGCGCTGATCCGCCGCAACGACGAGCGATTCCGCGCCTTGCTGCGCTCGGGCCAGACCGCCCACGCGTACTATTCGCCGCGCGGGCAGGAGGCGATCTCGGCGGCGATGGCGGTGAACCTCAAGGCCACCGACTACGTCGTCACGATCTACCGCGGCGTGCACGACCACATCGCCAAGGGCGTGCCGCTCAAGGAACTGTGGGCCGAGTTCGTCGGCAAGGCCACCGGCACCTGCAAGGGCAAGGGCGGGCCGATGCACATCACCCACCCGGCCACCGGCGTGATGGTGACCACCGGCATCGTCGGCGCCGGCCTGCCGATCGCCAACGGCCTGGGCTGGGCGTCGCAGTTGCGCAAGGACGGCCGCGTCACGGTCACCAACTTCGGCGATGGCGCGAGCAACATCGGCGCCTTCCACGAAGCGCTGAACCTCGCCTCCCTGTGGAAGCTGCCGGTGATCTTCCTGTGCCAGAACAACCTGTTCGGCGAGCATACCCGGTTCGAGGTTGCGACCGCGGTGAAGAACGTGGCCGATCGCGCCGCGGCGTACTCCATGCCCGGCGTCACGGTCGACGGCAACGATCCGATCGCGATGTGGGCCGCGGCCAGGGAGGCGGTGGAACGGGCCCGGGACGGCGGCGGCCCGACGCTGCTGGAGGCGCGCACCTTCCGCTTCGAAGGCCACACCTTCGGCGACAACGACGGCTACATGCGCAAGGGCGAGAAGGAGGAGGCGCTCAAGCGCGAGCCGCTGCCGCTGTTCCGCAAGTGGCTCATCGACAACCTCCACGCCACCGAGGCCGACCTCGCGGCGATGGAAGCCGAGATGGACAAGCAGATCGAGGAAGCCGTGCAGTTCGCGCTGTCGAGCCCCTGGCCCGACGCGAGCGAGCTGCGCCGCGACGTCTACGCCCAGGAGATGCCCGCATGAGCGCCAACGCCCCCGCCAAGATCAACTTCATGCAGGGCATCGCCATGGCGCTGGACGAAGCCATGGCCGCCGATCCGAACGTGCTGGTGCTCGGCGAGGACGTCGCCGATCCGGAAGGCGGCGGCGTGGTCGGCATCAGCCGCGGCCTGTCCACCAAGTACGGCGACGACCGCGTGAAGTCCACGCCGATCGCCGAGCAGGCGATCATCGGCGCGAGCATCGGCGCGGCGATCGTCGGCTTCCGCCCGGTGGCGGAAATCATGCTCATGAACTTCACCACCGTGGCCATGGACCAGATCGTGAACCACGCGGCCAAGCTGCGCTTCATGTCCGGCGGCCAGACCCACGTGCCGATGACCATCCGCACCATGACCGGCGTGGGCATCGGCAGCGGCGGCCAGCACGCGGACATGCTCGAAGCGTGGTTCTGCCACGTGGCGGGCATCAAGGTCGTGGCCCCGGGCAATCCGGCCGATGCCAAGGGCCTGCTGATGTCGTGCATCTTCGACGACGACCCCTGCATCTTCATCGAGAACATCGTCACCTACGGCAACGCCGGCCCGGCGCCGGCGCCGGGCTACCGCGTGCCGCTGGGCAAGGCGGCGATTGCGCGCGAGGGCAGGGACGTGACGCTCATCGCCTACGGCCGCGCGGTCGGGGACGTCATGCCGGTGGCCGAGAAGCTGGGCAAGGAAGGCGTCTCCGTGGAGGTGGTCGACCTGCGCACGATTTCGCCGCTGGATACCGAGACGCTCCTGAACTCGGTCGCCAAGACCCGCCGTGCGGTGGTGGTGCACGAAGCCGTGCGCAATTTCGGCGTCGGCGGGGAGATCTCCGCGCAGATCCACGAGCACCTGTTCTCCCAGCTCAAGGCGCCGGTGCAGCGCGTGGCGTCCAAGAACTGCGCGGTGCCGGCATCGCGGGCGCTGGAGACCGCCTTCCTCTACAGCGCCGACGACGTCGAGGCGGCGATCCGCAAGACCCTGGGCTGAGCACATGGCGACGGAAATCAAGATCCCCAAGCTGAACTTCTCCATGGCCGAGGGCACGGTCACCAAGTGGCTGGTCGAGGACGGCGCCACGGTCGCGGCCGGCACGCCGATCTACGAGCTCGAAGCCGAGAAGTCGGTGCAGGAAGTCGAGGCTCCGGTGGCCGGCAAGGTCCGCGTCATCGCCCGGACCGGGGAAGCCTACCCGGTCGGGACCGTGATCGCCGAGATCGACTAGGCGGCGATCAGCGATGTCGCAGCCGGGCAGCCCGGGGTTGAACCTCATGCCGTGGCCGGAGGCGGATCACGCCGCCTTCGGGCCGGTGGAGACGCTGCCCCTGGATCGCATCCGGCGCACCATCGGCGCGGTCATGGCCCGCAACTGGGCGATGATCCCGCACGTCACCCACCACGACGAAGCCGACGTCACCGACGTCGAGGCGCGGCGCAAGGCTGCGGCCGGGCCGGTCAAGCTCACGCTGCTTGCGTACCTGGTCAAGGCGGCGGTCGAGGCCCTGCGCGCGGAGCCGCACTTCAACGCCTCGCTGGATGCCGCCGGCGCGAACCTGACGCTGAAGAAGTATTTCCACATCGGCGTGGCGATGGATACGCCGCGCGGGCTGATGGTGCCGGTGCTGCGCGATTGCGATCGCAAGTCGCTGGAGGAGATCGCCACGGAGATTGACGCGCTCGCGCGCAAGGCGCGCGAGAAGGGCCTGTCGATGGCGGAGATGTCAGGCGGCTGCTTCTCGATCAGTTCGCTCGGCCACATCGGCGGCAGTGGCTTTACGCCGATCATCAACGCGCCCGAGGTTGCGATCCTCGGCGTCACCCGCGCACGCTGGGTGACGCAGCGCGGCGCGGACGATGCCGTCGAGTGGCGCCTGATGCTGCCGCTGTCGCTCAGCTACGATCACCGCGTCATCGACGGCGCCGCCGCGGCCCGCTTCACCCGCCACATCGCCACCCACCTCTGAAAAACGGGACATTCATCATTTTCGGGAGGAGGCGAAAATGGTGAATGTCCCCTTTTTCAGTGGGGGGTGTCGGGCCTGGCGTGGCCGTTGCCGCGATGGGCGGCGACCAGCAGCCGCTCGGTGGCCGCCAGCGCCAGGGCCGAGAGCAGGAACACCAGGTGCAGGCAGCCCTGGGCGATGATTTGCCGGGTGCCGATCTGCGCCGCGTTGATGAAGGTCTTGAGCAGGTGAATCGACGAGATGCCGATGATCGCCGTGGCGAGCTTGACCTTCAGCACCGCGGCGTTCACGTGCGAGAGCCATTCGGGCTGGTCAGGATGCAGTTCCAGATCCAGGCGCGAGACGAAGGTCTCGTAGCCGCCGACCACGACCATGATGAGCAGGTTGGAGATCATCACCACGTCGATGAGATCGAGCACGAGCAGCATGATCTCGGTCTCGCCGAGGCGGTGCGTGACGTCGACGAAGAAGGTTTCGCCGACCAGGTGGGTGATCTCCTGCCAGAAATACCAGACGTAGACCACCTGCGCGACGATCAGCCCCAGGTACAGCGGAAGCTGCAGCCAGCGGCTCGAAAAGATGAAGCGCGGCAGCGGCCGCAGGTTGACGGGGTCGGTGGGTCGGGTCATCGGGCTGTCCTTGAATGTGCGGTCCGTGCGCGCGCCCCGCGTCCGGGCGGGCAGGCGAGCGCCGGTACGGAGACTGGCCGGGATCCTACTACACGCGTGCGTACTTTCCTCGCATGAAATTCCCCGGCGCGGCGGTCGCGCCCCGTGTGCGGATCGCGGCGCTCGTGGTTCTCGCCCTGGCCGTGACCGCGGCCGCGGCCTTGCGATACCTGCCCGGCCGCGGCAGCGAACAGGCGCAGGCGCCCCAATCAGCACCGCTGCCGCCGCCGATCGCAACCCCGGCGCCCGTCGCTGCACGCGCGCCGACCTACGTCGGCTCGGCGCGCTGTGCCGGCTGCCACGCGGCCGAGGCGCAGCGCTGGGCAGGCTCGCATCACGCGCGCGCCATGATGGCCGCGCAGGCCGGCAGCGTGCTCGGCCGCTTCGACGGCGAGACGCTCGGCGAAGGCGCTGCCGCGATGCGGATGTTCCAGCGTGACGGGCGTTACTTCGTCCACGCTGCAGGCCCGGACGGCAGGCAACGCGACCACGCCGTGCCCTACACGTTCGGGATCACGCCCTTGCAGCAGTATCTCGCCGAACTGCCCGGCGGCCGCCTGCAGGCGCTGCCCTGGGCCTGGGACGCGCGTGGGCGCGAGCACGGCGGGCAGCGCTGGCTGAACCTCCTGCCGGGCGAACGGCCGCCACCCGGCGATGACCTGCACTGGACCGGGCGCCTGCAGAACTGGAATTTCATGTGCGCCGACTGCCACTCGACCGCGGTGCGCAAGCAGTACGACGCCGCGACCGACAGCTACCGGACCGCCTACGCGGAGATGAACGTCGCCTGCGAGGCCTGCCACGGCCCCGGCTCGCGCCATCTGGAGCGGATCGGATCCGGCGCCGCGGCCGGCAAGGGCAGCGGACTGACGACCGACTTCTCCGCGCGCCGTGCCGTGCGCTGGGAGCGATCGCCCGGCGAACCGACCGCGCGGCGCGTGGCCGGCGCGCACGCGGACGCGGAAATCGAGATCTGCGCGCCCTGCCATGCGCGGCGCTCGCCGATCACCGACAGCTACGTCCCCGGGGACCGGTTCCTGGATCATTTCCTGCCGGTGCTGCCGGGCCCGCCGCGGTACCACGCCGACGGCCAGCAACGCGACGAGGTCTACACCTGGGGTTCGTTCCTGCAGAGCCGGATGCACGCCGCCGGGGTGACCTGCAGCGACTGCCACGATCCGCACGAGCCCACGCTCGCGGGGCGCGGCAACGCGGTGTGCGCGCGCTGCCACGACCCGGCGCGCTTCGACGTCGCGGCCCATCATCACCACGAAGACGGTGGCGCGGGCGCGCAATGCGTGAACTGCCACATGCCCGCGACGACCTACATGCGGATCGATCCTCGCCACGACCACGCCATCCGCGTACCGCAACCCGGAGCGGTGGCCGGTGCGCCGGATGCCTGTACGCACTGTCACACCGATCGCACCCCGCGCTGGGCCGCGGACGCCATCGCCGGCTGGCTCGGGCGCGCGCCGCGCGGCCGGCAGGCCTTCGCGCCGCTGGCGCCGCAGGGCGACGTGGTCGAGGCCGTGCGCGCGGTGCTCGCGCGCAGCGACGCGAGCGAGATCGTGCGTGCGCAGGCCGTGCAGTGGCTGGCATCGGTGCCCGATCCGCGCGCTGCCTCGGCGGTGCTGCCGGCATTGGCCAATCCTGGGCCGCTGGTGCGCCTGGCGGCGCTCGGCGCGTTCGAACGCGTGCCGTACCCGCACCGGGCGGCGGCCCTTGCCGCGCTCCTGGACGACCCCGTGCGCGCGGTGCGCATCGAGGCCGCGCGCCTGCTGGCCCCGGCACGCGACACCCTGGATGCCGCGGGCGCGGCCGCCTTCGAGCGCGCCGCGCGCGAATACGAAGCCGCGCAGCGGGTCAACGCGGATCGGCCCGAGTATCGCGTCAACCTCGGCACGTTCCGCGCCGACCTGGGTGATGCGGAGGGCGCCGAGGCGCAGTTCCGCTCCGCGCTCGCGCTGCGGCCCGGGTTCGCGCCCGCGTACCTGAACCTGGCGGATCTGTACCGTGCGCTCGGGCGCGACGAGGATGCGGTGCGCCTGCTGATCGAGGGCATCGGCACGGCACCGGACGAGGCCGCCCTTCACCACGCGCTGGGACTGGCGCGCGTGCGGCAGGGACGCACGGACGAGGCGCTGGAATCGCTCGCGCGTGCCGCAGCGCTGGCGCCGGGGGAGGTGGGCTTCGTGCAGGCGCATGCGCTGGCGCTCGATGCGCTCGGCAAGCGGGAAGCGGCGGACGAGGCGCTGGCCAGGGCGCTGCGGGATCGGCCGGGCGACTACCAGTTGCTGTTCACCGCCGCGACGCTGGCGCGCGACCGCGGCGCAGGCGACCGGGCGCTGGCCTATGCGCGGCGGCTCGCGGCCGCCGCGCCCGGGGATCCGGCCGCGCAGCGCCTGCTGCGGGAACTGCAGGCGCCCTGAGATCGACCGCGATCGCGGCCGGCTATTCCAGGCCGTAGGTGCGGATGTATTCCCCGTAGTGTTCCTGGATGCTGTCCGGCGTCAGGCCGAAGTCCTCCAGGGTGTAGCGATGGGCCCCGTGGCGGTTCTGCGGGTGGCCGTCGAGCCAGGCGCGCATGGCCGCGCGCGCGGCGCCGGTGAGTTCCAGATCGAAGTGGCGGTAGATCCGCTCGATGACGCTGAACGGGTCGCGCATGAAGGCGCGATAGTCGACGTCGCAGATGCGGCCCGGCTGTCGCGCGCGCAGCGCCATCGTCCGCCTGGCGGCGATGCCCCAGAACGCCTGCTCGCGTTCGCCGATTTGGCGGTGATGCGGGTCGCCGTAGGCCATGGCGTGCATCTCGGTCAGCAGCGAGGCGAGCGAGGGGATCGTCTCGCGCGGATGCCGGTGCGTCTGCACCAGGCGCGCGTCCGGGAACACCTCGAGCAGATTCTCGACGCGGAAGATGTTGGTCGGGTTCTTCAGCAGCCAGGGCTTGGCGGGTTCGTTGCTGCCGATGAGGCGCAGGATGTCCGCATAGCGGCGGTAGGAGTCCGCCTCGCTCTGCGCCCGGTACCAGCGGTCGTAGCTCGGTACGTACAGGCTCGAGGTGAAGGTGTTGTTGACGAACCCCTGCTGCATCGGCCCCAGGCACTCGTCGGCGCCGTCCACCGACACCTCGTGCGTGAGCTTGAGCTTGGGCAGGATCGTGTACGTGGCTTCCAGGGCGGCGGCCGAGGCCTGGAACAGCGGATGCGCCGCCCATTGTTCGCGCGGCGGGCGCGGGATGGGGTTCGGGATCAGCCAGTGCTCCAGCACCTGGAACTGCGGATCGACCGCCAGCATTCCGTGCAACGCGGTGGTGCCGGTGCGCGGAATGCCCATGATGATGAGCGGGGCCTTGATCGGGTTCTTCAGGCAACCGGGGTGGCGCTGCCAGCCCGCCTCGGTGTGCAGGCGGGCCTTCAGCGGCGTCAGCGCCATGCCGAAGGCGACCGCGCGCCCGGCATCGCCGATCGGGCAGTCGCCGTCGACCGCCTCGAACAGGCGCCGCAGGCCTTCCATGTAGTCCGGCCGGCCGAAGTCGGCCAGCCCGGTCTGCGCGCGCGCGGTCTGGTGCAGCTGGTCGATCGCGTCGACCAGCCGGCCCGGGATGCCCTGATCCATTTGCCTTCCCCTTCGGACGGATTGCTACCGCGATGGAGCATACGGCGGCGCCGCGGGCTGTCAACACGCTGCCAGCGGTCCATTTACTTTTGGGGCGTGGCTGGTTAGCCTCACTCGAGCCAGCCCATTGTCGTCGCGAGCGCAGCGAAGCGACCCACGCGGCCTGGATGCCGGCGGGAGCGCGTGGATTGCTTCGTCGCTTCGCTCCTCGCAAGGACGATCCGAGCCGCCGGCACCACACGTGTTCGATCCCACCATCTCGGAGCGGAAGACATGCAATACCGACGTCTGGGCCGGACCGGCCTGAAGGTGTCCGAAGTAGGGCTGGGCTGCAACAACTTCGGCATGCGGCTGGATGCGCCCGGGACGCTGGAGGTGGTCAGCGCCGCGATCGACCAGGGCATCACGCTGTTCGACACCGCCGACATCTACGGCAACACCCGATCCGAAACCTTCCTCGGCGCCGCGCTCGGCGCACGCCGGCAGCAGGTGGTGGTGGCAACCAAGTTCGGCCTGCCGGTGGGCAAGTCGGCGCTGGAGCGCGGCGGTTCGCGGCGCTACATCCACTGCGCGGTGGAGGCGAGCCTGAAGCGGCTCAACACCGACTACATCGATCTGTACCAGATCCACATGCCCGATCCCGATACGCCAATCGAGGAAACGCTCGACGCGCTGACCGACCTCGTGCGTGCCGGCAAGGTGCGCTACACCGGCTGCTGCAACTTCAGCGCCTGGCAGATCGCCGACGCGGACTGGACCGCGCGCAGCGGCCAAGCGCTGCGGTTCGCGACCGCGCAGAACGCCTACAGCCTGCTCGATCGCGGAGTGGAACGCGAAGTGCTGCCGGCCTGCGAGCGCTATGGCCTGGGCTTCCTGCCCTATTTTCCGCTCGCCTCGGGCATGCTCACCGGCAAGTACCGGCGCGGCGCCCAGCGTCCCGCCGGAGCGCGCCTGGAGAACCCCGAGCCGTGGGCGGAGCATTTCCTGGCCGACCGCAACTTCGAACGTGTCGAGCGGCTCGAACAGTTCGCCCAGGCGCGCGGCCACGGCCTGCTCGATCTGGCCTTCGGCTGGCTGCTGGCGCAGCCCCTGGTGGCCAGCGTGATTGCCGGCGCCACCAGCGCCGAACAGGTGGCCGCGAATGCGGCCGCGGGCGGCTGGCGCCTGAGCGCCGCGGAGTTTTCCGAAGCCGGCACCCTGGCCGGCAACTGACATCCGCACTGCCGCGCGGCGGGCCCGCCCGCCGCGGCACGGGAGGTACGCCATGAGCCTGTCGATGCGCGCATTGTCCGACGAGTCCGAGATCCGCGATCTGCTGTACCGCTATGCGCGCGGGGTCGACTTTCGCGATCCGGAACTCATGTACGGCTGCTTCGCCGACGACGCCCGCATCGATCTGCTCGGCATCGCGGTGTTCGAGGGCGTGCAGGCCTTCCGTGCATTCCGGCCGGCGCCCGGCCAGGTGCTGGACCTGGAGTCGATCGACGCCAGCACCCATCTCATGGGCAACATCCTGGTGCGCATCGACGGCGACGACGCGCACGCCGAGACCAGCGCCGTGGCCTACCTGTACGGCCCGCGTGCCGGCGCCCGGGTGGTGCTCGTGCGCGGGCTGCAGTACAGCGACGACCTGCGCCGCACCGACGCCGGATGGCGGATCAGCGCGCGCGTGCAGCGCGTGCACTGGATGTTCGAGGCGCCGGCCTTGGAACCCCGGCGCGGCTGATCCGGGCGCCGGGGGCAGCGCCCGTGGTAGAGTGCCGCGCCGTCGCACGACTTCGAACCGATCCAGCCCGCCATGTCATCCGCACCGCCCGCATCCGCGCCCGCCGGCGCGCCGCCGGTTCTCGCCCCCGAGGACGTCCAGGCCCTGAACGACGCCTACGCGCCGCGTCATTTCGAGGATCGCATCCGCCGCCTGTACCAGGATTTCGATCCGGCGCGGGTGCTGGTGACCTCGTCGTTCGCGGCCACCTCGGCGTATTTCCTGCACATCATTTCGCGGATCCGGCCGGCGCAGCCGATCGCCTTCATCGACACAGGCTTCCACTTCGCCGAGACCATCGCCTACAAGGATTACCTCGTCCAGGCATTCGGGCTGACGGTGTTCGACGTCCGTGCCGAGGACTGGAAGCACGCCTTCACCGAGCGCGAGAAGACCTACGAGCGCGATCCGGACTTCTGCTGCACGGTGAACAAGATCGAGCCGCTGGACGAGATCCGGGCCGGCTATCACGTCTGGGTCTCCAGCCTGATGCGCTGGCAGACCGATCACCGCGCGGGCCTGGACATCTTCGAGGAGCGCCGCGGGCTGTTGAAGTTCAACCCCATGCTCGACGTGACCCAGGCCGCGCGCGACGCCTACATCGCCGAGCACGACCTGCCGTTCCATCCGCTGGTGGCGCGGGGCTACGCCTCGATCGGCTGCAGCCACTGCACGGTGCCGGGCGAGGGCCGCAGCGGGCGCTGGATCGGCAAGCCCAAGACCGAGTGCGGGCTGCACCAGTAGTTCCGGCCGCGAACCGCGGTCCGCCGGTTACCGACCGCGACGGAGCGGACGCATGAACCAGCGGCCCGTGGACATCCCGGGCGTGCTGTCGCGCCTGCCGATCTTCTCCGCGGCCGGAAGCGACGCCATCGATGCCATCGCCGCCGGAACGCAAGAGCGGCGCCTGGCCAATGGCGAGGTGCTGTTCCGGCGCGGCGACATGCCGCGCGGGTTCTTCGTCGTGGTGTACGGGCAGGTCAAGCTGGTCATCGAGTCCACGCGCGGGGCCGAGAAGGTGATCGATCTGCTGGCCACGCAGCAGAGCTTCGGCGAGGCGGTGATGTTCATGGATCGCCCGTATCCGGTCACCGCGCAGGCGCTGACCGGGACGCTGGTGCTGCACATCGCGCGCGAGCCGGTATTCGCGCTGTTGGAACGCGATCCGATGTTCGCCCGCCGCATGCTCGCCGGCCTGTCGCAGCGCCTGCACGCGCTGGTGCAGGACGTGGAGTCCTACTCGCTGCGGTCCTGCGCCGAGCGCTTCATCGGCTGGCTGCTGCAGAGCGCGGGCGGCGAGGACGCCGGCGCCGCGGGCGAGGTCGAGATCATCCTGCCGACCGCCCGGCACGTGATCGCCTCGCGCCTGAACCTCACCCCCGAGACCCTGTCGCGCGTGCAGCACGATCTGATCGACGCCGGCCTCATCGAGGTCCGCGGGCGCAGCATCGTCATCTCCGATCTGCGCCGCCTGCGGGAATATCGCCCCTGACGCGGATCCTGACCCGGACCGTGCCGTCCGGATCCGTGCGCGTGTCGTACCGATAGCCGTTGCGGGCGAGGATCCGGTACAGCGGTACCGGCTCGCGCCAGGCCACCAGTTCGATCTCGTCGTCCGCGTCGAGCGTATCCAGGGCCTCCATCACCCGTTCCAGCGGCTCCGGGGGTTGCATCGTCCTGGCGTCGATCGTCAGCACCATGGCGGCCTCCGTAGTTTCGACCGGGCCGTGGGTCACGGCGGGACATGTTCGGTCGCGCCGCGCCGCCGCGCCTTGATGAATCTCAAGCCGTGGACTAGGCTCGGTGCAGTCTTGAGCAATATCAAGGCGGGCGCATCGGGACGATCGCTAGCCTCGGTCACGTAGCCAGTCACCAGGGAGACCGAACCATGGCCGAACCGATGAGCACCTCGGCTGCCCGCAGCGTTTTCTACGTCGGCACGGTGTTCTCAGCGCTGTTGTTCATCGCGCTCACCGTCGATACCACCCGCGCGCTGCCCGCACGCGACAATCGCGCCCAGTTGACGCCGGCCGCCGAGCGCGGCAAGCGCATCTGGGAAGAGAACAACTGCATCGGTTGCCACACGCTGCTCGGCGAAGGTGCCTATTACGCGCCCGAGCTCGGCAACGTCTACAAGCGCCGCGGCCCGGACTTCATCAAGGCCTGGATCAAGGCGCAGCCGACCGGCGCGCCCGGACGGCGGCAGATGCCGCAGTTCAACCTGTCCGACGAGGAACTCGACGCCCTGGTCGCGTTCCTGAAGTACGCCTCGGACATCGACACGGCCGGATGGCCGCCGAACATCGAAGGTTGACGCGCCCGCCGCGCGCCCGGGAGATCCGCAATGCAATACGCCAGCCAGTCCGTCGCCAAGCCCTACTTCGTCGCCGCCATCGCGCTGTTCGCGGCCCAGATCCTGTTCGGCCTGATCATGGGCCTGCAGTACGTGATCGGCGACTTCATGTTCCCCGCCGTGCCGTTCAACGTCGCGCGGATGGTGCACACCAACCTGCTCATCGTGTGGCTGCTGTTCGGCTTCATGGGCGGCGCGTACTTCCTCATCCCCGAGGAGGCCCAGACCGAACTGCACAGCCCGAAGCTGGCGATGGTGCTGTTCTGGATCTTCCTGGGCGCGGGCGCGCTCACGATCCTGGGCTACCTCGCCGTACCCTACGCCTCGCTCGCGCGCCTGACCGGCAATCACCTGCTGCCGACGATGGGGCGCGAATTCCTCGAACAGCCGACGATCACCAAGATCGGCATCGTCGTGGTGGCTCTCGGCTTCCTGTACAACGTCAGCATGACCTTCCTCAAGGGCCGCAAGACCGCGGTGGCGACAGTGCTGATGATCGGCCTGTGGGGGCTGGCGGTGTTCTTCCTGTTCTCGTTCTACAACCCCGACAACCTGGTGCTGGACAAGTACTACTGGTGGTGGGTGGTGCACCTGTGGGTCGAGGGCGTGTGGGAGCTGATCCTCGGCGGGCTGCTGGCGTTCGTGCTCATCAAGACCACCGGCGTGGACCGCGAGGTGATCGAGAAATGGCTGTACGTGATCATCACGCTGACGCTGGTCACGGGCGTCATCGGCACCGGCCATCACTACTACTGGATCGGCACGCCGGAGTACTGGCAGTGGTGGGGCTCGGTGTTCTCGGCGCTGGAGCCACTGCCGTTCTTCGCCCTGACGGTATTCACCTTCAACATGGTCAACCGGCGCCGGCGCGAGCACCCGAACCGGGCGGCGATGCTGTGGGCGCTCGGCACCGGCGTGATGGCCTTCCTGGGCGCGGGCGTGTGGGGCTTCCTGCACACGCTGTCACCGATCAACTACTACACCCACGGCACGCAGATCACGGCCGCGCACGGGCACCTGGCGTTCTACGGCGCCTACGTGATGGTGGTGCTGACGATTATCTCCTACGCCATGCCGCTGCTGCGCGGTCGCGAGGCGAATTCCAACCCGGCGCAGGTGCTGGAGATGTGGGGCTTCTGGCTGATGAGCGTGTCGATGGTGTTCATCACCCTGTTCCTGACCGGCGCCGGGATCCTGCAGGTCTACCTGCAGCGCTATGCCGAGGTGCCGCAGCCGTTCATGGCGGTGCAGGACAAGATCGCGCTGTTCTACTGGGCGCGCGAACTCGCCGGGCTGGTGTTCCTCATCGGGCTGGTGGTCTACATCGCCAGCTTCTTCAAGGGCGGGGACGCGGCGAACGCCGGGGCGGCGCGCGCCTGAGGCCGGCGGCATGAGCATCAACGCCACGCTGCAGGCCGGCGGGAACGTCCTGCCGTTCTACGAAGCGGCCGGCGAGGAGGTGCGGATCTTCGAGCAGGCCTGGCGCCACCGCCTGCCGGTGTTGCTCAAGGGGCCGACCGGATGCGGCAAGACCCGCTTCGTCGCGCACATGGCGGCGCGCCTGGGGCTGCCGCTGACCACCGTCGCCTGCCACGACGATCTCGGCGCGGCGGACCTCGTCGGCCGCCATCTCATCGGCGCGGGCGACACGGTCTGGCACGACGGGCCGCTGGCGCGCGCGGTGCGCGCCGGCGGGATCTGCTACCTGGACGAGATCGTCGAGGCGCGCAAGGACACCACCGTCGTGCTGCATCCACTCGCCGACGATCGGCGCACGCTGGTGATCGAGCGCACCGGCGAGGAGATCCGCGCGCCCGACCGCTTCATGCTCGTGGTGTCATACAACCCGGGCTACCAGAATTTCCTCAAGGCGCTCAAGCCCTCGACGCGGCAGCGCTTCGTTTCGATCGTGTTCGACTTCCCGCCGCCCGAGCGCGAGCGCGCGATCCTGATCGGCGAGTGCGGCTGTCCCGCGCCGCTCGCGCAGCGCCTGGTGTCGCTGGCGCAGTCGCTGCGGGCGCTCAAGGATGTCGATCTGGAAGAGGCCGCAAGCACGCGCCTGCTGGTGTACGCGGCGCGCCTGGTCGGCGCCGGCCTGGCGCCGGATGCGGCCTGCCGCGCCGCCATCGTCGACGGCCTGACCGACGATCGTGACGTTGCCGCGGCGCTGATGGAGGTCGTCCATGCCGTGTTCCCGCGCTGATCGCGGTGCGCATGGAGGCGGAGAAGATGGATGCGGAGCGGCGCCTGGCCCTGGCGGCGAGCGGCCTGTTCGCGCTCAACCTCACCTTCGTCCCGGGGCTGGCGTTCCTCGCCCTCGCCTGGCTGTGGATGACGCGGCGCGCGCGCGCCGGTCCGGTGGCGCGCCAGCACCTGGATCAGGCCATGCGCGCGAGCCTGTTCGCGGGCGCGCTGCTGGGGAGCACCGCCGTCATCGTGCTCGTCGCCGGGGTGCGCAATCCGTGGAGCTGGGTGGCGGCGATCCTGTACTTCACCTGCGTGCACTCCACGCTCGTGTTGCTGGGGATCCTGGCCGTGGTGCGCGCGAACGCAGGCCAGCCGTGGCGCTTTCCGATCATCGGCGGCCGTGAATCCGATCGCGGCAATCGCGCGCGGGGGTGACCGGCGCCGCAGGGTCTGGACGCAGGCGGCGTTCCTGGCGCTGTTCGTGCTCGCGCCGCCGCTGGACCTGCTGCGCTTCGATCTGCACGCCGGCCATGCGTGGTTCCTGGGCATGCCCTGGCGCCTGGGCGTGGACGACTTCGCCGCCGGCCGCATCGACGCGGCGGCGGCGGCGCTGCGGGTCGCGGTGCGGCTGGTGCTGCCGATCGCGGCGGTGGCCGTGCTGCTGCTCGCGGTCGCCTGGCGCTGGGGACGGGTGTACTGCGGGTGGCTCTGCCCGCACTTCTCGGTGGTGGAGACGTTGAACGGCCTGCTGCGGCGCGCGATCGGCCGGCACAGCCTCTGGGATCGCGCGCCGGGACCGATCGAAGAGCAAGCCGACGGCAGCCGCTGGCTGCGGCGCGCCGACGGCGGGCGCGATCGCATCGTGCCTGCGGCCGGGGCGCTGTATGTCGTCCTGGCGATCGGGTTCGCCTTCCTCTGGGCGGTGGTACTGCTCACCTACCTGTTGCCGCCGGCGGAGATCTACGCCGGCCTCGCGCACGGCGCGCTGACCCGCAACCAGGCCACGTTCATCGTCGCGGCGACCTGCGCGTTCAGCATCGAGTTTCTCTTCGCGCGCCATCTGTTCTGCCGCTACGGCTGCGCGGTCGGCCTGTTCCAAAGCATTGCCTGGATGTCCAATCCGCGCGCCATGACCGTGGACTTCGACCGCGCGCGTGCCGCCGACTGCGCGCGCTGCCCTGCACGGCTGGGGCGCGGCCAGGCGGCGTGCGAGGATGCCTGCCCGATGCGACTGAACCCGCGTACGGCGCGCCGGCGCATGTTCGCCTGCACGCAGTGCGCGAGTTGCATCCGTGCCTGCGGGGCGGTGCAGCGCGGCGCGCCGCAGGGCGCGCTGCTCGGCTGGGCGGACGGCGAGCGCGAACCCGGGCCCCGCCCATGGAAGAACTGATCGGTGTGTGGTGGCAGCGCGGCGCGGACCGCGCCGCTGCGCGCCGGCGGGCGCGGGTGGGCATGCACTGGTCGGCACTGGAACGCACCGGTCCCGTGCTGCTGCGCGCCTTCGGCGGTGATCCGGCGCTGCGCGTCACCACCGCGGGGGCGGCGGGCGCGTCCACGGTGCGGCGCCTGCTGGATCGGCTCGCGGGTGCGCAGGCACGGCCGTTCGCGGCCACGATCGACGCCGAAGCCCTGTGCCTGCCGGCGCTGGCCGCCGAGTTCGACGCCCCGGCGCTCAATCGCGACCTGTACCTGTGGCTGCTCGCGCTGGCCGGCGCCTGGCCGCGCGCCGCGGATCCGATCGCGGGGACGGACTGGCTGCGCGCGAACCAGGCTGCGACCCTGCACGTGCTGGATCGCTTTCCCGGGCTCGCGGCACGCTACCGGCGCCTGCTCGAAGCGCACCTGCGGTCCCGGCCGGCGCCGGCACGGCTGCACGGTGCGCAGGCCGAGGCCGAGCATGCGATCCGCCGGGCGTTGATCGATCCCGGCACGGTGGACGTGCTGCCGCACACGCGCCTGCCGCCGGCGGCGGTGCCGCTGTGGTTGCAGGCGCGCGCATCGCAGTACGCCCCCGCACGCAGCGCGAGCGGTGGCGGGCAGGGCGGTGCACCCGCGACCGTTCCGGGGCGGCGCGAGGCTCAACGTGCGGACGATCCGCATGCACGTGACGGCATGCTGCTGCCGCCGCGACCCGAGCACGTGCTCGGCTGGGCCGAGTACCTGCGCGTGAACCGGCCGACCGAGGACGACGACGGCGACGCCGCGCGCATCGCCCGCGACATGCCGGCGATCGCCCTGGCGGATCGCGGCACCGGCGGACGGGCGCAGATCCGCCTGGACCTGGATCTGCCGGCGCCGGCCTTCGACGACCCGCCGATCGGCCCGGGCCTGTGGTTTCCAGAATGGGACTGGCGCCGCGCCGCGCTGCTGCCGCGGCGCGTGCGGGTGCGCCCGCTCGCCGCACGCGCGGGCGCACGTACGGAACTGCCCGCGCACCTGCGGCCGGCGGCGAACCGGTTGCGGGCGCAGTTCGCGGCACTGGCTTCACATCGCGGCATGCGCGGCGGGGAAATCGACGGCGACGAACCGGACCTGGACGCACTGGTGCGCCTGCGCGCCGCGCTGTGCGCGGGCGAGCGCTTGCCCGAGCCCGGCCTGTACCGCGCCGCGCGTGCTGCAAGTCGCGATCTGGCCTGCGTCACGCTGATGGATCTTTCGCTGTCGACGGACGCCTGGGTGAGCGATACGCAGCGCGTGATTGACGTCGCCGCCGACAGCCTGCTGCTGCTCGGCGAGGCGCTCGCGGCCGCCGGCGATGCGTTCGCCTTCCATGGCTTCTCCTCGCTCAAGGCCGGCAACGTGCGCATCCACGGGCTGAAGGAATTCGACGAGCCCTGGGGGGATCGCGCGCGCGGGCGGATCCGCGGGCTCAAGCCCGGGTTCTACACCCGCATCGGCGCGGCATTGCGATTCGCGGCCGGCGTACTCGCCGGGCGCCCCGCGGCGCTGCGGTTGCTGCTGCTCGTGACCGACGGCAAGCCGAACGACATCGACCACTACGAGGGGCGCTACGCGGTCGAGGACACCGCCGCCGCGGTGCGCGAGGCGCGCCGCGCCGGCCTGCGGCCGTTCTGCGTCACCATCGATCGCGACGGGGCCGACTACCTGCCGCGCATGTTCGGCGCGCACGGCTTCGCGGTGGTGCGGCGTGCGACGGATCTGCCGCGCCGGCTTACCCGCCTGTACGCGCAGCTGAGCGCGCGCTGATCCGCGCGATCAATAGCCTTCGGCGACGTCCACGCGCGTGATCGGCGCCTCGCCGCGCTCGACGCAGGCGATGTTGCGGGCGAACAGCGGCGCCACTTCGTTCAGGAAGCCCGGAAAGTCACCGGCGACGTGCGGGGTGATCAGCAGGTTCGGCGTGTCCCACAGCGGGCTGTCCGCGGGCAGCGGCTCGGTGGCGAAGACGTCCAGCGCGGCGCCGGAGAGCCGGCCGCTGCGCAGCATCGCCGCGATCGCGACCTCGTCGGCGATGCCGCCGCGGGCGAGGTTCACGAAGGTGCTGCCGTCCTTCATGTGCGCGAGCATGTCCGGGCCCAGAAAGCCGCGCGTGCGGTGCGTGAGCGGCAGCAGGCAGACGGTGATGTCGGCCTCGGCCAGTACCTGCGGCGTCTGGTCCAGGCCGAAGGTCGCGGCGAGCGGCGGCGTGGGCCGCGGGCGGCGCTGCGTGCCGATCACGCGCATGCCCAGCGCGGCGGCCTTGCGCGCCAGCGCCACGCCGATCTCGCCGCAGCCGAGGATGGCGAGCGTGGAGCCCGCGACGGATCGCGGCTGGAACCGGCGCCAGGTGTGCTGGCGCTGGCCGGTGAAAGCCAGCGGCAGGCGCTTGATCAGCGCCAGCACCAGCGCCAGGCCGAAGTCGGCCATCGGCTCGGCGGACACGCCCTTTGCATTGGCGACCTGCACGCCGGGCGGCAGGTCGTCCAGCGGCAGCAGGTGGTCGATGCCGGCGCCGACGCCCTGCAGCAGGCGCAGCGCGCGCGCCTCGCGCCAGTGCCCGCGCGGCGGGTGGCCCGCCAGCAGCCATTGCATCGCTGGCAGCCGCGCCAGGAACTGCTCGGGCGTGGTCGACAGGATCACCTCGTCGCCGGGAAACGACGCCGCGAAGGTCTTGCGCAGCCGGTCGATGAACTTCGGCGGCGAAATGCCCGTGTCCATGTAGATGTCGATGGTGCGCGTCATCCTCATTCCCCCATTTGCCGTTGCGTTACGAACCGTCATTGCGAGCAAAGCGAAGCAATCCGGACTCGTGGATTCCGTCGTCACCGCTTGGGACGATCGTCCGAGTTTTCGGTTACCGAATGCATCCCGTTTGACGCTACCCTTCGGCTTCGTTTCGGGCCGAGGACCGGGTGGGTCGGTCGGCTACCGCTGCGCAGGCCATCCATGGCCCGCTCCGCTGCCGCGATCGCTGCGCTATGCCATCCATGGCCCGCTTGCGATCGCAGGCCGCCGCCCGACCCACCCGGTCCTCGACCCGCAGGCGCAGTGAAGTTCAATGCGTCGAGACTGCGTTCGAGGACTGAACAACGGCTCCGGTTGCGTTCAGATTGGCATGGACTCACCGCGCCTTCGGCGCAGGGTCGGGGGCCACGGGTATCTTGCAGGAGGCAAGATACCCGTGGTTCCCGGCCCGGATCGAAGCCACCGGGCAGCGCCAAACGAGATGCATCCGGTAACCGAAGACTCGGACGATCTTTCCAAAAAGAGGGGCAGCAATTGGCCGAAGACCCGGTGTGCGGTGTCGGGCACGCGCTTGCGCACCTCATGTGTTACTTGCGTTCGGCGAAGGCCTTGAGGCGATCCATGTGTTCCAGGGCCGCCAGCCGCATCTGCGTGTGCGACTCCAGTTCGAGCGCCGCGTCCAGATCGTTCAGGCGCTGCACGCGGTTGAAGGTCTCCTTGGTGCGGCGCAGGCCAAGCACGGAGGCGCCGAGCATCTCCGTGGCGAGCGCCCGGCCGGCCTCGTCGAGCGCCTCGTCGGCGACCACGTCGTTGACCAGGCCGATGCGCAGCGCGCGCTGTGCGTCGATCAGGCGGCTGGTGTACATCAGCTCCAGCGCCTGGCCGCTGCCGACCAGGCGCGGCAGCAGGAAGCTCACGCCCATCTCGCAGCCGGAGGTGCCGACCTTGGTGAAGCCGGTGGCCATGCGCGCCGAGGCGCCGGCGATGCGGACGTCGGCGGCGAGCGCCAGGCCGAAGCCGCCGCCCACGGCGGCGCCGTTCACCAGGGCGATGATCGGCTGCGGGCAGGCGCGCATCAGGCGTACCAGATCGTGCAGGTTCGGCTCGGTGCTGTCGGCGTAGATGTTGTCGAACAGGCCATCGCCCTGGCCGCTGACGACCTCCTTGATGTCCATGCCGGCGCAGAAGCCGCGCCCGGCGCCGCGCAGGGTCACCACGCGGCAGGACTCGTCGCCGCACAGGCCGCTCAGGTAGCGGTGCAGTTCGCGGAACATGGTGGTGGTGATCGAGTTCAGGCGCTCGGGGCGGTTCAGGACCACCCTATCGATCGGCCCCTCGCGGGTGATTTCGATCGTGGTGTAGCCCTCGCGCCGTATCATCGGTGCGGTTTCGCTCATCGGTCGGACTCCATCGCTTCTCCGTGGATCAGAGTTCGTCGAACATCACGATTTCGGGCGGACCGTCGGCCACTTCGCCGAGCCTTGCGCCGAGCGACTTGAAGCCTTCGGATTGCATGTGCGCCTTCAGCGCGGCCTTGTCCTCGTACTTCTCCAGCAGGTGGAAGGTGAGCGGGTCCTTGCGCGAGGCGAAAAGATCGTAGTAGCGCGTGCCCGGCTCGCCGGCGTGGATCGCGGCCTGCATCTGCTTGAACAGCGCAATCAGCTCAGATTCCTTGCCGGGCTTTGCACGCATCGTGACGAAGGCGCCGATGGCCATGGGGCGGTCTCTCCTCGATAGGGTGGGGTCAGGCCCGCGGCGCGAGCGCCGGGAGCGGATCGCCGGCGAAGAACCGGCGTGGGTTTTCGACGGTCAGCGCGTCCAGGTCGGCCTCGCTCAGTCCGCCGCGCCGGAGCATCGGGGCGATCGTCTCGCTGAAATGCAACGGATGGCTGGTGCGCTGGAACTCCTCCAGTTGACCCGGCGCGAACAGGTTGCCGCGCATGCACCACACCGAGTCGTGCGAGACGACGATCCGCGACAGCGCGCCGCGGCCGGCCAGCTTCAGCAGCGATTCGACGCGAACCTCGTCCGGCTGCAGCGAGACGATGCCGAAGCGGTCGAAGCCGATGTAGGCGCCGCCATCGACGATGCGCATGTGGTAGGCGTGATCCGTGCTGCCGCAGGAGTGGCCGATGACGATCCGGTGCGCCGGTACGCCGCGATCGGCGAGGAAGCCAAGTTGCTCGTCGCCGAGCACGGCGTCGGTGTGGGTCGTGATGGGCGCGCCGGTGGCGTTGGAAGCCTGCGCGGCGGCCTCCAGCAGGACGCGCTCGAAATCGGTGATGGACGGCGCGCCGGTGGCGACCTTGATGATCCCGGCGCGGATACCGGTGGCGCCGATGCCCGCGGTGAGCTCGCGGACGTAGACCTCGGCCAGGCGCGCGGCCGCGTCCCGGTGCATGTGCCCGATCAATCGCCAGTAGGCATTGCCGCCGAGGGACTCGTGGTACAGGCCGGTGCTGCAGACGATGTTGAAGCCGGTGCGCGTGGCCACCTCGGCCATCAGGTCGACGTCGCGGCCGAGGTCGGCGGGGCAGGGGTCGAGCAGGCTGGCGTAGCCGGCCGCCTTCAGCCGTTCGATGCGGTCCACGCACAGGGCGACGATCTCGCGCCGGGCCGGGCCGGGATGCAGGGTGTCGGTCTCCCAGCCCGGGAACCCCACATGCAGGTGCTCGTGCATCAGGGTCCGGCCCAGGGCCGCGGGCGCGATCGCGCCGGTCACGGTGTGCAGGCTGTTCATGCGCGCCCCTCGTCTCTGCCCGGTCCGCATCCGATGGATGGCCGCGAGTATGCTGCACCGGCGCGCAGGCGTCGACCGTTCGCGGCGCCTTTGCCGATGCTTCCGCGTGCGCGGGATTCACGTTAGGCTTGTTCGATCGAACGACCGGTGGCGGATTGCGGTCCCCGGGCACGGCAGGAGGAACGATGACGGAACTGGAACAACTCGCCGCGCAGGTGCGCGAACTCGCCGATCGCCAGGCCATCCGCGACGTCGTCGTGCGCTACAGCCGCGGCGTCGACCGGCTGGACCGGCAGATGCTGCTGTCGGCCTACCACCCGGACGCAATCGACGACCACGGCATGTTCGTCGGTTCGCCGGAGGAATTCGCGGATTATTTCTTCGACTACCACGGCCGCTTCCAGCACACCACCCAGCACATCGTCACCAACCAGTACTGCGAGCTCGACGGCGACGTCGCGCACACCGAGACCTACTGGCTGTTCGCGGCGATGAATACCCAGGGTGCACCGCTGTCGCTCGCCGGCGGTCGCTATGTCGACCGCATGGAAAGGCGCGCCGGGCGCTGGGCGATCGCGCAGCGCAAGTGCATCATCGACTGGCACGGCCAGCCGGGGGACTCCGGGCTGGACCACGCCGCGATGCAGGCGCTGCAGAGCGCCGGGCTGGTGCGTCGCGATCGCGGCGATCCCTCCTACGAACGGCCGCTGGCAATCGATCCGAAGCGCATCGCGGCGAAGATCCGCCTCTGAACGCGCGCCGCCGCGCGCCCGCATCCGGCGCGCCGCGCCGCTGACCTCCCGTACCCGGAAGCCATCGCATCGTGGACACCATCCTGCTGGGCATCATCGAAGGCATCACCGAGTTCCTGCCGGTCTCGAGCACCGGCCACCTGCTGATCGCCCAGCACTGGCTCGGGCGGCGCTCGGATCTGTTCAACATTGCCATCCAGGCCGGGGCGATCCTGGCGGTGGTGGTCATCTACTGGCGGTTCCTGGTCGAGCTGCTGCTGCACTTCAGCAAGCCGGCAAACCGCGACTACCTCTACAAGCTCGGCGCCTCGGTGCTGATCACGGTGATCGGCGGGCTGGCCGCCAAGCTGGCCGGCTTCGAGCTGCCCGAGTCGGTCGTGCCGGTGGCCTGGGCCCTGATCGTCGGCGGCGTGGCGATCTTCGCCATCGAGCATTGGGCCAGGGGCCGGCCGCCAAGCGAGGCGCTGACCTGGAAGGTCGCGGTGTGGGTGGGGCTGGGGCAGATCCTGGCCGCGGTGTTCCCCGGCACCTCGCGCTCGGCGGCGACGATCTTCGCCGCCATGCTCGCCGGGATGAGTTCGCGCGCGGCGGCCACCGAGTTCTCGTTCCTGGTCGGCATCCCGACCATGTTCGCCGCCACCGGCTACGAGCTGCTCAAGGTGATCGAGTCCGGGCAGGCCGCGAACGAGGACTGGGGCGATCTGGCACTGGGCTTCGTGGTCTCGGGCGTGGTCGCGTTCGTGGCCGTGAAATGGCTGCTGCGCTACGTGCAGAGCCACAGCTTCACCCCCTTCGCCTGGTACCGCATCGCCGTCGGCACCCTCCTGCTCACCCTCGCCTGACGAAACGGGGTCGGAGTGATTTTTTTCGACAAAACGGGGTCGGAGTGATTTATTTCGGTGCAGCCGCCGCACCACGAAAAATCACTCCGACCCCGTTTCGGCGGCTGGGTTGGGTGGGGGCGGTGCTCGCCGTGCTCGCGGTGCTGCTGGCGGGGTGCGGGCGCACGGCCGATCCGCGCACGGTGGTGGAGGTGTGGGGGCTGGGGCGCGAGGGCGAAGTGCTCGCCGGCCTTGTGCCGGAGTTCGAGCGTACGCATCCCGGCCTGCGGGTGCGCGTACAGCAGATCCCCTGGAGCGCCGCGCACGAGAAGCTGCTGACGGCGTTCGTGGCCGAGGCGCTGCCGGACGTCATCCAGATCGGCAACACCTGGGTCGCCGAGTTCGCGACCCTGAAGGCGATCGCACCGATCGATGACATGCTCGAAGGCGAGTCGGCCCTGCCGCGCGGGGATTTCGTCGCCGGCGCACTGGCCGCGAATGCGATCGACGGCCGTACCTGGGCGCTGCCGTGGTACGTCGACACGCGCCTGATGTTCTACCGCAGCGATCTGCTCGCGCAGGCCGGCGTTGCGGCCGCGCCGCGCACCTGGGACGGCTGGTCGCAGGCCTTCGCCCGCCTGCGCGCAGTCCACGGGGCCCAATACCGGCCGTTGTTCCTGCCGCTGGGCGAATGGGAGCCGGTGGTGCTGCTCGCATTGGCACACGGCGCACCGCTGCTGGCCGACGGCGGCCGCCGCGGGGCTTTTTCCGATCCGCGCTTCGGCGCGGCACTCGCGCAATACCTGGCGCTGTACCGGGACGGTGCCGCCGAGCGCGCCGCCGCGCAGCAGATCGGCAACCTGTACCAGGAATTCGCGCGCGGCGGTTTCGCGGTGATGATTACCGGGCCGTGGAACATCGGCGAACTGCGCCGGCGCCTGCCGCCGGCGCTTCAGCCGCACTGGGCCACCGCGCCGCTGCCCGCGCTCGAAGGGCCCGGCCCGGGGCCGGGCATCGCCGGCGGCGCGAGCCTGGCCCTGACCCGGCGCGGCGCGCAATCGGCCGGCGCACGCGCGCTGGTCGCCTTCCTGCTGCGCACGGACATGCAGGTGCGCCTGAACGCGCTGACCGGCAGCCTGCCGGCGCGCCAGTCGGCGTGGCGGGCCGCGGGGCTGGATCGCGCGCCGCACACCCGGGCGTTCTGGGATCAGCTTGCGCACCTGGAACCCTTGCCGGCAGTGGCGGAGTGGGAGCAGATCGCCGACCGCATCGGCCGCAGCGCCGAGGCGCTCGCGCGCGGGCAGGCCGACGTCGCCACCGCCACGGCGGCGCTGGATCGACGCGTGGACGCGATCCTGGAAAAGCGCCGCTGGATGCTCGCCCGCGTCGGCGCGCCGTGACAACCCCCGCGCGCCCCGGTAAGGTGGCGCGCGATGATTGCCGAACGATCCGCGCCGTGACGGCCACGGCCCCGTCCGATCTGCACGCCGCGCAGCGCCGCGCCGCGTGGTGGTTCCTCGCTCCCGCGCTCGGCGTCCTGGTGCTGTTCTTCCTGCTGCCGGTGTGCGCCGGGTTCGCGCTCGCGTTCACCGACTTCGACATCTACGCGCTCGGCGACCGGCGCCTGCTGCGATTCGCCGGGCTGGACAACTTCACCGCCCTGGCGGGCTCGCCGCAGTTCTGGCGCGCGCTCGGCAACACCCTGTACTTCTGCATCGTCGGCGGCTGCGCCTCGATCGCCGTCTCGCTCGCGGCGGCGCTGCTGCTCGACCATCGCCTGGCGCGCTTCAAGCCGCTGTGGCGCACCGCGCTGTTCGTGCCGGTGGTCACCACCCTGGTGGCGGTGGCGGTGGTCTGGCGCTACCTGTACCACCCACGCTACGGCCTCATCAACTACGGCCTGCAGAGCCTGGGGATCGGGCCGATAGACTGGCTCGGGGACCCGCGCTGGGCGATGCCGGCGCTCATCCTCATGGCGGTATGGAAGAACTTCGGCTTCAACATGGTGATCTTCGTGGCCGGCCTGCAGGGCATCCCGGCCAGCCTGTACGAGGCCGCGCGCCTGGATGGCGCCGGGCCGTGGCAGCGCTTCGTCCACGTCACGCTGCCGATGCTGCGGCCAACCTTCGTGTTCGTGCTCGTCACCACCGTGGTCGGCTACCTGCAACTGTTCGCCGAGCCGTACGTGATGACCCGCGGCGGCCCCTCGGACGCGACCCTGAGCGTGATGCTGCTGATGTACGACCAGGGCTTCCGCTGGTGGAACATGGGCTACGCGGCGGCGATTGCGGTGGTGGTGTTCGCGCTGATCGCCGCGGTCTCGGCGCTGCAGATGCGCCTGCTGCGGGTGCGGGCGGCATGAGCGAGCGCGGCGCGGCGGTGGCGGTGAACGCGGCACTTGCGGTGGCCGCCGTGCTGTGCCTGGTACCGCTGTGGTGGATGCTGGTGCTGTCGCTGTCGCCCGCCGGTGCGGCGGGCGGCTATCCGCCGCCGCTGTGGCCGCGCGCGGTGACGCTCGATCACTACCGCGCGCTGGTCTCGCGCATGGACATGGCCCGGCATTTCGCCAACAGCCTGGCGATCGCCGGCGCGGTCACGGTGCTGTCGGTGGCGTTCAATACCGCGGCCGGCTATGCGTTCGCCAAGCTGCGCTTCGCCGGCCGCGAGCGCCTGTTCCGCGTCCTGCTGTTCGCGCTGGTGATCCCCGGGCAGGTGGCGATGCTGCCGCTGTTCATCCTGGTCAAGGAACTCGGCCTGGTGAACAGCTATGCGGGGGTCGTGGTGCCGGGCATGGCGAGCGTGTTCGGGATTTTCCTCGTGCGCCAGTACGTGCAGTCGATCCCGGATTCGCTGCTCGACGCCGCGCGCCTGGACGGCGCGGGCGAGATGGGCGTGTTCCTGCACGTGGTCCTGCCGCTGTGCCGGCCGATCATCGCCACGCTGGCGCTGTTCACCTTCCTGGGGAGCTGGAGCGATTTTCTCTGGCCGCTCATCGTCCTGGCCGACGGTGCGCGCTATCCGCTGCCTGTGGCCCTGGCCAACCTGCTGGGCGAGCATGCCCAGGACACCGAACTCATGATGGCCGGCGCGGTGCTCACCGTCGCGCCGGTGATCGCACTGTTCCTGTTCCTGCAGCGCCACTACCTCGCCGGCCTGCAGGCAGGCGCACTCAAGGGATGATACGCATGCGCACATTGGCGCGTTGGCTGGGAGCGGCAATCTTGGCGATGACGGGCATGGCGGCCTATCCGGAAGACGGGCCAATCGCGGGCGCCGACGTGCCCGGCGGCTGGCAGGTGATTCCCGTGCACGGCGCCTCCGCCGTGCTGGCCGCGGCACCGGGGCACGACGGCGACGGGTTGCGGCTGGACTACGATTTCGGCGGCCCCGCCGGGATCATCATCCTGCGCCACGAACTCGCCGCGCCGATCGAACTGCCGCCAAACTATGTGTTCAGCTACATGCTGCGCGGCGACGAGCGGCCGATCAACCTGGAGTTCAAGCTCATCGATCCGACCGGCGACAACGTCTGGTGGTCGGTCAAGCGCGGCTACGAGGTGCCTGGCACCTGGCGGCGGCTGCACGTGCGCAAGGCGCAGGTCGGCTATGCCTGGGGCAAGGACGGCGGCGGCGATCCGGGCACCATCGGCGCGATCGAGATCGCGATCACCTCCACCAGCGGCGGCCGCGGTTCGCTGTGGCTGGACAACCTCGTGTTCGAATCCCGCCCGCCGGTGGATCGGCAGTACGTCCAGGCGCGCCTGACCGCCACCAGCGCGGCGGCCGGCCACCCGCCGGAGGCGGCAATGGACGCGAACCCGGCTTCGGCCTGGCGCAGCGCGCCGGATCCCGGGCCGCAGGAGCTGATCATCGATCTCGGCCGCGAGGTCGATTTCGGCGGCCTGGTGATCGACTGGGACAATGGCGATGCCGCTTCCAGCTTCAACGTCGAGACCTCCTCAAACGGGACCCAGTTCGAGCTGGCGTACACCACCTCGGTAGGCGCATCCACGCGCAGCTACGTGTTCCTGCCCGATGCCGAGTCGCGCTTCATCCGCCTGCGCTTGAACCAGAGCGCGAGCGGGCGCGGCTACGGGATCCGCAATATCAAGATCGAGCCCTGGGCGTTCTCCGAGTCCGTCAACGCCTTCTACACGGAGATCGCGCGCAATGCTCCGCGCGGGCATTACCCGCGCTACCTGCTCGGCGAGCAGGCGTACTGGACCGTCGTCGGCATGGACGGCAACGCGCAGAACGGCCTGCTGGGCGAGGACGGTGCGCTCGAGGTCGGGCGCGGCGAGTTCTCCATCGAGCCGTTCCTGCTTGCAGGGGGACGCCTGCTCACCTGGGCGGACGTGAACGTCAGCCACTCGCTGGAGCAGGGCACGCTGCCGATCCCGACCGCGACCTGGGAGGCCGACGGCCTGCGCCTGGACGTGACGGCATTCCGCAGCGGTCCGCCGGGCACGCCGGCGCTGTACGCGCGCTACCGGGTCACGAACACATCGCGAGAGGCCCGCGCCGTGCGGCTGGTGCTGGCGGCGCGACCGTTCCAGGTCAACCCGCCCTGGCAGTCGCTGAACCTGCGCGGTGGCACGGCTGCGATCCGCAGCGCCGCGTTCGACGGCCGCGCGTTGCAGGTCAACGGCGGGCGCGCCATCGCCTCGCTGGCACCGGTGGCGCAGTACGGCGCCATGCCGGCGGCCGCCGGTTCATTGGTCGAACTGCTCGCGGCCGGCCGGTTCCCGCCGGCCGCCAGCGTGAACGACGAGTTCGGGCACGCGACCGCGGCGCTCGCCTACGATCTGCCGCTCGCAGCGGACGGTTCCGCGGAGGTGTTCGTGGCGATCCCCGTGGCGGCGGGCGACCCGCGTGCGCTCGGTACCGAGCTGGCGCTGCAGGGCGCGGGCGCGGCGCGCACGGCACTGGCCCAGCTCACCCAGGAATGGCAGCAGCGCCTGGGCCGGATCCACCTGCGCCTGCCGGCGGTGGCGCAGGATCTCGCCAATACGCTGCGCACCACCATCGGCTACATCCTCATCAACCGCGACGCCGCCGCAATCCGCCCCGGCCCGCGCGACTACGCGCGCTCCTGGATCCGCGACGGCGCGATCACCTCCTCGGCGCTGCTCGGCTTCGGCTACGCGACCGAAGTGCGCGACTTCCTCGACTGGTTCGCGCGCTGGCAGCAGCCCGACGGCCGCATCCCGTGCTGCGTGGACAGCCGTGGTGCCGACTCGGTGCTGGAGCACGACAGCAACGGCCAGTTCATCTGGGCCGTGGCCGAGTACTACCGCTTCCGCCACGATCGCGCGTTCGTGGCCTCGATGTGGCCGCGGATCGTCGCCACGGTGGACTACATCGCGCGCCTGCGCGAGCAGCGGCTCACCGCCGAGTACCAGGGGCCGGACAAGCGCGCCTTCTACGGGCTGATGCCGGAATCGATCAGCCACGAGGGCTATTCCGCGCATCCGGTGCATTCCTACTGGGACGACTTCTTCGTCCTGCGCGGGCTGAAGGACGCCGCGACGCTGGCGCGGGAGTTCGGCACCGAGGCTGAGCGCGAGCGCTTCGCGCTGCTGCGCGATGCCTTCCGCCGCGATCTGTACGCGTCGATGAACCGCACCATGGCCACGCGCGGCATCGACTACCTGCCGGGCTCGGTGGAGCTGGCCGACTTCGACGCCAGTTCCACGGCAATCGCGGTGACGCCGGTGGACGAGCTGCGCAACCTGCCCGAGCCCGAGCTCGGCCGCACCTTCGATCGCTACTACGAGTACTTCCGCGGCCGCGCCGATCCGGCCAACACCTGGCAGACCTATTCGCCCTACGAGCTGCGCAATGTCGAGGCGCTGCTGCGCATGGGGCAGAAGGCGCGGGCGCTGGAAGTCCTGGGTTCATTGATGGCCGACCGTCGTCCGCTGGCCTGGAACCACTGGGCCGAGGTGGTCTGGCGTGACGCGCGCGCGCCGAAGTTCATCGGCGACATGCCCCATACCTGGGTCGGCTCGGGCTTCGCGCGCGCGCTGCGCACCATGCTCGCCTACGAGCGCGAGGAGGACGGGGCGCTGGTGCTGGGGGCCGGGATCCCGGAGACGTGGCTGGCCGATGCCGCCGGCGTGGAGGTGCGGGAACTGCCGACCTGGTACGGGGCGCTGGGCTTCACCCTGCAGGGCGGGCCGGGGCGCGAGGTACGCGTGCACGTCGAGGCCGGCGTGACGCCGCCGGGCGGCGTGGTGCTGATGTCCCCGCGTGCGGCGCCGCTCGTGCGGGCGCTCGTCAACGGCGAGGAGGTGCGGGACCTGCGCCCGGATCGCGTCATCCTGCGCAAGCTGCCCGCGGACGTCGTCCTGCAGTACGCCACGCGCTGAACTGCGGGCATGGCGCGCGACCGCCGCAGCCGGGCCGCCGCGGTTGTGCTGCTGGCGGCCACGCTGGCGGGGTGCCCTGCACCGGCGCCCTTGCCCGACGGCCTGTACCTCTGGCAGCGCGCCTGGACGCCGGCGGTGGGCGTCGCGCTCGAAGGCATGCGCGGGCAGGTGCACGAGTTGCGCGTGCAGGCGCTGGCGGTCGCGGGCGACGGCCGGCGCCTGGCGATCCGCGTCGAACCCGCCGTGCTCGCCGGCGCCCGGGTGCCGATCTTCGCGGTGATACGGATCGAGGGCGCGCGGCTGTTCGCGGACGCCGACCCCCTCGTCACGGACATCGTCGCGCTTGCGGCACGCTGGCGTGCGGCGGGCGTGCCGCTCGCCGGCATCGAGATCGATCACGATTGCGCCTCGGCCGCGGTCGCGGACTACGGGCGCTGGCTTGCGCGCCTGCGCGCCGAACTGGCGCCGGAACTCGCCCTGTGGCACACCGCGCTGCCGGCCTGGCTCGACGCGCCCGGGCTCGATCGGCTGCTGGCGGCCGTGGACGGCTCGGTGCTGCAGGTCCACAACGTCGATCCGCCGGCGCGCGGCCTGTTCGACCCACTGCGCGCGTGGCGCTGGGTGCGCGACTGGTCGGCGCGCAGCCCGCGCCCGTTCCGGGTCGCGCTGCCGGCGTACGGGCTGCGGGTCGGCTACGACGGGCGCGGCCGCCTGCTGGGCGCCGAGGCCGAGATCGCGCGCACATACACCGGGGCCGGCGGCGTCGAGCTGGCGGCGGATCCGGCCGCGGTGGCGGCATTCGCGCGCCGGCTGGATCGGGAACGGCCGGCACGGCTGCAGGGACTGATGTGGTTCCGGCTGCCGCTGGCGGAGGATGCCCGCGCGTGGTCGGCTGCAACCCTGCGGGCGGCGATGGCGCGCGCCGCGATGACGCCGCGCTTCGAAGTCGCGGTGCAAGGAGGTACCGACATCGTCGTGCGCAACCTGGCACGGTTCGACGCCGCCGAGCCGGCGCGGATCGTGGTGCGCGCGCACTGCGACGCCGGCGATGCCGCCGACGGCTACGCGCTCGTGCGCCGGGCCGGCTGGAACGGCTTCACGCGCGATCGCACGCGCTTGCTCCGCGCTGGCGAACGCCGCAGAATCGGCTGGTTGCGATGCGCCCGCCTGGATGAATCCCGGATCCTCGTCATGCCGTGAACGATCGCCGCGCCGCGCCGGCGGCGCGGTGCTTGCGGCGTGCGTGCTGTTCGGCGCCGCGGCCGGCGCGTGCGGCCCGGATTTCCCGCACGAGCTGCTGGGCGCGCGCGACGTCACGCTGCTGGAACTGCCGGAGGGCTCGTTCGCGTTCGAGATGGCGCGGCTGCTCAAGCCCGCGGACACCCTGCGCGCAATCGAGCCCGAGGGCGATTGCTTCGACATCCCAAGCTGCACGGCCGCCGCGGTCGAGGCGCGCGTGCGCGCCGAGCGTGCCGACATGGATGCCGCGCAGCTCGCCCTGTCCGATGCCGCGCGTGCGGCACCCTCGGCCGGCGAAGCCTACGCGCGCGGCGCCGGCCTGCCCGAAGCCCTGCGCCGCTATGCGGCCGGCGCGGTGGCATTCGCGCAGCGTGACGATGCCGCGGCGCAGGCACACTTCCAGGCCGTGCTCGCGCTCGCGCCGGCCGAGCGGCAGGCGCGCGAGAGCTGGGCCCAGTACATGCTCGGCCGCGTGGCCGCGCGCACGGGCGACGTGGTGGCCGCGGCGCAGGCCTTCGAGCGCACCCGTGCGCTGGCGCTGGCCGGCGCGCCGGATCCACTCGGCCTGGCGGTGGCAAGCTGGGGCGAGCAGGCGCGGCTGGCGACGGACGATGCCGGTGCCCTGCGCCTGTACCTGGAGCAGGCGGCACGTGGATCACGCTCGGGACTGGCGTCACTGCTGCTGCGCGCACGCGCGGCCGGACGCGATCCGGCGCGGGTGCGTGCCGTGGCCGCCGATCCGCTGGCGCGCAGGGTGCTCATCGCGCTCGCCTTCAGCCGGCCGTTCGAACTGGGCGCCGCGCCGCAGGAAGGCCGCCCGCCGCAGGAAGGCCGCCCGCCGCTGGTGGCCGCGCCCGCGATCGCCATCCTGCTCGATGCCCTGGAAGCCGAGGCGCAGGCCGTCCTGCCGGGCCGGGATCGGTTCGCCGCGGTCGCCTACCGCACCGGCCGCTATGCACTCGCCGCGCGGCTGGCGGCAGGGCAGGACGCGCCGCTGGCCGCCTGGGTGCGCGCCAAGCTCGCGCTGCGCGCCGGCCGCGACGCCGATGCCGCGGCCGAGTTCGCCACCGCGGCGCGCGCATTCCCGGCCGACGAGCGCTGGGGACTGATCCGGCGCGACGACGACTATGCGCGGGAGATGATCCAGCCTGCGTGCCGGATCGCCGGCGAGCAGGGCGTGCTGGCCCTGGCGCGCGGCGAATACGTCGCGGCGCTCGAGTTCCTTTATCGGGCCGGCGCGCAGTACTGGGCCGACATCGCCCACGTTGCCGAGCGCGTGCTCACCGTCGACGAACTGCGCGCGTTCGTGGACGCGCAGGTACCGCCGGATCCGCCCCCGCCCGACCAGGGCGAGCCGCAGTGGTCGGACGAGCCGGGCTGGCTGGCTCCGGGCCAGACCCTGCGCCGGGCGCTGCGCGCCGTGCTCGGACGGCGCCTCGTGCGCGTGGGGCAGGCCGACGCGGCGCTGGCGTACTTCGACGATCCGCACGTGCGTGCGCAGGCGGCGCAGTACGCCACCGCGATCCGCCCGCCGCCGCTCGGCGGGCTGTTCACGGGCCGCATCGATCACGCGCGCGCGGCCTGGGAGGCGGCGCGGATCGCGCGTGCCTCCGGGATGGAGATCATGGGCTTCGAGGGCGACCCGGACTTCGCCGTCGTGAACGGCGATTACGATCTCGGGCCCGGCAGCGACGATCCGCTGGGCGACGGCAAGGTCATCTCGCGCCGGGATGCCGATACCGGGGCCTGGGTCGAAATGGTACGCAAGGATCTCGTCGTGCCGGCGGCGTATGCCCGTGCCGCCGAGGCGCCGCGTGTCGCGGAGAGCGCCGCGCGGCCGCTGGTGCGTTTCCACTACCGCCAGGTGGCGGTTGAACATGCGCTGCGGGCTGCCGCAGCGGTGCCGCCGCGATCGCAGGCGTTCGCGGCGATCCTGTGCCATGCCAGCGGCTGGATCGCGGCCCAGGATCCGCGCCGGGAGCGCGAACTTTGGCAGCGCTACGTGCGCGAAGGGCCGTACGTGCCGTGGGCCGCGGATTTCGGCAGGCAGTGCCAGGCACCCGATTTCGAGCGCGCGTCGGCGCGCCTGTGGCTGGAGCGGCGGCGTGAAGCGGTGCAACAGGCGCGGCGCTGGTGGCCGGCCGCGGCCGTCGCGATGCTGGCCGCCGCCGCGTTGGCCTGGCGCCTGCGCCGGCGGGAAGCGGGGATCTGACCGCTCCACCGGCCACCGGTGAATCGCGGTGGCCGATGGAGCGTTTGCGGAGCCGCCGCACCGGGTCCGGTGCGGCGCCGGGCGAGGAACCTCGCGGGCTTTATGCGCTCTTGCGCGCGCGCAGGCGGTAGCCGGCGCCGAGCAGGCCGAGCGCCATCAGTGCCGCAGCCGAGGGCTCGGGGACGCGGTTCGGATCGCATTCGGGCAGGGTCGGGTCGACCTCACACGGAAACACCTCGCGCTGCGTGCCCTGGATGCCGATCGTGAAGCCGTTCCAGTTCTCGTTGCTCAGGCTGCGCCACTGGACCGAGGAGAAAGCGCCTGTGAAGCGCAGCGTGCCGTGTGGCTCGCCGGTGCCCAGGAGCTGGAATTCGCTGCCGACGGTGCTCTTGGAGGAAGTACCGATGCCCCAGTAGCCGATGTCGTTGTCGGTCCCGTCGCCGAAGCTCAGGATGTCGAAGTCCTGGTCGAAGCCATAGCCGTTGCCGTTCAGGCTGATGTAGGAGAAGTAGGGATTGGCGATCGCCTTGGAGAAGGACAGCGTCTGGTTGCCCGCGAACCGCAGCGCGATCATGTCGGTGCCGGTGGGGATGTTGTCGACCCCGTTCGGCCCGGTGCTGGTGTAGGGCGAGCGGGCCGGGTCGCGGCCGAGAGAACCGCTGCCTCCCTGGCGCCAGAAATCGATTTCCCCGCTGGCGCCGGTGTAGAAGAAGGCGATCCCCTGCGGGTTGTTGTAGGTCACGTCGACCGAATCGGTCGACGTGGTGATGGTGCCGAACGCGGTGAAGCCGTTGGCATCGATGGTCGAACGCTGCCAGTCGACCCAGTTGATCTGCAGCGCGCTGGCGGCGCCGGACGCGCCGAGCAGCAGCATGCCGATGCAGGCATTGCGGGCGTGGGAGTGGTGCTTGTTCTGCATGTCTCATGACCTCGTGCGCCGGTCAGGGGGGAAGGGCGGCGCTGTGGTACCCGATGAGCAAAATCGATGCCGTGAAAAAAAAGTTCAGTAATTCAGATGGATAAGATTGGAGAGCGCCGCTGCCGGCTCGAACGTGTAAAAGCGATTGACAGCGTCGAGTGCGGTTTCGGCGCCCGCTGTCCGGCCAGGCCGGCAGCGCGGCGGGTGGTTCGATCGCGCCGGCGGTCGGCGATGGGACGTGTGACGACGCCGATTCGATCGCGCCTCCTGCATTCGCTACCGGCCGACTCGTGGAACAGCAGTCATCCCTCCTGATCGCAGCGCTCGTACCCCATCGCGACGCCGGCGCCGGCGCGTTCGAAGCCGCGGCGTGGCGCCGCATGATCGCGGTCACGACGCCGTCGCGCGCAGGCGTGTGCAATTCAATACAATCCGTCGCTGGGACGATCGAGGGGGTTTTCCAATGGCAACGTGGGCATTCCGCTGTCGCAGTTGCGACGGCACGGATAGGGAGTGGTTCGTGTCGCGCTCGGACGTGGAGGCCATGCCGCCCGGCCTGCGCGTGGTGCGGGTGCGGGTGGAGGACGAGTGGCTCTGCGCGCGCATCGACACCACCCGGCCGGTGACGGTGGAGCGGATGCTGCTGCGGACCGCGGTGCCCGCGACCGATGGCGAATGCCCGCAATGCGCGCAGGAAAGCGCCGCGCCGCCGGCGGCACCCAAGCCGGTCGACGACGATGCCACCGATGCCGCGGTGCTCGCCTCGGCGCAGATGAAGGTGATGGCGGCGCCGATCGCGATCCAGGGCAGGCGCCTGGTGGTCGTGGCGGTGACCATGGACCTGGTGCAGTCCCCGGGCGAGGCGGACATGGCCATCGACACGCTGCAGCCGCACTTCGGCGGCGCGCCGGTGGTGCTCATGGCGCAGGCCGAGGACGGCACGCCGCGTTATCACGGCGTGAGCGAACTGGTCGAACTGCTGACCTTCGTCCCGGTCGACCAGATGCCCTGGAAGGACTACTCCATCGGCTGACGCCGCCTACGCCTGCGGCGCGGCGCCGGACAGGCGCTGGTGCACTTGGAGCGGGAAGGTCAGCGTGCCGATCGGGATCTCGCTGCCGCCGTTCATCCGGATGGCCTGCCCGGTGAGCCAGGCAGCCTCGTCGCTGGCGAGATGCACGGCGAGGCAGCCGATGTCCTCCACGCATTCCCCTGCCGGTGGAGACCACGAGAACTTCCGCACCTCAGCAGCGATTGACAGGGCCGAGGATGATGGTTAGGATTCCTACCTATGAAGTTCGACCAGATTACGGAGTCCCTCGATCGTAGATTGGCCGACGGCTTGACCCGGTTGGCCGCCGTGGCGCGTCAGCTCGACTGGCGGGCTGCCGAGCGCGCTGGCCTGTCACCCACCCAAGCAGACATCCTGCGGTTTGTCGCCAGTCGTCCGGAGGGCGCACGGCTGACGGCCGCTGCTGCGCACGTCGGTGTTCGCAAGGCCACTGCCAGCGACGCCGTGGCGGCTCTCGAAAGAAAAACACTGGTCAGCAAGTATGCGGACGCCTCGGACGGGCGCGCCGTTGCCCTGAAGGGGACGGCCAAGGGCAATCGGGTCGCGCAGGCGTGGCCGAGTAGCTTCGCGCCAGTCGTTGCCGGCCTGTCCGAGACCGAGAAGGAGACCCTGCTCGGCCTGGTGGTCAAGATGATTCGGCAACTGCAGCAGCGTGAGTTGATCGCCCCGCAGCGTACCTGCGTGACCTGCCGGCATTTTCGAGAAAACGTGGCGCCTGGCACGGCGACACCGCACTACTGCGCGTTGGTCGGCGCACCGATGGCCGGGCGGCACCTGCGCGTCGACTGCGCGGAGCACGCATCCGCCGCCTGACGGCGGTTTGACCCCCGTTAGATGTGACGGGGTTTATTTGGTCTTTATTGTTAGGAGTCCTTACATGAAAACCAATGCCGTCTTCTATCACGCCGGCTGCCCTGTCTGTGTCACCGCCGAGCAGCAACTCGCCCACGCCATCGATCCGGCTCGCTTCGATGTCGAGGTCGTGCATCTGGGCGAGGCCAGGGCGCGTATCGCTGAGGCCGAGGCGGCCGGCGTCCAGTCGGTCCCTGCGCTGGTGATTGCCGGACAGCCCTTTCACATCAACTACGGCGCGGCCATTGCCGATCTCAAATAGGAGAGCGAACCGTGAAAACGAAGTTCCTGGCCTTACTCGGCATCACCGCCGCCACTGTCGCAGTAGCCGCGGAACCCGAGGTACCTTATCCACAGGGCTACCGCGATTGGCACCACGTCAAGAGCATGGTGATTGAAGAAGGGCATCCGCTCTATGGTGCCTTTGGTGGGATTCACCACCTCTATGCGAACGGCAAGGCGCTCGAGGGCTACCGGAGCGACACCTTCCCGGATGGAGCCGTGATTGTCTTCGACCTGCTCGAAGCCGTGCACGCCGGCAATGCCGTCACGGAAGGCACCCGAAAAGTCGTCGGTGTCATGCACAAAGACGCCAGGAAGTTCGCCGCAACCGGTGGCTGGGGATTCGAGGGCTTCGGTGGCGGTGAACCGACGAACAGAGTGGTGGGCAATAACGCGCCCTCCGCTTGCTTTGCCTGCCACCAGCCCCAGAAGGAGCAGGACTATACCTTCAGCCGACTGCGTGACTGAGGAACAGCCGTGGATCAGCCCGTACTGGCGCCGCATTGGCGCATCTCGGAATGGCTGAACACGACCACGCCCCTGGATCTGGAGGCGCAGCGCGGCTGCGTCGTGGTCGCCTGCGCCTTCCAGATGCTTTGCCCGGGTTGTGTCAGTCATGCAATTCCGCAGCTGAAGGCGGTACACGAGCTGTTCGCACCCCTAGGCGCGGTGGTGGTGGGTCTGCATACGGTTTTCGAACATCATGATGCCATGACGACGACCGCATTGCGGGCGTTCCTTCATGAGTATCGGGTTCGCTGTCCCGTCGGCGTCGACGCCCCGGCGAACGACGGCACGCCGATTCCGCAGACCATGGCGACGTACCGGATGCAGGGCACGCCGACCTTTCTCCTGATCGACCGCTCGGGACATCTGCGCCGGCAGATTTTCGGCCATGTCCCCGATCTGCACTTGGGTGCCGAAATCATGCAACTGCTGTCGGAACGCGGTAACGCTGACCGGGCGTGACAATCGAAACCGTGTCGTGCGGGCACCGGCGGCGAGCCGGCGCGCTTGTCGCGCCGCTGGCGGCACCGCCCGGGCTGAGTCGTCATGGCGTTCGCCCGTCTCGTCGAACAACCCTCGCTTCGGTGGTGCGCGCATTGGCGGCCGCCGGGTCGGGTCGTATTCGGCCCCGTTCGCCTCCATGTGAGCGAGGAACTCAACGATGACGGTCGAATCCCCGACGCACGCGATGATCCGCACCGCAGCGCCGTTGGCAGCACGCATCTCGATGTCGATACCGAACACCCGTTTCAGGCGTCGTGCCCACATCGTCGCAGCGCGACGTGCGCAGGCGGAGGACGGCACGCTGCGTTATCACGGCGTGAGCGAACTGGTCGAACTGCTGAGCTTCGTCCCGGGCTGCCAGATGCCCTGGAAGGACTACGCCATCGGCTGACGCCGCCTACGATTGCGGCGCCGCGCCGGACAGGCGCTGGTGGACGTGGTGCAGGAAGGTCAGCGTGCCGATCGGGATCTCGCTGCCGCCGTTCATCTGGATGGTCTGCCCGGTGAGCCAGGCCGCCTCGTCGCTGGCGAGATAGACGGCGAGCCAGCCGATGTCCTCGACGCTGCCCAGGCGCCGCAGCGGCACGGTCTCGATCTGGCGCTGGATCCGGCTCGGCCGGCTCATCGAACCGCCCGGCCCGCTATTGGCTTCGGTGAGCACCACGCCCGGTGCGATGCCGTTGACGCGGATCCCGAACTGCCCCCATTCCATCGCCATGGTCTTGGTGAGGTTGTCCAGCCCCGCCTTGGCGGCGCCGTACTGGCCGGTGTTCGGGCACGCGTGCGCGCCCGAACGCGAGGAGATGTTCACGATCGTGCCGCCGTTGCGCATGGTCCGCGCCGCCGCCTGGGCGGCGAAGAACGCGGCCTTCAGGTTCAGATCCACGACCCGATCCCAGCGCTCCGGGGTCAGGTCCATGAGCGGGCCGACGTCGTTCGGATCCGCGCTGCCGGCGTTGTTCACCCAGCAGTCGATGTAGTCGAAGTTCGCGAGCGCGGCGGCGACGATCTGCTCGATGCTGCCCGGCTCGGTGAGGTCGTTGGCGACCGTGATCGCGGTGCCGCCCCTGGCGCGGATCTCCGCGGCGGTGGATTCCAGCGCGGACGCGGTACGGCCGGTGAGCACGACGCGCGCATGCGCCGCTGCCATGGCCAGGGCGATGCCGCGGCCGATGCCGCGGCCGCCTCCGGTGACGACTGCGGTCTTGCCATTCAACGAGAACATGCTGCCTCCGCGCGGTGGGTTCGGGAAGCGGACCATGTTAGCCGCTGCGGACGGGCGCGCAAGTTATGGCGGTATCGTGCGAGCCTCGACGAGGTCGATGCCCGGTGTCTTTGCGAGGAGCGAAGCGACGAAGCAAGCCACGCGCTGCCGGCGGCACGGAGTCCGTCCGGGTCGCTTCGCTGCGCCATCCATGAGCCGCGCCCCGTCATTGCGAGGCCGCGCAGCGGCCGCGGCAATCCATGCGGCCTGGACTAATTCGGCACCGTATGGATCGCTTCGCTGTGCTCGCGACGACGATGGCCGATGGCCGCAATCTGCCGGAGCCTGGGCCGGTTCGGGCTCGCGACGACGCGGTGTTTCAGCCGCCGCGCCCGGCCTGTTCGCGCAGCTTCTGGCGCAGATCGATCTTGCGCACCTTGCCGGCGGCGGTGCGCGGGAAGTCGGTGACGATTTCGATCCGCTCCGGAGTCTTCTGCCGCGCCACGCCCAGTGCGGCGAAGTGCGCGCGGACGTCCTCGATCGTGAGCGATGCGCCCGGGCGCAGGGCGACGAAGGCGCACACGCGCTCGCCGAGCCGCTCGTCCGGCATGCCGGTCACCGCGGATTCCTGCACCGCCGGGTGGCGCGCGAGCAGATCCTCGACCTCCTTGGAGGAGATGTTCTCGCCGCCGCGGATGATGATGTCCTTCTTGCGATCGGTGATGGCGAGGAAGCCGTCCGCGTCGACGCGGCCGATGTCGCCGGTGCGGAACCAGCCGCCGGGCAGGAACTGCTCCTCGTTCAGGCGCGGATCGGTGTAGCCGATGAAAAGCTCCGGGCCGCGGGTGAGGATCTCCCCGGCAGTGCCTGCAGGGAGATCATTGCCGGCGTCGTCGACGATACGCACCTCGTTGCCGAGGATCCGCCCGTCGGTGGTGGTGCGCTGCTCGAAGGTCATGCCCGGCACCGGAAAGCTGACGGTGGGGTGCTCGGTGGAACCGTAGCCGCGTGCGCCGGGAAACCCGCGCGCGTCGGTCAGCGCCATGGTGGCCGGCGTGACGCCGGCGCCGCCGAGGTTGAAGCGCTTGAGGCTGGACAGATCGTACCCGCCGCGATCCACGGCCTCCAGCAGCGAGATGAGGAAGGTGGGCGTGCCGCCGCTCTCCTCGACGCGGTACTTCTGCAGAAGCTGCGCGGCGACTTCCGGTACCCACTGGTCGATGAACACGTGCGAGACGCCGCGCATGATCGGCCGCAGCAGGTTGTACAGCCCGCCGATGTGCCCGGCCGGCCAGACGCTGAAGAACACCCCGGCCGGATCGGCGTAGTGGCTCGCCCACTCGGCGAGCAGGGTGTTGTGGGTGTGCTGCACGCCCTTGGGATCGGAGGTGGTGCCGGAGGTGTACAGCAGCGTGCTGACGTCGTCGGCCGCGACGCGGGGGCGGTCGAAATCCCGCCGCGCGCGTTCGAGCAGGGCGGACAGCGTCATCGCGCGCGCCGGGGCCCGGTAGCCGACGACGACGAAGTGCTCCAGGTCGGGCAGCTTCGCCAGGGTTTCGATGCGGGCGGCATAATCGGTCCGCCGCCACTCATCGGGCACGATCAGCATCCGCGCCCGCGACTGGCGCAGGACGAACTCCAGCTCGTGCAGGCCGTAGATCGCGATGATCGGCAGCAGCGTCGCGCCGCACTGGTAGACCGCCTGGCTGAGCACCGCGGTTTCGTACCAGGTGGGTAGCTGCACCGCGACCACGTCGCCGGGGCCGATGCCGAGCGAGCGCAGCGCACCGGCCGCGGCCAGGCCGTCGTCGACCATCTCGCGCAGCGTCACCCGGCGCTCGCGCGCCTCGGTATGGAACACGCACCACAGATCCGGCCAGCGCCGCGCGCCTTCCAGCAGCGCGTCGCCGATGCTGCGGCTGCCGTATATCCCTTCCCGGTACCAGCGCTCGCGCAGCGCGGCACGGTCGCGTTCGATGGTCTCCAGATCCGTCATTGCAGCCTCATCCCCACCGCCCTAAAGTGCCGCACTAAACCATCGCCCACCGCCACTGTCCAGCCACCACCACCGAAACGGGGTCGGAGTGATTTTCGCGATTCGAAACGGGGTCGGAGTGATTTTCGATCGTCGCCGCTGCGCCGGTGCCGGGCCCGGCGGGCGTAAATTCACTCCGACCCCGTTTCGCGGGTGGTGGGATGGGGCGATCGGGTTGGTGCTGGCGATGGGGTTGTTCGCGGCGCCGGCGCCGGCGGCGCAGCCGACTTCGCCGCAGAAGTACCGCGATCTCGCGCGCGCGGTCTACGCGGAGCTGATCGGCATCGATACGAGCGTGGCGTCCGGCGATTCGCTGCTGGCGGCACGGGCGATGGCGGAGCGGCTGCGCGCGGCCGGCTTTCCGGAAGCGGACATCACGGTGCTGGAGTCGGCACCGCGCAAGGGCAACCTGATCGTGCGGCTGCGCGGCACGGGCAAACGCCGGCCATTGTTGCTGCTCGCGCACCTGGACGTGGTCGAGGCCAGGCGCGAGGACTGGTCGCTGCCGCCGTTCGAGCTCACCGAGCGCGACGGCTGGTTCTACGGCCGCGGCACGATCGACGACAAGCAGATGGCGGCGGCTTTCGTCGTCAACCTCGTGCGCCTGCGCGAGGAGCGCGCGGTGCTAGATCGCGATCTCATACTGGCGCTGACCGCGGACGAGGAGATCGGTGGCAAGCTGGGCGTGCAATGGCTGCTTGCGAACCACCGCGGCCTCATCGATGCCGAACTCGCAATCAACGAGGGCGGGCCGGGCGTGATCCAGGGCGGCCGCTACGCAGCCAACCAGGTGCAGGCGGCCGAGAAGATCATCCAGAGCTACCGCCTGGAGATCCGCAACCCGGGGGGGCACAGCTCGCTGCCGGTGCCGGACAACGCCATCCTGCGCCTGTCGCGCGCGCTCGCGCGCCTGGGCGAGGCGCAGTTCCCGTTCGAGCTGGACGACGTCAATCGCGCCTACTTCGAACGCACCGCGGCGACGCTCGCCGGGCCGATCGCGCAGGACATGCGCGCGATCCTGGTGTCGGATCCGGACCCGGCTGCGATCGCGCGCGTTGCGGCTGCCAATCCCTACTACAACGCGCGCATGCGGACGACCTGCATTCCAACGATGTTGGAAGCCGGCCACGCCGAGAATGCGCTGCCGCAGACGGCCCGGGCGATTGTGAACTGCCGGGCGCTGCCTGGATGGACCGAGACGCGGCTGCGCGCCGCGCTGGTGGCGGCGCTCGCAGACGACGGCATTGCCGTGGAGCCGTCGGGAACCCACTTCATCGCCAGCCCGGCTTCGCCGCTCACCGCCGAGGTGATGGGGGTGCTGGAACGGGTGACTGCGCAGATGTGGCCCGGGCTGCCGGTCATCCCGATCATGTCGGCCGGCGCGACCGACGGGCGCTACCTGCGCAATGCGGGCATCGCGGTATACGGCACCTCGGGCGCATTCACGGATGTCGAGGACAACCGCATGCACGGTCGCGACGAGCGCCTGGCGGCGCGCTCGTTCAACGAGTCCCTGGAGTACCTCTACCGATTGACGAAGGGCCTAGCCCGCCCGCCGCGCCGCTGATCGGGCGGGCGCACGAAATCAAATCACTCCGACCCCGTTTCGGGGGTGCTAAAGGGGTCGGAGTGAATTTCAGGTGGCGAAAATCACTCCGACCCCGTTTCGGGTCAGGCGGCCTTGGGGGTCTGGGCGGCGACCTGCTCGGGGGTGATGTGGAACAGGCGCGCGGCGTTCAGGCCGAGCACCGCGGCTTTTTCATTCTCGGTGAGATCCGGCACCTTGGTGAACATCTCCTCGATCACCTTGCGGGAATTCGGGAACGTGCCTTCGGAGTGCGGATAGTCGGAGGCGAACAGCATCGACTGGATCCCCAGCAGCTTGCGCGTCATCAGGCAGCCGGTGTCGTTCTGGAACGAGCTGGAGATCTGGTCGCGCATGATCTGGCTGGGCATGCGCGAGAGCTTGGGCTGCACGTAGGGTGCGTGGCCGACGTACACCTCGTCCAGGCGCTCGGCCAGGCCGAGCATCCAGCCCGCGCCGACTTCCGCGAACATGACCTTGGACTTCGGGTTGCGATCCAGCACGCCGCCGCCGACCAGCCAGCAGATGCCGTCGATCGCGTCGTTCATCTGCCGGGTGTAGTTGTAGACCGCGCCGCCGGGGCCGCCGCCGGCCTTGATCTGCGCCTTGCCGGTGGCGGTGTGCGATACGAACGGCACGTCCGCCTCACCGCAGAGCGCGAAGATCCGATCCCAGGCCGGGTTGTTGTACGCCGGCATGGTATCGGGCGGGATCGGCGGCAGCATCACCGCGCGGTAGCCCTTGGCGAGCACGCGCTCGGCCTCGGCCACGCAGTCGTCCATGTCCACGAGCGGCACGAACGCGGCCGGCACGAGCTTGGCGCGGTGGCCTTCCAGGTAGTCCCAGGCCCAGTCGTTGTAGATCTGCGCCGTCAGCCGCGCGGCCTCGCGATCGGTGATGCGCGCCGCCATCAGCGCCATGGTCGGGAACACCAGCTCGGCGTCGATGCCATCGCGGGCCATGTCGGCGAAGCGCTTGGAGAGATCGCGCTGGCCCTGCGGGCGGGCCTCGGCGCCGCTGCCGTCGCCGACCTTGTGATCGAAGAAATTCGCCGGAATGCGGTGGACGATGTTCGGACCGAGCATCGACAGGCGCATCTTCTTCACCGGGTCGAACTCGGTGTGCAGCGCGTAGTCCTGCAGGTGCGCGGGCAGATTGCTGGTGAACAGATCGGAGGGCTCGACGATGTGGGCGTCGCAGCTGAAGACGAAGTGTTTCATGGCGGTTCCTCGCGTGGCGGCGGTCTGGCTATGGGGTCCAGTCGATACGCTAGGCTGCCGCCCCGGCACCGGGATTGACCCACGTCAAGCCGGCAAACGCCGGCCCGCGAGGGTCCGTATCAGCTCGGCGGAATGACCACCTTCGCCGCCTCCAGCGCGGCGATCTCGGCCTCGTCATAGCCCAGTTCGGCCAGGATGGCCCGGTTGTGCTGGCCGCGCAGGCAGGGCGGCGCGACCTTGCCCGGAGTCTCGGAAAAGGCCACCGGCGGCGCCGCGCGCACCATCTCCCCGAACAACGGGTGCTCGAAGGCCACGGTGAGCCCGGTCTCGCGCAGCACCGGATCATAGGCGGTGAACATCGGCTGGCCCTTGAGGTTCACTTCCACGCAGCCCAGCCCGGCGGCAACGGCCGCCGATTCCCAGTGCGCAGCCGGCGCCCCCTGCAGGCGCACGCCGATCGCCTCGGCGAGCGCCGCGTCGTTCGCCCTACGCGCCGAAGCATCCGCAAAGCGCGGATCGGTGGCCAGCGCGGGCGCACCGACGAGCGCCGCGAAGGCGGCGAAGTCGCGATCGCCGCGCACCGCGACGCACACCCAGCCTTCGGCGGCCGGATAGACGCGATCCAGCGCGCCGGTACCCTGGTAGTCGTCGTCGTTCGGCGGTGCGGGCGGCTTGCCCGCGTAGCTGCAGAAGTCGTCCGAGTAGGCCCAGGCGTTGCTGCCGATCATCGACGTGCGCAGGAACTGTCCCTCGCCGGTGCGCTGCTGGTGGTACAGGCCGAGCGCGAGCGCCGCGAACACGCCCAGGGCGGCGTTGGAATCGCCGTCGGTGACGTGGTTCAGCCGCGGCAGCACCACCGCCTGCAGTTCCATCACGCTCATGTCCTGGTTGCGCGCCGGATCCACCCACGCGCCGACCTGGCGCCCGAAGCTGCCGGCCACAGCCTGCGCCGCCTGGGCGTAGATCGCGCGGTGCGCGTAGGGGCCGTCGCTGCCGTAGCCGGCGGCGTGCATGTACAGCAGGCGCGGGTTGGCCGCGCGCAGTTGCTGGACCGCCAGCCCGAGCCGATGGGTCACGCCCGGGCGGAAGCCATCCACGAAGGCGTCCGCGCGGGCGATGATCCGGCCGGCGATCTCGCGGCCGCGTTCCGTGCGCAGGTCGAGCGAAATGCTCTCCTTGGCGGCGGTGGCCTTGTTGCTGGCGACCTCGTGGCCGAAGGCGTAGCGGAACGGATCCCCGGCCGCGTCCTCGATCTTGATCACCCGGGCACCGAGCGCGGCGAGCATCGCCGTCGCATAGGGCATGGCGTAGAAATAGCCGAACTCGACCACCGTCGTGCCCGCGAACGGGTGCGGCGGGGGTGTGCCGCGCGCGGCCGGCGCGGGCCGGGGCGCGAAGGCGCCGCGGTACTCGCCGAGCGCGGGCGCGGAGCGCGCGATGCGCATCGGCGTGCGCTCGAAGTGCCCAATCGGTCCGACCTGCCGCACCGGCCCGAGCACCGGATCCTGCACCGTGACGACATCGCCGTTGTGCACGATCTGCGGGTGGTCCATGCCCTGCTCGCAGGTGACCGCGACCTCGAAGGCGATGTCGGGGCTGGCCTCCAGCAGCGGCAGCCAGTACGCCAGGTCCTGGGTCCGGAACGCCTCCAGGAGCAGATCCTCCCATGCCTGGGCGTCCTCGGCGGTGTCGAACATCGGCAGCTTGGCGAAACGCGGCTCGTCCAGCACGTGCGCGAGACCGGCCACGCGCGTCAGCGCCTGGCCCTGGTGCGGCAGCATGGTCGAGGTCTGGATCACGCGGCCGTCGCGCGTGAGCACCAGCACGCCGTAGCGGCTGGCCGAGAGCGCCGCACGGGCGTCGGAGGAGGGCGCCGCGCCGCGCTTGGCGGCAAGCTGGACGATGGTCGCCACCATGTAGTCCATCGGCTCCAGGCCGGCGACCAGGGTTGCGTCGACGTCCTGGCCACGGCCGGTGGATTCGCGCACGCGCAGCGCGCCGAGGATGCCGGCCACGGCCTGCATGGCCGAGCCGAAGCTGGCCCAGTGCACCGGGTACTGGAACGCGCCGTCGCGGTGACCCCAGCTGCCGCGGAACCAGAGCCCGGCCTTGGCCGCGACCAGCGCGTCGTAGGCCTTGATTGCCGCGTACCGCCCGGTCGAGCCGAAGCCGGTAATCGCGCAGTGCACCAGCGCCGGATTTTCCCGTCTCAGCGTGGCACGGCCCACCCCCCAGCGTTCGGTCGTGCCGGGCGCGAAGCCTTCGATGACGACGTCTGCGTGCGCGGCGAGCGCGCGCAGCGCGTCGCGACCGGCGTCGGTGCGCAGATCCGCGACCAGGCTTTCCTTGCCGCGGTTCCAGACCGTGAAGCCGCTCGGGTTCACGTGCCGCAGGCGGTCGCCGCCGGGCGGCTCCACCTTGGCCACGCGTGCGCCGGCGTCGGCGAACACCATGCCGGCCATGGCCGCGGCGGCGCTGCCGGAGCCGATTTCGATGACGTTCAGGTGCGAGCAGATTCCCGACATGCGAATGCGACCTCAGTTCTTCTTTTTCCCGCGCGAGAGCACTTTGGCGACCAGGTCGGAGTTGTCTCGCATCATGAGCGGGGTGTTGACGATGCGTTCCACGTGCCGGGCCTGCTGGCGGTCCAGGTCCCAGCACAGTTCCACGGCGAGCTTGGCCACGCCCTGGACCTCGGCGGGCCGCAGTTGCAGGCGCTGGCAGAAGGCCCAGACCTCCTCCTCGAACCTGTCGTCCGGGTACACGGCCTGGACGAAGCCGGCCATCATGGCGGTGCGGGCGTCGATCTGCTCGCCGGCCATGCTCAGCCACTTGGACCAGCCCACCCCGCACAGGCGGGTGAAGCGGCTGGTGCCACCGCTGCCGGCAATGACGCCGATGTCGATCTCCGGCAGGCCGAAGCGGGCGCTTTCGGCGGCCAGGCGGAAGTCCACCGCGCCGGCCATCTCCACGCCCACGCCCAGGCAGGGGCCGTGGATGGCCATGACGATCGGCTTCTCCACCGCTTCCATCTCGTCGAGGAAGATGTGCAGGCCGCGGCGGTACTCGCGCCGTGCGGCGACCATGCTGGTCTGCTTGTGCCGCGGCGCGACGCTGTCCTCCAGGATGTCCACCCCGGCGGTGAAGTATCGGCCCTTGGCCTTGATCAGGAGCACGCGCAGGTCGTCGCGCTCGCGCAGGTCTTCCACCGCCTGGAAGATGACGTTGCGCATCTCCTTGTTGATGGCGTTGAGCTTGTCGGGGCGGTTCAGCGTTACGATGACGACGCCGTCCTTCTCCTCGCGCAGGGCAAGTTCACTCACGGGTGGCTCTCCTTTGTCGACCGTGCGGGCCGGGTCGGTGCGCGAGCATACAACAGCCGCGGGCCGCGATGATGCCCCGCGAACGGCGCCTCAGCGCGGCCGGGGCATGGAGAAGATTTGATCGACCACGCTGTAGTCGTCGTAGCCCAGCCGCGCGATCGGCCGGATCGCGCCGAGATCCACCCGGCCGTCGCGGATCACTTCGTCGTGGACGTGGATGCCGGTGACCTCGCCGATCACGATCGTGTACGCCAGTTCCGGGCGCTTGCCCGCCGGCAGGTCGACCAGCTTCCAGGTGCGGCACTCCAGGTGGGCCTTGGCCGCGGCCACGCGTGGCACCGCCACGGTCTGCGACGGCTCCAGCGCCAGCCCGGCCAGTTCCGCCTCGCTGATCTCGGCCGGCACGTCAGTGGAGGTGACGTTCACCGCCTCGCGCAGGTCGTAGCCCGCCAGGTTGCAGACGAACTCGCCGCGGTCGCGCGCGTTGCTCAGCGAGTGCTTGTGCCCGGCGCTGGAGAACATCACGTAGTACGGCGCCACCGAGACGATGTTGAAGAAGCTGTAGGGCGCGACGTTGACCGTGCCGGCCGGGCCGAGCGTGGAAACCCAGCCGATGGGCCGCGGCACCACCAGGCTCATGAACGGATTGTGCGGCAACCCGTGGTCAGTGACGCCGGGACGGAAGAACATGCGCCATCAGCCGCCGGTGTCGAGCCACAGCCGCATGAGCTGGTGCGCAATCGCGTACGGCGGCGGGACCTTGAAGTCCAGGTCGCGGCTGCCGGCGAGCGCCGCGCGGATCTCATCGCGCGAGAACCAGCGCGCCTCGGCGATTTCCTCGCCGTCCACCTTCACCTCCGGGCCGAGCGCATGGCAGAAGCAGCCCATCATCAGCGAGGCGGGGAAGGGCCAGGGCTGCGAGCCGACGTAGGTGATCTCGCCCACCCGCACGCCGGCCTCCTCGAAGGCCTCGCGCCGCACCGCGGCCTCGATGGTCTCGCCGCCCTCCAGGAAGCCGGCGAGCGCGGAGAAGAACGCCTGCGGGAATCGCCCCGAGCGGCCGAGCAGGCACTTGTCTTCGTACAGCGCGAGCATGATCACCACCGGATCGGTGCGCGGGTAGTGCGTGGCGCCACAGCCGGAGTCGCTGCACTTGCGCATTGCGCCGCCGGCCTGGCTCACCGTGGGCTGGCCGCACACCGCGCAGAAGCCGTGGCGCGCGTGCCAGTCGATCAGCGTGCGCGCCTGGGCGAAGATGCCGGTGTCCTCGGCGTGCATGCGCATCGCCAGCGTGAGCTGGTCGCGGATGTCCGGCGAGGGCCGGGCGCCGGGCTCGGTCATGTCGACCGCGAAGTGGGCGATGCCGTCCTGCATGCCGAGCAGCACGCAGTTGCGTTGGCCGCGGTGCAGGCCCGGCAGGTCACGGGCGCTGACCCAGTCCAGCATCGGCGCGCCGTCCCGATCGGTGGCGACCGCGGGCTTCAAGCGGTCCAGCTTGAGCACGCGCGTCTGCGGATCCTTCAGCCGCGCCTCGATCCACTCGGGCGTGCGGATCTTCTCCTCCACGCGTTCCAGCGGGTTGCCGCCGAAGACGATCGCCTCGGGGGGGATGCGGGGTGCGCTCATGGGGAAGTCTCCGATTCGGGGTTGAAGAAACGCAGCAGCAGTTCGTTGCAGCGCTCCGGGGCTTCGTACTGCACCCAGTGGCCGGCGTCCTCGACCAGTTCCATCGAGAACATCGGGTTCATCGCGCGCGCGGCGCCGACCTGCGAGTGCACGTCCGGGTGGGCGAGGGCATCCAGCGCGCCCATGATGCCGAGCACCGGGCGCCGGATCCGCGCCAGCGCCTGCATGTGCGTGGCGTGGTCGTAGAGCGGGCGCGAGTAAACGCGCGAGCGCCGCAGGTCGTCGCCGTACATCTTCAGGGTCAGCGCGTCGATGGTGGCGTCATGGGCGAGCATCATGGTGCGCAGGTTGTGGCGCAGGATGGCGTTCCACTCGGCCTCGTCGCGCGCCTGGCGCCAGTCCCGCATCGGCAACTCGCGCTTGACCAGGCTGGTGCCGAAGCGGGTGCCGAGCATCGCCAGCCGCCTGACCCGCTCGGGGCGTTGCGCGGCGACGTAGCTGCACATGATGGCGCCGAACGAGAATGCGGCGATGTCGACTGCGACCGCAGGGTCCACGAGCCGGTCCAGGCCGTCGGCGACGTAGTCGCCCAGGCCCGGGATGGTGTACGGCCTGGGGGGCACATCGGAATCGCCGAAGCCCGGCAGGTCCGGTGCCCAGACCGTGTAGCGGCGCGCGAACACCGGGATGTTGCGGATCCAATGCTTCCACGAGCCCGAGCCGCCGTGCAGCAGCACCAGCGGCGGCCCGCTGCCCCACTGCCGCCACACCACCGACCCCTCGCCGCACGGGGTGTGGTGCCTGCGGGCGGCGGCGTCGAGGGCGGCAATCTGATCGGACGGGGACAGGGCCAGGTCGTTCATCGCGAGGCGGTGGTTGGAGCCGGATCCGGTGACGGCACAAGCCCGGGATGATGCATGGCCCGGTGCGACCGCGCAACGGCGTCCCGGGCTTGCAATCGTGCCGCCGCGGCCCCACCTGACGCCCATGGCCCGAGCGCGGCCGCCACCGACGGAGAACCCATGATCCGGACCTGCCCGGCCTGCGGTACCAGCAACCGCATCCCCACGAAACATCTGGCCGACAACGGCCGCTGCGGAAACTGCCGCGCCGTGCTGCCGGCCGCGTCCGAGCCGGTCGACGTCGACCCCGCGCAGTTCGATGCCATCCTGAACGAATCCCCGGTGCCGGTGCTGGTGGACTTCTGGGCGCCTTGGTGCAGCCCGTGCCGCATGGCCGCGCCCGAGGTCCACGCCGCGGCGGCGAGCATGGCCGGCCGCGCGCTGGTGCTGAAGGTGAACACCGACGAGCACCCCGACCTCGCAAACCGCTACGGGATCCGCGGGATCCCGAACTTCATGGTGTTCCGGGGCGGGGCGCCGATCTGGCAGCACGCGGGGCTGCTGCGAAGGGCGCAGTTGGAGGAGGTGTTGGGGGCGGTTTGAATTCGACTGCCTGACGGGGACGGGCGACGGAAATGGCAGTTCTTCTCCGCCACAGGAAGCATATCAATTCGGAGGTCTCGTGAAATGAAAGGACGAATTGAACTCGGGGAATTTATTATGCAGGTCAAGGCTGAATTGATGGCCGCCAACAGCAAAGACTCTGAACCGTTCTACTCGCTGGATGCCGTGGAGCTTGAAGTCGCGTTCACCATGGAGACCACTGGAAAATCGAAGGGCAGGCTAGTTGTGCTGGAACTCGAAGGTGAAGCGAAAGCGTCCCAAGTTCATAAGGTGACATTGAAGTTGACACCACTTTCGCCGGCGAGAAGCAGCGGAACTGGAAGTGGTGGAGGGGGCGGCCTGAGTCGGCTTGAAGAAAAAATTTGTTACGCACCCGTAGACACCAAGCTGAGCCACGGCTGAGGTGTCGGCGGATATCGCCACCTCTCCGAGCCAAGTCCGGTAACTTCAGGTGGCAATCGATTGCTTGGATTTGAAGTACGCAATAGAAATCGATTGATATGCCAATCGGGACACGTGGTCCGAAGAACACCACGAGCGCGTCGGGCCGTGCGCAGAATTTCCCGGCTCGAACTGGCTCGAGAGTTCCCAGGAAAAGGCCATGGCGTGAATTCGTCGGCTGGCGCTGCGAACGGTGGCAGACGTGAAGACGAACGGAAAAGAAGTCCCCGAGGCAATCGCCATGAGTTCGTTCAGCAGCAAATTCATGGTGCGTGTCCCGCTCGAGACCCATCGCCGGCTTGGCCTTCAGGTTGCTGAATCCAGTGTCAGCCTGGATCGGCTCATTTCAAGCAAGCTATCGCGCAATGACGTGTAACGCCCTTTCGCATTGGGCGTCCGCGCGTCAGTCGCTCCGGTGCTACTGAAAAAACGTCAGGGCGGCGGTACGATGCGCTTCGCGATCCTCGGCAATTCCGGATCCGGCAAGTCCACGCTCGCCGGCTGGCTAGCGGGTTCCGCTGGTGTTGAAGTCCTCGACCTCGATTCCGTCGCTTGGGAGTCTGGCCAGCCGGCCGTTCTGAGAGCAACCGGCTCGGTGCGGGCCGAGGTCGAAACGTTCTGCGTCTCCCGGCCACGATGGGTGCTGGAAGGCTGCTATGCAAACCTGATAGAAGTTGCACTGCAATTCGAGCCGCATCTGGTCTTTTTGAACCCCGGCCTCGATAGCTGTGTCGCCAACTGCCTGAACCGTGCTTGGGAGCCACACAAGTACGTGTCCAGGCAAGCCCAGGATGCCAATCTCGACTTCCTGCTGTCGTGGGTGGCTGAGTACTACACGCGCGATGGTCCGATGTCACTGCGCGCGCACCGGGAAGTCTTCAGCGCGTACACCGGTTCAAAGACCGAACTGCGACGGGTGCCCGTGCTCGACCCGCCAGAGCCTGAGATGCTGGCATGGCCGCACTGGATGTGCGGCTGACGATTCGTCAAGGCCGGCGTTCCACTCGTCGCGCGCGTCGCGTTCGCAATGACAAGGCCGGCGCCGAGGTCATTTGTTCAGGCAATTGAGCGGCTGGCCGGGCACCGGCCACGGCATCGCCACCAACCTCCCGCTCCGCGACAGCGTGATGTACGCCGTGCGCAAATCCGGGCCGCCGAAGCAGATGTTGGTCGCGCTCGCGTCCGGCATCGGGATTTCGCGGATGCTGCTGCCGTCCGGGGCGATGACGGTGATGGCGCCCGGGTGCAGGGTGCCGACGCAGATGTTGCCGTCGGCGTCGAGCGCCAGGGAGTCGAAGCCGCCCATGCGCGGCAGCGCGGCCAGCAGGCGCCCGCCCATGGTGGGCGCGCGCTCGGTGTGGACGACGCCGGGCGCGGTGATATCGAAGGCCCAGAGGCGGGCGAAGGCGGTCTGGGCGACGTAGAGCGTCTTCTCGTCGCGGGAAAGTCCAATGCCGTTGGCGGCGTCCAGGGGCACGATGACTTCTTGGATCGAGGATCCGTCGGCACGCGCATAGTAGACCCGCCCGCGCACCCACACGCGCTGGCTCTGCTTGCCGAGATCCGTGAAGTAGAACCCGCCGTTGCCGTCGAAGACCAGATCGTTCGGCGCGGTCAGCGGCCAGCCGTTGCATTCCTCGTAGAGCACCTCGGTGCGGCCGGTCTTCAGGTCCACCACGCGGATCGAGCCGCCGTCCGATTCGATCGGCGGCCAGCCCACCTGCGCCATGGTCGGCGCCTTGTTCGGCTTGCCGGCGTCCGGCGGAAGCTTCTGGCCGATGCCGCCGTTCACGCACACGTAGCAGCGGCCGTCCGGCCCGATGGCGGCGCCGTTCGGTCCGGTGTGGATGTTCGCGATCACCTCGCGGCGGCCGTCGGCGGTGATGCGCGTGAGCGTGTTGCCCACCATCTCCACCAGCACGAAGCTTCCGTCGGGCAGGGCGATCGGCCCCTCCGGGAAGATGAGGCCGGTGGCGATTTCGCGCAGTTCGGGCTCGGGGTCGAGCGTGTATGTCGGTACCTGCCGTGAATCGCTCATTTCGTCAGCAGCGCGGTGGCTTGCCCCTCGATGACGACCTTGCCGTCCTGGTTGGTGCACGTGGTGCGCAGGATGGCGATGCGCCGATCCTCGCGATAGCTGGTGACTTCCACGTCGGTGGTGATCGTGTCGCCGATGAACACCGGCATCTTGAACTTCAGGTCCTGGCCCAGGTAGACCGCGCCGGGGCCGGGCACGTCATTCGCCAGCACCGCGGAGATGAAGCCCGCGCTCAGCATGCCATGGGCGATCCGCCGGCCGAACTGTGTGGTGGCGGCGTAGGCGTCATCCAGGTGGATGGGGTTCACGTCGCCGGTGACCTGCGCGAACGCACGCACGTCCTGGTCGGTCACCGTGCGGGTGCGACTTGCCGTGTCTCCGACCTTCAGTGCCATGATCGAGCCCTCCCCGCAGGCCGGGTGCAAGCCGCCCGGCGCCATCGACTCGAATGGTAGTCACGTCCGGGCGCCCGGTCCACAGCGTTCGCGCGGCGCGCCGGCGGCTATACTGCCAAGCGAAGATGTCCACGCCCGCGACTGCCGCAGTGCGCAAGATCGTGCACGTCGACATGGACGCGTTCTACGCCTCCGTGGAGCAGCGCGACCGGCCCGAATTGCGCGGCCGTCCGGTCGTCGTGGCCTGGCGCGGCGCGCGTTCGGTGGTGTGCGCGGCGTCGTACGAGGCGCGCACGTTCGGGGTGCGCTCGGCGATGCCGGCGCTGCGCGCCGAGCGGCTGTGCCCGCAGGCGGTGTTCGTGCCGCCGGACTTCCCGCGCTATCGCGAGGTCTCGCACCGCGTCCGCGGCATCTTCCTGCGCTACACCGATCTGGTGGAGCCGCTGTCACTCGACGAGGCCTACCTGGATGTCACCGTCAACAAGCCCGGGCTGTCCTCGGCCACGGAGGTCGCGCGCCGGATCCGGGCCGAGATCCGCGCCGATACCGGGCTCACCGCCTCCGCCGGCGTCGCGCCGAACAAGTTCCTGGCCAAGATCGCCTCGGACTGGAACAAGCCCGACGGCCTGTTCGTGATCCGCCCGGGCGAGGTCGAGGCCTTCCTCGCCCCGCTGCCGGTGAAGAAACTGCCCGGCGTGGGCCGCGCCACGGAACAGGTGCTCTCGGCACTGGGCATCACGACGGTGGCCGATCTGCGCGGCTTCGATCGCGCGCGCCTGCAGGAGCGGTTCGGCCGATTCGGCCTGCGCCTGCATGCACTGGCGCACGGCGTGGACGATCACCCCGTTCTACCGGACCGGCCGCTGCAGTCGATCTCCGCCGAGGAGACCTTCGAAGCGGATCTGCCGCTCACAGCACTCGGGCCGGCGATCCGGTCGGCGGCGCGGCGCGTGTGGCTGCGGCGCGAGAAGACCGACCGCATCGGCCGCACGGTGTTCATCAAGCTCAAGACTGCCGATTTCCGCCAGATCACCCGCAGCGTCACGCCGCCGCAGCCGCCGGCGAGCGAGGACGCGCTCGCGGAGATCGCCACGTCGCTGCTCGCGCAGGTCGACCTGCCGGGTTCCACCCGCTACCGGCTGGCGGGCGTGGGGCTGGGCAATTTCCGCGAGCCCGGCGCCGAGGATCGGCAGCCCGCGTTGTTCTGATCCGCGGTACTCGCCGGCCGGGCGGCAGCCCTAGTCCGGCGCGCGACCGGCCGTGTGCGCGCGCGCGGGCAGCGCCCAGGCGCAGCCCAGGCACAGCAGGCCGGTGCCGGCGACGAAGGCGAGCAGCAGCGTGAACGCGCTCTCGGCCGGATACTGGCCCGGGCCCATGGCCGGGTTCGACACCATGGTGGTGGCCAGGATGAGCGAGGAGATCTGCGTGCCGGTGCCCATGGCCGCCGGTCGCAGCGTGGTGATCACGGCGGTCGCCTCGCTGGTGCGGCCCGGGGGCGTGTCGTCCAGGATCAGCATCGGCACCGCGGCCGAGGCCATGGCCTGCGCCATGGCGGCGCCGAGCATCATGCTCATGATGAGCCAGAGCGAGCCGTGGTGGATCGCCATCACGCCCCAGGCGACGAATATCGTCAGCCCCGACAGGCCGAGGACGAAGCGCGCGGAGATCCGCCGCGTGAGCCAGGCGGCGAGCGGGCCGCCGACCAGGGCCGTCGTCATGGGCAGGAACAGCAGCGAACCCGCGTACGCGGCGGACAATCCCAGGCCAGCGCCGGTCCAGGGCGGCTGCTGCAGCAGCAGCGCCAGGAACGGCTGGGCCTGCAGCGGCCCCAGGCCGATGACCATCATGCCGAGGTTGGCCAGTGCCGTCTGCCGGCGGCGCAGCAGGCGCACGTCGACCAGCGGTTGATCGATCCGCAATTCGCGCCGGACGAACAGCGCCAGGATCCCCAGGCCGGCGAGTATCAGCGCCAGGGCGCGGCCGTCCGCCCAGCCCCAGTGCTTGGAGCTGCCGATCGCGTACAGCACGGCGCAGATCCCCGAGGCGAGCATTATCGCGCCCGCCACATCCACCGGCTCCGGCTCGCCGGCCGGATGTTCCGCGGGGACGTACTTCCTCACCAGGAAGAAAGCGACGATCGCGAGCGCGCTGCTGAAGACGAAGATCCACTGCCAGGACAGGTGATCGACGATGACGCCGCCGATGAACAGTCCCACCCCGCCGCCGACGGTCATCACCGTGGCGAACAGGCCGACACCGAGCGTGGCCTGCTCGCGCGTGAGGTGCTGGCGCATCAAGCCGTAGGACAGCGGCAGCACCGAACTGTGCAGGCCCTGCAGCGCGCGCCCGGCCACGATGCCCATGACGGTACTGGACAGCCCGCTCACCACCGAGCCGGCCAGGCCGACGATCAGCACGACGAGGATGATCCTGCGCCGGCCGAACATGTCGCCCAGGCGGGCGAGAATGAGGGCCGAGGATGCGGAGGCCAGCAGGTAGGCGGTGAGGATCCAGCCGACCGCGATCGGATCGCCGAACAGGCGATAGAAGGTCGCCAGGGTCGAGTACAGCATGCTGCCTTCGAAGATCGCCACCGACTCGGCGACGATCAGCGACGCGATCAGCATGCGCGGCCGCGAGGGGCGCGCGCCGTCCGGCGCCGGGCTCAGCACTGCTTCGGCCCAGGCACGCCGTCATTGCGACCGCAGCGAAGCAATCCATGGGGGCGATGCGGTCGAGGCCGCATGGATTGCTTCGTCGCTTCGCTCCTCGCAATGACGGCGACGTGAATTGGGGTGCGGAAAATAGATCTGTCCCGGTTTTGGCGACTAGATGACCTTGGCGGTGCGCAGCGCGGCGATGCGGTCGGCTTCGTAGCCAATTTCGGCCAGGATCGCGTCGGTGTGCTCGCCGAGCAGAGGCGCGTGGCGTTCCACCGAGAACGGCTGGCCACGCACCGGCGCCGGCCAGCCCACGGTGGTGAAGTCGCCGGCATGCGGGTGGTGTTCCTGGTAGACGATCTCGCGCGCGCGGATGTGCGGGTCGTCGACGATGTCCTCCACCGCGTGCGCCGGCCCCATGGCGATGTCGTGGTCGATCGCAATCTGCGTCCATTCCGCCAGCGTGCGCGAGCCGAAGATGCTTTGCAGTTCGCGCCGCAGCTTGCCGTCGTTGTGGGCGAAGTCCACCGGCGTGCGGGTATCCTTGTAGGCGACCAGGTCCTCGCGCCCGGCGGCGCGGCAGAACTTGTCCCAGAACTTGTGCTCGATGCCGCAGAACAGCATGAACTTGCCGTCCTTGGTCCGGTAGACCTGGTACTTGGCGCTGTTGGCGTTGCCGCTCTCGGCGAGCGAGGTTCGGTCGGTGAGGCGCTTGTCGTTCCAGGCGTACAGTGCCGGGAACCACTCGGTGGCGAGCACGGCGTCCGAGCCGGCGCCGTCGATGTAGCAGCCCTCGCCGGTGCGCGCGCGGCGCATCAGCGCCGAGATGGCGGTGTAGGCGCTGAACAGGGCGCCGACTACGGTGCCGTCGCCCATGCCGCTGCGGTCCGGGTCGCGCTCGGCCAGTCCTTCGGCGCCCACGCGCGCCGGCATCCCGCCTGCGAGTGCGCCCATCATCATGCCGTGCGTCGGAACGGTGGCGTAGGGCCCGACGGCGCCGTAGCCGGTGCACTGGCAGTAGATGATATCGGGCTTGACCTTGCGCTGGGCCTCGTAGCCGATGCCGAGTTTCTCGCAGGCGCCGGCGACGAAGCCGTCGACGAAGATGTCCGCGGTCTTGAGCAGGTCGAAGAACACCGCCCGGCCCTCGTCGGTGCGCAGGTTGAGGGTGATGCTGCGCTTGCTGCGGTTGGCGAACATGTGCGCGGGGCTGTTGTGCGGGGTGATCTGGCCGAGGAAGTCGCGCAGGTAGTCGCCCACGCCCGGCGCTTCGACCTTGATCACGTCGGCGCCGAGGTCGCCCATGAAGCGGCTGGTCTGGTCGCCGTTGAACAGCACCGCGCACTCCAGCACGCGGATCCCCTTGAGCAGTTCGATCATGGTCGTGACCTCGATTCGTGTCTTGGCTGCGGATTGAACGGCCGCGAATTCGTGGCCGGGCCGGTGACGCGCACTGGCAGCGCGCTCACCACCAGGGATAGAAGGGCGGCATGTCGGATGAGACCGTGCCGGCGAATTGCGGATCGCGCTTCTCCAGGAACGCGCGCACGCCTTCCTTGCCGTCGCCGATGCTGGTGTAGAACATCGCCAGCGAGTCGACCTTGTGCGCGGCCAGCGGGTGCGGCTGCGCGGCATTGCGCAGGATCATCTGCCGGGCGAGCGCGGTGGCCACCGGGGAACGCTTGTCGACGAACTTGTGCGCGAGCTTGCAGGCCTCGTCGACGAGCCGGTCGGCCGGGTAAACGGCCTTGAGCAGGCCGCCCTGCAAGGCCTCGGCGGCGGTGAGGATGTCGGCGCCGTAGACCCACTCCAGTGCCTGCGAGACGCCGACGATCCGCGGCAGGAACCAGCTCGAGCACGCTTCCGGGACGATGCCGAGCCTGCCGAACACGAAGCCGATGCGCGCGTTCTCGGAAGCGAGGCGGATGTCCATCGGCAGGGTCATGGTCGCGCCGATGCCGACCGCGGCGCCGTTGATCGCGGCGATCACCGGCTTGGCGCATTCGTAGATCGCCAGCGACACGCGCCCGCCGGTGTCGCGCACGCCGGCGTGGATGGCGGGATCGTCCAGCCGCTGGTCCATGTCCGCGAGCGTGGGCCGCAGGGATTCGTCCAGGCCGAACACATTGCCGCCGACGGCCAGGTCCATGCCGGCGCAGAACGCGCGGCCGGCGCCGGTGACCACGATCGCGCCGACGCTGTCGTCGCGGCTGGCGCGGCCGAAGGCGTCGACCAGCTCGTTGGCCATCTCGACCGTGAAGGCGTTGAGTTTGTCGGGGCGGTTCAGGGTCAGCAGCAGGATGCGCGAATCGACGCTGTAGTCCAGGGTGGCATAGGCCATCGGCGGCTCCGGGCAGGAAGAAGGCGCCCGCGAGTATACCGGCCGGTGGCAGGGGCCACAGTACCGGCCGTTGCGGCGCCGGTGCGGCGTTGTACCGGCGGTGTTCCCGAGCGTGCACGGCGGCGTGGCTGCGCGCGGCATGCAACGGCGCCGGTTTGCGCGCGGCGGTCATGACCGCCGCGGGTGTACCCGGAGGCGCTGGCAATGGTCGGGACGGAACCCCGCATCACGGTGCATCGGGCGGGCCGCCGCCACGGATGTCGGGCACCGAAAAAATTACTCGCATTTACGAATCGTTCTCATTACGATACGCAGACTATCTATAATCAAGATGCTTTCCCACGCGTGAAAACCACACCAGAAATGCCGCAGTCGGCGCTGCCCGATCCGGTCGCAATCGTTCCCCAGGGGACCCAGGGGGCGATAAAGAGGAATCATTTCAACACGTTGAAGTTCCGGATGGCGGCTGCGGCGACGGCCACGCTGTTCGCGCCGATTGCCCAGGCAGCCAGCGCGTTGCCGGCGATCCCCGCCCACCTCTCGGTCGGGGGCATGTTCCTCCAGGCGGACTGGGTGGTGAAGCTGGTGATGATCGGCCTGCTGGTGGCCTCGCTGGTCACCTGGACGGTGTTCATCGCCAAGGTACACGAACTGCGCAGGGCGACGGCGGCCGAGCGCGCGGTCCACGACGCCGTGCTGGCGCTGCGCTCGCTGAACGATGCGCATGCGCATCCGCTGCTGGCCGCTACGCCGCTGGTGACCGAGGCGGCCGCCGAACTCGCGCTCTCGGCCGATGCGCTCGCGGACGCCGAGGGCGTGAAGGAACGCATCGTCTCGCGCTTCGAGCGCCACGAGGCCGCAGTCGCGAGGCGGATGACGAAGGGCGTGAACAGCCTCGCCACCATCGGTTCGACGGCGCCTTTCGTGGGCCTGTTCGGCACCGTGTGGGGGATCATGAACAGCTTCATCGGCATCGCCGAGAAGCAGACCACCAACCTGGCCGTGGTCGCGCCCGGCATCGCCGAGGCATTGCTCGCGACCGCGCTCGGGCTGGTGGCCGCGATCCCCGCAGTCGTCATCTACAACCACTTCAGCCGCGTGATCGCCGCCCACCGGGCACTGGTCGCCGATACGGCGGCCGCGATCCTGCGCCTGGTCTCGCGCGATTTCAGCCGCGGCACCGTGCGCGCGGGGCAGGGCTGAGCGATGGCGATCCGGCCCGCGGACGGCGGCGACGACCTGCCGGTCAACCACGAGATCAACGTCACCCCGTTCATCGACGTCATGCTCGTGCTGCTCATCATCTTCATGGTCGCCGCGCCGCTGGCGACGGTGGACGTGAAGGTCGACCTGCCGGTGTCCAACGCGCCGCCGGCGCCCAAGCCGGACAAGCCGGTGTTCCTGTCGATCCAGGCCGACGGCCGGATGCTGGTGAACGAAAAGCCGGTCACCACGCGCGGGCTGGGCGAGGCGGTGCAGGCGGCGACGGGTTCCGATCGCGAGCAGCGCATCTTCCTGCGTGCCGATCGGACCATCACCTACGACACGATCATGGACGCCATGAACGCGCTGCGTTCGGCCGGGTACCTGCACGTGGCGCTGGTCGGCGCCGAAGCGGGAAGCGCGCCATGAGCGCCGCGGCTGCCGCGGCGCCGGTGCAGCCGCCGTGGGCGGGCGCGGCCGCAACC
>JBFXBD010000035.1:0-58067 GCA_050183625.1 Gammaproteobacteria bacterium
TGAGCGTGGTCACGATAATTGATGGCGCGGTGCTCACGCAATTTGATGGACGTAAAAGCGAACTGGTCATGGCGGAGATGTCGAGCAACGTGGTGCTGCAAGGAAGTCAGACGCTGGCAGCGCTCTGCCGGCGCTTGCTTGCGGTTTGACTGGACGGAGCGAAGACGTCGAGATAGAGCTTTTCGTCCAATTGCGTGAGTTCGCGTTGCGCGGCGACGGCCAGGAGCTCGGCGGCCATAGTGGTCAGGATCCGGTAGTTTCCCATCGCGTGGTCGCACACAGTGCGCTGCAACTCGGGGGTCATCAGGCTGACGTTGCCGGCGCTGCGGGTGAGATGTTTCAGGCACTCCAGCAGTTCATCGCGGCCGGCGTATTCGAGATTCAAGCGCGCCCGGATCCGAGAGCCCAAGGGCAGCAGTTCCTCGCGCCGTAGCAGCTCGCTCAGACGTCGGTCGCCGGCGAGGACCACGGTCAGCAGCACACGCGAGTCGAAGTGCGTGGAGGCCAGCAGGCGCAGCTCGGACAACACGACCGGGCTGAGCTGTTGGGCTTCATCGATGAGCAACACGGGCCGCATCAAGGTGCTGTCCAGATGCGCGAGCCAGCGGGTGCGCAACGCCTTGAAGCCCATCCATCGGTTGTGGGGCTTGAGCTCGACGCTGAACAGGTCGCCCAGTTCACGATAGAAGTCGGCCAGATTGGCGCTGGGATGGGCGAGCGCGGCGACGGTGAGGTCGGGCAAAGGGGCCAGTCGCTCGGCGATGAGCCGCAGCGCCACGCTCTTGCCGGTGCCGACATCGCCGGTGAGCATCGCAAAGCCGCCCTCGCGCACCAGCGCGTGCTCGATGCGCCAGGCGAAGTTGTCCACGGCGGGGGTCATGCGCAGCGCTTCGGTGGGCAGCTCAGGAGCGAACGGATTCCATTTCAGCCCGTACAGGGCGAGCAGTTTCTTGTTCATGCGATGGGGTCCTCCTGGCGGCTGTCAGGTCCCAGGGGCAGGTAGGCCGGCGGCAGGCCGGTAGCGGCGTAGTCGGCAATGAGCTTGCGCAGCAGCGGGGCGATGTCCTCGGTGGCCGGTCTCGTCCCCGCCGGTGCGGGTGCGTCGGCCAACGGCGCCAGGGCGCGGCGATGCGCACTGGCATGGGCGGTCTTGTCCAGCGGATATAGCGCACAGAGCCGCGCGCCGGTGCGAGGGTCGACCAGGTCCACGTGGCTCAGGTCCCAGCGGGCATGGCGGATGGTGAGTCGCTCCAGGTGGCGGTAGCGCGCGGGCACCTCGAAGCGTTGCGCGGCCAAGGTGAAGGTGCCGTCCGAGCGACGCTGCGTGCGGGTGATCTCGGCGCGGAACGCCCGGCGCAGTTCCTGGCTGCCCGGACTGTCGCGCCCGACATCGGACCCGTCGCGGTAGCGCTCCCAGGGGGCGCAGCCCAGTTCGCTGTGGCGGGTGCGGTTGTATTCCAGCTCCACCCACGCCTGGGTGGCTTCATTGAGTCGTTCCAGCGTCAACTCGGTACAACCTTCCAGCATCGCCATCAGGCGCGATTCGAGCGTGGCCCAGAAGTGCTCCTGCTTGGCATTTTGATACGGCGAGTACGGCAGCGTGGTCTCATGCACGATGCCCAGCGTGTGTAATCCGGCGCGCACTTCCGCCGCCAGCATTGGGCTGCCGTTGTCGGTCATCAGTGCCCGCGGCAAGGCCCGTTTCTGCAACGCCTGCGATAGTGCGTGGACGAACGTCTCGGCGGTCTCTTGCAGGTACCATTGCAGGTGGCAGGCCAGGCGCGAGTGATCGTCGAGCACGCCCAGCAGCACGGGTAATTGCCATTGGCCGGAACGGGTCAGGACCGGGTGGCGGGCGTGGTGATAGTCGGCGTGCCACAGGGCGTTGGTGTGCGCGCTTTCGTAGCTACGCACCTCGTAGTGCGCGCGGCGCTGCGCGGCGGCGTGGGTACCGGGGCCGTGGCGCACCGGTGTGCGCGCCTGACGCAACAGGCCCTGGGATTTCAGGTAGCGCCGTACGCTGGCATAGGAGGGCAGCGACCCGAGCGCGGCGTCCTGGCTCACGCGTACCGCCACATTGTCGTAGTGCAGCTGCGCCGACCAGCTCGGATGGGCTTGATACTGCCCGTGGATGGCTTGGCGCAGTGCTGCGCTCAGACTCGGTTGGGTACCGGCGTCCTTGCGCACCGCGCGGCGCAGCGCGCCGACCGGATCGGACCCGGCGTTGCGCGCCGCGTAGTACCAGCGCTCGATCGTCGACACGCCGAACTGCACCGGCTCCCCGCTGACCGGATGGCGCCACTGGCGCTGGGACAACGTCCGCAGCGCCTGCTGCAGCTCTCCGCCTTCGGGCGGCGCCGCCAGCAGCGGGCCGACCACCGCAAAGCGCAGCCGGGCCCAGCGGCCGTGATCGGACGGGTCGCGATGACGCTGGCTCATGGGGTAACCCCGCCGCGATGGTGGACTGCCGCGCAGCCTACCCAGCCGCCGGCGGCGCGGGTAATCGCAACTTCTGCGTGTTACACGCCTTCCCTCGACAAAGGGCTGGTCGTCAGCGGCGCCAGAAGCCCAAGCAACTGCGTCATCCGCGTGGCGACATCGGCTCCGCTCACACGCTCCAGCAACCCGGCCGGCAACTGCGCCGGCGCCACGGCGCTGGCCAACCGACCCCGGATCTGGCTCCACAGTGACGTGGCCACGAACCGCTGCGTCCACCACTGTCGCCAGCGCTCGAGCGTGCGCACGCTGGTGCCGAATTGCGCACACAGCAACGCGGCCCGCCGGCCGTTAAGCCCGTGCGCCAACGCACTGACCAGCGTCACCACCGCGCCCAGATACACCCGCGCTCCAAGAAAACGCACCGACGCCGGTGTGCGCCGCCGCCGGCAGCCCTCACGGCTGCAGCACAGGCTCAACCGCTGCTCGTACTGCGGGCCGAGCACCGCACGGGCCACGCCGCGGGGTTTGCGGGGATAGTTCGACTGGTGCAGCGCACCACCGCAGTGAGGACAGCCGCCGGCACGGATCTGCGCCGCCAGGTCCTCATCGATCCGAAACAGCAAGGCCCAGAAGTTGGAATCGCTCAGAAAAGCGTGGCACATTGGTGTTGTCTCCGATCTTGGTCGATCACGAGACAACCCCCTTGGGGAGCTTTTTGCAAGTTCCCTGAGGGGGACCCCCTGCCATCCATCACAAACCGTGATCAATAACGGCGGATGCCCCTTCGTTTATCGTGTCCAGGCTCAAAATGACCATTCTCGACTCGCGGTTCTACGCTATGCCTGTGCATGCGCATCCAGCGCAAATTACGGGCTGATGTACGCCGCGAGAATGGGCCAGACAGCGTATCGAGTACCTCGACGAATCTCTTCGTCCGATGGGCGCCGCAGTTCCTCAATCAACCTTTTCTCCTCGGATGATGCGCGCGCGAATAAACCAGACTCCTCGGGTCGTACTCGAACAACTGCTTGGCGACTCATCTCGAACAACGCGCACTTGTCCTCGCCGCACAACTCCGTGGTCCCGTCTGTTCTGACTGCATACGCGATCAGTTCTGTACCAATATCACTAATGCCACCGACGGAATCGAGTCGGAGGGACTGGCGAACTAAGGCGAGAATCACCACCTCAGGGCCCAGTCGCGCACGCAACTCCTTCTGGTTATCCCCCCATCTCAGGTGAGCGGCACCTGTTGGACGCTCAGGGTTGATACACGCATATAGCGAATCGGCAACCGCAGGGATGTTCAGCCCAAGTGGTCCAATGACGGCCGTGGTCTGACCCGAGAATAGCCCGCCATCGTAGTTCCCCGCGAAGCAAAGCGAGCCGTCGCCAAGCCTCAACACCTCCGCCGCCTCGTCCACGGTGCTGACTTCGTCCCCGCGCCGAATGAACCTGGTCCGTGAGATTCCGGGCACCGGCTCCGCACCGCCAACTCGCAGCAAGAAATCCCGTACGTGCAGCCACTGAGCCAACCCCGCCGGTTGCTCACGGATCTCGCGTTGATTCGCCGCGTAGCGCTCATGGAAGCTCTGCCAATCCCTGAAGCCAGCGTCGATCAGCGCCGACAGGCACTTGATATCGCTTTCGGCAAGGGGTGAGACGGGGCCGTTGATAAGCACGGTCTGTAACTCATCTGGCGGGATCAGGCACATCACGCGGGAGAAAACGGTTTCGAATCGTTCTGGGGCGACTAGCGTCTGCGCGACGGTGGCAAGCCGCTCGCGCGCGACGGCCCATGCATGAGTCTCGCGACTATCGCGGACAACGATAGTGTCAACCTGAATGGTTTCGCGCGAGCCGAATCGATGCACCCGGCCAACCCGCTGCTCCATCTCCATCGGGTTCCACGGAACGTCCAGATGCACCAGCCGCCGCGAGTTCTGCAGGTTTATGCCCTCACCGCCCGCTCGGGACGATACGAGAAACTGCGGCCCGTCTGCTTGTCTGAACCGATCAACCTCTCTGTCGCGCTCCGCCTCGGTTTGGCCACCCATGATGATGGCGGGTCGCGTTCCGGCCTTGCCCTGCAACCATGTAGCAAGCGCCATGACCGTTTCGATCGGTTGTGCAAACAGCACTACCTTTTCCCCAGCGGCTGGGACAAGGACGTCCCGCCATAGGCGCTCCCACTTTATCTGCCGCGGGTTGCGAACAAGTTCGATACCCTGTCGTATCAATGAAGCCAGTGTGTCGTGGTCCAATTCCTCCCGAGCTTCGAAATCCTCTTCGATGTCCTCAATGTCATCGTCAGATGCCTGCCGCCGGATTTCCGCGACCAAGCGCCGATAGACTGATTCCACTGGCTCTTCAGCCGAGCCGGAGCGGTACGGTCTTAGGGCTGCGATTGCTTCGGTGAGCACTGTTTGATCTAATGTCCATCCGGCGCGAAGTGCTTGCCGTACCAGGTAGCCGAGCCCCGCGTTAGGGCTCGACGCTGCCCATTGCAGAGCCTGAGCGCACTTCCAACCGGCCGCCCGCTGCACCGCCAGGCTACCCGCCGTTCTCGGAGGCTTGAAGTAGGCGTGAATAGCGCTGAGCCAGGATCTGTGTTCCGGATCGAGGTCGATCACGATCGGTTGGTTCACCTGCCGTCGCGGGAAAAGTGGATTCCCGTCCCAATCCCGCACGTCGTCCTTGGTCCTGTAGATAACCCTCCCGGCTGCCGCTTCCGGCGGCTCATCTTTGATCAGTAGCAATTTGAGAAGGTTGTCGAAACGAGCCGAGTGCGCCTGATGTGGCGTGCCGGACAGCAGCAACAGGCAGCTTTCGGCCGGTTGCGCCGCGACGAGATCGCGAACAAGTCGGTACTTCATCACTGGGTCCCCGCCGCCCTCGCCCCAATCAGACAAGTGGTGGCATTCGTCGACGACGATGACGTCCCAGGGCGGCAGTTTCAGCAGGCGCTCGAAGTTCTTCGGATGTACCGCACGATGGATACTCGCAATAACCCGGCTGTCGGACTCGATCCGTGCATCGCCATCCTGGGCCTTCCACTCACGAAAGTTCAAGGTCAACCGCCGAAACTCTCGCCCGACATTGGAAACGAGCCGCGCCGGCGCCAGGTACAGCACCCGCAGGCCGGGATTAGCTTCGAGCAGTTCGCGGACGATGAGCCCTGCCTCGACCGTCTTTCCGAGACCGACTTCATCGCCTATGAGGATCCTGCGGCGCACTCCCGAATCCAGGATGTGTCGCACGAGGCTGACCTGATGAGCCAGTGTCACGACCTCGCGCGCGTCAAGACGGCGCTGTGGATCCTCGGCTACAAGAAAGTATGCCTCGTAGCGGCCAAGGCTGCGCCGACTCAAGGCGCTCCACGTGTCCCCCTGGGCCAATTCCGCCGAGAGCAGTTCCGATGGCAACGGATAGGACTGGGTCTTGTAAGGATCCACGTTTGTGCGCACGACAGCGGGAACCAACGGCTTACTGCCCCACAAGCGCCGTGGCGGCGAGGCCAGATCCAGTACCCGCACGCCCCAGTCACTTACTTCCCGCAGCACGGAGTGAACGATACCTTCGTACCGAACGAGCAGGTCGCTCATGCCACTACCTCCTCGGTTGCGGGCAATGCCGCCCTGGCAGCCTCAATCGCGGCCAGAACCTGGCTGTCTTCTTTGCGCACACGCTGCTCCCGGCGCTGCACCAGGGCGTTTGCGGCCTCCTGCAGCGGGTCGCTGTGTTCTCGAAAGGCCGCCAGGATCTCCTTGTCGACTTCCTGAAAGCGCTCGACCAGGAGCGCGGACGCTGGCTTGGATGCCGCCAGCACGACTTCCTCGGCGAGTTCAGCGAATAGTTCAAGTATGCGACCTTTCACTCCACGGCCGACGTGTTCGTTGTCTTCCACGAACTTCTTGCACCGGCGCCTGATCGGCCCCTCGATTCTCTTGATGAGTTCGTTGCGCACCCGCTCGCGGAGTTCATCGACCGCTTCGCGCCCCACCGCATTTACTTGCTGCCGGTGCTGTTTGACGCCCTCGACCAGCGCCTCAAGCAGTCGCGTGGAGACCCGCATGCCCTGTCCGCGCGCCCAATCCAATACGCTGGTCACTGCCGTTGCTTGGTAATCGGCGAAGTCGCGGGTCTCCTTCCTGACAGAGACGAGAACATCCCGCGCCCACACCTCGGCGACCGGTTCCTCGAAACGCAGGGCGAAGTCGTGCGGCAGATTGATGTGGCGACTCCCGTAGAACGTCCCTTCCTTGCGCACGGCCGCCTGCAACGTCTTCCAATGGGCATCCCTCAGCTTGCCCAGATCGGTCTGGATAGCCTTTCGGGCCTTGTTGGAAGCGGATTCGATCTTGGCTTCTATCTGCGCGGGGATCGATTCGCGCAGGAAATTCCGGAATCCACCCCGACGGGTGTCGAACTCCCGTTGCAATGGGCCAATGAATTCTCCCAGTGCCTGCTTGAACGGAGCGATTTCCGTCTCAGCTCTCTGCTCCTCGGTCCGCTGCGCGCTCAGTACCTCCAGTCGAGCGCGCAGCTGGCCGAAAAAACGCCGTTCGGCGTCCTCGCGACGCCGATTCTGCTCCTCCACGCATCTCCGGGCCACGGCTGAGATCGCGTAACGCAGCGCCGGAATGTTGGTCGCATCCTGGTCGGGCAGGAAGGGCTTATCATCGTCCAGTTCGGTCGAGCAAAGCAGCCGGTATTGGGGCGCGGAGACCGGATAAACCTGCAGATTCTCCAGAATAGACTGAATGACCAGGCGCTTGCCTTCGGTGTCGTCTTCCCAGACGTCACGCAGGAACTGTTCGAGCCTCTGCGAGATGTCAGCCGTGCAGCGCTCGACGACTTCAGAAAAATGCTCTGCGCGCGATTTGAGCGCCGCCCCGTTCATAGCCTTGTCGTTGCGCCAGTTCTCAACCGCAACATCGTCGATCTTCACGACGACCGCCATGAGTGCCACGGGGTCGGCAGAGAAGTCGCTGCTGGCATGCAGCAACCGGTTCAGGAATCCGCACGTCTTCAGGAGTTCGGCGTCCTCGCGTCGAATCCCGCGCGAATCCACCACGAGCATCACTGCCTTAGCCAGGTTGCGGAGATAGTCGGTCGTGATCGAGGCATGAACATCGCTCAGTATGCCGATCCCCGGCAGGTCGACGATCTCCAGGGAATCGCGCAGGAGCGGCGATGGCCAGTGTATCGTCATCTCCAGGATCATCGGCGCGAGGAACCCGCAGGCATGGTCGCGCAGGCATTTGCCGAACTCCGGCTCCTCGTCTACGTGAAATCGCCTCGCCGTCGCCCGGGTACTGTGGTGGAGCGCCTCCTGGACACGACGCAATCGCTCAAGGTCCTCGTCCACCAGCGTCTCCCCGTAGCGGTTCTTCTGTCCGAGCACCCAGCGCAGCGCATCCACGAGGTAAGTCAGTTCCCTGCGGGCGGTCTGCCCGCCCGCCACGAGCAAACACGCACGGCTGATGGCTTCCTCCGTACGCGTCTTAACCTGCTCGTCGCTGTCGTGCTCGAGCCCGTCCAGGCCGAGGTCCTCTGGCGCGGAGTCCTCGACCGCGGCTGCAACGGCCTTTCCCTGCCGCTGGATCTCGCCCTCCAGGATGAAGCGCGTCTGGTCGACCTGTTGCTTCGAGTGGTACCGGACCGCGAACGACGCCTTGTCGCCATACACGACACGCAGGGCATTGGCCGTGAGCGGCCCGGTGCCGCCGCCGGACGGGACCACGATGCCGGCATCGGCAATCAAGGTATTGATGAGCGTGCTCTTGCCGACCCCCGCCTGTCCGAGCAGGCAGATTGGAAACAGGGTCCCGCGCGTCTGCTCCAGCGCGTCGACCTGAGCCGCCACCTTGTCCAGCTCTTCGATCGCTGGTCCGGGGTCGGTCCTCTGGACGATCGGCCGGACAAACTGCTTGAACCAATTGACAATACGGTTGGATGGCGCCTTCTCGTCGGTCATCTGTCTGCTTCCTTCCGATTGAAGCACGGTTCGTCTCGGGAACTACTCCACCCTGAACACCTTCATAACCTCATCGCCCAGATGATTAATGACCTTCACGGCAATGCGTCCGGATGTCGGCTTGGGGAAGGGGCGCGAGGTGTCGCTATGGAGGGTGGCCCAGGCTTCCTCGTTGATCTCCGCCTTGAGGGTGGTCCTCAGCGCACTGTAGGGGTCGTTGGCGCCGAGGAAGTAGGCGTGGCGGACGAAGAAGCTCTCCTCGTTGTAGTCGGTGTCGATGAACCAGCAGGCGATGCCCTCCGGGCCGTCGCTGCGGACCTCACCGGTCTGGGGATGGAAGACGTCCACGCCGTTGACCTTCACCCGGACGCGGCCGTCGGGCTCAGGCAGCACTGCGATGTCCGGTTCGCCGAAGATGACGAACAGGTTGCCCTTGCCGGTGTTCTTGAGGTCCTCGGACATGTGAAGGTCGGCATTCATCCGCGCCTTGAGGACCGGGATGCGGCCGAGCTTGCTGAACTCAGTGGCGTGCGCCTCGTAGTTGAAGGCGCAGGCAATCAGGACATCGAAGTCCGCATCTCCCGCCTCGCGCGCGGCAGCCACCAGGTCCGGCCGTGTGACCGTACCGAATTCCGGGCCGATGAAGATGGCGGCGCGCTTCTCCGCACCCGTCTCGGCATTGCCTTCGAGATAGCGCCCTTCGGCGCAGACCAGGTTTCCCGGCCAGGGAGCCAGGGCGGTGAAGACGATCCGGTCCTCCCGGTGCGCCTGCTGGACACCGGCGGTCTTCAGATTCTCCAGGATCATCTGCGGGAAGGTCTGGGCCTCGCCATAGGCGCCGCGGCTGTCCGCCATCGTATCGATCAGCTCGTCGTTCTCGTCCACGCCCAGCACCCGGTGGGGGGACAGGCTTTCGACGGTGAACGGACCGGCGACGCGGACCTTCCGGTTATCCTGGTAAGGCTTGTCGTAGAGGTACTCGACCTCCGCCTTGGCGGCGATGGAAGCGTCGATTTCCTTCTGTCGCGCGATACGGGCCTGCCACCAGTCGGCATGAAGCTTTCGCGTCGGCTCAGGCCAACCCTTCTCAGCCTCGCGTGGGATCTCCCATTCCCGCCATGCCTTCCCGGTCGCCGGGTTGAGCTTCTCGCGCAGCGGTTCCAACTTCTCCTGCCACTGCTCCCAGATGACGTCGATCTCGGCGTTGTTGGCGATCGATTTCAGCGTGATGTGCGGCACGCGTTCGTATACGAAACCGTGCGCGATGTTACCGCGCACGGGCTGAGACGACGGTGCTGTGCGTGTGATCTCAGCCTCCTTAATCTGACCGTCACGGGAATCCGCCAGCAGGTAATACGGATAACGTGCGCCCATGATGCGGGCGCGGGCAAGCGCGAGCGCAACGCGCGAGGTATCAATTGTGATCCAGCGGCGCCCCCATTGTTCAGCGACGGTGGCCGTGGTTCCGGAGCCGCAAGTCGGGTCGAGGACGAGATCACCGGGATCAGTGGCCATGACGACACAGCGTTGGACAACCTTTTGCGCAGTCTGAACTACATATACCTTGGCTAGGCCACTCCCCGTTATCGTGTCCATCCAAATGCTTTGAAGCGGAGTCACGGGGAAGTCACCCGCGAACCTCCGATACGCCAAGCTGGACTTAAGCCCCTCCAATCGCGATGCCATACAGAGGCGTCGCAATCCATCTGGGGTGGTCTTCCAGTGAAGACTTCGGGCGATCGAGTATTGTTTACCCTCGAACGTAAACGGCTGCGACAATACATCAGACCACCCGGCTGAAGTCAGGTCGCTAAGGCGATAGTATGCTGGGGCATCAAGATTGCCATTGTCGGGGTTCTGATGCTTATATTGTGAGAACTCGGAGTCAGTATTTTTTTCTCAGAAAGGCTGCCGAAACTTAAGTAATTTTCTGGATTTTGCGTACCAAAGTATCGCATCCGCCACTGCTCCCAGAGCGGTGAGTTCCGCCGTTGGACTGTTTGCGGATGATGTCTTGCGAAACGTAATTGTTCCAGCGTAATTGGAATCCCCAAAGATCTCATCAAGCAGGGTTCGAACACGGTGTACGTTTTCGTCACCGATTTGCACGAAAATTGATCCTGATTCCGTGAGCAGATCCCGGGCAACGGTGAGCCTGTCCCGCAAGTACGTCAGATAACTGTGTATCCCATCCCGCCACGTATCCCGAAACGCCTTCACCTGCTCCGGCTCTCGCGTAATGTGCGCGGCGTTGCCGTCCTTCACGTCGCGGCTGGTCGTCGACCACTGGAAGTTGCTGTTGAACTTGATGCCGTAGGGTGGATCGAAGTAGATGCACTGCACCTTGCCGCGCAGCCCTTCGCGCTCCGCAAGGCTGGCCATCACCTGCAGTGAGTCGCCGAGGATCATCCGGTTCGACCAGTTCTGGTCGTGCTGGTAGAACTCGGTCTTGTCCGCGCCCTTGGGGATGCCGTTGAAGTCGGCGAACAGGTCCGCGGTCGCCTGCCCGGCGTCGTGCTCGCGCTCGCGGGACTCTCGCAGCAACTCGTCGATCAACGCCTTCGGGTGGACCTTCTCCTGGATGTACAGCGGCGGCGCGTGGACAACCAGGTCGGACCAGTCCTGCTCGTCCTTGCCGCGCCAGACGAGCTGCGGGTCGAGGTCACGGTTGCGGCGCTCGTAGGCGACGCGGACCGGTTCCTGCGCGTTCTTCTCCAGCACGGACTGGTATTCGGCGGTCGGGATGTTCTTCCGCGTCGCCTCGTCGTGCCGGAGGGTCTCGACGGTCTTGCCGGCAGGAGCTTTGGACTTGGCCATGATCAGGGGCGCTCGGCTGGATGTGTGGTGAACTGCGGAATCATTTTCGGCGGATTTTCTTCGCCGGTCGCGGAGCCGGCGGCGGCTCCTGGGTCTGTGCGGCGGGCGCGAGCAGGCTGTAGAACTCGTGCAGCTTGGCGCGCAGCAGGGTCTTGTCCGGCAGCAGGCGCTGATACTCGGCGACGAGCGTGGGCGACACCGACCGGCTGAGCGCGTATTCCACCACCTCGGCGTCTCGGCTGGCGCACAGCAACACGCCGATCGACGGGCGTTCGTGCGGCTTGCGTACGTCGCGGTCGAGCGCTTCGAGGTAGAACTCCAGCTTGCCCAGGTGCTCGGGCTGGAATTCGCCGACCTTCAGCTCGATGGCGACCAGGCAGTTCAGGCCGCGGTGGAAGAACAGCAGGTCGATGGCGAAATCGCGCTTGCCGACCTGGACGGGATATTCGGTGCCGATGAAGCAGAACTCGTTGCCCAGTTCGGCGATGAACCGCCCAAGGTTCCGGAGCAACCCGGTGTGCAGATCGGCCTCCGAGTGGTCGGGCGGCAGGCCGAGGAACTCGAAGACGTAAGTGTCCTTGAAGTACCCGGCCGCGTCCCGATGGACCTCTCTCAACGCCGTCGAGAGTTTTGCGGGCTGCAGGACCGTGCGCTCGAACAGGGCGGCATCGATCTGGCGCGCTACCTCCCGCACCGGCCACCGGTTGCGCGCTGCGATGCGCAGGTAGAATTCGCGTTCCTCGACGCCCTTGGCCTTGGCGAGAATGTGCAGGTTCGCCGACCAGGGCAGTTCTCTCAACAGCGTCGAGAGTTCCGGGTGATCCCGGTAGGCCTCATGGAACTGGCGCATGCGCCATAGATTCTGGGCCGAAAATCCGCGGATCCCGGGTTGCCTGCGCTGGACATGGGCCGCGAGCTGGGCGACGGTTCCCTGCCCCCACCCGTCGGCTTCGACCCGCTTGCTGAGATACTCCCCGACCTGCCAGTAGAGGTCGATCAACCCCGCGTTTACGGCCTGGAATGCGCTCTGCCGGGCGGCCTGGATCAAACCGATCACCACATCGAACGCCGCTTCCACGGTCGCCCCTGCCGCTGGCCGGTTCGCTGGTGGGCGGGAATGAGCCGTCTTGCGAGCCATGTTCAGGCCTGCCGGCGCGAAGCGTGGCCGGAGACTGCTTCGACCATCCGATCGAACTGCGCCGCGACCTTGTCCTTGAAGTCCGACTCGATCAGGTACACGTCCGTGAACTCGGCAAAGGCCCAGCGGCCGTGCGTACCCAGGTTGTTTACTCCCGGGATCCAGTAGCTGTTCATCGCGGCCGCCTTGTCCTTGGCGTCCTCGCCCCGGTAGCCCTTGATCTCGACGACGAGATGGAGCGGGTCGGCATCACCGTGCCCGTCGTCCACCAGGACGATGAAATCCGGCAGATAGCGGCGGACCTCGGAGCCGTACCGATACGGGACTTCCAGCCCCAGATTGTGGTTCTTGACGTAGGCCCGCACCCTGGGATGCTGCTCGGCGACGCGGCAGAACTCGGCCTCCCAGTCGCTGTCCAGGATCACCCAATTCACATGGCAGCGATCGGCCGCGGCTTCCCAGCGGTCGGTGCGGGAGGTGTTGAAGTTGACGTGCCGGGTCGAGCCAACCGGGTTATAGGGGTCCAGCACTGCCTTGATCGGCCGCCGGTCGCTGAACGCCTGGGTGATGCCCGCGGTGATGCGATTGCAGGCCATGTCCGCCAGCTCCTGGTACATGAGTTGGGCGGGGTAGGTTCCACCCTTGCAGTCCAGGCAGGTCTCCAGCCACTGCCGGGTGATCCGCTTCAACTGGCCGAACAGGTGCAGCTTGGGCTCCTCGCCCGGGTCGCGCCACTTGGTGTACAGCAGGCGCTGGGTGAGGTGGAACAGCAGCGTCGACGTGCGGACGTCGCCGAGGTGTTGCAGGGAGAGGTCCACGGCCTGGCCGATGATCCCGGCGTTGCGGGTAATGGTCGGGCCGACGAGGTCCGGCGTCAGTTCCAGCACCGAGTTGGCATCGAAGGATGCCGTCAGGCGCTCCTCGGGCAGGTCCACGCGGTAACCCTCCACGCGAGGGAAGCGTATTTCGAGCGCATCCCGGTCCGGCCGCACGGCCTTGACCTGAATTGTCTCGCGAGGTGGCTGGGGCGGCGCGACGACCGGCTTGGCGGTGAAGTCGAAGGGAATGCCGAGCACGTCCGCGTACTCGACGTTGAAGCGCGCGTCCTCGTTCAGGTCGTAGGACTGGCGCCGCAGTGCCCGGCCGATCACCTGCTCGCAGAGAAGTTGGGTGCCGAAGGCGCGCACACCCAGCACGTGGGTGACGGTGTTCGCGTCCCAACCTTCGGTGAGCATCGACACCGATACCACGCAGCGGATGCCGCCGCCCAACTGCCCGTGCTTGCCGACGGTGTTCATGACCTCGCGAAGCAGCGTGGCGTCGTCCAGGGCCTTGCCGGCCCTGAGTTCGTCGGCGAGCCGGCCTCCACGCTCCAGGATGTCGCGCCGGAACCGGTCGATCTCGTCGGCGGCCATGGCGTGGAAGCTGTCGTCCAGGCCCTCGCCGGATTCGAGCTGCTCGCTGTCGATCAGCAGGGTGTTCGGGCGTGCGAGCGGATTGCCGTGCTCGTCGAAATTGCGGAACAGCGGCAAGCGGCCGTTCTCCAGGGTGCTGGTGCCGTCGTCGTTCTGGCGGAAGAAGCCGGAGATGTAGTCGTAGACGAGCTTGGAAGTCGAGGTGTTGTTGCAGACCACGATGAAGCACGGCGGGACGCGAATCCCGGCGCCTTCCCACAGGTGGAACGTCTTCTCGTAATGGCCGTAGAGCGCCTCCATGGCCGTCTGCAGCCGGGTCGGAAGGGCCAACGGGTCCAGGTCCTTGGCCTTGCCCCGGCCCTTCTTCGGCATGTCCTTGCGGATGTTCTCCCACAGATTGCGGAACATCGGCATTTCGTCGCCGGGGATGTTCTGGGCCACCGGCACGCGCGGCAACTTGACGATGCCGCATTCGATGGCGTCCATGAGCGAAAAATCGCTCATCGTCCATGGGAACAGCGTCCCTTCCGCGTAGCCCGACCCCCGCAGAAAAAACGGCGTCGCGGACAGATCCATGACCCGCGAGACGCCGATCGTGCGGTTGATGGTTTCCAGGCCCGTGATCCAGAGGCGGGCCGCCTCGTTGTTGCGCTCGGCTTCCTTCCTATCGTCGCCCTTGAGATCCTCGTCCTCGTCGCTGGCCGGCTTCTCGCGGTAGCAGTGGTGCGCCTCGTCGTTCAAGACCAGGATGTTCTTCATGCCCATGAGGTCGGGCATCACGCGCTGCATCATCTGGCCGTCGGTCTCGAGCGTGTTCAACGCGTCCCCCCGCCCTTGCAGGAGGGCCCGCCCGCCCTTCGAAAGCTCGATGCGCTCGCGCAGCTTGAACGCGTGATAGTTCGTGATGACGATCTTCGCGCGACTGATTTCCTCCAGCAGGTCGGCCGGCACGAGCTCGCGGGAGGCGTAGTAGCTGTCCGGGTCGTTCGGTTGAAGCACCCGCAGGCGGTCCCTGATCGTCAGCCCGGGCGAGACGACGAGAAACCCTCGCGTGAATCTTTTGCTCTGCGGCCTGCGGACGGCGTTGATGGTCTGCCAGGCAATGAGCATGGCCATCACCGTCGTCTTCCCGGCACCGGTGGCCAGCTTGAGCGCGAGCCGCGCCAACTGCGGGTTGGCTTCACGGTTCGCGTTGGCCAGATGCTCGATGTAGGCCTCGCCGGCCTTTCCTATGGTGGGCGCGACCTCGGTGAGCCAGATGGCGGTTTCGACTGCTTCGACCTGGCAGAAGAAGGGACGCACGCCGCTGAACGCATGGTGGCGCCAGTGCTGCAGCAGCCGCGCGGTCTCGGGCGTCACCCGCCAGTCGGAAGGGTTCGCGATCCGGCGCCATTGATCCACCTGCTGCCGCACGCCGTTGATGATGGCGGTATGCGCGTACTGCTGCTCCTTGTTCGTCAGGCCCTTGCCTTCGTCGAACAGCAGCGATGTCTGATCCGGCGAGGACTTCCGCTTCCTGGGTTTTGGTATCGGGGTAATGAATTCAGCGCGGCGCCGGCGGTCGACAATCTTTTGCGTCGGCTGCCCGGATTCGTCCAGTTCCCAATGCCGCCCCGGGTACTCGTAGGGCGAGTTGAGAATGGGCTGGTCGAAGAACGGGTTGCTCATCGAATCGTCAACGGGTGGTGCGCGGGGCGAAGCCGAATTGCTTCCAGTACCGATGAGCACGCTTGAAGACGTCAGGCATCGACTCGTCGGGATCGACCTCGCCAGTCTCCAAGACCGGGAAGCTCCAGTCTCCGCTGCGAGCGATTCCGGGGCCGACGATCTCGTGGAACTCTGCTCCAGGGGCACTAACGTGGACGACGGAGCACCAAGGCGTCGCGACGGCGGCCGCGGGCGAGATCGATGCATCCAGAGGTACGAACGCCGCTCCGGCCCGGAGCTTGCGCGCGACCGGACCGGTCACGGAGACATCTATACCCGCCTCCGCAGGCTCACCGCCCGGCCACTCGACCACGGCGAGATCCACGCCGCGCTTTTTCGCGTACTTGAGGAGGTGGGTCCCCACCGCTACCCGGTGGCAGCCGGGGTTTCGCACGGTGCCCGGATGCTGGCACCCACAGAAGAAAATCACCCGCCGGTTGGAATTGGCTGCGCGCAAGACGGTGTCCAGCAATTCGTCCGCGGCAGCCGGGTCATCGATCACGATCTCGCCCGGTCGGCGCTCCTTCACCGCGCGGTTACCCAAGCGCGGCATGTGCAGGTACCGGTCGCCTCCGAGAAGACGTTCGAAGGCCTGTTCTCGGAAGCCAGTCGCCCGAACGGTGCGACTGATGCGTATATCGACGAAGAATGGCGGCTGGTATCCGCGACTCGCCTCGGCGGCGTCGACCGCCTCGACGAACTGCGCGGTTGCGTTACCCCAGCCCCAGTAGCCCCATTGAAAGGCCGTAATCGGACTTCTTGCGCTACCCATGGCCCCCCCTTTGCGCCCACGACCGCGCCGGCGTGCTCCGGTCTACGATTCGCCCTGACAAGCGAGCCGGGCCGACCTGGGCGGCTGGGCTTGTCTATTGAAACCGCCTTGCGAAATTCTAGCGGCGCTTCGCGGTACCGCAACGGCCATAGGTGAAGATCAGGGGATCCCTGATCTCGAGGGTGCAATGGAGTGTGGATGGGGCGGCTCGGGCGGTGTCACCACCGACCGAGGGGCAGGCAGGCTAGGGTTTCCTGAACCTCGAACAGCCAGGACCGCGACGGTTACGCACGACGGATCAAATGGCGCGCCCGGAGGGATTCGAACCCCCGACACCCAGGTTCGAAGCCTGGTACTCTATCCAACTGAGCTACGGGCGCATCGGGTGGGATTCTAACCGGCCGCAAGGGCCGGCGCACCACGCGCCGCGGGTCTCGCTGACCGCTTCGTTCGGGCCGTCCGGTCGCTGCGCCGGTCCGCCGGCGTGCCGCTCAAGCACGGCCGCATCCGGCCGTTAACCTCGTCGAACCCGAGCCTTGCGCGGGCGGCGCCATTCGGCGGCCGTCCGCCGCCATCGCGAATGGATTCGAATTTCACCGTGCCCGCCGCCGGATCCGCGCCAATCCCGGATCCGCCGCGCGGAGCGTCGACGGAACCGGCGGCTTGGCCAGTACAGATACATGCCGGGCGCACAAGTCGCGGCGGCAAGACCGATTCCGGAGACAGACAGATGCAATTTGGAACCCTCAAGTCCCTGTTCGCCAGGCTCCTCGCCGTCACCTCGATCATCGGTGCCGTGGCCGCCGGCGCGGCCTGGAGCGACGTGCGGGCGCTGCGACTTGCACTTGCCGAGCAGGAGCGGATCACCGCGTCGGCACTGGCGTTGAAGGACGTGCGCTTTCACGTCGTGCAGATCCAGCAGTTCCTGACCGACGTCAGCGCCACGCATGACACGGGCGGCTTCCAGGAAGCCGACGATCACCTGAAGTCCGCGCGCGAACGGCTCGGGCGGCTGCGCGCGCTGTCCCCTGCCCTGCACGATCGCATCGGCGGGATCGAGGCTGCGCTGACCGCCGTTCACGCGGTGGGCGGCGAGATGGCCCGGGCGTACCTGGAAGGCGGCGTCGAGGCCGGCAATGCAATCATGAAGCGCCCCGGTTCCGGACTGGACGACGCAGCGGCCGCGCTGGCGCAACGGATCGACGCGCTGATAACCGACGTGGGCGCGGAGTTCGACGCGGCCGTGAAGAACGCCGCCGCCGCGGGCGCCGGCTTGCAGCGCAACATCCTGCTGACGTTCCTCGCACTCGCGACGGTGATCGCGGCCGCGCTGTGGCTTATCTACCGCCGGGTGGTGCCGCCGCTGCTGCAGCTTACCGATGCGCTGAAGTCGATCCGCGACCAGCACGGCTCGACCACCCGGCTGACCGGGTTCAGCGGCGAGTTCCACGCCCTGGGCGAGGTGTTCAATTCCATCGCCGACGCGGCGGCCGAACGCGCGCGACGCGACGCCGAGGCCGCCGGCCACGGGCGGCGCATCGCCGAGGCGCTCGACAGCGCGTCGGCCTGCATCATGCTGGCCGACGCCAACCTCGACGTCGTCTACATGAACAAGGGCGCGACCGCACTGCTGCAATCGGCGGCCGTCGATCTGCGCCAGGCGCTGCCGGACGTGGACACCGAAGGTATCGTCGGCCACAGCATCGCCGTGTTCTCGCCGCAGCCCGAAGCGCATCGCGATCTGCTGCTCGGCCTGAGCACTACGCACGTGACCGAGCTCACCGCCGCAAGCCGCGCCTTGCGCATCGCCTGGAGCCCGGTGTTCGGCCCCGATGGAGAGCGACTGGGCACCATCGCCGAGTGGCAGGACCTCACCGAGCAGCACGCCGCGGAGGCATTGGTCGCCGATCTGATCACCGGTGCCGAGCAGGGCCGCCTGGACGCACGCCTGGATCCCGAGCGATTGCACGGCTTCATGCGCCGGATTGCCGGCGGACTGAATCGGATGCTCGACGCCGTCGCGGCACCGCTGCGCGACGTCGCCGGGTGTGTCGAGCGCATCGCCGCCGGCGACATACCGGCCGCACTCGAAAACCGCCACCGCGGCGAGTTCGCCGTGCTCACCGACAACCTGAACCGCTGCACTGCGGCGATCCGCGTGCTCGTGGAGGACGCCGACAACCTCGCCGCCGCCGGCACCGAGGGCCGGTTGTCGGTGCGGGCCGATCCCGCGCGGCATGCCGGCGATTTCCGGCGCGTGATCGAGGGCGTGAACGCCACCCTGGACGCGGTCGTCGGCCCGCTGAACCATGTCGCCGGGCGCCTGAAGACCCTGGCCGACGGGGATCTCAGGAAAGCCGCGCCTTTCGACTTCCGGGGCGACTTCGTCGACGTCGGCCAGAACCTGGAAACCTGCGTGGGCGTGCTCTCGCGCATGCACGCGGATGTCATGGAACTTGCACAGGCCGCCGCGCAGGGGCAGTTGGAGCAGCGCGCGGGCCTGGACAACCACTGGGGCGACTTCCGGACCATCGTCAAGGGCATGAACAAGACCCTGGACGCAATCGTCGGCCCGGTGAACGCCACCCGCGGCGTGCTGGCCGGGCTGGCCCAGGGCGACCTGACGCAACGCATGCAGGGCGATTACGAAGGTGCGTTCGCCGAGCTGCGCGACGCCGTCAACACCAGCGTCGACAACCTGCGCGGCATGGTGGCCCGCATCCGCGGCGCGGCGGAGCAGATCAACTCCTCCGCGAGCGAGATCGCCAAGGGCAACCAGGATCTGTCCCACCGGACCGAGGAGCAGGCGTCGAGCCTGGAGGAGACGGCGTCCTCGGTCGAGGAACTGACCGGCACGGTGCGCCAGAACGCCGAGAACGCCGCGCATGCGAACAAGCTGGCGACTGGCGCGCGCGCGGAAGCCGAGGCCGGCGGCCGGGTGGTCGCCGAGGCGGTCGCGGCGATGGCGGACATCAATACCGCATCGCACAGGATCGCCGACATCATCGGCGTGATCGACGAGATTGCGTTCCAGACCAACCTGCTGGCACTGAACGCCGCGGTCGAGGCCGCGCGTGCCGGCGAACAGGGCCGCGGCTTCGCCGTGGTCGCCGGCGAGGTGCGCAATCTCGCGCAGCGCTCCGCCGGCGCGGCCAAGGAGATCAAGAGCCTCATCAAGGACTCGGTGGAAAAAGTGGAGGCCGGCACGCGCCTGGTGGACGACTCGGGCGCGCGCCTGAAGGGCATCGTCGGCGCGGTGGGCAAGGTGTCGGACATCATCGCCGGGATCGCCTCGGCATCGCGCGAGCAGTTGACCGGCATCGAGCAGGTCAACCGCGCGGTGACGCAGATGGATCAGGCGACGCAGCAGAATGCCGCGCTGGTGGAACAGGCCGCGGCGGCGTCGGAATCGATGGACGAGCAGTCGCGGGAGCTGACTGCGATGATGGGCGGGTTCCGTACCGACGCCGATGTGCAATCGGAAGCCGCCGCCGTCTACAGAGCTGCCGTGCCGCGCGCAGCGGCGGCGTGAGCCTGCGCGGATCGCGGGCATGACATGCGGCGCCGCTGCGCGCGGCGCCGCATGGTGCCCGCGCGGGATCAGCGCTTCGTGAACCGCTCGATCGCGGCCAGCACGTCGGTCGTGCCGAAGGACTCCTGCTCGGCCATCGACGCGAACGGCCCGACGCGCAGCAGCGCCTGGTGCATGTGCAGGTTCACCGCACGCTTGGTCTCCTCGGTCGCCTGCTGCGGCTTGGTTGCGATGCGCGTGGCGAGCGCGACCGCTTGCTCCACCAGCTTGGCGTCCGGAACGACGAAGTTCGCCAGGCCGAGGTTCACGCACTCCGCGGCCGGGATGCGATCGCCGGTGAGCAGGTAGTACTTCGCCTTCAGCACGCTCATCATCAGCGGCCACATGACGGCACCGCCGTCGCCCGCCACCAGGCCCACCTCGATGTGCGGATCCGCCATGAACGCGGACTCCGCGACCATGACGACGTCGCTGCACACCGCCACCGAGCAGCCCAGGCCGACCGCCGGCCCGTTGACCGCGGCGATCACCGGCTTGGGGCAGTCGATCATCTCGCGCAGCAGGCGCATGGCGCCGCGCATGCCCTCGCGCCGGTACTGGAAATCGTCGTAGTTCTTCTTGAAGGCCGGAACGTTGCCGCCGGCACTGAAGGCCTTGCCGGCGCCGGTCAGGACGATCGTGCGAACCGAACGGTCCAGCGCCAGGTGCTGCCAGACCTCTTCCATGCCGGTGTGCATGTCATCGGTGAAGGCATTGAGCATCTTCGGGTTGTTCATGGTGACGATGGCGACCGGACCGTCCTTGGCGATGACGATTTCGGGGATATCACGGTAGGGCATGGGGGGCTCCTGGGCTGTTTGAATGGCTGCCGGATCTCGGCCAGCCATGCATTATTGACGGCACCCGGACGGCGCGCAAATCGCGGCGGACGGCACCGGCTTGCGCTCGGACCGCGTGCACCACCGGCGGCGTTCGGAGCGTGCGTCCCGGTCGAACCGGCGGGTTGCACGCGAGTGCGGCGGCCCCGCACAATCCGCAGGTGTTGCGGCGCTCGCCCAGCACCTTTTCTCGTTGCGAACGAATCCCAGGGGGCTCACTTCGATGGTCGCACAAAGGATCGGATTCGACGGCCGGGTGGTCGTCGTCACGGGCGCCGGCAACGGCCTGGGGCGCGCCTACGCACTGGAGCTTGGCCGGCGCGGCGCGCAGGTGGTGGTGAACGATCTGGGCACCGATCTGGAGGGCATCGGCCGCTCGAGCGCCGCCGCCGACGCCGTCGTGGCCGAGATCCGCGCCGCCGGCGGCACCGCGGTGGCCTCGTACGACACCGTGGCCACGCCCGAGGGCGGCGCGGCGATCGTGCGCACCGCGCTCGACGCCTTCGGCAAGGTCGACGCCGTCATCCACAACGCCGGGATCCAGCGCCACCTGCCGTTCGAACAGGTGCACTGGGAGCAGCTCGACGCAGTGCTCGATACCAACCTGAAGGCCGCGTTCTACGTCACCCAGCCGGCATACCGCGTGATGAAGGCACAGGGCTACGGGCGCTTCCTGTTCACCTCGTCATCATCGGGCCTCATCGGCAACATCGAGCGCGCGAGCTACGGTGCGGCCAAGGCCGGCGCGTTCGGGCTGATGAACGTCATCGCCATCGAGGGCGCGCAGCACGGCATCCTCGCCAACGCGCTCATGCCGAATGCCGCCACGCGCATGGCGGCGAATGCACCGGGCGACGCGCTCGCCGCCATGCGGCGCGTGCTGGGCGATCGCGCCGACGCCATGACGCCCGAGTTCGTCGCGCCGCTCGCCGTCTACCTGGTGAGCGAGCGCTGCACGGCCACCCGGCGCGTGTATTCGGCGTGCGTCGGGCGCTATTCACGCGTGTTCATCGGCATGTGCGACGGCTGGCTCGCGCCGAGCGGCGCGCCGCCTTCCGTGGAGGAGATCGAGGAACGGTTCGGCACCATCGGCGACATGGAGCGGTTCTCGGTGCCGGAGACCCAGTTCGAGGAGTTCGATCGCGCGGCGCGCATGGACCGCGGCGAGATCGGTTGATCCCCGCGCCGGCCCGCGCCGGGCGCGGCCCGCGATCGCATCAACGCGCGTTCAGCAGCTCGACGAGGCGCTGGTTGGCGGCATCCCCTGCGCAGGCGCCGGGGTCGCGCCCGAGCAGGATGTTGCCCGGTCGGCAGGCCGCTTCCAGGCGCTCACGCGCCTGCGGATCGAGAAGATTGGCGCGGGTCGGAACCTGCCGGACCCGCGCCACGGCCGCGTCGATCCACTCCCGGCCCGCGGCCGGCAGTTCGAGAAAACCCTCGATGCCTTCGAGAACGCCGCGCGGATTGGCCATCAGATCCTCGAAGCGGACCTCGTGCAACTGATCCGGCGGCAGGTAGGGCAGCTCGCGGTACGTGAGCGCGAGCGACCAGCTCCAGTACTCGCCGAAGCGCTCCGCCGGCAACGGATGCTCCAGGCGTTGCACCAGTGGGTTGTCGGCCGGCGGCAGGGAAAGGTCCAGCGTCCGGCGCAACTCGTCCCCGGTGGGCGGATCGAAGTGATAGGACACCATCAGGCGCATGTGCACGTGGTTCAGCATCGACAGCGCCGACTCGGCACCGTCGCGGTGGATATGCACGAAGCGCGCGTCGGGGAACGTGCGCCGGATCGCGCGGAAGGTGTTCGTGGACAGGCCCGACCGCTCGACCCACGCGTCCTTGCCCTGCCGGCGCTGCAGCCAGCCGATCGCGCCCTGGAAATGCGTACGCAGCGATTGGCGCGGTTGCGTGCGCACCTGGGAGACTAACCCCTGGTATAGACCCAGCGGATCGGACGGCGCCAGGAACGGCATGGCGATGAACTGGATCGTCGGGCGGTTGAGGAAGCCGGCGTGCGCGGCCTTCTCGGCCTCCAGATCCACCAGCACCTCGCCAATGCTGCGGTTCTGCGCCATGTAGGCCGGGCCGATGCCGTCCTCGCGGGCGAGGATGGCCGCGAACTCGGCGGCGTCGATGTCCCGATCGTGCGGCCAGCCGCGGGCGGGATCGAGCGCGGTGAAGAACTCCGACAGCACCATGGTGCGCGGGTGCATGGCGATCAGGTCCGACAGCAGCGTCGATCCGCAACGTCCGGTGCCGATGACGATCCGTTCCATGGCTATGCGCAGGCTCAGGGGTTGATGACGGGCAGCTCGCCGCCGTCCACGCGCAGCGTGGCGCCGGTGATGTAGCCCGCGCGCGGGCTGGCGAGAAAGCAGACCAGGTCGGCGACCTCCTCCACCCGGCCGAAGCGGCCGACGGTGTTGTGCAGCACGGTGTTGCTCAGATGCCGCTCGGCGTCCTCGCGATCCGTGTTGCGTTCCTTCGCCACTGCGTCCAGCCAGGGCTCGTACGGCGGAGTGAGAATGACACCGCAGCCGATCGCATTGGACGTGACCCCGTGCGGGGAGTACTCGCGCGAGGCGGCCAGCGTCAGGGACAGCACGCCGGCCTTGGACATCGCATAGTCCGCATAGCCGGGCCCGGCGAGCGCGCCGCCGCTGCTGCCCATCTGGATCAGCCGCCCCCAGCCACGCGCCTTCATCGGCGGGGCGAGGCGCTTGATCAACCGAACCATGGACAGCAGGTTCTCGTTGATGCGGGCGGCGAAGTCGGCCGGCGCCAGATCGTCCCACTGCCCAAGGCGATAGCCGCCGGCGTTGTTGACCAGGATGTCGATGCCGCCGAAGGCGGCAAGCGCGGCATCGGCAATCGCGCCGGCCTCGGCATCCGAATCGAGCGTGCCGACCGCGGCCGCGGCCTGCCCATATTCGCGGATCGAACCGGCGACCGCCTGCGTACGCGCCGCGTCGCGCCCGGTCACCACCACCGCAGCGCCCTCGCGCGCGAGCGCAGACGCGATCGCGGCGCCAATGCCGCTGCTGCTGCCGGTGACCAGTGCGCGCTTGCCCCCCAGTTGCAGATCCATCGCCGTCCCTTTTCGATTACCAGCGCCGCCGCATCTGCGCGCCGACGCGCCGCGCGCGATACTGCCCGGCGCGCTCGTCGGAGTCGACCCTGGGCGTGCCCGGCAGCAGGTGCGCGTCGATGGCGTCGAACCGCACCCGGGTACAGGCCGGCGCCGGGGCATCCGGGTAGCCGAGCCAGCGCCACATCACCCCGCCGCTGGGATAATCGCTGACATCGAGCCAGTTGCGCACGCCGGGATCGCGGGCGCAGACGACGGCCTGGACGGTGCCGTCCGCCGCGGCATGCGCCGTGTGGCCGTTCAGGCAGCTCAGCCGGTGCATCCAGTCCAGCGACACGAACAGCTCGTCGAAAAGCTGCACCGACCAGTAGCCGTCCGGGTGCGGCACGCGCGCCTGGACGATCAGGGCTTCGTCCGCGCCGAGTTCGTACAGACCTTCGTAGTACGACTGGCCCGGAATGCCCCCCATCGTCGAGTAGCGATTCAGCTCCAGCCGGTTGACGATGCCACGGGCACGCTTGTCCGCCAGCATCGCCGGGAACATGCGCGCGGTGCGCCGGGCGGCCTGCAATGCGTGCGCGAGCCCGGCGTGGATCGCCTCGGCGCCCATGCGCGGGCGCACGGGCGGTGCATCCAGGCGCTCGATGGCGATGCGCGCGTCGACCTCGCGTTCCCAGTCGCAGGCGATCTGCCTGACCATGACGTAGTTGGCGCGCGGATCCAGGCGCACCCAGTCGCCGGCATGGCCGGCCGGCCGCTGCGCGCTCCACAGGAAGCTGAAGCGGCCGTCGGCGTCGATCGTGAAGTCGTCGAGGCTGAAGGTCTCCAGCGTCGGCCCGGGCTGTTCGTGTATGCCCGCCATGTCCACGCCGGACTGGATGTCCACGCGGCGCACGCTGCCGCGCGTGCCGCTCAACCGGTAGACGCCCGCGCCATCGATCGTCGCGAAGTTGTACGTGGTGTCCGGATTGGCCGCCGCCAGGGCGTAGAGATTGTTGAGCTGCGGCATCCAGTCCGGGTGCGCGGGATCCCCGTGCAGCACGATCGGGTAGGCGTGCAGCAGGGTCTGGAACGCCAGCCGCGCCGCTTCGGCGCGGGTCCGGCCGCTCCCGTCGTCCACGCACGACTGCGCGAGATCGCCGTTCGCCGCGAACAGTTCGACCAGCTCGTTCCAGCCAGGGTTGCTCATGGTTTGATTGCATCCTTCATGCAGGTTGAACGATGCGCGGCCGGAACGTCATTGCGAGGCCGCGCAGTGGCCGCGGCAATCCATGAATTGCGCTCCGTCATTGCGAGGAGCGAAGCGACGAAGCAATCCACGCGCTGCCGTCGACATCCAGGCCGTTTGGGTCGCTTCGCTGCGCTCGCGACGACGAAGGGGCGGTTCATGGCTTGAATCTGCCGGATCCTGGGCCGGTTCGGCCTCGCGATGGCGACGGCGGTCAGCGCGGATCGGTGCGCTTCCAGGGCGCGACGCTCGGGCGCGCGCCGGCCGGTTGCGAACCGGGCTGTTCGTCGACGCGGATGCGCGTCAGCCGCAGCACCTTGATACGCCACTGGCCGTCGGCGCCGCGCTCGTAGTCCTCGTGGTAGTGCCCGTAGCCCTGGAACGCGCTCCTGCCGGGGCCGTAGTCGACGAAGTCGTACATCGCCCAGATGCCACGCGCGGTGTGCGGCCCGGTGAAATCGATCTCCGGCATGTGCCCCTGGTGAATGGTGACCGCCCCGGTGATGAGATCCGAGACGTACTCCACGAACTCGTCGCCGCCGACGGTAATCGGTACCTGTGTCTGCGGCAGCACCGAGTCCTCCATGAAGAACCGCAGGTCGTCGCTGAACAACGTGCGCCAGCGCCCCCACTGCTTGGTATCCATGTAGCGGAAGTAGCGCGACTTCAACTGGTGCAGGGCAAGGATGTCGGCGTGGCGGTCGGCTGTCACGGTGAGGCTCCCGGGGGCTGTGCGCAAAGCGTCAACATCGCATGCCGCGCGGCGGCGTGGCAATCGCGCGCCGCGCCGGTGCGCGGCGGGTGGATCAACGGCCGTGCAGGTGCATGCTGCCCCGGCGTAGTGCGCAAAGGCGGTGCGGGCGCATCCCCGGCCATGCGCAGTCGCGTGAAAATCCCTGCATTCGCACGTAGTTGCGCGCCGCCGGCCACGCACGACATGCGTGGCACACGGATTGCTCCGGGACACTCGGGGATGTCTTTCGGGGGCCGCGCGCATCATGGAGCGTCACGTCGAAGCCGATCCGTATCCGTGGCCGTACGACGGCGAACTGCGCGCCGCGAACACGGCCCTGCTGGTCATCGACATGCAGGCCGATTTCTGCGGCGTCGGCGGCTACGTGGACACCATGGGCTACGACCTGTCGCTCACGCGCGCGCCAATCGAGCCGATCAAGCGCGTGTTGTCGGAACTGCGCGCGCAGGGCTTCCAGGTCATGCACACGCGCGAGGGCCACCGCCCGGATCTGTCGGACCTGCCGGCGAACAAGCGCTGGCGCAGCCGGCGGATCGGCGCGGGCATCGGCGACCCCGGCCCGTGCGGGCGGATCCTGGTACGCGGCGAGCCGGGCTGGGAGATCATCGACGAACTCGCTCCGATCGACGGCGAGCCTGTGATCGACAAGCCGGGCAAGGGCGCGTTCTACGCCACCGACCTGGACATGCTCCTGCGCCAGCGCGGGATCCGCAACCTGCTGCTCGCCGGCATCACCACCGACGTCTGCGTCCACACCACCATGCGCGAGGCGAACGACCGCGGCTACGAGTGCCTGCTGCTGTCGGACTGCACCGGCGCGACCGACCACGGCAATCACCTGGCTGCGCTGAAGATGGTCACCATGCAGGGCGGCGTCTTCGGCGCGGTGGCGGGCTCCGCCGCGCTGATCGATGCGTTGAGGTAGCGCGGCCATGGACGGCCGCGCATTCATCCATGTTCCCTCCGAGCCGTACGATTTCACGCTCGCGCCGCAGGCGTGCGCACTCGTCATCATCGACATGCAGCGCGACTTCCTCGAACAGGGCGGGTTCGGCTCGGCGCTCGGCAACGACGTCTCGCTGCTGCGGGCGACGATCGCACCGAACCGGCGCCTGCTCGATGCCTGGCGTGCGCTCGATATGCCGGTGATGCACACCCGCGAGGGCCACCGCCCGGACCTGAGCGACCTGCCACCGACGAAGAAGGCGCGCGGGCGCGGCGCGGTCTCGATCGGCGACCGCGGGCCGATGGGCCGCATCCTGGTGCGCGGCGAGCCCGGCCACGACATCGTCCCCGAACTCGCCCCGCTCGCCGCAGAACCGGTGATCGACAAGCCGGGCAAGGGCGCGTTCTACGCCACCGATCTCGAAGCCATGCTGCGCAGCCGCGGCATCCGCCAGCTCGTGGTCACCGGCGTGACCACCGAGGTGTGCGTGAACACCACCGTGCGCGAGGCCAACGACCGCGGCTTCGAGTGCCTGGTGCCCTCGGACTGCGTGGGCTCGTACTTTCCCGCCTTCCACGCCGCGGGGCTGGCGATGATCAAGGCCCAGGGCGGCATCTTCGGCTGGGTCACCCATTCCGACCACCTCCTGGCCGCGCTCGGCCGGGATTGTTCCCTCCCCTCAACTGCCGGAGCATCGCCATGACCACCGACTTCCGCCCCAAGTGGTGGGTCCCCGGTGACTGGAACGCCTTCTTCGGGTTCGGCACCAATATCCTCGTCAACCTGCTCACGCTCACCGCGCTGCTGCGCTTCGTGCTGAAGATGCCGGACGAGATCGTATTCGGCCGCATCCTGCCCGCCACGGGCCTGATGCTGTGCCTGTCGACGGTCTACTACGCCTGGCTCGCCCGGGAACTGGCGAAGAAGACCGGCCGCACGGATGTCTGCGCCCTGCCCTCGGGGATCAGCGTGCCGCACATGTTCGTGGTCACGTTCGTGGTGATGCTGCCGATCACGCTCAAGACCGGCGACCCGGTGAAGGGCTGGGAAGCGGGCCTGACCTGGGTGTTCCTGCAGAGCTTCGTGCTGATGATCGGCGCCTTCGCCGGCAACTGGATCCGCAAGGTGACGCCGCGCGCCGCGCTGCTCGGGACGCTCGCCGGCGTGTCAATCACCTTCATCTCGATGCGGCCGGCGCTGGAAATCTTCATGACGCCGATCATCGGCCTGACCTGCCTGTCGGTGATCCTGCTGAGCTGGTTCGGCGGCGTGAGCTTCGGGCGGATCCCCGCCGGCCTGGTCGCGATCGCGGCAGGCACGCTGATCGCCTGGGGCTCCACGGCGATCGGACTGAACTACGGTGGCATGAGCCTGGCGGCGCTCACCGAATCGGTGGCCGGCTTCGGCTTCCAGTTGCCGCTGCCGGCGCTGGATCACGTATTCGGCGGCTTCGAGTTCCTCGGCATCCTGCTGGTGACGGCGATACCGTTCGGCATCTACGATCTGGTGGAAGCCATCGACAATGTCGAGAGCGCGGCGGTCGCCGGCGATCACTACCCGACCACGCGCGTGCTGACCGCCGATGGCGCCGTGAGCCTGATCGGCTGCCTGCTCGGCAACCCGTTCATCAACGCGGTCTACATCGGCCACCCCGGGTGGAAGGCCATGGGCGGGCGGGTCGGCTATTCCGCCGCGACCGGCGTCATGGTGATCCTGCTGTGCTGGTTCGGCACCATCGCCGTCATGCTCGCGCTCGTTCCCACGGTCGCAATCCTGCCGATCCTGCTCTACATCGGCATGCTGATCGGCTCGCAGGCCTTCCAGGAGACCCCGCACAGCCACGCGCCGGCGATCGTCCTGGCGCTGACGCCGCACCTGGCGAACTGGGCGCTCACGCTCATCAACGGCGCGCTGGCCGCGGCCGGCACCGTGGTGCCGGCGCTGGACCCGGCGGCCTTCGCGGCGCTGGTGGCGAACATGAAGAACGAGGGCGTGCTTTACCACGGCCTGCAGGTGCTGGGCGGCGGATCGATCCTCGGCGGCCTGGTGCTGGGTGCGATTGCCGCGCTCGTCATCGAACGCCGGTTCCGCCATGCCGCGGCCTTCGCGGCCGCCGGCGCGGTGCTCACCTTCTTCGGCTTCATGCACGGCGAACGCGTCGGAATCGGTCAGACGCCGGCGGTGGCGGTCAGTTACCTGATCGTCGCCGGCGTGCTGCTGGCCTGCGTACGGACGCCGGCGGCCGCGCCGGCAGTCGCGGCGGAGCAGGCGCGCCCGGCGTCGGAACAGCCGGCCTGACGACGCCCGCGCAGCGCCGATGCCGTCGTTCGAACTCGATCCGCGATCGCCGATACGGATCGCGGACCTGCTGACGATCGAACGCTGGCACGCGCAACTGGCATGGCAGCCGTTCCGCGAGCGGATCGACGCCTTCCGGCTCTACGGGGTAGAAGGCGGCGGTCCGAGTGCGGTGCTGCTGCGCTACGCACCCGGCGGCAGGGTGCCCTGGCACGAGCACATCGGCCACGAGCACATCCTGGTCCTGGCCGGCTCGCAGGCGGATGAATCCGGCCGCGCGAGCGCGGGCAGCCTGATCGTCAATCGCCCGGGCACCGCGCACAGCGTGGTGAGCGAGGACGGCTGCATCGTGCTGTTGATCTACGAACTGCCGGTGCGCTTCGTCCCGCCGCCCTGAGCGCACTGCCTGGTCGTGCCGCCCCGGCGGCGCTTTGGTATTCTCGGCCGCCGGGGGTACCGATGAACGAAGTATTCGCAGGCCTTCGGGTGGTGGACTTCTCGCGCGGGCGGCCAGGAACGCTCGCCGCGATGCTGCTCTCGGATCATGGCGCCGAGGTGGTGCGGGTGGAGCCCGTCTCGGGCGATCCCGAGCGCGGCATGCCGGCGTTCGCGATGTGGCGGCGCGGCCAGAAGAGCGTGGCGCTGGATCTGCGCAGGCCCGCCGACCGCGAACAGGCCGCGACGCTCGCGGCGGGCGCGGACATCGTCCTGCAGAACTGGCGCCCGGGCGTGGACGGGCGCGTCGGCCTGGACTACGCCGCGCTCTCGGCGCGCAATCCGGGCCTCATCTACTGCGCGATCACCGGCTTCGGAGCGCGCGGACCGTACGCCGGGGTGCAGGGCTACGAGGGCATCGTCGGCGCGCGCGCGGGGCGCTACGCCACGCGCGAACCACGCTTCGGCCTGAACGGGCGCACCGGGCCGCGCTTCATGGCCTCGCCGCATGCCTCGTACGCCGCCGCGCACGCCGCATTGCAGGGGATCCTGGCGGCGCTGTACGTGCGCCTGCGCCATGGCGTCGGACAGAAGGTCGAGACCAGCCTCGTCCAGGCACTGTCCGCGTTCGACGTCTGGGACGGCGCGATGGAGTGCGTCGCCGAGAAATTCCCGGACGCCTTCACGGTCGCGCCAGCGATCGGCGCCGGCGGCGTGCCGCTGTCGCCGTACTTCTTCCGCCTGCTGGTCGCGCCGGCGAAGGACGGCCGCTGGTTCCAGTTCGCGAACGTCATGCCGCACCACTGGCACGCCTTCCTGAAGGCGCTGGACCTGGAGCACACGCGATCGGTGCCCGAGTTCGCCGACTCGCCGAACTTCCACACCGAGGAGGCGTCCATGCGGTTCTGGCGCCTGCTGCTGGATCGGCTGCGCGAGAAGACCTCTGCCGAGTGGGAGGCGATCTTCGTACGCGACGACGACATCGCCTTCGACCTGTTCCGCACCACCGACGACGCCCGCCACCACGCGCAGATGCGCATCAATGGCCATGTGATCGACGTGGTCGATCCGGCACTCGGGCCGATGCAGCAGATTGGCCCGCAGGTCACCCTGCACGGCACGCCGGCCCGGATCCGCGCCGGCGCGCCGCGGATCGGCGAACACCAGGAAGTGCTCCAGGCGCCGCCGCGCGCCTCGCCTCTGCCCCCGCTCCGGGACCCCGCGGAACTGCCTGCCCATCCGCTGCAGGGCGTGACCGTGCTTGAACTCGGCACCTTTTTCGCCGCGCCTTACGGGGTGACGCTGCTGGGCGAACTCGGCGCGCGCATCATCAAGCTCGAGGTGCTCGACGGCGACCCGCTGCGCCACGGCCTGCCGCTTCCGGAGACCGGAGCATTCACGGGGCTGGCGGGCAAGCAGAGCGTGGCGGTGGATCTGCGTACGCCCGAAGGGCAGGCGATCGCGCATGCGCTGGCGCGCAAGTCGGACATGGCGATGTGCAGCTTCCGTCCCGGCGCCGCCGCCCGCCAGCGCGTGGACTTCGATTCGTTGCGGGCGTTGAACCCGGCCCTGGTGTACCACCACGGGCTTGCCTACGGCGTGCAGGGCCCGTTCGTGCGCCATCCGCTCTACGGCCCGACGCCGCCCGCGGTCGCGGGCGAGACGCTCTATCAGGCCGGCGAGGGCTTCCTGCCGGCAGCGGACGCGCCGGTCGACATCGACCGGATCCGCGACGTCGCGATCAAGATCCGCCAGCTCAACCCGGGCTATGGCGACCCAATCGCCGCCACGGCGGTCGCCACCGCGATGCTGATGGGCCTCATCGCCCGCGAGCGCTTCGGCATCGGACAGGAATCGATGACGACCATGATCGGCTCATGCGCCTACCTGATGTCCGACGATTTCGTTTGGTACGAGGGCAAGCCGGCCCGGCCGCTGCCGGACGCGGATCTGTACGGCCTGGGGCCGCTGTACCGGATTTACCGCGCGAGCGACGGCTGGGTGTTCCTGGCGGTGACGAACGAGCGCGAATGGCGCGGCCTGTGCGCGGCGATGCAGGCAGCCCGGGCCGGCGATTTCGGCGCCGACCCACGCTTCGCCGGCCCGGATCTGCGCGCCGCCAACGGCGCGGCCCTGGCCGACGCGCTCGCGTCCGCGTTCGCCGGCCGTACCTGCGCGGACTGGGAGGAGCGGATGCGGGCGGCGGACGTCGCCTGCGTGTGGGTGAACGAGCGGCCGCATTCGTGGTTCTGCACCCACGATCCGATCATGGCCGAGAACGGCTACCTCGGCGAAATGGACCACTTCGCCTATGGCACGGTGCCGCGCCACGGGCTGACGGTCACGCTCTCGCGCACGCCCGGCCGCATGGACACCGTGCCGCCGTGCGGCGCGCACACCGAGGCGGTGCTGCGCGAGATTGGCTGCGACGAGGCGCGGATCGCGGATCTGCGCGCGCGCGGGATCGTCGGGATCGCCTGATGGCGCCCGCTCAGCGCGTCGGCACGTCCCACGTCACCGGCACGCGCGGCGCGGCGATGAGGCCCGGGAAGGCCTTGCGGTCCGCCCCCGGCGCGAGCCGGAACGGCGGCACGCGACGCAGGAACTCGCCCAGGGCGATGCGCATCTCGCGCCGCGCCAGGTGCGAGCCGAGGCAGCGGTGCGGGCCGCCGGCCAGGGTGAAGTGCCGGTTCGGCTCGCGGTCGAAATGCGTCTCGCGCGGATTGGGGAACTCCAGCGGATCGAAATTGCCGGCGGAGTTGTAGCACTGGATGTAGTCGCCCTTTTTGATCTTCACGCCGCGGATCTCGTGGTCCCTGATCACCAGGCGGTTGGAATTGACCAGCGGCTGCATGCGCATGAACTCCTCGATCGCGCCCGGGACGAGCTCCGGGCGATCGCGCAGTTGCTGCTGCAGCGCCGGCTCCAGCGCCAGGCGCCGGAACATCAGCGCCGTGGTCGCCGCGACCGTGTCCAGCCCACCGATCCATAGGAAGGTCACCGTGCCCATGATCTCGTCCTGGGTGAGCGGGCGGCCGTCGATCTTCGCCGTCACGATGTAGCTGGTCAGGCTCTTGCCGGGGTTGCGCCGGGTCTCCTCGACGAACCCGCGCAGCCAGGCGATCGCACTGCCGATGCCCCACTTGATGCGCTCGGGGTTGCCGCCGGAATGCAGCAGCGCGTACTCCCATTGCAGGAACTGCTCCAGCATCGACTGCGGGAACCCCATGAGGTTCAGGAATACGCGCACCGGGTACAGGCGCCCGAAATCGTAGGCGGCGTCGCACGCGCCCTTGTCCGCGAAGCCGTCGATGAGCTCGTTGATGGTGGCCCGGATCGAACCTTCCAGCTCGTCGATCGCCTTCGGTGAAAAGAACGGGTTGAGCATGTTGCGGTACTTCGCATGCTCGGGCGGATCGATGCCCAGCGGGATCATCGGGAAGGTCTCGCCGACCAGCCGGTTGAACCCGGCCGCGCCCTGGGTCGAATACAACTCGGCGTTCTGGTAGACGTTGCGGATGTCCTCGTAGCGGGTCACCACCCAGGCGCCGTCGAACAGGCCCGGCCGCGGCCGCGGTGTGTAGAAGATCGGCGGCATCTCCTGGTAGACGTGCGCGGTGGTGCTGAACGGGTCGGTGAGGTCGTTCTGCTCCTCGTAGTTCGGCTCCAGCACCAGCTCCGGCGGCACGTGCGCGGGGATCTCCGGCTCGTGCGGGAGCCGGCCGCGGATTTTCACCTGGAAAGCTTGGGCGTTTGCGCCAGACATGCGGAGTCCTCCTGGCCTCGCGGCCGTCGATTCGTATCCCGGCCCGCGCCCGGGCGCAGGCTCCATCGTTCGAACAACGACCCAGGATACACGAGCCCGGCCCGGATCGAACTCTCGCTACTCGCGCACGAGCAGCAGGCAGCCCGCGAGCGGGCCGCCGGCCGTGGAAGTCACCGCGGTGCGCGGCTCGCCGGGGATCTGCCGCGCACCCGCGCGGCCCCAGATCTGGGTGCAGGCTTCGAAGATCTGCCCGTAGCCGTGCAGGCGGCCCTGCGAGAGCTGGCCACCGCTGGTGTTCAGCGGCAGCTCGCCGTCCAGCGCCGTGCGCTTGCCGCCCTCCACGAAGTGGCCTGCGCCGTAGCGCTCGCAGAAGCCGAAGGACTCCAGCCACGCCAGGGTATGGAAGCTGAAGCCGTCGTAGAGCTGCGCCATGCGCACGTCGGCGGGCTTGAAGTCGGTACGCGACCACAGGTGCCGGGCCGGGGCCGGCGTCGCCTGCGTGGCGAGATTGTCGAGATCGGACCAGGAATTCCGGTCGCGCATCGACGAGCCGATCGCCTCGAAGCGGATCACGGGATTGCGCAGGTCCTTCGCCAGTTCCTTGCGCGAGACGATGACCGCGGTGGCGCCGTCGCAGGGCACGTCGCAATCGTACAGCCGCAGCGGCGAGGAGATGATCGGCGAGGCGAGGTAGTCGGCCATGGTGATTGGCGTGCGGTAGACGGCGTTCGGGTTCAGCGCCGCGTGGCGCCGGCCGTTCAGCGCGACCCAGCCGAGCTGCTCATAGGTGAGCTTCGCCTCGTGCATGTAGCGCTGGAAGAACAGCGCCTGGTTCGTGGCCGCCGCGTACAGGTGGTACGGCGCGAAGGTGGACATGAACCCCGCGGTGCGCTGGTCGGGGCGGATCATCGCGTTGGCGAACGCGCGCTGCTTGCGCGCCGTGGCCTCGTATACGGTGCGGTACACGAGCACGTGGTTCGCCAGGCCGGCGGCGATCGCGCCGATGGCGTTGAACACGGCACCGAGCTGTCCGGAGGTCTCGCGCGTGCCGCTGTACCAGTCGATCCGCAGCCGCAGCGCCTCCTGGATGTCCGGGATGCTTACCGGCGAAAAGCCCGAGGCGTCGTTGTCGCCGCCCGGCCAGCAGGCGATGCCGTCGATGTCGGCGCGCTTCAGGCCGGCATCGGCGAGCGCGTCCATCGCCGCGTCGACGGTCAGCTCCAATGCCGACTTGGTCGACCCGCGCGATACCTCGGACTGGCCGACGCCGCTGATCGCGCATTCCTTCTCGAAGTAGCGCACGCTCATCGCGCCTGCTCCGGCTCGAAGAACGGCACCCAGCAATCCTCGTGCTGCTCGAAGAACACCTTGACCGGCATGCCGATGTACACGTCGTACGGGGAACAGCGGCGGATGTTGGTCGGCAGGCGGATGTCGGCCTGTTCGGCGAGCTCGACCAGGGCCAGGACGTAGGGCACCTCGAGATCCGGGAACCACTGCTTTTCGTTGACCGTGTAGCTCGCCACCTTGCCGCGGCCGGAGACCGGCTGCGGCGCCACGTTGCGGCTCTCGCATTCGGGGCAGAAGCGCACCGGCGGATGCACGTAGTAGCCGCAGTCGCCGCAACGGTGGATGTGCAGACGGCCATCGGCACCGCCTTTCCAGAAAGCCTCCGCGTCGATTGAAACGAGGGGCAACGCGCGCTTGACGCTCATCGTCTTCCTTTCCGGGTCGCTGGCCGCTCCCGGCGGATGCCGCGGCGGCGGGGAAGCAGGGATTATCGCGCCGCCGCGCGCGGTTGCGTCAACCCGGTTCCGGCTCCGGACGCCGGCGGTGGAACTCGACCAGGAACCGCACCGCGCCGAGCGGCTCGACGCGGTGCGCGATGCCGGGCGACACCGTGCCCGGGTGCGCCGGATCGAGGATGAACTCGCACCCGACCGGTGGCTCGACCACGTATCGCAGCGCGCCGGCCACGACGACGATGCGGCCCCAGACGCCGGCCTTGGTGGTGTGATTGGCGCGCAGTCCGGCGGGGGTCGTGTCCTGGTCGAACTCGGGCGTACGCTTGTAGCACTCGAAACCGTCCGGGAACTCGAGCCGGTCGCAGCGCACGCAGTCGAGGGTGCTTCCCAGCATCGATGCGCGCCCCGCCTCGCCCTGCGTCCAGGGCCGCTCGATGAAGGGCGGCCGGTGGCGCACGTGCTGGCCGTGGCCACAGTCGAGATCGGCGACCCAGTCGCCCGCTTCGTCGATATGAAAGCCGGTGATTGGTCGTTTCATGCGGCCTGCATCGCCAGCCAGCGCACGAGTCCGGCCAGCGCGCTCAGCGCCAGCACGGGGATCACGTCCATGCGGTAGTACATCAGCGCAACGCCGGCCCCGAGCGCAATCAGGATGGCCACGGCGTCGGTGCCGCCGGCGGGGCCATGCGGCCAGAACACGTGGCTGGCGAAGAACACCGCCAGGGCGCCGATCACGCCGACCACGGCCGCGGTGATCGCGCCGAGCGGCGCGGTGAACCTGAGATCGCCGCGGGTGGCCTCGACCAGCGGCCCGCCGGCCAGGATGAACAGGAACGACGGCAGGAAGGTGAAGAAGGTGGCGACGCCGGCCCCGGCGATGCCGGCCGCGAGCAGATCGGCGGGGCCGAAGATCGCCTGCGTCCAGGCGGCGACGAAGCCGACGAACGCGACCACCATGATGAGCGGCCCGGGCGTGCTCTCCCCGAGCGCGAGGCCGTCGATCATCTGCCCGGCCTGCAGCCAGCCGTAGTGATCCACCGCGCCCTGGTAGACGTAGGGCAGTACGGCATAGGCACCACCGAAGGTCAGCAACGCGGCCTTGGTGAAGAACCAGCCAATCTGCGTCAGCGTCGCGTGCCAGCCGCCGGCGGCGAGCAGCACGGCGAACAGGGACAGGCCGATGCCCAGGCCGACCGCAAGCTGTTGCGCCATGCGCCCGCGCGAGAAACGTGCGTGCGCGGGGACGGGGGTGGCGTCATCGATGACTGCGGGACCGTATTCGATCCGGGCCGCGCCATGACCGGCGCCGGCCGCGAACGCATCCGGGCGCAGCCGGGCACCGAGGGCACCGGCCAGGCCGGCCGCGAGCACCACGAGCGGGAACGGAACGGACGACACGATGGCGGCGAACGCCGCGGCCGCGACTACCCACATCAATGCGCTTCGCAGCGCCCGCGTTCCAACGCGGTACCCCGCGGCGACTACGATCGCCACCACGGCCGGCTTGATGCCGTAGAGCACGGCGGCCACGGCCGGCAGATGGCCGAACGCCAGGTACATCCACGACAGCACGATGAGGATGAACAGCGACGGCAGCACGAACAGCGCGCCGGCGACGATGCCGCCGCGGGTGCCGTGCAGGAGCCAGCCGATGTAGGTCGCGAGCTGCTGGGCTTCGGGGCCGGGCAGCAGCATGCAGTAGTTGAGGGCGTGCAGAAATCGTCGTTCCGAGATCCAGCGCCGGCGTTCGACCAGATCCCGATGCATGATGGCGATCTGCCCGGCCGGACCGCCGAAGCTGATGAACCCCAGGCGCAACCAGTAGCCGAACGCTTCGGAGGCGGTCGGCGCGCGCGGTGCCGAAGCCGGGTCGGTCGTGCTGCTGGCGCCTTCCACGGCGGCTCTCCCGCGCGGCCGAGGATCCGGCCGCCGCCGATGATAACCGACCGCGTTCGCGGGCGCGGCGATCAGCCCTGGGCAACGACGAGGGCGGCGGCTTCGCTTTCGTGCGCGGAAACGGCGATCTCCGATGGCGCCAGGGTCGCGAGCTGGCGCAGCACCGCTGAAACCCTGGCCTGGAGCTGGCGCGTCGGGTGCTCGAATTGCAGGCCGACACGGTACATCGTCAGTCCGCCGGCCTCGACCGGCGCCTGGTGCATCACGCGCGCACGCAGGCTCAGGCCGAAGGCGGTGTCCGCGCAGCTCAGCGACACCAGCAATGACTGATCCGGCTCCAGAGGCTCGGGCACCATGAGCATGAGGCCGCTGGCGGAAATGTCCTCGAGCGTCGCCCGCAATTCGCCGGCATCGCCGTACTCGATCTCCAGCCGTTGCACGAGGCGCACGTCGGTGCGCCGGCCGTCCTGCTGCGGCGCCGCCACGAGCACCTCCAGCACCTTCTGCAGCCGTTCCTCGTCCTCGGGCGCGAGGCTGTCGAACCGCAGCGCGCACTCCTGCTCCGTGCCGACGGGACTGACGCGCAGGATGGTCGCCACGATTGCGATCTTCTCCCCGCGGCCCGCGGGCAGGTGCAGGCAGATCTTCTCTCCGGCGGCCGCACCGAGCTGCGGCGACCGCAGCGCCGCGCCGCCCCAGGAGATGTTGCGCAGCGTCGCCGCCCGCAGCGCACTGCCGTCGGGCGCGGAAATCTGCACCGGCGCGGTCAGGCTGATGCGCATCTGCCGGCGCTTGTCGTCGAACGATGACTCGGCCTGCTGTGCCGGCGCCGGCTTCTCGCGACCGGAGATCAACGCGCCGACGGCCTCGCGCAGGGTGGTGGCGGCATCCGTCGGCAGGGCGCGGGCACCGCGTGCATTCGCGGCGGTCCCGCCGTCCGCGATCGGCACCACGCCGAACCGGGCGCGGTGCTCGGCCAGGCTGATGGCGAGCAGGCGCACGCACGCCTGGATTTCCTCGGCGCTCAGTTCGGAAAGCGGATCATCTTCTGGGAGCGGTACGGTCCTGGCGGCGATTTGCATCGGGTTCGATCCGGATTTTGCCTGCATTGCGGCGCGCCAATCGCGGCGATCGGCGGTTCGGTCACGGATCGGTATCGGCCGGCGCAGGGCGCCCTTGAGCGCCGTGCGCCGGCCTGCTCGCAGGCCGGCCGCGGGGCGCGCGACCGGCCCGGCACGCTCAGGATGCCGAGGAAATCTTGCTCTTCATCGCCTGCACCGCCCCGTCCCCGCCGGCATAGCCCGAACGGACCGTGTGCGCGAGCTGGTGCGTGTCGAAGGTGGCTTCGGCGGCGACGCGGAATCCCTGGATGTCCTGGGTGCGGTTCAGGGAGCGCTTGGTGAGCTTGAGCGAGAACGCCGGCGCCTCGGCGATGCGTTGGGCGAGCGCGAGCGTCGCGGCCTCCAGCTCGGCGGCCGGCACGATCCGCGAAACGAAACCGGCCCGCTGCGCCTCCTCGGCGCCCACGCGCCGGCCGGTGTAGAGCATGTCGCGCGCGAGCCGGTCGCCGAGCACCCACGCATGGAGCTGGACTTCGATGCCGGGTGCGCCGAAGTGCACGACCGGATCGGCGAAATAGGCGTCCTCGGAGGCGACGATCAGGTCGCACACCGCCGCGAGCATGAACCCGCCCGCGATCGCCGCGCCCTGCACCTGCGCGATCACCGGCTTGGCCAGATCGCGGATCGCCATCGCGTAGCCGTAGTAATGGCGCTCCTCGTAGAGATAGCGCGTCTCGGTGGGCAGGTCCATGTAGTCCGCCCCGAGTTCGTGGTGATCGTGGCCGGCGGAGAAGTGCCGGCCGCGACCGGCCAGCACCACCACGCGAATCGCTTCGTCGGCGGCCGCGCGCCGGATGGCGGCGTCCAGGGCGTCGAGCATCGCCGTGTTCTGCGCGTTGGACTTGTCGGGGCGATCGAGCCAGATCCTGGCCACCGCGCCGATGCCTTCGTATTGCACCAGTGATTCGCTCATCTTTCTCTCCTGGGTTTCATGCCTTCATGATCCGCGCCCCGTCATCGCGAGACCGCGCAGCGGCCGCGGCAATCAATGCGGCCTGGACCGAATCGGCGCCGCATGGGTCGCTTCGCTGCGCTGGCCATGAACCGCTGCGTCATTGCGAGGAACAAAGCGACGAAGCAATCCACGTGCTGCCGGTGGCATCGAGGCCGCGTGGGTCGCTTCGCTGCGCTCGCGACGACCAAGGGGCGATTCAGGGTGCCGCGCGCGACGGCAGGCGGCCGAAGAAGCGATCGAGCTGCGCCTGCGTCGCCTGCTGCTGTTCGGACCCGGTGGCCTTGAACCACGCCTTGGCGGTGGCCTCGATCCGCTGCCAACCCGGACGGGCCTCGACCGCCGCGATCCAGCGCTGCACGGCCGGCCGGCGCCCGATATCGACCTCGAGCGACTTGACGTACTTGCCGAGCCACGGGTACGTCGCCACGTCCGCAATCGTGAACTCCGCACCGCCGAGCCAGGGTACCTGCGCCAGGCGCCGCTCGGCGACATCGTAGAGCCGATCGATTTCCGTCAGGTAGCGCTGCCTTCCGTAGTCGTTGCCCGGCGGCGCAAGGTACTTGAAATGCAACGCCTGCCCGAACATCGGCCCGACGCCCGCCATCTGCCACATCAACCATTGCAGGGCCGTGCTGCGCGCGGCGGGATCGGCAGGCAGGAGCCGGCCGGTCTTCTCGGCGAGGTAGATGAGGATCGCGCCGGACTCGAACACGGCATGCGGCTGGCCGCCGGGACCGTCGGGATCGACGATGACCGGCAGCTTGCCATTCGGATTCAGGGCCAGGAATCGCCCTTCGAACTGCTCGCCACGCATCAGGCTCAACGGCCGCGCGACGTACGCCAGGCCAGTCTCGCCGAGCATGAACAGGACCTTGATGACGTTCGGACTGCCGCAGGAATAAAGCTCGATCGGTGCGGCCCCGGCAGCGGCCGGAGCCGGACTGTCCGGCGGTTGCATCGTTCATCTCCCGGATTGGCGCGGAACGGGTGCGGCAGTACGCCACCCTGGGCGGCGCGTGCACTGCCGAACGATAGCACGGATGCAATCGCGGGCGGCTGCGCCGTCCGGCGCGGCCGCCGGTTCAGTGCGAGACCTGGGCGATCGGCGGATCGATGACCTGCGGCTCGGCGGGCTCGGCCTGCTCGCCCTGCGCACCGGCGGACTGCCCGGCCCCTTCCCCTGCGCTTGCGGGCGCTCCTTCCGCCGGGACATCGCCCTGCAATCCATCCGCATCGGCGCCGCCGTCGGACACCACCGGGCCGCCTTCGTGGCTGAGTTCCTCCTCGGCGGCCTTGTTCATGACGATGATCGAGATCCGGCGGTTGATCGGGTTGAACGGGTTCTGCTTGTCGAACAGCACCGACGACGACAGGCCGACGACCCGGCCCAGCTTGTCGTCCGGCAGGCCGGCAGCCACCAGTTCGCGCCGCGCGGCATTGGCACGATCCGCGGACAGCTCCCAGTTCGAATAGCCGTCCTTCGACGCGAACGGCGTCCGATCGGTATGCCCGGACAGGCTGATCTTGTTCGGCACGTCGTTGATCGTCGTGACGATCATCCGCAGGATGTCGCGCGTGTAGTCCTTGAGCTTGGAGCTGCCGGAATCGAACATCGGCCGGCCCTCCTTGTCGACGATCTGGACCCGCAGGCCCTCGCTGGTGATGTCGAGCAGGAGCTGGTCCTTGAACTGTGCGAGCTGTTCGCTGGCGGCGATCGCTTCCTCGATGGTCTTCTTGAGCTGTTCGAGCTTCTCGCGCTCGGCCGCCTTGGCCTCCTCCTCCAGGGAATCGGCGTCGATGTCCTCGAGCGACTGCTTGCCGCTGCCGATGTCGCCGGGTGCCGGCATGGCGTCGAAGTTCTCTCCCTGGCTGCTGGGCGCGTCCAGGCCGCCATCCATGTTGACGGCCGCGGTGCTGGCGCCACCCTCGCCGGGCGGGCCCGAGGGATTCTCGAAGTAGTCGGAAATTCCCCGCTTCTGCGCCTCGGTGGTCGACCCGAGCAGCCACAGGAGCAGGAAGAACGCCATCATCGCGGTGACGAAGTCGGCGAACGCGACCTTCCAGGCGCCGCCATGATGGCCATGGCCGCCCTTCTTGATCTTCTTGATGATGATCGGTTGGCCGGCTTCAGGCATATGCGTCTCCGGTCACGCGGTGCGCGCGGAAATCACTTCTTCTTCTTGATGTGTTCCTCGAGCTCCCGGAAGGCCGGGCGCTCGGTGGAGAAGATTGCCTTGCGGCCGAACTCGACCGCGACCTGCGGCGCGTAGCCTTGCAGCGAGGCGACCAGGCAGGTCTTCAGGCATTTGTAGAACTGCGACTCGTCCTTGGAGACGTGCTCCAGGAAGGTCGCCATCGGGCTGACGAAGCCGTACGCCAGCAGAATGCCCAGGAAGGTTCCGACCAGCGCGGTGGCGACCTTGTGGCCGATGACCTCCGGGCCTTCGGTCAGCGAGGCCATGGTGATGACGATGCCGAGCACCGCCGCGACGATGCCGAAGCCCGGCAGGCCGTCGCCGACCCGGGTCACGGCGCTCGCGGGCGCGTGGCCCTCCTCGTGGTGGGTTTCCAGCTCGATGTCCATGAGGTTCTCGAGCTCGATCGCGTTCATGTTGCCGCTGACCATCAACCGCAGGTAGTCGCAGATGAAGTCCACCACGTGATGGTCGGAGGCGACCTTGGGGTACTTCTTGAAGATGTCGCTCTTGCCCGGTTCCTCGATGTGCGACTCCAGCGCCATCAGGCCGTCCTTGCGGGCCTTGCTGAGCAGCTCGTACATGAGCGTCAGGCCTTCCATGTACAGCGCCTTGTTGTACTTGGAGCCCTTGAAGACGATGCCGATGCCGCCGAGGACCTTCTTGATGAGCTTGCCCGGGTTGCTGATCACGAACGCCCCGGCGGCCGCGCCGCCGATGACCAGCAGCTCGGTAGGGTGCCACAGCGCCAGCAACTGCCCGCCCGACAGGACGAAGCCGCCGAAGACGCAGCCGAATACGATGATTGCTCCCGCGATGAAGTTCATGGCGTCGACGCTTCCGTCTTGCAGCTTGTTCCAAGTCCCGGCTCGAAGGAGCCGATCTCCCGGCCTCAGGTATCGGCCCGCGACGGCCGCGCTTGAGCCTCGCGGGCCGTGCATGGGAGCGTTAACGGCAACCGTCGAACCGTGCTTGAAGCCGCTGATGCGGGCGCGGCGCAACGGGTACACTAGCCGCGCGGCGGCGGCGTCCCCGCGGTGGCCGCGGCGAGGCGCGCGGCCACCGGCGGGGCGGTGCCGTGCGGCACGTAAATGCAGCGACGGGCGCCGGCGAATGCTCACCGAGGAAGGCAACCTGTTCCACCGCAACCTGCAGTCGACCGTCGACGACATCGTCGAGCTGCTCGACAAGCAGGCGCTGGTGCGGGACGTCAGCCTGAAACAGGCGCCGGACCGGACCGATCTGGTCGAGACCCTGGTCGCCCGGCAGCAGTTCGTGCAGCTCCAGCGCCGGGTCGAGCGCATGCACCCGGCCGACGTCGCCTACGTCCTGGAGCGCCTGGCGCTGGAGCGGCGCACCGAGCTGTGGACCATCGTTCCGGCCGAGCGGCGCGGCGCGGTGCTGCTGGAGCTCGCCGACGCGGTCCGCGACCAACTGGTCGAGTCGATGGCGCCGACCGACATCGTCGCCGCCGCCGAGCACCTGGACTCCGACCAGATCGCCGACCTCGTCCCCAGCCTGCCCAAGGACACGGTCGTGGCGCTCATGAGCGCCCTGGACTCGCAGGACCGGCGCGAAGTCGGCGAGGTGCTGAGCTATCCGCCCGGCAGCGTCGGCGCCCTGATGGATCTCGACGTGGTCACGGTGCGCGAGGACGTCTCGCTGGACGTGGTCCTGCGCTACCTGCGCCGGCGCGACGACCTGCCGGAGCCGGTGGACCAGATCTTCGTCGTCGACCGCGGCGGGGAGTTGAAGGGCCTGCTGCGGCTGAAGGACCTGCTGACCAACGACCCGGATCGGCTGGTATCCGAGCTCATGGTGCGCGAACCGCTGGTGTTCACCACCGACGATCCGGCCCGCGACGCGGTCCAGGCGTTCGAGCGCTATGACCTGGTCTCCGCGCCGGTGGTGACCGGGCACAAGAAACTCACCGGCGTGCTGCGGTTCGATGCCGTGCTCGACCATATCAGCGAGACGGCCGAGAACGAGCTGCTCAAGCAGGTCGGCCTGCGCGAGGACGAGGATCTGTTCGCGCCGGTCTGGCGCAGCACGCGCAATCGCTGGCCCTGGCTGGCCGTCAACCTGCTCACGGCATTCATCGCCTCGCGCGTCATCGGCGTGTTCGAGGGCACGATCGAGCGCATCGTCGCGCTGGCCACGCTGTTGCCGATCGTCGCCAGCCTGGGCGGCAACACCGGCAACCAGACCGTGGCGCTGGTCATTCGGGCGATCGCCCTGGAACAGATCGGGCGTGCCAACGTGCTGCGGGTGATGGGCAAGGAACTGGGCATCAGCCTGGTGAACGGCGCGGTCTGGGGCGCGGTCGTCGGCGCGGTCGCGTACCTGCTCTACCACAGCGCCGGCATTGCCGCGGTCATGACGCTGGCGATGATCCTGAACCTGCTGATCGCCTCGCTGGCCGGCGTCTTCGTGCCGCTCGGCCTGCACTGGACCGGGCGCGACCCGGTCCACGGGTCGAGCGTCATCCTGACCTTCATCACCGATTCGATGGGGTTCTTCCTGTTCCTGGCGATGGCGACCGCGTTCCTGAACTGAGCCCGGGGCGCGCCTCCTGCCGGCGCGTTCGGACTTATAATGCGGGCGGCGCCCATCCGGGCGCAGGCCGCATCGCAATCGCACCCATGAGCACCGAAAAGCTGCACCAGGATCTGGAACGCCTGCGCCGGGAACTCGCCGGGCTGGCACCGCAGGACGAAGCCGTGCGCCTGCGCATCGAGCGCCTGATCGCCGAGATCGAGTCCAACCTCGAAGCCGCCGATCCGCACCGGCGCCGCTCGCTCAAGGAAGCCGCCACGGAGGCCGTGGAGCATTTCGAGGCCTCGCACCCGCGCGCCACGGCGATACTGAACGACATCATGGTGACGCTGAGCAACCTGGGCATCTGAGCCGGCCGGGAGGTTCCATGAGCACCTCGATCGAACAGAACCTGCGCACCCACGGCATCGTCCTGCCGGACACCGCCGCGCCGCGCGGCAACTACGTCCCGGTGGTGATCGCCGGCGGGCTGGCCTGGGTCGCCGGGCAGGTACCGGTGAAGGACGGCGCGATCGGCTGGCGCGGGCTGGTCGGCCGCGATCTGAGCGTCGAGGACGGGCAGGCCGCGGCACGGCAGTGCGCGCTGAACGTCGTCGCCCAGTTGAAGCGCGCCCTGGACGGGGACCTGGAGCGTGTCCGCCGGGTGGTGAAGGTCGGCGGCTTCGTCGCCTGCGGACCGGATTTCACCGAACATCCCGCGGTCATGAACGGCGCCTCGGACCTGCTCGTGCAGGTCTTCGGCGAGGCGGGCCGGCATGCGCGCTTCGCGGTCGGGGCCGCGTCCCTGCCGTTGGGCGCGGCGGTGGAAGTGGACGCCGTGTTCGAGCTGCGCTGAGCCGCCGTGCCGCTGTACGACTACTACTGCGAGGCCAACGGCCGGACGGTGGAAGTGCGCCACCCGATGCAGGCCACGCTCGGGATCTGGGGGGAGTTGTGCTACGCGGCGCAGATCCCGCTCGGGGACACCGACCCGCTGGCTCCGGTGCGCAAGGTCATCGGCCCGGTGCGGGTCGCGGTGCCGACCAGCGATACCCAGCTCAAGGCGGCGGGGTTCACCAAGCTGGTCAGGCGCGACGACGGGGTCTACGAGAACGTCACCGCGCTGGACGGCGAATCCAGGTATTTCCGGGCGGGCCAGAAGGAAACCATGCCCCACCTGCACCGCAAGGTGGGGGACTGAACAGCTCAGATCAGCACTTGTAGTAGCGGACCCGGGTACCGTGCGCAATCGAGCACTGCAGCTCTTCGGCCCGCAGCTCGGGCGGAAAATAACACCCGGAAACGTTCGCCGCCGCGAAGCTCGAACCCTCCAGGCGGGACTGGCGGAAATCGATGCCGCGCACGTCCGACATGCGGAAGTAGCAGTCGCTGAAGTCCAGCCCGCGCGCGTCCATCCCGCGCAGGTCGAGCCGGCTCAGGTCGCAGCCGGCGACGACGCACGCCTCGCCGGCCGCCCGGCGCCGGTTGAATTCCTTGATGTCACCCTCGCGCAGGAGCTGGTAGAGGGGATCGTCCGAAATCCTGGGCCTGTTCATGAAGTCATACCTGTTGGTTGGGGGCGGTACCCCGCCGCGCTTAACGGCCGGCCTGGGAAAAAGTTTAGCCACGGTAGGGTATGATGCCAACGCAGTCGCGGCCCGGACGGAGAACCAGCCATGCCCCCGGCGATCACGTTGAACTTCGAGAAGGTGTTCGACGCCAGCTACGAGCGCGCCATCAGCCGCGACGTGGGCGGCAAGACGTTCATCCAGACGTTCTACGACCGCTTCATCGGCGCCTCGCCGCAGGTGCAGGAGAAGTTCCGCAACACCGACATGACGCGCCAGATCGCCATGTTGGAGAAGTCCCTGCACTACGTCGCCTACCTGTTCAATACCCCGGCGTTCTATTCCTCGGTCGAGCGGATCGCGGCGCTGCACAGCCGCGCGCAGAAGGACATTCCGCCGCCCATGTACGACCTGTGGCTGGAATCGCTGATCGACACCGTGCGCGAGTTCGACCCGAAATTCGACAACGAGGTCGAACTCGCCTGGCGCCTGTCGCTGGCGCGCGGCATCGCCTACATGAAGTTCATGCACGGGCGCTGAGCCCGCGCGCGGATCACGCCACGCTCGCCGCCGGGCCCGCGTCGGGCGCCTGACCACCCCGGGCGCCGGGCAGCGTGAACCAGAAGGTCGCGCCACGGCCGCCGTCGGACTCACCCCAGGCGTTGCCGCCGTGGCGGCGCAGGATCCGCAGCGTCGAGGCCAGGCCGATGCCGGTGCCCTCGAACTCGCTGACCAGATGCAGGCGCTGGAACGGCAGGAACAGCTTGTACGCATGCGTCTTGTCGAAGCCCACGCCGTTGTCGCGCACGTAGAAGGCGGTCTGGCCGTCGACGGTGCGTGCGCCTACCTCGATCTCGGCCACCGGCCGGGTGGCTGAGAACTTCCAGGCGTTCGACAGCAGATTTTCCATGACGATGCGCAGCAGCCGCGCGTCGCCGCTGGCGACGAGGTCGGGCGCGATGCGCGTGTCGACCGCGCGCCCCGGGTGGATGCGCTCGAATTCCTCAGTCACCTCGCGCGCAATGCGGCTGATGTCGACCTCGCCCACCTGCATGTCCTCGCGCGCACTGCGCGAGAAACGCAGCAGATCGTCGATCATCTGGCCCAGTCGCTGCGCTGCACGCCGGATCCGGCGCAGGTACTCGCAGGACTGCTCGTCCAGGCGCCCGGCGCTTTCCTCCAGCAGCACCATGCTGTAGCCGTCGATGCCGCGCAGCGGCGCGCGCAGATCGTGGGAGACGGAATAGACGAACGCTTCCAGCTCACGGTTGGCGGCGGCGAGCTCGTCGGTGCGCTGGCGCACGAGTTCCTCGAGCTGGTCGCGATAGCGCGCAAGCTCGGCCTCGGCGCGCCGGTGCGCGGTGATGTCCACGGCCTCCACCAGCAGGGCCTGCTCGCCTTCGAAGGGCAGCCGCGCGACGTTCAGGCTGACCCAGCGCGACTCGCCGTGCGCGTCGCGCAGTTCGATTTCCACCCCGCTCGCGCGATCCCGGCCCTGCATCGCCCGCAGCCACTGCCCGCGCAGGTGCGGATCTGCGTAGAAGCTCCGCGACGTACCCTTTTGCAATGCGTCCTGTTCGAAGCCGATGTACTCGGCCGCCGCCGGGTTGGCGAACAGGAATGCGCCGTCGGACTCGCGCGTGATGGCCATCGGTATCGGCGAGCGTGAAACCATCTCGCGGAACCGCGACTCGCTCTGCACCAGCGCCGACTCGGCGCGCTTGCGCTCGGTGATGTCGACGCACTGGGTCATCAGCGCGCTCTCGCCGCCGAAGCTGGTGTGCACGGAAGTCAGCACCAGCCAGTGCTCGCTGCCGTCGGTGTTGCGGACCGCGACCTCCACGCCATGCACGCGGCCGTCGCGCACCAGTTGCTCGACCCAGCGCCGGCGCTGCACCGGCCCGACCACGAAGCCGCCGGCGGACTGCGCGTCGTCGGCCTGGGCGACGATGCCGTCGATCTCCCGCGCGCGCGGGTTCGCATACAGCAATACGCCGTCGGATTCACGGGTGATGACCAGCGGGATGGGCGAGCTGTCGACCATCTGCCGGAACCGCGCCTCGCTCTCCACGAGCGCCTGCTCGACCGCGCTGCGGGCCGGGCCCTGCTCGCGCAGCGGCGCGCCGGCGTCGCGGCACGTCACCAGGACCGCGGTCACCGCCGCGCCGGCGCCGCGCACCGGGGACGCGCACAGGTCGATCATGCGATCCGCGCCGTCGACACGCAGGCATTCGCGCACCGTGGTGCCGCACGCCGCGCGCTCCAGCACCGGCTGCAATACGGCGGGCGCGGACGCGAGCGCACGAGCGCGCGCCGGGTCGGCAGGCGACCAGAGTTCCACGAACGCGCGGTTGGCCTTGCGCAACGCGAAATCGATCCCGAACAGCGCCGCGGCGTCGGTCATCGCGTCGATCAGAGGCGCATGAAGCTCGGGATGCTCCCCGGCAGCCATCGGTTCCCCCCTTGAAACCCGGTTGCGCGCCGCCACCTTAATGGAGGCCGGCGACCCTGTAAATTCAACCCGGCGGAGGATCGGACATGCGAATCATCGGCTGGGCACCCCGGGCCGCGACCGGGGGCGATCGCGGGCTTGGTTCATCTGCGCGTGCGGACGCGGGCGTGCAGGCCTGGCGCCCCGCAGTGGATCTCATCGAGGAGGCGGATCGCTTCGTGTTGACCGCGGACCTGCCTGGAATCGAACCGGCGGCCATCGAAGTCACGGTCGAGGACGGCGTGCTGACGATCCGCGGCGAGCGGCGCCTGGCACAGGCCACGGAACGCGGATTCGCGCGCCATGTCGAACGTCGGCACGGGGCGTTCGAGCGGCGCGTGGCATTGCCCGACGAGGCCGATCCGGACTCGATCGCCGCCCGCAGCGAGCATGGCGTCCTGAGCGTCGAGATCGGCAAGCACGCGCATGCCCGCGCGCGGCGGATAGAGATCGCCACGCACTGAGTGCCTCCCGCCCGGGTGCCCCACAGCGGCAGCGCCGGTTTGGTTAGAATCGACGCCGCGCCACGTGCCGCGGCGGGAGATGCATTGAAAACCATTCGAACATTCCTGCCGCTGGCGCTCGCGGCGCTTGCGGTTGCCACCGCGCAAGCCGACGCCGGCAATCCGGCCTTCCACCAGCGCCTCGAAAAGGATGGGTTGACGTTCGTGGTCGACGTCGAGGCCGGCGAACCCGCGGCCGAGGGCCGCTATGAGATCACCGTGTACCGCGGCGACGAACTGGCGGCGCGCCTGGATGGGCTGCGGCGGGCGGAAATCGCGGCGGCGACGATGACCGATCTCAATCGCAACGGCCAGCCCGAGGTGGTGCTGCTCCTGAACGGCCGGGGCAATGCGCCGCGAGACCGGCTGCGGATCTACGAGTGGAACGATCTTTACCTGTCGCTGGTGGAACTGCCGGCGCTGCCGGCGCTCGCGGACGAAGCACCGGCACTGTACCGCGTCGACAATGATCGGCTGCTGTGCACGGCCGACAACGAGGGCCGGCGCGAGGTGTTCGCGTTCGATTTCCAGGCCCGGGCCTGGATCCCGGCGTCCGAAGGCAGGTCCTGGCTACAGCGATTGCCGCTGATCGGCGACTGACCCTGCCGGCGCTCAGTTCGAGGCGGCGCCGATCGCCGCCAGTTCGGTTCGCGCCTCCGCATTGCCCTGGGCGGCGGCCAGCTTGTACCACTTCACCGCCGCTGCCATGTCGCGCGTCACGCCCTTGCCCGAGCGGTACATGTAGCCCAGGTTGTACTGCGCCGGCGCATATCCCTGCTCCGCCGCGGCGCGATACCAGCGCAGGGCCTCGGCGTTGTCCTGAGGCACGCCCTTGCCGGTGCGATACATGTACCCGAGGTTGAACTGCGCCTCGGCGTAGCCCTTCTCGGCGGCCCTGCGATACCAGGCCGTGGCTTCGCTGTCGCTCTGCGGTACGCCTTCGCCGAGCGCATAGGACAGGCCGAGACTGAACTGCGCCGCCGCGTGCCCCTGGTCGGCGGCGCGTCGATACCAGAGCGCCGCCTCGGTTTCGTTCTGGTCGACGCCGTCGCCGAACGCATAGGCGACCGCGAGGTTGTACTGTGCGTCGGCGCTGTCCCTGGCCGCGGCCTGGCGATTCCAGTACAGCGCCTCCTTGGCGTCCTGGCGCACGCCCTCGCCGACGTAGTACATGTAGCCGATGTTCGCCTGCGCGGCGACATCGCCGCGCTCGGCCAGGGCGAGGAACATGCGCGCAGCGCCCTTGGCGTCGCCCTGCTTCATGAGTGCCTTGGCTGCATCCACGGATTGCGCCGCCGCGCCGGACGCCACCACGGCCTCCGCTGCGCCGATGCGCGCGGCGGCGGTCGTCGCGGCCGGCGCCGGCGCCGGCGGTTCGGACTCGATTGCCGGCGGTGCCGCGGCATCGCCATCCGCGGCTCGTGGCGCCGGTGCAGACTCATCGGTCCCGGTTCCCTGTGCCTGCTCCGCCGCCTGGCCGGCGACGGTCTGCGACGCAGCGGGAGTCACCACCGCGCCGGCGTCGGGCGCATCTGTCGCGGCCTGCACGGGCGCATCGATGGCGGCACCTGGCGCGGCGGCTTCGTCCGCCGGTTCCGATGCGCCCGGCGAACCCTCCACGACTGCGACCTGCGCGCCGCTGGACGCGCTCTCGATGCCGGCGGCTGCGCCGGCCGCTACTGCACCTTCGGCTGCGGTCGCCGCGTCACGCTCGCGCGCGGTGCGACCGAACAGGCGGCTGAAGAAGCCACGCCCTGCCTCCGGGGCCGGCGCTGCAGCCGCGGCGCCAGCCGATGCCGTCGTGTCCGGCTGCGCGGATGCGGATGCGGACCCGGCGCGCTCGTCCTCTTCGGACTCACCCGTCGCAGCGGCGAGCGTCACGGGCGCCGGCGGCGCCTGTGGCGCGGCGGTGTCCGTTGGCGCCGGCGCTGCCGGGCTGGACGATCCGGCAACCTGCTCTGCCGTCGATTCGACAGCCGCTCCGGCGGGCCGATCCGTGGATGAATCCGCGGCGACGGTGCGCTCCTGCGCCCCGCTCGTTGCGTCCGCGACGGGGACGGCCGCAGGCACGGCGGCTGGCGCGGTTTCGGCCACCCCGGAAGTGGCATCGGAACCGGCCGGTTCGCCTTCCCGCGACGGTACCATCGCCGGATCGAGGGCAACTGCGATCGCCGGCGGCGCGACGCCCGCGGCGGCGTAGATCGCCTGCAACCGGCGTTGCGCACCGGCGTGCCCCTGTGCCGCCGCGCGGCGGTACCAGGTAATCGCCCAGCCCTCGTCCGCCTTGACCCCGTTGCCGCGTTCGTAGGCATTGCCGAGCTGGTATTGGGCCTGCGCGTCGCCACGCTGCGCCGCGGCGCGCTGCGCAGCGAGCGGTCCGCTCTCCATGCCGGCAGCCATGCCCGGTTCCGCCTGCGGCGGCGGGCCGACCGGCGCATCGACGGCCTGATGGATCGCCGGCGGGACGGCGGGCTCGGATGCCGCCGGAGCCGATGCCGGGGTGGATTCGGATGCCTGCGCGGGTGGCGGTGCCTCGATCGGCGCGGGCGCCGCCACGGGCGCCGGGGCCGGTTGCGCGACCTCGGACCGCTGCGTGCCGTGCGCATGCTCGGCGGCGGCGATAGCACGCTCGATGCTGGCGAGATTCTGGCGTGCGGCTTCGTGCCCCTGGTCCGCGGCGCGGCGATACCAATCGCGCGCCTGCAGATCGTCCTGCTCGACACCCTCGCCCAGCAGGTAAAGATTCGCCAGGCTGTACTGCGCGCCCGCGTCGCCCGAGCTCGCCGCGCGCTCGTACCATTGCGCCGCCGCGGCCGGATCGGCCTGCACGCCCTCGCCCGAGTGGTAACGCGCCGCGAGTTCGGTCTGCGCCGCGACCTCGCCGCCTTCGGCACGGGCGCGCAGCGCGGCCAGTGGATCCGCACCGTTCGCTGCAGCCGCCGGCGCAGGTGCCGCGGATGGCGGCTCCGCAGCCTTGGGCTTGCCGCCGAACCAGCCGCGCAGGCGGCTGCCCAGCCCCTTGGGACGGGCGTCGGCAGCGGCGGCCTGCGCCGCGGCTGCCTTCCCGGTATCGGCTTCGTCCTGTTCCGGCACGGCCGGCGCCGCCGGCGCATCCGTCGCGGGCCCGGATTCTTCCTGCCCGGCCGGTGCCGGCGCGGCGGCCTGCGCCGCCGGTACCTCGGCCCCGGATTGCGTGCCGGCCGCCGCTTCGGCTGCCTGCGATTCCGGCTCCGCGGGCTCGGGCGTGAATTCCACCGCGATCCCGTGCCTGCGTGCCGCCGCCAGCGCCAGCGCTTGATCCTGCTCGGAAACGGCGGGTTTCGGCGCCTGCACGTCGCCGGCTGAAGGCGCCGCCTGCCGCGGCGCTTCCTCCAGCGCCTGCCAGCCCTGCGGAGCGCGAGGATTGCCGCCGCCGGGTGCCGCGACGGGTGCCGACCACTGGGGAACGGGCAGGCCGGCTTCCTGGTAGATCGCCGCGAGTTCCTTGCGCGCCTGGGGATGGCCGTTCTGCGCCGCCTTGCGCAGCCAGTTGATCGCCCAAACCTCGTCCTTGAACACGCCTTCCCCGCTCAGGTGCATGGTCCCGAGCGCGTACTGCGCGCCGGCATGGCCCTGCTCGGCCGCGCGCCGGAACCATTCGACCGCACCGGCGGGATCGGTCCTGCCGCCACGCCCCTCGCGCATCAGCCTGCCGAGCTCGAACTGCGCCTGCGCGTCACCGCCCTGCGCGGCGACGGTGAGATCCTCGCGCGAGGTTGCAGCCTGGGATTGTTCCGGCTCGGCCCCGGCCGGGGCACCGGCGACCGCGAGGACCGCGGCCAGGATCGCGAACACCGCGCGGCGCGCGGCGGAAGAATCGTCGTTGGGCATCGATAGGCTCCGCTGTCGGGGGCGGCGCTCAGCCTGGCGCACGCAGTGCCGCGTGCAGCGCCGGCAGCTGCGCCGCATCGGCGTACAGCCACAGATCGCGCAACGACGGTACGGCATTGCGCGCGAGCGCGGCGCGCAGCAATGCGACGAATTCAGGGACCGGAAACCGCCCGTGCATCGCACCAAGCGGCGGCAGGGCGAGAGACGCGAGCGCCCGCTCGCGCGCCGCGCCCACAATCAGTTCGAGCGCGGCGGCGATCGCGGCCGCGGACCAGGACGGATCGCAGTCCAGGTCGTGGACGATCGCGTGCATGCGCAGCGGCCTGCCCTCGCGCACCACGACCGCGCCCGGGCGGGCGGGGCGCTGGCTCAGCATGGCGGCGATGAGGCGCCGGTAGGAGGAGCGCGGTGGATCGAGCCGGTCTGCGCCACACAACACCCCGGCGGTGTCCTGCTCGTGGACGACCGCATCCAGCCCCACGGGCAGCATGGACTCGATCGTGAGGTGCACGCACGCACCGCGCGCGCCAACCAGGGCGCGCGCACCATCGTAGCCACGCAGCGCAAGCTCTTCGCTGCCGCGCGGTATGCGGTTCAGCTCGGTCATGACCGGCCGATCTTCGATGCTGCCCCGGCCGCGGTCAACAATCTTCGGCCGCGTTCAGCGCGGCTTGACGAACCGCAGCGTCATGCGGTCGCTTTCGCCTATGGCCAGGTACTTCTCCCGATCCTTGTCGCCCAGCCGCAGCGAGGGAGGCAGGGTCCAGACGCCGTCGGGCCAGTCCCGGGTGTCGCGCGGATTGGCGTTGATCTCCGAACGCGCGTCAAGGCGCAGCCCCGCGGCGGTGGCGTAGGCGATCACCTGTTCCTCGGTGACATAGCCGGACCGCCCCATCTCTTCGGTGGTGGCCGATGGCCGGGCGCGATGCTCGACCACGCCCAGCACGCCTCCGGGCTTGAGCGCCGCGGCCATCGTGTCGAACACCTGCTGCGCGGTGCCGGCCTTGATCCAGTTGTGCACGTTGCGGAAGGTCAGCACCACGTCGGCGCTGCCGGCCGGTGCAATCGGCACGCCCCGCGCCGGATCGAGCTCGGTGACGACCACGCTGCCGAACGACTGCGGCTCGGCCTTGATGCGCTCGTTCAGCGCGCCCTGCATCCGGCGCGCATACTCGGGTATGTCCGGACGCGACAACGGTGCGCCGGCCAGATACAGCCGCCCGCGCTCGCGCAGCAGCGGGCCGAGGATCTCGGTGTACCAGCCCGCCCCCGGGGAGACCTCCACCACCGTCATGTCCGGCTGCACGCCGAAGAATTCCAGCGTCTGGACCGGATGCCGGTGAACGTCCCGGGCCCGGTTCGCCTCGCTGCGGTGCGACCCGGCCACCACCTCGTCCAGGCTCGCCCGGACACCCTGCTGCGCCTGCGCGATACCCGCGATCAACGCGAGCGCCACGGCGGTGAATCCACTGGCCCGGTTCTTCATCCGATCATCCTCCGCCGCAGGTTCAGCCGGTAATCGCGTCGAGAGCGGCCATCTCGGCGCACAGGCAGAAAAGCTCCATCGCCGCGTGCACGTCGTTCACCTTCGGGAACGACGGCGCGATGCGCAGGTTCGAATCGCGCGGGTCACGGCCGAGCGGCCAGGTCGAACCGGCCGGAGTCAGCTTCACGCCGGCCTCCCCCGCCAGCGCAACCACGCGCCGGGCGCAGCCCTGGGGCAGATCCACGCTGACGAAGTAGCCGCCCTCGGGGCGGCTCCAGCGGGCGACGTTGCGCCCGCCGAGATCGCGCTCGAGCGCCTGCTGCACCGCCTCGAATCGCGGACGCATGATTGCCGCGTGGCGATCCATGTGCGCCAGCAGGCCGGCCAGGTCGCCGAAGAAACGCACGTGGCGAAGCTGGTTGAGCTTGTCCGGGCCGATTGTCTCGGTGTTGAAGCGCTTGCGGGCGTCGTCGGCATTGGCGCGGCTGCAGGCCATCGCCGCGACGCCGGCGCCGGCGAAACTGATCTTCGAGGTGGAACCGAATACATAGGCGCGATCCGCATTGCCGGCCCGGGCGCAGGCGTCCAGCACGTTCATGAGCGGCGCCGGGTGGCCGTACAGGTGATGCACGGCGTAGGCATTGTCCCACATCAGGCGGAAATCCGGCGCCCGCGCGGGCATCGCCGCCAGGCGCTCGACGACCGCGTCGGAGTAGGTCGCGCCGGTCGGGTTGCTGTACTTGGGCACGCACCACATGCCGCGGATCGATTCGTCAGCGGCGACCAGCGGCTCGACCGCATCCATGCGCGGCCCGTGCTCGTCCATCGGCACCGGGATCATCTCGATGCCGAAGTACTCGCAGATCGTGAAATGCCGGTCGTAGCCCGGGCTCGGGCACAGGAACTTGATCTTCGGCTGGCGCGACCACGGGCCACTGCCGCCGGGCACGCCGTGCAGCATCGCGTTGCGCAGCACCGCGTGCATCATCGTCAGGCTGGAATTCCCGCCCACGATCACCTGCTCGGGCGCGGTGTCGAAATACTGGGCGAACAGCCGCTTCGCCTCCGGGATACCGTCCAGACCACCGTAGTTGCGCGGATCGTCGCCCTCGCCGCGCCAGTCGCGCGAGGTCACGCAGTCGAGCATCGGCAGGGACAGATCCAGTTGCTCCGGGCTGGGTTTGCCGCGCGTCATGTCCAGGGCGAGGCCGCGGGCCTTGAATGCATCGTAGCGCCGGCCGAGTTCCTCGCGGCGTGCACGGCGTGCCGCGTTGTCCAGTCTGGTAATATCGTTCATATGCGGGTGTTCAGGGTCTTCCACTTCGTTTTTTCGCGTCCCGGCGCAGGCGGGGCCGCATCTCAATGACCGGCACGCAGCCGGCGCTGACCAGCGCGCAGCGCGCATTCCTGCGCGCCAGGGCGCACGCGTTGCAGCCGGTCGTCTACGTCGGCGCCGCGGGTGTCTCCGCGGCAGTCGCCGCCGCCGTCGACGGCGCGTTGCGCGACCACGAGCTCATCAAGGTCAAGCTCAGGGTGGGCGACCGCGAGGCGCGCGCCGCGGGCATCGATGCCATCTGCTCCGCAACCGGGGCAACCGTTGCCGGGCGCGTCGGCAACGTCGCGATCCTCTACCGCCGCAACCCGCAGCGCAGCCGCATCGTCCTGCCACGCCCGAAGGCGTGAGACTGTGGCCCGCGCGCTGCGCGGATTCTACTATAGCGGCTTGGGGCCGGGCCGATCAGGATTGCGTCGCGTGTGATTCGGAGCGGACGCGGCAGTGCGTTTCCAGGGTCGTGCGCACGACGGCGACGAAACTATGGAATCGCTCGTTCGGCATCCAGCGGCCGGCATTCAGATCGAACATCCGCTTGCGCATTCCGACCGGCAGTTCGAACTGCACGCCGCGGCCGGACAGGCCGCGATTGCAGATGTTGGTCGGCCCCAACCCCTGGCGGGTCGGGCTCGGATCCGCGGCGGCGTGGAAACCACTGCAGCGCAGTGCCTCCAGTAACGCGCCGCGCAGTTCGAGATCGCGGCCGCCGGCGTAGATGGCTTCCTCGCTGTCGCGCGCTCCATGCACGGTGACCACCGTGTGCACCCGCGCCACCGCGGCGAGCGCGCGCGGCTCGTCGAAACGGTTGCTGGTGATGTGCAGGCGCGCGTTGCCGCGCGGCTTGCGGCCCTCGAAGGCGTAGAAGGTGTGGTCCGTGGCCGCGATCGCGTCGGCGAGCCATTGGGTGCCGCGCTCGATCAGCCCGCCGTGCGGCGCGACGATCGCGTACACCGAGCGCCCGTGGCGCACATGCACGCGAAAGTCTGTGCCCTCGGCTTCGTGATGACTGAGCTCGGCGTAGTTGCGGTAGCGGTCCAATCGGCGTTGCGCGGCCCGGGCTTCGCGGACCGCGCGGGGGCACGCGGGGCGGCTCCGGGACTGCGCCGGATTCTAGCGCGTCATCGCCGGTCCGTGCGCCGGCACGGGTTCAGTTGCGGATCCCCACGGTTGCCGTCGCGGCACCCTTGGCATGGCCACCGGCCGGCTGTACCACCGCCGCGGTCAGGCGGGACAATGCGGCGGAGAAATCGCGCGCCATCGAATCCGAACCGGCTGCATAGAGCATCGCGGCGAGCGCCGCGGCGATGCCCAGGACCGGCAGGCGCCGGGCACCGTTGCTCTTGCGCGCCCGCCTGCTTGGGCGTTTCGGGTGCCTGTCGTCCTTGAAAACCATGCGCATGCGCTCGCGGGATCGTTTCCGGGCAGTATGCGTAGCAAGGGCCGCGCCATGAACATAACGTAAAGATTTTGTTAGGCTTTTTATGTCGCTGTCCTTTCTGGCCTCGTCAATTGTAAAAAATTCAAACAAGCCGTCCGTGGTGCGAAAATGTGCGGCGCTTCGCATGACATTGCATATCTTTTGTGGTTTCAGGCGGTTGCGTCGGGTTCAGCGGTTCGAAACGAGCCGGCTCGCTGGGTGTAAAGTCCATTGACTCCCCGTAACGATAATTTACAAACGGATCGCCGCGGATGATCGGCTGGCTTGCCCGGCGGCTGGCTCTGCCGCGGGTGGTGGTGGTGCTGTCGTGCGTTTCCCTGCTGAACGACAGCGCGAGCGAGATGATCACGCCGCTGCTGCCGCTGTTCCTGACCGCGACGCTCGGCGCCGGCCCGGTGGTGGTGGGGCTGATCGAAGGCCTGGCCGAGACCGCCTCCAGCGTATTGAAGCTCGTCGCCGGCTGGCTGGCCGATCGCGGCTGGAACGCCAAGCGGCTGGTGGTCGCGGGATACGGCCTGTCGAACGCCGCGCGGCCGCTCATCGCGCTGGCGCTGGGATGGAGTTTCGTTCTTGCGTTGCGGGTCCTGGATCGGATCGGCAAGGGGATACGGACGACGCCGCGGGACGCCATGATTTCCGCGGCCGTGGACGAGCGCCGCCGCGGCCACGCCTTCGGCTTTCACCGCGGCATGGATCACGCCGGGGCGGTGGTCGGTCCGCTGCTTGCGTTCGCGGCCCTCGGCAGCGGACTGGATCTGGCGCAGGTGTTCCTGTGGTCGGTGCTGCCCGGCCTGGCGGTGATGGCACTGCTGATCGCCGGCGTGGAGCACCGGCAACCGGTCGTCGCACAAACGCGGCCCGTGCTGCGCTGGTCGATGCTCGATCGCCGCCTGCGCGCGCTGGTGGTCACGGCTGCGGCGCTGGCTTTCGCGAGCGTGCCCGAAGCGTTCCTGGTGCTGTGGGCGAACGGGCATGGGGTCCCGGTGCTGCATGTGCCGTTGCTGTGGGCGGCGGCGCACGTGGTCAAGGCCGTGCTGGCAATGTTCGCCGGCGCGGCATCGGACCGGATCGGACGCCTGCCGGTGGTGGTGGGAGGCTGGTGCGCGCGGGTGCTGCTGCTGGCGGCGATCGCCTTTGCGCCGGGCAACGCCGTGCAGACCTGGATCCTGTTCCTGGCCTATGCCGGCGCGCTCGCCTGCACCGAAGGCGCGGAGCGCGCGCTCATCGGTGACATGGCACCTGCGCAACTGCGCGGCACGGCGTTCGGGATCTACAACCTCGCGCTCAGCCTGGCGGCCCTGCCCGGCGCGCTCGTATTCGGGATCCTGTGGCAGGCCGTCTCCGCGCAGGCGGCGTTCCTGACCTCGGCGTCGCTGACCGCCGCATGCGCCGCGTTCCTCATCGCGCTGTCCCGCCGCCCGGGTGGCGCGGATCAGCGCGACGCCGTGCGCCGGTAGGACACCTGGCGGTACAAATCGACATAGGCCCTTGCGGCACCATCCCAGCCGAAATCGCGCGCCATCCCGGCCATCATCATCCGCTGCCAGCCGCCGGGGTCGGAGTTGAACAACACATGCGCGCGGCCAACCGCCCCGGCCAGCGCCTCGGGCTCGGCGGGCCCGAACAGGACGCCGGTCGCATCCTCGCCGGCGACGAGCGGATCAGCCACCGTGTCGATCAGCCCGCCGGTGGCGCGCACGATCGGCACCGTCCCGTAGCGCTGGCTGTAGAGCTGAGTCAA